>NZ_CP062221.1:1917006-2556008 GCF_021590045.1 Cellulomonas palmilytica | reverse complement strand
GGTCCGTGCGCTCGTCTCGACGCTGCTGGAGCCCGGGTCGCCGACGGACGACCGGCACATCGTCAGCCTCTGGGTCGCGCCCGAGGCGCGTCGCCGGGGGATCGCGTGGGCGCTCCTGGACGCCGTGCGCCAGGCCGCGATCGCCGAGAAGGCCCGCACGCTGTCGCTGTGGCTCGTCGACGGCAACAACGCGGCCGGCGACCTGTACGTGCGCGCGGGCTTCGCGCGTACCGGTGAGCGCATGGCGGTGCCGCGCGACCCGGACGTCACGGAGGAGCGCTACGTCCTCAAGCTCCCGCGCCACCTCTGACGACAGGGGACGGCGTCCCGGAGATGGGCCGTCGTTCTCTCTGGCCGTTCTGACATAATGTGCATTATCGGCTTGCTCCCAGGGCCCTGCCAGAGCGAGGGCGCGCCGACGCAGCGCACGATGCTCGACTTCCGGGTCCGCGACCTGGACGCGATGCTCGCGCAGCTGCGCGCCCACGGCGCGACCGTCGACGACGAGACGCAGGACATGGACGGCGTGGAACGCTTCGGCTGGGTCACCGACCCGGACGGTAACCGCATTGAGCTCTGGCAGCCGGCATGACGCTGCCTGCCAGGACGTTCGCACGTCCGTTCGACCCCGCCTGTGCCCACGGTTCGCCAGGCCGCTCGTGAACCGCGACGCCGAGGACCTCAACCGTCGGCTGCTGCGTGCACGTGACGCCATGGACCGCGCCTACGCGGCACCGCTGGACGTCGCATCGCTCGCGCGCGTGGCGTTGATGTCCACGTCGCACTTCGCGCACGAGTTCCGACGCGTGTTCGGCGAGACGCCGTACCGGTACCTGCAGCGCCGCCGGGTCGAGCGCGCGATGTTCCTGCTGCGGACGACGAGCACGAGCGTCACCGACGTGTGCCTCGCGGTCGGGTTCACGAGCCTCGGCACGTTCAGCCGCACGTTCGCCGAGGTGGTGGGGTGCTCCCCCACGGCCTACCGCGAGACGCTGGCCGGGACGCCGGAGCCTGGCTCGGGCTCGTGGTCGATGCGGTGGGGGCGACCGAGCAGTTTCGGAGAAGCGCATCTCCCCCGGCTCCCCTAGCGTGGTCGTCGTCGGCAAACGATCGATGAAACCGCAGGTCAGGACGCCTCTCGTGCTCGAACGCAACAACCTCTCGTCGATCTTCGTCCTCGACCAGGACGAGGCGCTGGCGTTCTACGTCGACGTGCTGGGCCTCGAGGTCGGTGCCGACGTCGACTTCGGCGCCATGCGCTGGCTCACCGTCCGGGTGCCGGGCGACCGCAAGCAGATCCTGCTCGAGCGACCCGGCCCGCCGGCGCACGACGACGCCACGGCCGAGCAGGTGCGCGACCTGGTGACCAAGGGTGCGGGCGGTGGCTGGCTCGCGTTCACGACGGACGACGTCGACGGGACGTTCGCCCGGCTGGTCGAGGCGGGGGTCGACGTCACGCAGGAGCCCACGGATCAGCCGTACGGCCGCGACTTCGCGATCCGCGACCCGTTCGGCAACCACATCCGCATCGGCGACGTGCGCGACTGACGGACGTGCGCGACTGACAGCGCGGCGCGCAGGACGGCCCCGGCTCGATCCCTCGGCGCCGGGCTGGCACGCTGCGTGCATGAGCGATGCCCTGCCCGAGGTCGACCGCGAGGCCGCCGGCGCGCTGTGGGCGGCGTACGCGGCCGCGCACCCGAGCGCCGCCGCGGCGTCCGACTACAGCGTCGAGCACTTCGGCGACTCCCCCGCCCTCGCCGACGCGCTGCTGCGCGCCGTCACGCACGGCCCCAAGCGCGCGACCGCCGAGCTCGTCGACGCGTTCACGGCGGTGGGCGACCCGCTGCCGCGCATCGGCGGGCACTGGATCGCGTGCGACGGCACCGGGCGGCCGGTCGTGGTCCTGCGCACGACGGAGCTGCGGCTCGCGACGTTCGACGAGGTCGACGCGGACTTCGCGTACGACGAGGGCGAGGACGACCGGACGCTCGAGTCGTGGCGCCGCGAGCACCGCCGCTACTGGACCCGGACGTGCGCCGCGCGCGGGGTCACGTGGTCGGAGCAGGACGAGATCGTGTGCGAGCGGTTCGCGGTCGTGTGGCCGCCCGAGCTCGCCGATACGGCGACGCGCCGTCCGACGAGTTCCTGAGCAGCGACGACGCGGCTCCCGACGTCGTCGCGCGCGCGGTTCAACGGCGGTGCTCGACGAGTCCGACGAGGTTGCCGTCGGGGTCACGGACGAACGCCTGCCACTCGTCGGTACCCGCAGGGCCGAGGGCGTCGTCCGCGTGGTGGAAGATCACGTGCGGCTCGCCCTCGACGGGCACACCGGCGCCGCGCAGTCGTTCCACCGTCGCGGCGACGTCGTCGACGCGCAGGTACAGGGTCGCCGACGGCGCACCCGCCTCGAGCAGCAGCCGGACCCCGTCGAGGTCGAAGAACACCAGGCATGGTGGCTCGAACCGTGCCGCGGGAGCCCGGCCGAGGAGATCGGCGTAGAACGCGGCGGACCGGTCGAGGTCGGTGGCGCGCTGGGCGACCTGCACGAGGCTCATCGGCCCATGCTCCCGCTCCGTGCCTTCGCGCGACACCCCTGTGCCGCGCGAGGCGGTGCGCTCGGCCCGCGCGAAATGCCTGGGTGCCCGGCGCGGGCCGTGACAGGGTGCCGGTCATGGCGCGATGGGTGACGGCGGACGAGATCACGGCAGCACGCGAGGCCTTCGAGCTGGCGATCGACGGGTGGGTGCGCCCCGCCGCGCACGGCGTGGGGCTCGTCCCGTCCGGCGCCTCCGGTCCACAGCCCGAGCACTTCCCGCTCGTGAACTCCGGCGAGCACCCGTTGCCCGGGGTGGTCGTCGCGCACGTCGTCGGGTACGCCCACGGGACGGCCGCCTTCCCGCTCTCGCGGACCCAGCTCGAGCGGGCGGTCGCGATGCTCTCCCCCGCCGAGGCGTGCGACGTGTACCGGCACCCGAACCTGTGGACCTGGCGGGACACCTACCTGCCGCGGCTCGACACCGACCCGGGCGCGCGCCTCGTCGCGGTGTTCCTGGCGCCCGGTGACGCCCCGAGCACGGTCGAGGGCACCGACCCGGCGGTCGCTGCCTTCTGCGCGGCGGTCGCCGCGACCCGCGTCGGCGCTCGTCAGGGCGTGTAGATCACCGGCCAGGCGGGGGCGCTGAACCCGTCGCCGAGGAAGAAGCCGGTGTGCGGCGGCTGGTTGTACGCCGTGTTCTGCCACGCGATCGCGACACGGTACGTCTGGTCGTGCAGCAGGGTCGGCAGCCGCAGGCTCGTCGTGATCGGGGTCGCGTAGATGCGCAGCGCGGAGTCGTCGCTCGTCGGCCAGACGACCTCCTCGCGCCAGTCCCCCAGCAGGTCGCCGGACAGCGACGGCGTGGCCTTCGTGCCGTTGTTCGAGTGCACCCCGGAGGCCGTGAGCAGGCGCGTGTCGCCGCCCGTGCCGTACTTGTCGATCCGCGTCTGGTCGAGCAGCTCGCGCACCGGGTCGCCGTCCCACCAGGCGAGGAAGTTCGCCGACGAGGGCTTGCGGCCGATCTCCTGGCCGGACGTGCTGCGCAGCTGCGAGTCCGACGACGACCAGGACTCGGCGCCCGGGGACCCGGCCCACACGTCGTCGGAGACGCCGCGGCCGTTGTCGCTGCCCGAGCCGGTACGCCACAGGATCTGCCCCGTGCGCGCGTCGGCCATCCACGAGTTCGGCTGCGAGGTGTCCTCGGTGACCTTGTAGTACTCGAGGCCGGGTCGGCTCGGGATGAGGTCGCCCACATGGCCGGCGTCGCCGTGGCCCGTGCCGTTGCTCCACAGGAAGCGCCCGTCGTCGTCGATCGCGGCGGCGCCGTAGAGGATCTCCTGACGCCCGTCGGCGTCGACGTCCGCGATCGCGAGCGAGTGGTTGCCCTGTCCCGCGACGGACGCGTTGCCGCTGCTCGAGCTGTTCGAGTCGAACGTCCACCGGCGAGTGAGGGTGCCGCCGCGGTAGTCCCACGCGACGACGACGGCCCGCGTGTAGTAGCCGCGCGCCATGATGATCGACGGGCGCACACCGTCGAGGTACGCGGTGCCGGCGAGGAACCGGTCGACGCGGTTGCCGTACGAGTCGCCCCAGCTCGAGACCGTGCCGCGCGCGGGGACGTACGACGTGGTCGCCCCGATCCGGCCGTCGGCGCCCTCGAACACCGTGAAGTACTCGGGACCGCTCAGCACGTAGCCCGACGAGTTGCGGTGGTCGGCGTTCGCGTCGCCGATGACCTGGCCGGTGCCGGACCGCGTGCCGTCCGCGGTCTTGACTGCGACCTCCGCTCCCCCGTCGCCGTCGAAGTCGTACACCTGGAACTGCGTGTAGTGCGCGCCGGCGCGGATGTTGCGGCCCAGGTCGATGCGCCACAGCCGCGTGCCGTCGAGCCGGTACCCGTCGAGGTACACGTTGCCGGTCACGCCGGACTGCGAGTTGTCCTTCGCGTTCGTCGGGTCCCACTTGAGGACGAGGTCGAGGTCCCCGTCCCCGTCGAGGTCGCCGACGCTCGCGTCGTTCGCGGTGTAGTCACCGCCGGGCTTGGAGATCGGCACGTCCAGGTACCCGTTCGCGAACGTGAGGCTCGCCGCGGAGGCCGCCTGCTCGATCCCGTTCACGACCGCGCGCACCGTGTAGCGCGCCGACGACGAGGCGCCCGCGTCGAGGTAGCTCGTGGTGGTGGTCAGGGGCGAAGCGGTCAGGCGCGCGCCGTCACGGTAGACGTGGAACGCGACGTCGCGCGGGTCCGTACCGAGCAGCCGCCACTGCACGAGGTTGCCGCTGCCGGACCGCACGCTGATGAGGCCGCGGTCCAGGCGTTCGGCCTGCCACGCGCCCGCGGGCGGGGTCGTGCTCGTCGGGGTCGGGTCGGGCGTGGGTGACGCCGTGGGCGTGGGCGAGGGCGTGCTGCTGGGGCTGCTCGACGGGGTCGAGGTCGGTGTGCTCGTCGGCGACACCGCGCCCGTGCAGGGCGTCCCGTTGAGGGACACGCTCGTCGGGACGCCGTTGGCCGACTGCCACGTGCCGATGAACCCGAACGACGCCGAGCCGCCCGTCGCGAGGCCCGCGTTCCAGTCGACGTTGCGCGCCGTGGCTGTGCTGCCGGACTGCGTGACGGTCGCGTTCCAGGCCTGGCTCACGGTCTGTCCGTCCGGGAAGGACCAGGAGACGGTCCAGCCGGACAGCGGGTCCCCCAGGTTCCGGACGACGACGTCCGCGCCGAACCCGCCGGACCACTGGCTCGTCACGGCGTACGAGGCCGAGCAGCCCGCTGCGGCGGTCGCGGGGCTCGCGGCGAGCCCCGCCACCACCAGCGCGCCCGCAGCGCCGAGGGCGGCCGGTGCCATCGCGGATCGTGCCCGGTACGTCGTCGTCCGTCGCATGCTCCGCAACGTACGGGAGCGTGCACAGGCGACCGCAAGACCCGTCGGGAAGCGCGTTCCCTCCCGAAACGATTCGCCGCCGGGCCCCGCGTGGAACAGCCGCGCACGACCCACGGTTGCGTCAGGTGCACGTCCCCCACGGAAGGTCTGACAGATGCCGGACTACGGTCACGAGCTCGCCTTCGGCAGCTTCCTCACGCCCGCCGCCGCCGACCCGCAGCGCGTCGTCGCGCTCGCGCGGACCTCGGAGGCCGCGGGGCTCGACCTCGTGACGTTCCAGGACCACCCGTACCAGCCCGCGTTCCTCGACACGTGGACCCTGCTGACGTGGGTCGCGGCCGCGACCGAACGCGTCCAGGTCGCCGGCAACGTGCTCAACCTCCCGCTGCGCCCGCCCGCCGTGCTCGCCAAGGCGGTGGCGAGCCTGGACCTCCTGTCCGGCGGCCGCGCCGTGCTCGGCCTGGGCGCCGGCGCGTTCTGGGACGCCATCGAGGCGATGGGCGCGCCGCGCCTGTCCCCCGGGGACGCTGTCCAGGCGCTCGACGAGGCGATCGACGTCATCCGCGGTCTGTGGGACACCGACGCCGCCGGCGTGCTGCGAGCGGGCGGGACGTTCCACGCCGTGACGGGCGCCAAGCGCGGCCCGGCACCCGCGCACGACGTGCCGATCTGGGTCGGCGCGTACAAGCCACGCATGCTCGCGCTCGTCGGGCGACAGGCCGACGGCTGGCTGCCGAGCCTCGGCTACCTGACGCTCACCGACGTGCCCGCCGCGAACGCGCGCATCGACGAGGCCGCGCTCGCGGCCGGGCGCGACCCGCGCGAGGTGCGACGCCTGCTCAACCTGGGCAGCGGCGGGTTCGCGCCGTCGTCGTCCGGCTTCCTGCAGGGTCCCGTCGACCAGTGGGTCGACGAGCTGCTCCCGCTGGTGCTCGAGCACGGGTTCTCGACGTTCGTGCTCGGTGGCGACGACGCGCACACGCTCGAGGTCTTCGGCCAGGAGGTCGCACCCGCGCTGCGCGAGGCCGTCGCCGCCGAGCGGGAGGCCGCGGGGACGCCGGGCGGTCCCGTCCGCTCGGTCGCCGCGCTCGCGGCGCGGCTCCCGGGCATCGCGTACGACCACGTCCCGGCGGGCGTGCGCACCGTGGAGCCCGGCGACCGCGCGTACGGCTCCGTCCGCTCGACGTACATCTGGCCCGGCTCCCCCGGGCTCGTGCTCCAGCCCGCCTCGACCGACCAGGTCGCCGCGGCGCTGCGGTTCGCTCGCGGCCAGGACGTGCCGCTCGCCGTGCGGTCCGGCGGGCACGGCATCGGAGGCAAGGCCACCAACGACGGAGGAGTCGTCCTCGACGTCGGGCGACTGGCGGACGTGCGCGTGCTCGACGCCGAGCGCCGACTCGTGCGGCTGGGGGCGGGCGCCCGCTGGGGCGACGTCGCCGCGGCGCTCGCACCGCACGGGCTCGCGGTGTCGTCCGGCGACATGGGTGACGTGGGCGTGGGTGGGCTCGTCACGGCGGGCGGGCACGGGCTCCTGGGCCGCTCGACCGGTCTCACGCTCGACCGCGTCCGCGCCGCGGAGGTCGTGCTCGCCGACGGGACGGTGGTGCGCACCGACGACGAGCACGACCCCGACCTGTTCTGGGCGGTGCGCGGTGCCGGGTCGAACGTGGGCGTCGTGACCTCGGTCGACGTCGAGGCCGTCCCGCTCGACGAGGTCGTCCTCGCGGTCGTCACGTACGACGCGCACGACCCGGAACGGCTCGTGACCGACTGGGCCGCGCTCGTCGAGGCCGCGCCACGCGAGCTCACGAGCTTCCTCACGCTCACCCCCGGCGGCCGCTCGCAGCCGATCGGGTACGCGATGACCGTGTGGGCGGGCGACGACACCCAGGCCGCCGTGCGGGCGATCGAGCCTCTGCTCGCAGCGGGACCGGTCCTCCAGCAGCAGGCGCAGCAGCTGCCGTACGCCGCCGTGGTGCCCGCGCACCACGCCCGCCACCACGGCCAGGGACGCCCGTACGTCCGCGGTGGGCTCGTCGAGCACGTCACGCCCGACGTGGCGGCGACGCTGGCCGAGGTCCTGCGCGCCGGCGTCGCCCCGATGGCCCAGCTCCGCGCGGTCGGTGGCGCCGTCAACGACGTGCCGGCCGACGCGACCGCGTACGCGCACCGGACGCAGAACTTCTCGCTGTCCGCCGTCTCCGACGAGGTCTCGGCGCCGAGGCTGGACGCGCTCTGGTCGGGCCTGGGCGGCGCCGTGACGGGCGTGTACCGCAGCTTCGACACCTCGCCGGGCCGGTGGGCGCTGACGTACCCACCCGCGACGATGGCGCGGCTGCGCGGCGTGCTCGCCGCCTACGACCCCGACCGGGTCTTCGCGGGCGACCTGCCGCTCGACTAGCGGTCCGGTCGCCACCCGACCCCAGCCCCGCGCCACGTCCGGCCGCTCCACAGACGCCGTACGGGGCCGCCCACGGGCGCTCGCGGGCGGGCACCGTGGCGCGCATGACCCCACGCCACTGGGACGCCCACGGTCCCGACGACGACCTCGCCGACCTCGCCGAGCTGTCCGGCTCGCCGATCCGCACCCCCACCGACGCCGCGCGCGTCCTGCGCCTGCTCGTCGGACCCGAGGCACGCGGGCCCGCCGCGCTGTGGTGCGTGCTGCTCGACGCCGACGACCGGCTCCTGCCGTTCGTGCTCGCCATCAGCGACCGGCCGCTCGCGCCCGATCCCGGCTTCGCGGACCTGCTGTGCGACGACCTCGCGTCGCTCCTGGAGCACCACGCGGCGGGCGGCTCCGTGGTCGCGGCGCTCGTCGGTGACACCGACGAGGACGTGTGCGACCAGCTCACGTGGTCGACCGAGCTCGAGCGGTCCGCGCAGCGCGCGGGCGTGCCGCTCGCCGCCGTCGTGACGGTCGGACCGCACGGACCGACGGTGCTGGTGCCCTGGCCGGCGACCGGCCCGGACGACGACCCCGAGGCCGCCCTCTGGGACGAGCTCTGAACGCGGCGCGGCGTCAGGCCGGGCCGGGTGCCGCGTCGTCGATCGCGGCGAGCTGCGCCAGGTCCGGCTCCCAGAGGATCGAGGCGACGTTGGCCCGCAGCTGCTCGGGCGTCCGGGCCCCCGCGATCACCGAGGCGACGGCCGGCTGCGCGGCGAGCCCACCCAGCGCGACGGTCGGCAGGTCCACGCCCCACTCGGCCGCCAGCGCGTCGAGGGCCTCGATGCGGTCGAAGTCCGCGGCGCGCAGCCGCTCCGGCATGCGGGTGAGCCGGGAGCCCGCCGGAGCGGCCTCGCCGCGGCGGTACTTGCCCGTGAGCAGACCGGACGCGAGCGGCGTGTACGGAAGGACGCCGACGCCCGATGCCTCGGCGGCCGGGACCAGCTCGGCCTCGACCGAGCGGTCGAGCAGGCTGTACCGGTTCTGCGCCGAGACGAACGGTGTCAGCCCTGCCGTGCGCGCCGTCCAGTCGGCCTCGACCACCTGCCATGCGGCGAAGTTGGACGACCCGACGTAGCGCACCTTGCCCTCGACGACGAGCTCGTGCAGTGCCGCGAGCGTCTCCTCGACCGGCGTGGCCGGGTCGGGCCGGTGCAGCTGGTACAGGTCGATCCAGTCCGTCCGGAGGCGGCGCAGCGACCCCTCGACCGCACGGCGGACGTACCGCCGCGAGCCGCGGGCGCCCCAGTCCGGGCCGTTCAGGCCACCGACGTCGAGTCCGAACTTCGTCGCGACCACGACGTCGTCGCGGCGACCGCGCAGCGCCTCTCCCAACAGCTCCTCGCTGCGACCCGGCCGGTCACCGTACACGTCCGCGGTGTCGAAGAACGTCACGCCCGCGTCGATCGCGGCGTCGACGAGCGGGCCGACCCCCTCGTCAGGGAGCGTGGCGCCGAACGTGTTGCAGCCGAGCCCGGCGGTCGACACGACCAGTCCGGAGTCGCCCAGCCGGCGGAACGTCATGGTCGGGAGCGGTTCGTCCCGTGCGGGCGGCGTCGGGGTGGGTGCAGGCGTGGGGAACGTCACCCCCGCACGGTAAACCTGCGCGCCGCTCTCCGCGTGCGTTCACGAAGCCTTCACGTCACGCTGGAACACTGAAGAGCTCACCACCGTTGACGTCGGTGGAAACCCACACTCGACGGCCGCGATCCGGCACGGAGGTCACACCCATGGCGAACAGGTCCCTGCGCGGCATGCGCATCGGGTCGCAGAGCATGGAGACCGAGGAGGGCGTCGACTTCGCCCCTCGTCTCCAGGCGCACTACGACTGCCCGAACGGCCACACGATCATCCTCCCGTTCTCGGTCGAGGCGGACGTCCCGGTCGTCTGGGAGTGCCGCTGCGGCGCCGAGGCGCTCCTGCGGGACGCGTCCAAGCCCGAGGCCAAGGCCACCAAGCCCCCGCGTACCCACTGGGACATGCTGCTCGAGCGCCGCACGATCGGTGAGCTCGAGGAGCTCCTGGACGAGCGCCTCGACCTGCTGCGCGCCGGCAAGCTCCGCCGCAGCGCCTGACCCCCTGAGGCGCCCGACTCCCCCTCGGTCGCCTTAGGACCCGGTCGGCTGCTCCACGCGTCGGCCCGTCAGCTTCCGGAACGCTCCCGCCACCTGGCGGGAGCGTTCTGCGATTCCCCACCCGGTGACCTTGAGCAGGGCCTCGACGACGATGTCGCGGCTCATCTTCGACGCCCCGAGCTCACGCTCGACGAACGTGATGGGCACCTCGACCACGCGCGCGCCGGCACGCAACGACCGCAGCGTCATGTCGATCTGGAAGCAGTAGCCGCGCGACGCGACGTCCGAGAGCCGGAGCTCACGCAGCAGGCTCGCGCGGTAGGCGCGGAAGCCGCCCGTGGCGTCGTGCACCGGGATGCCGAGCAGGATGCGCGTGTAGGTGTTCGCACCGCGGGACAGGACCTCGCGGTTCTTGGGCCAGTTGACGACCTCGCCGCCGGGGACCCAGCGCGATCCGAGCACCAGGTCCGCGTCGGGCACCGCGGCGAGCAGCGCCGGCAGGTCCTGCGCGCGGTGCGAGCCGTCGGCGTCCATCTCGACCACGACGTCGTAGTCGCGCTCGAGCGCCCACGCGAAGCCCGCGACGTACGCGGCGCCCAGGCCCTGCTTGCCGGCGCGGTGCAGCACGCTGACGCCGCGGGCCACGCCCGCCGCGCGCTCGTCGGCGGCGATCTGCTCGACGAGCGGGCCGGTGCCGTCGGGCGACGCGTCGTCGACCACCAGGACGTCCGCCGTCGGGACGTGCTCCAGCAGGCGGGCGAGCGCGCCGGGGATCGACTCCTTCTCGTTGTACGTCGGGACGACGACGAGCACTCGAGAACTCACGCGGGCTCCCCCCGGTTCGTGCCGCGCAGACGCGCGGCTCCTACGGCGCCTGAGACCACGGCAGCCAGCGCGAGGGCGTCGATGACCCACGCCGGCCAGCCCCCCAGGCGCGTCGCCCACGTCTGCGACGTGCGCAGCGGAAGGCTAGCGATCATCTGGTCCGCCGTGAACAGCTCGGTGCGTTGCGTGACGGCCCCGTTGGGCTCGATGACCGCACTGACGCCCACCGTGGAGACCTGGACGGTGGCCCGTCCGTGCTCGACGGCGCGGATGCGCGACATCGCGAGCTGCTGCGTCGACTCGTCGGACCAGCCGAACGTCGCGTTGTTGGTCTGCACGACGAGCACCTCGCCGCCCGCGCGGACGGCGGACCGCACGAGGCTGTCGTACGCGACCTCGAAGCAGATGACGTCCCCGATGCCGACCGTGCGCTCGAGGCGCGCGGACTCGAGCGGGACGAACCCGGGACGCGTCCCGGGGAGCATGTCGCGCGTCACGAGGTCGACGGCGTCGGAGAAGAAGCGTGCGACCGGTCGCATCGGGATGTACTCGGCGAACGGCGCGGGGTGCTGCTTGGAGTACGACGCGACCACGCCTTGTCCGGGCTCCCACAAGACCGAGGTGTTGTACCGGCCTCCTGACTCGGGGTACTGCACCGTCCCGACGAGCATCGGCGCGCCCACGGCCTCGGCGGCGCCGTCGATCGCGGCGGCCGCCTCGTCGTCGACCTGCGGGTCGATGTCCGTGCCGTTCTCGGGCCACAGCACCAGGTCGAGCTCGCCCGGACCGACCCTCTCGAGCAGCGCACGCGTGCCCTGGACGTGGTTGTCCAGCACGACCGCGCGCCGCCCGAACGCGTCGAGCCCCTGACCGGGGACGTTCCCCTGCACCGCGCCGACCCGAAGGACGCCGCTCTGCGCGGCCGTGGGCAGCGGGATGGCGACGCCCACGACGACGAGCAGGACCGCGGCCAGCCCCGCGCTGCCCGCCCGCACCAGGCGCGCGTGGCGCACGGCACCCAGGCTGGTGCCCAGCAGCACGCCGGCGCCCACCGTGACCGCGCTGAGCGCCGGTACGCCGCCAAGGGAGGCGAACGCCACGAGCGGCGAGTCCGACTGCGAGAACGCCATCCGCCCCCACGGGAACCCGCCGAACGGCCACGCCGCGAGGGCCTCCTCGAGGGCGACCCACACGACGACGAACACGGGCAGCTGCCACCACACGCTGCGCCACACGGCCTCGCCGCGCCGGGCCCACGTCCAGGCCGCGCCGAACAGCGCCACGTAGGCCGCGCACGCGAGCGACAGCGCGAGCCAGGGCACGGGACCGACCGCGTCGTCGGCCCAGGTGATGAGCGCGGGGAAGAACGCCATCCCCCACACGAGGCCGACGAGCGCGTTCCACCACGCGCCGTCGCGGCGCAGCGCGAGGTACAGCAGAGCGATGCCGCCGAACGCCGCCGGCCAGACACCCGGGTCGGGGAACGACAACCGCGTCAGCAGCCCACCGGCGACCGCGAGCAGCAGGGTCCACCAGCGGGACGGGCGGGCGACGGCGGCGGACACCGCGCCAGCCTAGGCGAGAAAACCCAGGGTCCCGACGGACGTCGGACCCGTGCCGCGCGGGCACCGCGACGGCCGTCCGCTCGCGATCGTCGCGCCGGCCCGGGTGCCGGCCGACCGACCGGCCCGCGTGTCCTTCGTACCGGTCGGGCGCCGCGGCGCGTTGACCGTTGTCTACTGAACACGCGGGCCCGGTCGGAGCCAGCGAACCGCCTCGAGAGGCGTCCCCCGGACGGGCGTCGTCGGCTCGTCCTGGGCGGGACCTCGTCGTCGTCTGCTTCGCCTTGGGCGGCGGGTCACCCGGAAAACTACCGCTCTGGAGAACGGTGTCAAGCCCGGCGTCCCCGCAGGCCACGGGACTCGCCGCAGGTCAGCATGCCCGGATTTGCTGCTTACCCGAACCGTTGCCCGGCGTGTCGCGCCGCGTGTCGCGGTATACACGGACACGCGTCCAGGAACTGCGCCGAACGGGTGACCCCACGGGGCGCCGGGACCGCGGGAGATTCCACCCTCCGCACGCCCGGTTTCACCCGGTCGCACCAGAGCCCGAGCCCACCCCGGCCGAGCCGAGGCGAGCCCGTCGACGTCAGGCCAGCGTGTCGTACAGGACGACCCCGTCGCGCACGGTGCGCAGACACCGCGGCGGCGGCTCGTCCGCACCGAGGAGCGGCAGCAACGGCGTGCCCGCCTGGGCGTCGGGGTTCCACGCCGACAGCCGACCGTCGGGCGCCTGCACCGCGAGGTGGTCGGCGCGCCAGACCGCCAGGTGGGCGGGCGAGCCGACCCGCAGCTCGCCGACCTGGTCGTGACCCGCGAGCCGCCACCCGCCACGGGTCGCGGCGCGGAACGCGGCGCGGGCGGACAGCCGCTGCTCGACCGCGTGGTGCTCGACGGCCGCGCGCACGCCCGCCCACCCGTCGACGGGCGTCACGGGCGAGTCCGAGCCGAACGCGAGCGGCACGCCCGCGCTCGCGAGATCCGCGAGCGGGTTGAGCGCGGCCGCGCGGCCCGCCCCGAGGCGCGCCGCGTACATGCCGTCCGGGCCGCCCCACCACGCGTCGAACGCGGGCTGCACCGACAGCCGGACGCCGAGCAGCACGAGCGCCGCGAGCGTCGGCGCGTCGACCATCTCCGCGTGCTCGACACGCACGCCCGTCCGCGCGATCGCGGCCGGCCCGTCGACGTCGACCGCCGCGCGCAGCCCGATCAGCAGCTCGTCCATCGCGCGGTCGCCGGTCACGTGGAAGCCGGCCTGCACGCCCGCGCGGGACGCGGCCGTGATGTGGTTCGCGATGCGCTCGGCCGTCAGGTGCAGCACGCCGTCCCCCGGGGCGTCCGCGTAGGGCGCGCGCAACGCCGCGGTCCGCGAGCCGATCGAGCCGTCGACGTTGAGGTCACCCCCGAGGCCCGTCAGGCCCGGGATCGCCTCGAGCACCTCACGGGCGTCGTCGACGGTCACGCACGCCTCGCCGCGGTAGCCGACGAGGTGCGGCAGCCCGCTCACGGCGTCGCGCGTGAGGTCGAGGAGCTCGACCAGCCCCGCGCGCGTGTCGATGTGCGGCGCCGAGTGCTCGTGCACCGACACCACGCCGCGCGCGGCGGCCTCCGTCAGCGCGCGGCGGTACAGGCGCGTGCGGCGCTCCGCGTCGACCTCCCGAGCGGCGTCCCGCGCCACGTGGTGCGCGTCGCCCTCGACGCGGCCGTCGGCGGACCAGCCCGCCAGGGCCGTGAGCCCGTGGCGCCGCGCGAGCTCGCTCGAGACGACGGCGCTGTGCAGGTCGGCACGACCGAGGTAGACCGCCCGCCCGCCCGCCGCGGCGTCGACCTCCGCAGCCGTGGGCGCGCGCCCCTCGGGCCAGGAGGTCTCGTCCCAGCCGAAGCCCAGCAGCACCTCGTCGCGGCCGCCCCGCGCGTCGGCGACGCGCCGGACGGCGTCGAGCGCCTCGCCCAGCGAACGCGTCCCGCTGAGGTCGACCGACTCGAGCGCGAGCCCGGTCTCGAGCACGTGCACGTGCGCGTCGACGAAGCCCGGCGTGACGAGCGCGCCGTCGAGGTCGACCACCTCGTCGGCGCGCGACGCGAAGCCGTCGGCGGTGTCGTCCGCCCCGAGCCACGCGATCGTGCCGTCCTCGACGAGCACGGCCTCGGCGAACGGGTCGGCGGGCGAGTGGACGACGCCGCCGCGGTAGAGGGTGGAGCTCACACGCGCACGATAGGGCACGGGAGGGACGTCAGACCGAGGAGTACGCGACGACCCCGCGGCGCAGCGCGTCCACCGCGCGGTCCGCGGTCGCGCGCAGCCGCGTGTGCGGCGCCGCCTGCGAGAGCTGGTCGAGGACGTCGATCACCTGCTTGCACCACCGCACGAAGTCGCCCGCGGTCAGCTCCCCGCCGCGCAGCACCGCGTCGAGGCTGCGACCCGCGGCCCACCGGTGCACGGCCTCGACGAGGCCCAGGTCGAGCGGCTGGATCGTCTCGAGCTGGTGCGCCGACTCCAGGTCCTCGAGCTCGGACCACGCGCGCACCGTGCCCTCGAGCGCCACACCCAGGCGTGAGCGGGGACCGCCGGGCACGTGCGGCTCGGTGTCCTCGTCACGGCGCGAGCGGTACACGAGCGTCGAGACGGCCGCCGCGAGGGCCGGCGGGTCGAGCTCGTCCCACACCCCCCGGCGCAGGCACTCGGCGAGCAGCAGGTCGTTCTCGGCGTACAGGCGGCGCAGCCAGCGGCCGTCGGGCGTGACCCGCAGGCCGCGCCGGTCCCCCCGCTCCCCTGCCGGGTCGCCCGCGGGGTCGTCGGAGGGCTCGAGGTAGCCGAGCGTCACGAGCACGTCGCACGTGCGGTCGAACACCGCCGAGATCGAGCCGGTGCGGCCCTGGATCCGTCCGACGAGCGCGTCGTGCTCGGACTTCAGGCGCGCCCAGCGCTCGGCCCAGCGCGCGTGGTCCTCCCGCTCCGGGCACGCGTGGCAGGGGTGCGCACGCAGCCTCCGCCGCAGCTCGGCCGCACGCGCGTCCTCCTGCGCCGGTGACGGTCCACGGGTGCGCGCGCGGCGCTCGGGGACGACGTCCTCGACCGCGGCGCGCAGCCGGGCGGCCAGGTCCCGTCGGGCGGCAGGCACCCGCACGTTGAGGTCGCGCGGCACGCGCACGTGGCCCACGGTCCGCACGCCGGCGCCCACGTCCGCCGCGGTGAGCTTGCGGACCTGACGGTCGGTCGTCAGCACGGTGGGGCGCGGGCCGTCGAACCCACCCTTCTGGCCGGGGTCGACCACCACGACGAAGCCGCTGCGGCGCCCGGTGGGCACCTCCAGCACGTCCCCGGGCCGCAGGCCCTCGAGCGAGGCGACCGCACGCGCACGGCGCGCCCCCGCCTCCTGTCGCGTCGCGTCCTTCTCCGCGCGCGAGATCTCCCGGCGCAGCGCGGCGTACTCCGCGAAGTCGCCCAGGTGGCACTGCATCGCCTCGGCGTACCCCTCGAGCGCCTCGGTGTGCGCCTGCGCCTGCCGCGCGAGCCCGACGACCCCCCGGTCGGCCTGGAACTGCGCGAAGGACGTCTCGAGCACCTCACGCGCACGCTCGCGGCCGACCTGCGCCACGAGGTTGACGGCCATGTTGTACGTCGGGCGGAAGCTCGAGCGCAGCGGGTACAGCCGCTTCGACGCGAGGCCCGCGAGCTGCACCGGGTCCAGTCCCTGGTGCGCGACGACGACCGCGTGGCCCTCGACGTCGATGCCGCGCCGCCCCGCGCGGCCGGTGAGCTGCGTGTACTCCCCCGGCGTGATGTCGACGTGCCGCGAGCCGTCCCACTTCACGAGCTTCTCGAGCACGACGGAGCGCGCGGGCATGTTGATGCCGAGCGCGAGCGTCTCGGTCGCGAACACGACCTTGACCAGGCCGCGCGAGAACAGCTCCTCGACGGTCTCCTTGAACAGCGGCAGCATCCCCGCGTGGTGCGCCGCCACGCCGCGCGTGAGGGCGTCGGCCAGCTGCCAGTACCCGAGCACGTCGAGGTCCTCGGGCGGCACGGCCGCGCAGCGCTCCTCGACGACCTGGCGGATCTCGGACTGCTCGGCCGGCGTCGTCAGGCGCACGCCCGCCGCGAGGCACTGCTGCACCGCGGCTTCGCACCCCGCGCGGGAGAAGATGAACACGATCGCGGGCAGCAGTCCCTCGCGGTCGAGCAGGTCGACCATCGCGAACCGCGGCACGGGGCGCACGCCCACGCCGACGGGCCGTCCGCCGCCGGGCCGGTGACCGCCGCGGCCGCGGTACCCGCGGTCGCCCGGCCCGCGCCGCTCGTCGGACGACCGGCTGGACAGCAGGCGCCGCAGGTCGGGGTTGATGGGCGGGTCCACGCCCGGGTCCGTCGGGTCGACGTGCCCGGCGTACAGCTCGAGCAGCTCGTCCCGTACCAGGACGTGCTGCCCGAGCGGCACGGGCCGGTGCTCGCTCACGACCACTGTCGTGTCGCCCCGCACCATCGCGAGCCAGTCGCCGAACTCCTCGGCGTTGGAGACCGTCGCCGACAGCGAGACGAGCTGCACGTCGTCGGGCAGGTGGATGATGACCTCCTCCCAGACCGGTCCACGGAACCGGTCCGCGAGGTAGTGCACCTCGTCCATGACGACGAAGCCGAGCCCGACGAGCGTCCCGGACCCCGCGTACAGCATGTTGCGGAGCACCTCGGTGGTCATGACGACCACGGGCGCCTCGGAGTTGATCGTCGTGTCACCCGTGAGCAGCCCCACCTGGTCCGGGCCGTAGCGGCGGACCAGGTCGTTGTACTTCTGGTTCGACAGCGCCTTGATGGGCGTCGTGTAGAACGCCTTGCGTCCCGCGCGCAGCGCGAGGTGGACCGCGAACTCACCGACGACGGTCTTGCCCGCTCCGGTCGGTGCCGCGACCAGCACGCCGCTGCCGCGCTCGAGCGCCCGGCACGACTCGAGCTGGAACTCGTCCAGCTGGAAGCCGATCAGCTCGCGGAACTGCGCGAGCTCGCTCGCCTCGTCCTGCGCGCGCCGGCGCGCCGCGGCGTAGCGCTCGGCCGGCGACGGCTCGTCGGGGTCGCGTGGCGCGAAGGTCGACGAGGGCGTGGACGGCGAGGTCGCCGCGGCGGGAGAACCGGCGGGACCAGCGGCGCGATGCCTGCGGTGACGGGAACGGGAGGGCACGCCACCACCCTAGGCACTCAGGCGAGCACCCTCAGCGCACCGGGCACCACGTCGAGCTGCAGCGGGAGCGGACCGGCCCGCTCCCCGTCCGCGAACGCCGGCGGCGGAGCGGCGCCGAGCGCGGTCAGCGGCTCGACCAGGACGCTGCGCGCCTGCAGCACCCGCACCGCCGGGTCGGCCGTGTGCGTGCCGCGGTACACCCGCGGCAGGATCTTCAGGACACCGGGCCGCGCGAGGGGTGCGGCGACGACGATGTCGAGCAGGCCGTCGTCGACGCGCGCCTGCGGGGCGATGTTCACGCCCCCGCCGAACCAGCCGCAGTTCGCGACCGCCACGATCGGGCTGCCGGACTCCCAGACGGTCCCGTCGTACGTGACGCGGTAGCCGAACGGCCGGTAGCGCCCGACCTCCGCGACGAGCGCGCGCACGTACCGGCTCTCGCCGCGCGGCCACGTGTACCCGTTGGCGCGCGCGTTGACGGCCGCGTCGAGGCCGCACGACAGCACCCCGACGTACCACTCGCGCGCCGACGTCCCGGGCGGCCCGACGCGCACCGCGTCGACGCGCCGCGGCGTGCCCGCCAGCGCCCGGCCGATCGCCTCGACGGACGCCGCCACGTCCCCGCGTGGCAGGCCGAGCGTGCGCGCGACGTCGTTGCCCGTCCCCGCGGCGATGATGCCGAGCGGCACGTCGGTGCCCGCGACGACGTTCGCCCCGAGGTGCACCATGCCGTCCCCACCGACGACGACGACCGCGTCGAGACCGGCGACGGCCGCGGCGCGCGCCCGGTCGGTGGCCTGCGCGAGCGACGGGCCCGACAGGTCCTCGACGTCCAGGCCGAGCGCGCGCAGGCGCGCGTGCGCGTCCGGTCCTGCGGTCGTGCCACGCCCCTTGCCCGCGGTCGGGTTCACGACCAGCCCGATGCGGGCCGTCACGCGCGCGGCTCCGGCTCCGACGGGAGCGTCCCGTCGAGCGTCGGCAGGCCCTGGTCCGCGCGCCGGCGGTCGACGCGCCGGTCGTGCAGCGTGCACACGCCGAGCGCGACGAAGTACAGGCCGCAGATGGGCAGCGCGACCGCGATCATCGTCAGCGCGTCGGGCGTGGGGGTCATGACGGCGGCGAACGTGAACGCGACGACCACGGCCCATCGCCACCCGCGCCGCCAGGTCGCGGCGCGGCCGATGCCGGCGAAGTTCATCGCGACCATGAGCACGGGCAGCAGGAAGGCGAGCCCGAACGCGAGCAGCAGCCGCATGACGAAGCTGAGGTACGTCTGCGCGTCGATGAGGTTCGTGGCCTCGTCGGGCGTGAACTCCGTCAGGACCCGCACCGCGGTCGGCAGCGCCCAGAACGCGAGCGCGGCGCCGGCGAGGAACAGCGGGACGGCCGCGGCGAGGAAGCCGACGGCGTAGTGCCGCTCCTTGCGCGTGAGCCCCGGGGTGACGAACGCCCACAGCTGGTACAGCCACCACGGGCTCGAGACGAACACCCCGAGGAACAGCGAGACCTTGATCTTCATGTCGAACGACGTCGCGACGCCCGCGAAGTTCAGCGCGACGATCGAGTCCCGCTCCTGCGCGACGTCACGCAGCGGCTGCTGGAGCAGGTCGAGCACGGGGTCGTAGAGGAACCAGCCCGCCACCGCGCCGACCACGAGGCCGAGCGCGGCGAAGAACAGGCGTCGGCGCAGCTCCAGCAGGTGCTGGCGCAGCGGCATGCGCCCGCCGGGGGCGGCACCGCGGCGATCGGTGGACACGCCGCCCTCAGGCGGACGTGCTCGGGCCGCTCTCGCCCGGCTGGTCCTGCGGCGTGGGGGCGGCCGGCCCGGGCGTCGTGGGCGGCTGCGCGACGGGCGGCTCCGGCGGCGTCACGGGCGGCGCGGCGGGCGCGGTCGACGACGAGGCGGGCGGCGCGGGCGCCGGCGCGTCCGTGGTGAGGTCCTTGACCTCACGCTTGAAGATCTTCATCGACTGGCCGACGCTCTTGGCCAGGTCGGGCAGCCGCTTGGCTCCGAACAGGAGCAGGATCACCACGACCAGGACGACGATGTGCCAGCCCTGCAGTGCATTCCTACCCATGACAGCCCCTCGACGGACGATGCGCGACCACGTGATCCTAACCGCCGCCGCAGCGCGACCAGGTCCGCCGGCCCGGTCGGCGGGTCAGGGTCGTCCCCGCACCCGCGGGCCGGCGGGTCAGGTCCAGTAGGCGCGCCAGCCCCGCGCGGTCTCGGCGTGCCGGCGCGCGCGCTCCTCGCGCCGTGCCGCCCGCTCGCGGCGCAGCCCCCGCACGGCGTCGCGCAGCTCGTCGCGGTCGGCGAACAGCGTGGGGTCGGTGCTCGCGCGCTGCTGCGCGGCCAGGTCGGCGAGCTCGGCCGCCCGGTCGGCGAGCTCGGCGCTCACCTCACCCGCCCGCGCGAGCTCGCGCCCGAGCGCCACGAGCGAGCGCCACAGGCGCCGCCCCAGGAAGAACGCGCCGACGAGCGTCCCGACGACGAGCACGGACCACAGCGCGAACCACACGTCAGGCACCGCCCTCGTGGCCCTGGTCCCCGACCGGAGCGGGCAGGTCCGCGAGCGGGCCGTACGCGGCGAGCGCGGCACGCGCGACGCGCGCCACCTCGGCGGCGACCGACGCGGGCCGCACGTCGAGCACGTCGTCGGCGGCCTGCAGCACCAGGTGGCGCAGCCAGGCCGGGCTGACGATGCGCAGGTCGATCTCGAACGACCCGTCGGGCAGGTTGCGCACCTCCTGCACGGGCGTGCTCTCCGCGACCCACCGGCCGTGGCTCGTCAGGTGCAGCGTCACGAGCGCGCCGTCGTCGCCGGGGACGAACTCTCCCCCGCCCGGGGGCACGGGGTGGTGCTCGGCGGGCACGTCCAGCACACGCGCGGACAGGATCCGGTCGACGCGGAACAGCCGCTCGCCCTCCACCGCGTAGCACCAGCCGAGCAGGTAGGAGCGGTCGGTGTCCGTCACGAGCCGGATCGGGTCGACGTCGCGCTCCGAGGCCACGTCGGCCGCGTTGACGTAGCGCACGTGCAGGCGACGGCCCTCCCGCAGCGCGGTCGCGAGCGCGGACGCCACCGCGGGCGCGGCGGCGAGCGTGAGCGACACGTCCACGGTGCCGGCCGCGTCACCCACTGCGGCGGTCAGCTTGGCGAGCGCCGAGCGCACGACCTGCGCGCGCTCGTCGTCGAGAGCGCCGCCCAGCCCGGCGTCGAGAGCACGCAGCGCCGCGACGAGCGCGACGCCCTCGCGGGCGGACAGCCGCAGCGGGCGGGTCATGCCACGCGACTCGGTGAGCCGCACGACGCCGCGCTCGTACGACGAGAAGTCGAAGTCGATGAGGTCGTAGGGCAGGTAGCCGGGCGTCCCGCTGACCCAGAGCGTGTCGACGTCGGCCATGACCTGCTGCGTCGAGACGCCGAACTGGTGCGCGAGCTCCTCGACCGAGGCACCCTCGTGCCGGTCGAGGAACGCGATCATGCCCAGCAGCCGCACGACGCGGTCGCTCGCGCGCTCAGCCACGACGCACCTCCGACGCGCCGTCGGCCACCGCGAGGTCCTGCACGTCGTCCTGCACCCGCCCGTCCCCACCGGCCTCGTCGGCCTGCGACGCGAGCGCGGCCGCGCGGCGCAGCAGGCTGAGCACGTGCCCGCGCACCTCGGGCGGGTCGATGACGAGCACCGCGTCGCCGTACCCGACGAGCTCCTCCGCCAGCTCCCAGGCGTTGCGGTACTCGACGTGCACGACGTCGCGGCCCGCCAGCAGGGGTGCGACGAGCGCGTCGGTCACCCGGTCCTCGGCGTCGGCGGGCGGCGCGACGGCACGCACGCGCGTCGCCTCCGCGCGCTCGGGGAGGACGGCGAGCGTCGCGACGCGCGGCGGGCCCGCGCGCCACGCGGCGAGCGCCCGGTCGACGACCTCGGGGTCGGGCGGCGGGAACGCCCCGGGCTCGCCGAGCGCACGGATCGAGCCCTCGATGCGGCTCAGCCGGAACGAGCGCGGCGCCTCCCGGTCCTGGTCCCAGCCGACGAGCACCCAGCCGCCACGGCGCGCGACGAGCTGCCACGGCTCGACGCGACGCTCGCGCACCTCGCCCGTGCTCGCCGCGCGGTACGTGAGCCGCACGAGCTGGCGCGCCTGCGCGGCGTCCAGCAGCGGCGCGAACACGCTCCCGCCCGACCGCACGCGCGGCGCGAGGCCCGCGACGAGGTCGGTCGCACCGGGCCCCTGCCCCACCGCGCGCAGCTTGGTCAGGGCGCGCGACGTGTCGCCGCGCATCGTGCGGTCCTGCCACGTCTGCGCGGCGAGGGTGAGCACGCCGAGCTCGGCGGCCGTGAGGTCGATCGGCGGCAGCGCGTACGCGTCGAGGTCGATCCGGTAGCCGATGTCGTCGCCGTGCCCCGCGTCGGTGACCGTCACGAGCGGGATGCCGAGCTCGCGCAGCGTGTCCTTGTCGCGCTCGAACATCCGCTCGAAGGCGTCGTCGGACGGCGCGTCGGCGTAGCCGGCGACGGAGGCACGCACCTGCTCCTTGGTCATACGTCCGCGCGAGTTCACGAGGGCGATGAGGAGGTTGAGCAGGCGCTCGGCGGGGTCGATCGGACTGGGCATCGGGTCCACCGTAGTGGCCGGTAGCGTTACCGACGTGATCACGTGGCGCGTCGGTGTCGTCGAGCAGGTCGGAACGTCGTGGCAGGGGGCCACCGAGCTCACCGTGGCCCTCGACCAACCCTGGGCGGACCCCACCCTGCCCGCCCGGGTCAAGGCGCTCGCCTACCCCGCGCTCGTCGGCGAGGTCGCGGCGGGACGCCGCGTCTGGCTCAACGTGTCCGCACTCGCGCGCGGGCTCGGGACGGGCGGGTACGCCCTGGTCATCGCGCCCGCCGACGGCAAGCCCGTCGACCCGCCGCCCACCCCCGGGCACCTCGTCAAGGCGCGCTACACGCCGCTGCAGGCCATGGTGCTGGGGGTCGACGACCAGGAGTCCGAGCACCACGAGACCATGCGCGACGCCGACGACCTCGCGGAGCTCCCCGTCGTCGTCGCCGACCTGCACTCCGCGCTGCCGGCGGTCGTCGCGGGCGCGCGGCTCGAGGCCGAGCGGCGCGGTCGGCCGGCACCGAGCGTCGCGTACGTCATGACCGACGGAGGCGCGCTGCCCGCCTGGTTCTCGCGCGCCGTCGCGGGCCTGCGCGACGCGGGGTGGATCTCGACGTGCATCACGGCCGGGCAGGCCTTCGGGGGCGACCTCGAGGCCGTCTCGGTGCACACCGCGCTGCTGGCCGCGCGGCACGTGGCGGGTGCGGACCTCGCGGTCGTCGTGCAGGGCCCCGGCAACCTCGGGACCGGCACGCGCTGGGGCTTCTCCGGCGTCGCCGCGGGCGAGGCGGTCAACGCCGCCGCGGTGCTCGGTGGGCGGCCCGTCGCGTCGCTGCGCGTCTCGGGCGCCGACCCGCGCGAGCGGCACCTCGGGATCTCGCACCACTCGCTGACCGCGTACGGCCGTGTCGCGCTGTGCCCCGCGGACGTCGTCGTGCCGCTGCTCGACCCGTCCGACGAGGTGCTCGGGCCGCTCGCGGAGCGCGTGCGCCACCAGGCCGCCTCGCTCGTCGAGCCCGTCGGGCGGCACCGCCTGGTCGAGGTCGAGGCGGGCGACGAGCTGCGCCGTGCGCTCGCCACGTCACCCGTGCGCCTGTCGACCATGGGCCGCGGCCTGGACCAGGACCCCGCGGCGTTCCTCGCGGCAGGCGCCGCGGGCGTGCACGCGACGACGCTGCTGTGACGAGGCTGCCCTGACGACGCTGCCCTGACGTGCGCCGGGGGCGCGCGGCGTCGTCGTCGGCGCTCAGTCGTCCCGGTCGGTCCGCGTCCGTGCGGCGACGAGTGTCGACAGCCGGCGCGCCTCGGCCTGCGCACGCTCGCCGTCGGCGCGCTGGATGCCCATGACCGCGAGCGTGTCGCCGTCCGCGAGGTCGAGCTGGACCCACGGGCTGTCGCCGAACCGCACCGCCACGACCTGCGCCCACGTCAGCCGCGTGGTGACGAGCAGGTTGCGGACCGTGATCCCGTTCTCGTCGGGCACCGCCGCCACGGACGCCTGCCGCCAGCAGAACCAGACGATCGCGAGGGCGAACAGCGCGAAGCTCGCGACGTCGAGCGACGTCAGACCGGGCATGAGCACGACGAGCACGACGGTGGCGACCACCACGACACCCGCGAGCCCCAGCGACGCGAGCCGCGCGAGCCGGGGCCGGAACGGGGTCAGGTCCACTAGAGCCTGCAGGCGTGGATCGACGTGACGAGGATGGCGCGCGCACCCAGGTCGTAGAGCTGGTCCATCACGCGGTTCGTCTGGTCGCGGCGCACCATCGCGCGCACGGCGGCCCACTCGCGGTTGTGCAGCGGCGAGACGGTCGGCGACTCGAGGCCGGGCGTGATCGCGACGGCCTGCTCGACGAGGTCGATCGGGCAGTCGTAGTCCATGAGGACGTACTGGCGCGCGGTGAGCACACCCTGCAGGCGACGCGTGAGCACGTCGAGCCCCTCGGGCGCCTCGACGTCCGAGCGGCGCGCGAGGACGGCCTCGGAGTGCAGCAGGGCCTCGCCGAACACCTCGAGCCCGGCGGCCCGCAGCGTCGAGCCGGTCTCGACGACGTCCGCGATGACGTCCGCGACGCCCAGGCGGATCGCGGACTCGACCGCGCCGTCCAGGCGCACGACGCCCGCGGGCTCCACACCCCGCTGGGCGAGCGTGCTGCGCACGAGCACCGGGTAGGACGTGGCGACGCGCTTGCCGGCGATCTGTGCGATGTCGCTCATCGCGCCCGCGGTCGTCGCGAACCGGAACGTCGAGCGCGCGAAGCCGAGCCCCAGGTGCTCGACCGCGGCGGACTCGGAGTCGAGCAGCAGGTCACGACCGGTGATGCCGACGTCGACGGTCCCCGCCCCCACGTAGACCGCGATGTCGCGCGGCCGCAGGAAGAAGAACTCGACGTCGTTGTCCGGGTCGGGCAGGACGAGCTCGCGCGAGTCGCGGCGCTGGCGGTAGCCCGCCTCCCGCAGCATCTCGACGGCGGGCTCGGACAGCGAGCCCTTGTTGGGGACGGCGATGCGCAGCACGGGGGGTTCCTTCGGGTCAGGGGTGACGACGGGCGGGGGCGCGCTCTACAGGTGCGCGTAGACGTCGTCGAGCGTGAGCCCGCGCGCCACCATGAGCACCTGCAGGTGGTAGAGGAGCTGCGAGATCTCCTCGGCCGTGCGCTCGTCACCCTCGTGCTCCGCGGCCATCCAGACCTCGGCCGCCTCCTCGACGATCTTCTTGCCGATCGCGTGCACGCCGGCGTCCAGCTCGGCGACCGTGCCCGAGCCCGCGGGCCTGGTCACCGCCTTCTCGGACAGCTCGGCGAACAGCGACTCAAACGTCTTCACGTCGCCCAAGGGTAGACGTTGCGCCCAGGGCGCTCGTCGCAGGTTCGGCGGCTGGGACGGTCGCCGCGTCCGTCACCGGCCCCGTCACCGCGTCCGCCCGGACCTGCAGCGCCGGTCCGACGCGCCGCGCGCGCCACCACACGACGAACCCGTAGGTGACGACGCCGCCGTAGACCAGGTACAGGACGGCGGACGGGTAGTAGCCCGCCGAGAGCAGGAGCGGGACGCCGACGATGTCCACCGCGATCCAGATGAGCCAGAACTCGATGTACCCGCGCGCCATGCCGTACGTCGCGAGCAGCGAGCCGGTGAAGATCCAGGCGTCGGCCCACGGACCCCACGAGCCGAGCTCGCGGAACACCCAGGCGAACCCCACCGTCCCGACGACCGCTGCGGGGCCGAGCACCGCCCACCCGCGCAGTCCCGCCCATCGTGGCTCGACGGCGGGCGCGTCGGGGACTCCGGAGGCACGCGCGTCGCGGCGCGTCCGGCTCCAGCGCACCCAGCCGTACACCGACACGACGACGAAGAACACCTGCCGCCCGGCCTGCCCGTACAGGTCCCGGTCCTGCGGCGTGCCGAACACGGCACCGAGGAAGACCGTGAACAGCAGGACGTTGCCGACGATCCCGACCGGCCACGCCCACACCCGCCGGCGCAGCCCACCGACGGCGGACGCGAGGCCGAA
Organism: Cellulomonas palmilytica; assembly: GCF_021590045.1. Classification (NCBI taxonomy): domain Bacteria; kingdom Bacillati; phylum Actinomycetota; class Actinomycetes; order Micrococcales; family Cellulomonadaceae; genus Cellulomonas; species Cellulomonas palmilytica. Next base: position 2,530,382 of record NZ_CP062221.1, on the reverse strand, counting down.
CAGGTTCCCGACGACCTCCCGCCAGAGGATGTCGTGGCCCGCGACCGTCACGGTCGCGTCGAACAGCCAGCCGAGCGGTCCGGTCACGCGGGACCCAGCCCGCGCAGCGCGGCCACCGTGGCGACCGCGGCCTGCGCCGCCTCGTAGCCCTTGTCCTCGCTCGAGCCGGGCAGCCCGGCACGGTCGAGCGCCTGCTGCTCGTCGTCGCACGTCAGGACGCCGAACCCGACGGGCACGCCCGTGGTCACCGCGACGTCCGTCAGGCCGTTCGTCGCGCCCGCGCACACGTACTCGAAGTGCGGGGTCCCACCCCGGATCACGACGCCGAGCGCGACCACGGCGTCCGCGCCGCCGCGCGCCGCGACGGCCGCCGCGACGGGTAGCTCGAACGTGCCCGGCACGCGCACGACCGTGAGGTTCTCGACGTGCGCCTCGGCCAGCGCGCGCACCGCGCCGTCGATCAGGCCGTCCATGACGACCTGGTGCCACGAGGCCGCGACGACGACGACGCGCAGGCCGGTCCCGTCGACGGTGATGCTGGGTGCTCCGGCGCCGCTCATGCGAGCTCCTCCAGGGGTGCGTAGGTGTGGTCGGTGCGGTCCGCACCGGGGGTCGCGGGTGCCGCGTGCACCGGGTTGACCGGGATCGGCTCGCGCACGTCGGCCGGGTCGTCGAGGTGCAGCAGGTGCCCCATCGAGCGCGCCTTGGTGCGCAGGTACTCCTCGTTCTGGGGCGTGCGGCCCACCTCGAGGCCGCGCACCTCGACCACGTCCACCCCGTGCGCGCGCAGCCCCGCGACCTTGGCGGGGTTGTTCGTCAGGAGCTGGACGCGGTCGACGCCGAGGTCGCGCAGGATCGCGGCCGCGGCGCCGTACTCGCGCCGGTCGGCGGGCCAGCCGAGGTCGAGGTTCGCCTCGACCGTGTCGCGGCCCTCGTCCTGCAGCGCGTACGCCGCGACCTTGGCGAGCAGCCCGATCCCCCGGCCCTCGTGCCCGCGCAGGTACACGACGGCGCCGCCCTGCTCGGCGGCGAGCCGCAGCGCGGCGTCGAGCTGCGGACCGCAGTCGCAGCGCGCCGAGCCGAACGCGTCTCCCGTGAGGCACTCCGAGTGCACGCGCACGACGGGCACCGCGGCGAGGCCGCGCGTCGGCACGAGCGCGACGTGCTCGTCGCCCGTACGCAGGTCGCGGAAGCCGTGGATGCGGAAGTCGCCGTGCCTGGTCGGCAGGTACGCGGTGTGCGTCGCGTGCACGCGCGGGCGTCCGTCGCCGGCGGTGGGCGGCTCGACGGTGTCGTCGTGCTCGCGCCGCCACGCGACCAGGTCCGCGATCGTCAGCAGCACGAGGCCCTCGTCCTGCGCGATCCGGGACGCCTGCGTGAGCCGGACCATCGTGCCGTCGTCGTTCACGAGCTCGGCGATCGCGCCCACGGGCCGCAGGCCCGCGAGCCGGCACAGGTCGACGGCCGCCTCGGTGTGCCCCGCGCGGTGCAGCACGCCGCCGGGCACCGCGCGCAGCGGGAGCACGTGCCCGGGCCGGATGAGGTCGACGGGCCCGCTCGCGGGGTCCGCCAGGACGCGCAGCGTCCGGGCGCGGTCCGCGGCCGAGATCCCGGTGGTCACGCCCGTCGCGGCGTCGACCGTCACGGTGTAGGCGGTGCGACGCGGGTCCTGGCTGTGCGGGACCATGAGCGGCAGGTCGAGCGCGTCGGCGCGGCTCGCGGGCATCGGCGCGCACAGGTAGCCCGACGAGTGGCGGATGGTCCAGGCCACCCACTCGGGTGTCGCGGACTCGGCGGCCAGGATGACGTCGGCCTCGTTCTCGCGGTCGGGCGAGTCCGCGACCAGCACGGGGCGGCCCCGCCGCAGCGCCTCGAGCGCGTCCTCGACGGTGCCCGTCACGACGTCGGTCATCGCGCCACCGCCGTCAGCAGCCGCTCGGCGTACTTCGCGAGCACGTCCACCTCCAGGTTCACGGGCGAGCCCACGACGAGCGTGCCCAGGGTCGTGTGCGCGAGCGTCGTCGGGATGAGCGAGACCCCGAACGACTCGTCGCCGACGTGCGTCACGGTCAAGGAGACGCCCGACACCGCGATCGAGCCCTTCTCGGCGACGTACCGCGCGAGCTCGCCCGGCAGGCCGATCTCGACCTCGTCCCACCGCTCCCCCGGATCGCGCCGCAGCACGGCGCCGACGCCGTCGACGTGCCCCTGCACGACGTGCCCGCCGTACCGCCCGCCGACGGCCAGCGCGCGCTCGAGGTTGACCGGTGCACCCGCCCGCAGCGTGCCGAGCGCGGTGCGCCGCAACGACTCCGGCATGACGTCGGCGGCGAACGTCCCGTCCCCCGGCAGCTCGCTCACCGTGAGACACACGCCGTCGACGGCGATCGAGTCGCCCCGGTGCGCGTCGGACACGACGAGCGGCCCCCGCACGACCAGGCGGGCGTCCTGCCCGCGGTCCTCGACGGCGACGACGGAGCCCAGCTCCTCGACGATCCCGGTGAACATGTCAGACCTCCCGCAGGGGTGTGGCGACGACGAGCACGTCCGGCCCGAGCGGCAGCACGCTGACCGGCTCGAGCCGCACGGCTGCGGCGATGGACGTGATGCCGAGGTCGCCGACGGCGGACGGCCCGGCACCCAGCAGGACGGGTGCGACGTACGCGTGCACCTCGTCGACGAGGCCCGCGCGCAGGAACGCGGCGGCGAGCGTCGGACCGCCCTCGACGAGCACGCGCCGGGCGCCGCGCCACGCGAGCTCGCGCAGCACCTGGGCGGGGTCGTGCGTGCGCACCTGGACGAGTGCGCCGCCGGGGCCGTGCAGACGCGCGCCCGGCGGGACGTCGCGGTGCCCGACCACGACGCGCAACGGCTGGGTTGCGGCGAGGGCTCCGTCCGCGGTGCGGGCCGTGAGCGAGGGGTCGTCGCGCAGCGCGGTGCCCGTGCCGACGACGATCGCGTCGACCTGGGCCCGCAGCTCGTGCGCGTGGCGACGCGCCACGGACGACGTGATCCACCGGCTCGACCCGTCCGCAGCGGCGATCCGGCCGTCGAGCGTGGTGGCGGTCTTGAGCGTGACGAACGGTCGGTCGGCGCCCACCGACGGCAGCCACGAGCCCAGCAGCGCGCGCCCCTCGTCGGCCAGCACGTCCGTGACGACGTCGACGCCCGCCGCGCGCAGGATCTCGACGCCGCCCGCCGCGACGGGGTTGGGGTCCCGCACCGCGACGACGATGCGCGCGACGCCCGCCGCGAGCAGCGCCTCGGTGCACGGGCCCGTGCGGCCGGTGTGCGAGCAGGGCTCGAGCGTGACGACCGCGGTGACGCCGCGCGTGTCCTCGCCGCGCGCGACCGCGTCGGCGAGGGCCGCGACCTCGGCATGCGGCGTGCCCGCGCCGCGGTGCCAGCCCTCGCCCACGGTCGCCGCGCCGGTGCCCGACGGGTCGGGCCGCAGCAGGACGCAGCCGACGCGGGGGTTCGGGTCGTGCTCGGGGCCGCGCCGCGCGAGCTCGAACGCGCGCGTCATCGCCGCGCGCTCGTCGCCTGTGCTCGTCATGTCCACCTCCCGGCCCGTGCGGGCTCCGGGGGTGCGCGTGGGAGAGCACCACGCGTCAACGGCACGCCACCGGGCGCGCCGCCACGTACTTCCTCCCATCCGGACTTTCACCGTCGGTCCTGGAGTTCCACCAGGTCAACCGCCTCGGACGACTCTCGTCGCCCTCAGCGGGTCGCGGACTGTCACCGCCGGCTCGGACTTTCACCGACCCCGGAGCACGTGTACTCGGCCGCGACGGACGCCGTGGCCTTGTCTGGATGATGCCACACCCGGCGGGGTGCGTCGGACGACGAGCGCGTCAGGCCCAGATCGTGGACGCGAGACCACGCAGCGCGTCGATCTCGCCCGCGACGTCGTCGGCGCCGTACACCGCCGAGCCGGCGACGAACACGTCGGCCCCGGCCTGCGCGACGCGCGCGATCGTCTCTCGCGAGATCCCGCCGTCGACCTGCAGCCACGTGTCCGTGCCCGCCTCGGTGATCGCCTGCCGCGTACGGCGGATCTTCGGCAGCGTGCCCTCGATGAACGACTGCCCGCCGAACCCCGGCTCGACCGTCATGACGAGCACCATGTCGAGCTCGGACAGCAGGTCGAGGAACGGCTCCACGGGCGACGCGGGCCGCAGCGCGACGCCCGCGCGCGCCCCGAGCGCGCGCAGCTCGCGTGCGAGCCGCACGGGGGCCTGCGTCGCCTCGGCGTGGAACGTCACCGACGCGGCGCCCGCGCGCGCGAACTCCGGCGCCCACCGGTCGGCGTCCTCGATCATGAGGTGGACGTCCACCGGCACCGGCGAGATCTCGGCGATACGCCGCACCACGGGCAGGCCGAGCGTCAGGTTCGGCACGAAGTGGTTGTCCATGACGTCGACGTGCACGAGGTCCGCGTTGGCGATGCGACCGAGCTCGCGCTCGAGGTTGACGAAGTCGGCGGACAGGATGCTGGGCGCGATCTTGGCGGGCACGCGGTCAGCCTAGCCAGGCGACGCGGTGACCGCGCCGGGGCGTCTCGGCAGGTCGCCGACCCGGCGTGGCACCCCACGTCCCGCGGGGTCAGCGCCGCCGCAGCAGCGTCAGGTGCATCGCGTCGGTGCCGTGCACGTGCGGCCACAGCTGCAGGTCGAGCCGGTCGCCGACGAGGTCGAGCGGCCCCGCCGCGACGTCGCGCGCCACGGCCCGCGCGTCGAGCGTCTCGACCACGATCCCCACCTTGGCCGCGGCGCGCACCGCGTCCGTCACCACCAGGCGCGTCTCCGCGAGGTGCGGGGAGCACGTCACGTACGCGACCACGCCGCCGGGCCGCACCGCGCGCAGCGCCGAGCCCAGGAGCTCGCGCTGCAGCGCCGCCAGGCCCACGAGGTCCGCGGGCGTGCGCCGCCACCGCGACTCCGGGCGGCGTCGCAGCGCGCCGAGGCCCGTGCACGGCGCGTCGACCATCACACGGTCGTACGCGCCCGGCTCGGTCGCCCCCACCTCGCGCCCGTCGCCCGTCCGCACCGCCTCGACCGCGCTCGTCGCGACCGCCCGCAGGGACTGCTCGACGAGTCGGGCGCGGTGCGGCTGGACCTCGTTCGCGACGAGCCGCGCGCCACGCTGCGCGGCGAGCGCGGCCAGGAGCGCGGCCTTGCCGCCGGGACCCGCGCACAGGTCGAGCCAGCGCTCGTCACGGCCGTCCAGCGGTGCCGCCGCGAGGGCCAGCGCGACGAGCTGGCTGCCCTCGTCCTGCACGCCCGCGCGTCCCGTGCGCACCGCGTCGACACCCGCGGGGTCGCCGCCGCCCGGGAGCACCGCGACGGGCGAGACGCGGCCCGGCACGGCCTCGGCGCCCGCCTGCTCGCGCAGCTCCTCGGGCGTCACCAGGCCCGGCCGCGCGACGAGCGCGACGCGTGGCGCCGCGTTGTCCGCGGCGAGCAGGTCCGCGACGTCGTCCGGCGCCCGGCCGTCGCCCACCAAGGCCTCGCGCAGCGCCCGCACGACCCACTCGGGGTGGCTCTGCGTGACCGCGAGCCGCGCGACCGCGTCGGACTCCTGCGGGTCCGCCGCGTCACCGATCAGCGTCAGCCACGCGTCCAGCTCGTCGCGCGCGACCGCGCGAAGCACGGCGTTGACGAACTGCGACGCGCCCGCCCCGACGCGCTCGCGCGCGAGGCCGACGGTCTGCGAGACCGCCGCGTGCGCCGGCACGCGCATGCCGAGCAGCTGGTGCGCGCCCAGGCGCAGCAGGTCGAGCACGGGCGGGTCGATGCGCGTGACCTCACGGCCCGCCGCCTGCTCGACCACCGCGTCGTACCGCCCGCGCAGGCGCAGCGTCCCGTACGTCAGCTCGGTCGCGAACGCCGCGTCCCGGCCGCGCACGCCGCGCTCGCGCAGCAGCGGCGGCAGGACGAGGTTGGCGTACGAGTCGCCCTCGTCGACCGCGCGCAGCACGTCGTACGCCGTCGCGCGCGCGACGTCGGCCGTCCGCGCGCGCTGCGACGGTACCTGCGCGGAGCGCTGCCCGCGTCCCTCGACACGCGCCGCGCCGCGCTGCCGCCCGCGTGCGTCCCGACGCTCGTCGGAACCCCGCTCGCCGGAACCACGCTCGCCGGAACCCGGACGACCGGAGCCGGGACGACCGGAGCCGGACCGACCCGGCCCACCGCCCTGGCCGCGCCGCGGGTGGCTCCCGCCGTGCTCGTGCGGACTCATGCGGCACCGCCGGCCGTGCCGACGCCCGCGCCCGGGACCGTGCCGAGATCCGTGCCGAGATCCGTGCCGAGGTCCGTGCCGAGATCCGTGCCGAGCACCGTGCCCTCCGCAAGGCGCGCGCCGCGTGCCCAGTCCGCCGCGGGCATCGCGCGCTTGCCGGGAGGCGTCACCTCGCCGAGCCGCACGGCGTGCCCCGCAGTCCCGACGAGCACCTCGCGCTTGCCCGCGCGCACCTCGCCCGGCGCGAGGTCGCTCACGTCCGCGACCTGCGTGACCGGTCCGAGTCCCAGACGCGTCCCGTCCGGCAGCGTCGTCCAGGCTCCGGGCGCCGGCGTGCAGCCGCGGATGCGGCGGTCGACGACGTGCGCGGGCGCGCCCCACCGCACGCGCGCGTCCTCGACCTCGACCTTCGGCGCGTGGCTGATGCCGTCGAGCGGCTGCGCGACGGGCGTGAGGTGCCCGTCCTCGAGCGCGTCGAGCGTGCGCACCAGGAGCGTCGCGCCGGCGACCGCGAGGCGGTCGAGCAGGTCGCCCGCCGTGTCGCGCGGTCGGATGGTCTCGGTGAGCGTGCCGAGCACGGGTCCGGTGTCCAGCCCTTCCTCCAGCAGGAACGTCGTGGCGCCCGTGACCTCGTCGCCCGCCATGATCGCGTGCTGGACGGGTGCCGCCCCGCGCCAGGCGGGCAGCACCGAGAAGTGCAGGTTGACCCAGCCGTGCGTGGGCACCGCGAGCAGCGACGCGGGCACGAGGTTGCCGTACGCGACGACGGGCGCGGCGTCGACGCCGAGCGCGCGGATCTCCTCGACCACCGCGTCGTCGCGCAGCGTGCGCGGCGTGAGAACGGGGATGCCCGCCTCGAGCGCGCGCTCCTTGACGGGGCTCGGGGCGAGCGACCGCCCGCGGCCCGAGCGCGCGTCGGGGCGCGTGAGGACGGCCACGACCTCGTGACGTGACGCGAGGAGGGCCTCGAGGCTCGCCAGCGCGGGCGACGGGGTACCGGCGAACAGCAGACGCATGGGCTCGATCCTAGGAGCGCGCGGGGGTCGGGGCCGCACCGGCTCCGGGGCAGGCCCCGAGACCGGGTCGGTCGCGTGCGGTCCCGCGACCGTCAGCCGAGGTCCGACGGGTCGAGCTGGACGCGCACGGTGCCGCCCTCGCGCTTCGCGGACCGCACCGCGAGCGACGCCGCGACCGCGGTCGCGAGCGCGGCACCGCCCACGCGCGGCACGCGCAGCAGCGTGCGCACGTCCGGCTCGAACGCGCCTCGCTCGGCGCCCGGGACCGGCACGGGCCCGAGCACGTCGAGCGGTGTCGGCAGGGTCGCGGCACGGACGCGTTGCACGACGGCGGTGACCGCCTCGCGGGTGCCCGTGACGGACGCGATCCGCACGCTCGGCGGGAGCCCGAGCTCGCCGCGCTCGTCGAGCTCGCGCTCCGCGAGGCCCACCGGGTCCCAGCGCACGAGCGCCTGCGACGCGCGCGGCTCGGCGTCACCGACCAGCAGAACGACGCCGCCCGCCCCCGCGGGCCGCACGAGCGCGGCCGCCGCGAGCCAGCGCCGGACGGCGTCGGGCAGGACGCCGAGCGACGAGCCCGCCGTCGAGACCGCGGCGTCGAGCAGCACGGCGGCGGCGTAGCCCGCGGGTGCGACGGGCTCGGCGCCCGGGGTCGCGACGACGAGCGCCGGACGGTCGGCGACCTGCGCGACGACGCCCGCCGCGGCGCGCGCCCCGGACACGACGACCGGCACGCCCGGGAACGCGCGCCCCAGCTCCTCGGCGGTGCGCTCCGAGCCGACGCGGACCGACCGCAGCGCGGACGCCCCGCACTCGTCGCACCGCCAGTCGGTCGCCATCCGCCCGCACCAGCCGCACGTCGGGGTGCCGTCCGCGCGGTGCAGCCCGAGCGGACCGTGGCACGCCGTGCAGCGTGCGGACGCGCGGCACCGCCCGCACGCCACCGCGGGCAGGTAGCCCGCGCGCGGCACCTGGACGAGCACGGGCCCGTCCGCGAGCCGGTCCCGGATGGTGCGCCACGCGGGTGTCGGCAGGCGTGCCGCCGCGGCGGCACCTTCGCGTGCGAGCTCGGTGGACGTGAGCGCCTGCACGCGCGGCGCCCGGGCACGCACGCGAGGACGGTCGGCACTCACGTCGCGCGCCCACCCGGACGCGACGAGCGCCTGGGCCTCGACCGTGCGCCCGTGCGCGCCGACGAGCAGCGCCGCGCCCTCGAGGTCGGAGCGCAGCGCGAGGACCTCGCGCACGTGCGGGTACGGCGCGCGCGGCTCGGCGTGCAGCGAGTCGCCGTCGTCCCAGCAGACGGCCAGGCCCAGGTCGCGCACGGGCGCGAACGCGGCCGCCCGCGTCCCGACGACGACGTCCGCGTGCCCCCGGACGGCCGCGAGGAACGCGCGGTAGCGCGCGGCCGGTCCCTCCTCGGCCGTGAGCCGGACGGCACCGCCCCGGACCCCCGCCTCCCAGCGCGGGACACCGGCGGCGGCGAGCGCGTCGAGCGCCCGGTCCACGTCGCGCCCGTCGGGCAGGACCACGAGCGCGCCGCGGCCGCCCAGCACGGCGGCGGCGACGGCCTGCGCGACCGCTGCGGGCCACCCCTGCTCCGGTCCGCCCGGCAGCGCGGTCCACACCGCACGGGGCGCTCCCCCGCCGCGCACGTGCTGCACGAACGCGGCCCCGCCGCGGTAGTCCGCCCACGCCGTCGCGTCGGGCGACGGCGGCGGGACGACGGCGGGCTCCGCGGCCTGCGGCTCCGCCTCGACGCGCGCGTGGCGCGGCGGCACGGCGAGCCGCAGCACGTCGGCGAGCGTGCCCGCCCACCGGTCGGCGACCGCCCGCGCGAGGCGTGCGACCTGCGGCGTGAGCACGGGCTCGGGCGACACGAGCCGGCGTACCGGCACCAGGCGCCCCTCGTGCTCGGCGTCGGCGACACGCTCGAGCAGGTACCCGTCGACGTCCTGCCCGCCGAACCGCACCTTGACGCGCGTGCCGGGCACGGCGTCGTCGGCCATCGCGGCGGGCACGAGGTACTCGAACGACCGGTCGAGGTGCGCGGGCGGCAGGTCGACGCACACGCGGGCGACCGGGAGCACGTCCGCCACCTCGAGCGCGGCGGCGCGCGGACGCCGGCGTGCGCGCGGCGCGGGCACGCCCTCGAGCGTCAGCTGCTCCGGGTCCACGCGCTCATCTCACCATCAGCGGCCCACGCGGCGGCATCACCTCGGGGCCACGGCCGCCGCACGGGCGACGGGCGGTGTCAGCCGACGGCCGCGCGCAGGTCGTCGACGCGGTCCGTGCGCTCCCACGTGAAGTCCGGCAGCTCGCGGCCGAAGTGCCCGTACGCCGCCGTCCGGCGGTAGATGGGCCGCTGGAGGTCGAGCGTGCGGATGATCGCCGCGGGCCGCAGGTCGAAGACCTGCCGGATCGCGTCGGTGAGCCGCGCGTCGTCCACGACGCCCGTGCCGAACGTCTCGACGTACAGACCCACGGGGTGCGCCTTGCCGATCGCGTACGCGACCTGGACCTCGCACCGCCGCGCGAGCCCTGCCGCGACGACGTTCTTGGCGACCCACCGCATCGCGTACGCCGCCGACCGGTCGACCTTCGACGGGTCCTTGCCGGAGAACGCGCCGCCGCCGTGCCGCGCCCAGCCGCCGTACGTGTCGACGATGATCTTGCGCCCCGTGAGGCCGGCGTCACCCTGCGGACCGCCGACGACGAACTGGCCGGTCGGGTTGACGAACAGGTCGTACGACGAGGTGTCGAGGTCCACCTGGTCGAGCACCGGGCGGATCACGTGCTCGAGGATCCCCGGGCGCAGGTGCGTGTCGAGCTGGACGTCGGGCTCGTGCTGCGTCGACAGGACGAGCGCGTCGAGCCGGACCGGGCGGTCGCCCTCGTAGCCGATCGTCACCTGCGTCTTCCCGTCGGGCCGCAGGCCGGGGACGATCCCCTCCTTGCGGACGCGCGCGAGCCGCTCGGACAGGCGGTGCGCGAGCCAGATCGGCAGCGGCATGAGCGACGGCGTGTCGTCGGACGCGTAGCCGAACATCAGGCCCTGGTCGCCCGCACCCTGCAGGTCCAGCTCGTCGTGGTCGTCGGCGTCCTGCCGGACCTCGATGGACTTGTCGACGCCCATCGCGATGTCGGGCGACTGCTGCCCGATCGAGACCGACACGCCGCACGACTCGCCGTCGAACCCGATGTGCGACGACGTGTAGCCGATGCCGCGCACGACCTGCCGGATGATCTGCGGGATCTCGACGTACGCCTCGGTGGTGACCTCTCCGGCCACGTGCACGAGGCCGGTGGTCACCATGGTCTCGACCGCGACCCGGGCGACCGGGTCCTGCTCCAGGATCGCGTCCAGGATCGCGTCCGAGATCTGGTCGCAGACCTTGTCCGGATGCCCCTCCGTCACCGACTCGGACGTGAAGAGGCGCATCGCGGGATCAGTCATGGGACCAGCGTAATCGCGTGCGGGACGCGTCCTGCGCTCAGCCCAGCGCGCGGACGGCGTCCCACAGCGCGTGCGCGACGTCGTCCTTGCTGCCGCGCGCGCTCGCCACGGGGTCGCCCGCGGCGTCGAGGATCGTCACCTCGTTGTCGTCGGTGCCGAAGCCGAGGCCGTCGCCCACGGCGTTGACGGCCAGCAGGTCGGCGCGCTTGCGCCGCGCCTTCGCGCGGCCGTGCTCGAGCACGCTCCCCTGCGCGTCACCGGTCTCGGCGGCGAAGCCGACGACGACCTGACCAGGGCGGACGCGGTCGCGCGCGAGCTCGGCGAGCACGTCGACGGTCTCGACCAGCTCGATCGTGGGGGCCGCCGTGCCCTCGCGCTTCTTGATCTTGGCGTCTGCCGGGCTCACCGGCCGGAAGTCCGCGACGGCCGCGGCCATCACCACGACGTCGGCGTCCTTGGCGGACGTGCGCACCGCGTCGCGCAGCTGCGCCGCGGTCTCGACCGTCACGACCTCGGCCCCCGCCGGCGGCGCGACGGACAGGTTCGCCGCGACGAGCGTCACACGCGCACCGCGCTCGAGAGCGGCTCGCGCGAGTGCGACGCCCTGCCTCCCGGACGAGCGGTTGCCGAGGTACCGCACCGGGTCGATGGGCTCGCGCGTGCCGCCCGCGGACACGACGACGTGCCGTCCCGCGAGGTCGGCGGGGCGCGCGGGTGCAACGGTGGGTGCGGGTGCCGGTGCGGCCGGTCGTCCCGCGTCGGCGACGAGCGCGAGGGCCGCCGCGGCGATCTCCTCGGGCTCCGGGAGCCGCCCCGGGCCCGTGTCGGTGCCCGTGAGCCGGCCGGAGGCGGGGTCCAGCACGTGCACGCCACGCGAGCGCAGGGTGGCGACGTTGGCGACCGTCGCGGGGTGCTCCCACATCTCGGTGTGCATCGCCGGCGCGAGCAGCACCGGCGCGCGCGTGACCAGGAGCGTCGCTGTCAGCAGGTCGTCGGCCTGGCCCGTCGCGGCCCGCGCGAGCAGGTCCGCGGTCGCGGGTGCGACGACGACGAGGTCCGCGTGCTGGCCGATCGCGACGTGCGCGACCTCGTCGACGTCCTCGAACACGTCCGTCGTCACGCGCCGGCCCGACAGGGCCTCCCACGTGGGACGCCCCACGAACTCGAGGGCCGCGCGCGTCGGCACGACCCGCACCTCGTGGCCCGCCTCACGCAGCAGGCGCAGCAGCAGGACCGCCTTGTAGGCGGCGATGCCGCCCGCGACACCCAGGACGACGCGCACGGGCGTGGGGCTCAGCCCTCGGTGGCCTCGACCGTCAGGAGACCCTTGTCGATCTCGCGCATCGCGATCGACAGCGGCTTCTCCTGCGGACGCGTCTCGACGAGCGGGCCGACGTACTCCAGCAGGCCCTCGTTGAGCTGCGAGTAGTACGCGTTGATCTGGCGCGCGCGCTTGGCCGAGTAGAGCACGAGCGCGTACTTCGAGTCAGCACGCTCGAGGAGCTGGTCGATCGGCGGGTCGGTGATGCCCGTGGGGGCGGCGACGGTTCCGGACACGGAGGAACTCCCGAGTTCGAGGGTGGGATCAGGGGACGAGCTGAGAGCAGTCTACCCGCGGGTCACGCGGGGACCACGCCCATGACGCGCACCAGCTCGTCCGTGGCGCGGGTCACGTCGTCGTTGACGATCACGTGGTCGAACTCCGGCTCCGCCGCGAGCTCGACGCGCGCCGTGGCCAGCCGGCGCTCACGCTCCTCGGCGTCCTCGGTGCCGCGGCCCACGAGGCGTCGCACGAGCTCGTCGAACGACGGCGGCGCGAGGAAGACGAAACGCGCGTCCGGCATGGTCTCGCGGACCTGCCGCGCACCCTGCAGGTCGATCTCGAGCAGCGTCGGCACGCCCGCCGCGAGGCGCTCCTGGACGGGTCCGCGCGGCGTGCCGTAGCGGTTGCGCCCGTGCACCACGGCCCACTCGAGGAGCTCGCCGTCCGCGACCATGCGGTCGAACTCCTGCGCGGAGACGAAGTGGTAGTGCACCCCGTCGACCTCGCCGGGGCGCGGCGCACGCGTCGTCGCGGACACCGACAGCCACACCTGCGGGTAGCGCGCACGGACGTCGGCCGAGACCGTCCCCTTGCCGACCGCCGTGGGTCCCGCGAGCACGGTGAGCCGCGCAGGCGTCGTCGTCATGGCGGCTGAGAACTCCTCGCTCGGGGATGCGCTGCTGCGTCGCCGGACCGCCCGCTGACGGACGTCCGACGACGCAGCGCGACCCTACCTCAGCCGAACCTCTTGACGAGCTCGTCGACCTGGTGCGGGCCGAGCCCGCGCACGCGGCGCGTCTCGGAGATGCCGATGTCGGACATGATCGCCCGGGCCTTGACCTTCCCCACGCCCGGGAGGGACTCGAGCAGGGACACGACCTTGAGCTTGCCGATCGTCTCGTCCTGCTGACCCTGGGCGATGACCTCGGAGAGGCTGCCCTGGGAGTACTTGAGGCGGTTCTTCACCTCGGCACGGGCCTGCCGGGCAGCGGCGGCCTTCTGCAGCGCTGCAGCGCGCTGTTCGGGAGTCAGCGGAGGGAGTGCCACGCGCGTCACCTTCTCATCCAGAGCTTCACCAGCCCAGCTGCCTGAACGGAGCGGACGTGGGGCGTTGAGCCCGCCCCCTGACCGGACCGGCGCCCGCGTGATCGCGGGCCGCACCTGTGAACCTAGCGACCGCCTCAGGGGTCGGCAATGTGAACACGCCCGACAAGACGGACCCGCGACCTGCGGGAACGGCCCGCGCCGGGCACGACGACGAGCGAGGTGCGCGGCCCCCGCGGACGCACCCCGCTCGCCGAGTGGTTCGGCTCCCCCTCCGGTCGGGTCAGCTCAACGCCGTCGCGGCCTCCTGAGCGGCCGTCAGGGCGGCGTCCCGCAGGGCCGCCACGTCGGGCCCGGCACGCAGCACGCCGCGCGAGGAGGACGCCAGCACGCGTCCGCGCGCGTCACCGAACACCGCGCGCAGCTCGTCGGGACCGGCGCCCTGCGCGCCCACGCCCGGCGCGAGGAACGGGCCGTTGACGGCCAGCAGGTCGGTGCCGGTGACCTGCGCGGCGTCGCCGACGGTCGCGCCGACCACGAGGCCGATCGACCCGAGGGGCTGCGCTCCCTGGTTGAGCGCGGCGGCCTGCGCGGCCACCGCGGCCGCCACGGACCGCGGTGCACCCGTCGCCGGGTCCGGCGCCACCGCGTGCTGCACGTCGCGCCCCTCGGGGTTCGACGTGAGGCACAGCACGAACAGGCCGCGCCCCGTGGCGAGCGCCAGGTCCACCGCGGGCGCGAGCGAGCCGAACCCGAGGAACGGCGAGACCGTGAGCGCGTCGCCCGCCAGCGGCGAGCCGTCGCGCAGGAACGCGTCCGCGTACGCGCCCATGGTCGAGCCGATGTCCCCGCGCTTGGCGTCGACGACGACGAGCGTGCCCGTCTCGCGCCCCGCCGCGACGACCTCCTCGAGCACCGCGAGCCCGCGCGAGCCGTGGCGCTCGAAGAACGCCGCCTGCGGCTTGACCGCCGCCACGCGGCCGCCCACGGCCTCCATGACGGTCAGCGCGAACCGGCGCAGCCCCTCGGCGTCGTCGGGCAGGCCCCACGCGTCGAGCAGGCTCGCGTGCGGGTCGATGCCGACGCACAGCGGACCGTGCGCGGCCATCGCGTCCGCGAGCCGAGCCCCGAAGGGCGCCCGCTCCCCCGTCGCGCTCACGCGGTGACCGCCTCGCGGCGGGCCACCGTCGCGCTCTCGTGCTCCTGCAGGCTCGTGACCGCGTACGGGCCCGCCTGGGCCGCCTCGATCGCCTGCACGGCAGCACCGAGCTGCTGGACCGTCGTGACGAGCGCCTTGTCCGCCGCGACCGTGGCCGCGCGGATCTCGTACCCGTCGGCACGCGCGCCCTGGCCGGACGGCGTGTTGACGATCATGTCGACCTCGCCCGCGACGATCAGGTCGACGATCGTCGGCTCGCCGGCCGCGCCGCGCCCCGCCGAGTGCTTGCGCACGACCGTCGAGCGGATGCCGTTGCGGCGCAGCACCGTCGCGGTGCCCTCGGTCGCGAGGATCTCGAAGCCGAGCTCCGTGAGGCGCTTGACCGGGAACACGATCGAGCGCTTGTCCCGGTCCGCGACCGAGATGAACGCCTTGCCCGACGACGGCAGGCCGCCGAACGCCGCGTCCTGGGACTTCGCGAACGCCGTCGGGAAGTCGGTGTCGAAGCCCATGACCTCGCCGGTCGAGCGCATCTCCGGCCCGAGCACCGTGTCGACCACGTGCCCCTCGCCCGTGCGGAACCGCTTGAACGGCAGCACGGCCTCCTTGACGGCGATCGGCGCCTCCAGGTCGAGCACGGAGGCGTCCGCGGCCGGGAGCAGGCCCTCGGCCTTGAGCTGCGCGATCGTCTTGCCCGTCATGACGTGCGCCGCGGCCTTCGCGAGCGAGACGCCCGTCGCCTTCGACACGAACGGCACGGTGCGCGACGCGCGCGGGTTGGCCTCGAGCACGTAGAGCACGTCGCTCACGAGCGCGAACTGGATGTTGAGCAGCCCGCGCACCCCGACGCCCCGGGCGATCGCCTCGGTCGAGAGGCGGATCCGCTCGAGCTCGGCCAGCGAGAGCGTGACGGGCGGCAGCACGCACGCCGAGTCGCCGGAGTGGATGCCGGCCTCCTCGATGTGCTCCATCACGCCGCCGAGGAACAGCTCCTCGCCGTCGAACAGCGCGTCGACGTCGATCTCGATCGCGTCGTCGAGGAACCGGTCGATCAGCAGCGGCGAGAGCGTGCCCGCACGACCGCCGTCGGCGGCGTTCTCGAGCGCGCGCTCGACGTACTCGGTGAGGTGCGCCTCGTCGTAGACGATCTCCATGCCGCGGCCACCCAGGACGTACGACGGGCGCACGAGCACCGGGAAGCCGATCCGGCGTGCGGTGTCCCGCGCGCCGGCGAGCGTGGTCGCGGTGCCGAACGCGGGCGCGGGCAGGCCGGCCGCCTCGAGCACCTTGCCGAACTCGCCGCGGTCCTCGGCGGCGTCGATCGCGTCCGGCGCGGTGCCGAGGATCGGCAGCCCCGCGTCCTGCAGGCGCTGCGCGAGCGACAACGGCGTCTGGCCGCCGAGCGTCACGATGACGCCCGCGACCGGACCGGCCGCGAGCTCCGCGGTGTAGACCTCGAGCACGTCCTCGAACGTGAGCGGCTCGAAGTACAGGCGGTCGGACGTGTCGTAGTCCGTCGACACGGTCTCGGGGTTGCAGTTGACCATGACGGTCTCGTACTCGCCCTTGAGCGTGAGCGCGGCGTGCACGCACGAGTAGTCGAACTCGATGCCCTGGCCGATGCGGTTCGGACCCGAGCCGAGGATGAGGATCGCCGGACGCTCGCGAGGGGCGACCTCGCTCTCCTCGTCGTACGTCGAGTAGTGGTACGGCGTGAGCGCCGCGAACTCGGCCGCGCACGTGTCGACCGTCTTGTAGACCGGGCGGAGGCCGACCGCGTGGCGCGCGCCGCGCACCGCGTCCTCGGTGGTGCCGCGCAGCTGCGCGACCTGCACGTCGGACAGGCCGTGCCGCTTGGCGTGCTCGAGCACGTCGCGCGTCAGCGCAGGCGCCGTGCGGGTCTCCTCGGCGACCTCGTTGATCAGCACGAGCTGGTCGAGGAACCACGGGTCGATGCCCGTGCGCTCGTAGACCTTCTCGACGCTCACGCCCGCGCGCAGCACCTGCTGCACGTCGATCAACCGGTGCTCGGTGGGACGCGCGATGCTCTCGACGAGCGCGTCGAGCTCGTCCCCCGACGGCGCCTCGCCCGCCCAGTGGAACACCGAGCCCTTCTTGTCGATCGAGCGCATCGCCTTGCCGAGCGCCTCGGTGAAGTTGCGGCCCAGCGCCATGGCCTCGCCGACGGACTTCATGGTCGTCGTGAGCGTCGCGTCGGCGGCCGGGAACTTCTCGAACGCGAACCGCGGGACCTTCACGACGACGTAGTCGAGCGTCGGCTCGAAGCTCGCGGGCGTCGAGCCCGTGATGTCGTTCGGGATCTCGTCGAGCGTGTACCCCACCGCGAGCTTCGCGGCGATCTTCGCGATCGGGAAGCCCGTGGCCTTCGACGCGAGCGCCGACGAGCGCGACACGCGCGGGTTCATCTCGATGACGACGACGCGGCCCGTGGTCGGCTCGACCGCGAACTGGATGTTGCAGCCGCCGGTGTCGACGCCGACCTCGCGGATCACCGCGATGCCGATGTCGCGCAGCTTCTGGTACTCGCGGTCCGTGAGCGTCAACGCGGGCGCGACGGTGACCGAGTCGCCCGTGTGCACGCCGACCGGGTCCACGTTCTCGATCGAGCAGACGACCACGACGTTGTCGTGCTTGTCGCGCATGAGCTCGAGCTCGTACTCCTTCCAGCCGAGGATCGACTCCTCGAGGAGCACCTCGGTGGTCGGCGAGTAGTGCAGGCCCTGCCCGACGATCCGGCGCAGGTCCTCCTCGTCGTACGCGATGCCCGAGCCCAGGCCGCCCATCGTGAACGACGGGCGCACGACCACCGGGTAGCCGAGGTCCTCGACCGCGGCGAGCGCGTCGTCCATCGTGTGCACGATCGCGGAGCGCGCGGACTCGCCGCCGCACACCTCGACGACCTGCTTGAACTGCTCGCGGTCCTCGCCCTTCTGGATCGCGGGGATGTTCGCGCCGATGAGCTCGACGTCGTACTTCGCCAGGACGCCCGCCTCGTCGAGCGCGATCGCCGCGTTGAGCGCGGTCTGCCCGCCGAGGGTCGGCAGGATCGCGTCCGGGCGCTCCTTGGCGATGATCGAGGTCAGCACCTCGGTCGTGATGGGCTCGACGTACGTCGCGTCCGCGAACTCGGGGTCGGTCATGATCGTGGCCGGGTTCGAGTTCACGAGGACGACGCGCAGGCCCTCCTCCTTGAGCACGCGGCACGCCTGCGTGCCCGAGTAGTCGAACTCGCACGCCTGGCCGATGACGATCGGGCCGGACCCGATGACCAGGACGCTGGAGATGTCGGTGCGGCGAGGCATCAGGCGGCGCCCTTCGTGGTCGAGTGCATGAGGTCGAGGAAGCGGTCGAACAGGTACGCGGCGTCGTGCGGGCCGGCCGCGGCCTCGGGGTGGTACTGCACCGAGAACGCCGGCAGGTCGAGCGCCCGCAGACCCTCGACCACGTCGTCGTTGAGGTCGACGTGCGACACGACGACGCGCCCGTACCGACCGCCGTCGTGCGGCGCGACGGTCTCGCCGTCGAGCGGCGCGTCGACCGCGAAGCCGTGGTTGTGCGCGGTGATCTCGACCTTGCCCGTGGCGCGGTCGACGACCGGCTGGTTCACGCCGCGGTGGCCGTAGCCCAGCTTGTACGTGCCGAACCCGAGCGCACGGCCCAGCAGCTGGTTGCCGTAGCAGATGCCGAAGAACGGGATCCGGCGGTCGAGCACGTCGCGCAGCAGCTCGATCTCGTGCGTCGCGGCGCCGGGGTCACCCGGGCCGTTGGAGAAGAACACGCCGTCGGGCTCGACCGCGAGGACGTCCTCGATCGTCGACGTCGAGGGCAGCACGTGGACGCGGATGCCGCGCTCCGCCATGCGCTGCGGCGTCATGGCCTTGATGCCGAGGTCGACCGCGGCGACGACCGCACGCGGCTGCGCGAGCGGCGAGCCGTCCTCGTCGAGCGCGTCGACCACGTAGGGCTCGCTCGTCGTGACCTCGCCCGCGAGGTCGGCGCCCACCATCGCGGGCGCGGTCAGGACCTCCTCGAGCAGCTCCGAGTCGGTCTTGTCGCCCAGCGCGTCACCCGAGAAGATCCCGGCGCGCATGACGCCCCGCTCCCGCAGGTGGCGCGTGAGGGCACGCGTGTCCAGGCCAGAGATGCCCACGACGCCCTGCGCCGCGAGCTCGTCGTCCAGCGACCGGCGCGAGCGCCAGTTCGACGGCACCCGCGCGGGGTCCCGCACGACGTACCCGGCCACCCAGATGCGCCCCGACTCGGGGTCCTCGTCGTTGACGCCGGTGTTGCCGATGTGCGGCGCGGTCATCACGACGATCTGGCGGTGGTAGCTCGGGTCGGTCAGCGTCTCCTGGTAGCCGGTCATGCCGGTGTTGAAGACGATCTCGCCCAGCGTCGTGCCGCGGGCGCCGAACGCGTGGCCCGCGAAGCTGCGGCCGTCCTCGAGGACGAGGCGCGCCGGGACACGGACGCCCGTGGCGGCGGTGGTCGGCGTGGGGGTGGTGGTCTCGGTCATGGCGTCTCCTGGTTGCCGCTCGGCGCGGCGGGGTTCTGGGTCTCGAGGGCGGCGACCGCGGCCAGCAGGGCGTCGCGGTCGGCCGCGTGGCGCGGCAGCAGTCCGGTGTCGAGGCCGCGGTCGTCGGGCGCGCCGGGCGGCAGCCAGCTCACCACGACGAGGCCGTCGCGACCGACGACCTTGCCGGCGATCCCGGACGCGCGCCCGGCACCGCGCAACGACTCGCGCGGGACGAACACGTCGTGCGCCCCGGTGCGCCGCACGAGCACCCCGGTCGCGTGCACGCTGACCTCGGCCCGGCTGCGCACACCGAGGTCGTTCGCCACGACGCGCTCGAGCCAGTCGCCCGCGAGCGTCGTCGAGACGTAGACCGCCTCGAACGGCCCGGCGAGCAGCGCCCCGAGGTCGTCGCGCACCGCGGGGATCGTGGGCACCACGTCCTGCGTGCGTCGTCGTCGGTGCTCCCAGCCGGCGCGCATCCCCCACCAGACGAGCACCACGACGACGAGGAGGACGACTGCCGTGACGGACTGGCGCGGGCTCACCGCGCCACCGCCGCGTCGTCGTCGCGCGGCACGCCGTCGAGCACGGTCGCCCGACCGCGCAGGAACGTCGCGACGACCACGCCCGGCAGCTCACGCCCGCGGAACGGGGAGTTCACCGACTTGGTGGCCTGCGCCTCGGGGCGCACGACGCGCCGCGCGGCCGGGTCGACGAGCGTGAGGTTCGCCGGCTCGCCGACCGCGATCGGTCGGCCGTGCCGGTCGTCGACGCGCCCGATGCGCGCGGGAGCGGTCGACAGGACCCGCGCCACGTCCGCCCATGTCATGCGGCCGGTGTCGACCATCGTCTCCTGCACGACGGACAGCGCGGTCTCCAGGCCGGTCATGCCGAACGCGGCCGCGGCCCACTCGCAGTCCTTGTCCTCGCGCGGGTGCGGCGCGTGGTCGGTCGCGACGATGTCGATCGTGCCGTCCGCGAGGCCCTCGCGCACCGCCTCGACGTCCGCCTGCGTGCGCAGCGGCGGGTTGACCTTGTAGATCGGGTCGTACCCGCGCGCGAGCTCGTCGGTCAGCACCAGGTGGTGCGGCGTGACCTCGGCCGTGACGTCGATGCCCCGCGACTTGGCCCAGCGCACGATCTCGACCGAGCCGGCGGTCGACAGGTGGCACACGTGCAGCCGCGAGCCCACGTGCTCGGCGAGCAGCACGTCGCGCGCGATGATCGCCTCCTCGGCGACCGCGGGCCAGCCCGCGAGCCCGAGCTCGGCCGAGACGACGCCCTCGTGCATCTGCGAGCCGGCCGTCAGTCGCGGCTCCTGCGCGTGCTGCGCGACGACGCCGTCGAACGCCTTGACGTACTCGAGCGCGCGGCGCATGACCACCGGGTCGTGCACGCACTTGCCGTCGTCGGAGAACACGCGCACGCGCGCGGCCGAGTCGGCCATCGCGCCGAGCTCGGCGAGCCGCTCGCCCTCGAGGCCGACGGTGACAGCGCCGACGGGGAACACGTCGACCCAGCCCGCGCGGCGCCCGAGGTGCCACACCTGCTCGACGACGCCCGCGGTGTCCTGCGTCGGCGACGTGTTCGCCATGGCGTGCACCGCGGTGAACCCGCCGACGGCCGCGGCGCGCGTGCCCGTCGCGATGGTCTCGGCGTCCTCCCGCCCCGGCTCGCGCAGGTGGGTGTGCAGGTCGACGAGACCGGGCAGCGCCACCAGGCCCGCGGCGTCGACGACGACCGCGTCCTGCGGCGCCTCCAGCCCGTCGCCGATCTGCGCCACGACGCCGTCGGCGAGCAGGACGTCCGTGCGGTCCCCGCCCAGCGGGGAGACGTCGCGCAGCAGGTACGTGGTCACTCGGCACTCCTGTTCGAGAGGGGCTGGCCGGCAGCGGGCGTGGGCTGCCCACCCGCCAGCAGCAGGTACAGCACCGCCATGCGGACCGCGACGCCGTTCGCGACCTGCTCGACGATGACGGCACGCGGGCTGTCCGCCGCGTCCGCGGAGATCTCCAGGCCCCGGTTCATCGGGCCCGGGTGCAGCACGACCGCGTGCTCCGGCAGCGCGTCGAGGCGGCGCGCGTCGAGGCCGTAGCCCCGCGTGTACTCCAGCGGGCTCGGGAAGAAGCCGCCGCCCGCGCTCGACATCCGCTCGCGCTGGACGCGCAGCATCATGACCGCGTCGGGCTTGCCGTCGGCGATCACGTCGTCCAGGCGGTAGCTCACGTCGCACGGCCACGCCTCGACGCCCACGGGCACGAGCGTCGGGGGCGCGACGAGCGTGACGCGCGCGCCGAGCGTGTGCAGCAGCTGCACGTTCGAGCGCGCGACGCGGCTGTGCAGCACGTCGCCGACGATCGTCACGTGCAGGCCGTCGAGGTCGCGCCCGGTCGCGTCCTGCGTGCCGCCCGCGCCGACGAGGTGCCGGCGCAGGGTGTAGGCGTCGAGCAGCGCCTGCGTGGGGTGCTGGTGCGTCCCGTCGCCGGCGTTGACCACCGCGCCGTGCGTCCAGCCCGACGTCGCGAGCGTGTGCGGCGCGCCGCTCGCCTGGTGGCGGATGACGACCGCGTCCGCGCCCATGGCCTGCAGCGTCAGCGCGGTGTCCTTGAGCGACTCGCCCTTCGACACGCTCGAGCCCTTGGCCGAGAAGTTGATGACGTCCGCCGACAGGCGCTTCGCGGCCGTCTCGAAGCTGATGCGCGTCCGCGTCGAGTCCTCGAAGAACAGGTTGACGACCGTGCGGCCGCGCAGCGTCGGGAGCTTCTTGATCTCTCGCGCCTGCGTGGCGGCCATCTGGCCGGCCGTGTCGAGGATCAGGACCGCCTCGTCGCGGGTCAGGTCGCCCGCGGACAGCAGGTGCCTCACGCCGCACCTCCCTGCGTCGGCGCCGGCGACTCGTGCGCCGGACCCTCGATCAGGACCGCGTCGCGGCCGTCGCGCTCGCTCAGCAGCACGCGCACGCGCTCCGACAGCGAGGTGGGCAGGTTCTTGCCGACGAAGTCCGCGCGGATCGGCAGCTCGCGGTGGCCGCGGTCGACGAGCGCCGCGAGCTGCACCGCGCGCGGGCGGCCCAGGTCGGAGATCGCGTCGAGCGCCGCGCGGATCGTGCGGCCCGAGAACAGCACGTCGTCGACGAGCACGACGACCTTGTCCTCGAGGTCGCCCGGTACGTGCGTCGCGCCGATCGTCCGGGTCGGCTGCTGGTGCAGGTCGTCGCGGTACATCGTCACGTCGAGGCTGCCGACGAGCTGCTCGGCGTCGAGGCCGGGCTCCACGTCGGCGATGCGCGCCGCGAGCCGGTGGGCCAGCGGGACGCCGCGCGTCGGGATGCCGAGCAGGACCACGTCCTGGCCGCCCTTGTTGCGCTCGAGGATCTCGTGCGCGATGCGGGTCAGCGCCCGGGCGATCTCCGCCTCGCCGAGGACGACGGTCGCCGTCGCGCTCTCGGGGGGGTCCGCGGGACTGCCGGAGGGTGGTGTCGGGGAGTGGACGAGGGGGTCGACCACAGGGTCGACCACAGGGGGAACCACGGGAGTGCCACCGTCGGACGGAGTGGGCAGGGCAGTGCTCATGAGCGACTCCTTCCCCGCCTCACAGGACGGGAGTTAAAGGAAGGTCAGCGGTCCTCGTCACCCTACCGCCTGGTCGCCGCGGACCTGCCGAGCGTCCGTGCGACGTGGCTCACGCGGCGCCCGACGACCGCCGTCCCGTCGCGCTCGTCGTCGCGCACGGTGCGGACCACGAGGCCCCGGTCGCGCAGCAGCCGCGCGCTCGTCGCGGCCTGGCGCGGGCTCGTCTCGACCACGACGTGACCGCCGGGCACGAGCCACGCGCCGACGTCCGCCGCGATCCGGCGGTGCAGGTCGAGCCCGTCGGCGCCCCCGTCGAGCGCGACCAGTGCCTCGTGGTCGCGCGCCTCGCTCGGCATCGTCGCCACCGCGTGCGACGGGACGTACGGTGCGTTCGCGACGAGCACGTCGACGGACCCGCGCAGCGCCTCCGGGAGCGCCGCGAACAGGTCCCCCTCGTGGACGGTGCGCACGTTGCGGCGCGCGCACGCGACCGCGGCCGGGTCGACGTCCGCCGCGTGCACGTCCGCGTGCGGCCACCGTGCCTGCACCGCCGCCGCCAGCGCGCCCGTCCCGCAGCACAGGTCCACGACCACGGGCGGCCCGCCCTGCACGCCCCGGGCCTGCAGGAGGCCGTCCACGACCGCCACGAGCAGCTCGGTGCGACGCCGCGGAACGAACACGCCCGGCGCGACCGTCACCCGCAGCCCCGCGAACGCCGCCCACCCGACGACGAGCTCGAGCGGCTCGCCCGCGCACCGCCGCGCGACGAGCGCGTCGAGCTCGCGCTCGTCGGCGCCGGTCTCGCGCGCGTGACCGAGCAGGAGCGCGGCCTCGTCCTCGGCGAACACGCACCCCGCCGCCCGCAGCCTCGTGGCGACCTCCTGCGCACGCGTCACGCGGTCACCCTGCCACGAGCGGCGCCCGCTGACGCGCGGCGTCCGCCGCGGGACGCACGAGGGGCGGGCGCGTCGTCGACGCACCCGCCCCTCCTGACCAGAACGGCAGGACTCAGCCGACCTTGGTGCCCGCCGAGTACTTCGAGATCGACACGTACGAGCCGGTGCCGACCGGGACCACGCGGACCTTGATGACCTTGCCCTTGTCGTTGGACGTCAGGGTGCGGGTCTTGCCCGTCGCGCCCGAGATCGCCTTGCCGTCGCGGTACCACTGGAACTTGTACCCGTTGACCTTGCCCGCGAAGTTGTACTTCGCCGTGACGGTGCTGCCGACCTTCGCCGTGCCCGAGATGGTGACGTCACCGGCCGGCGCGAGCACCTTCTGCAGGTTGAGGTAGCCGGCGCCGCACTTGGACGTCGTGCAGTTGTACTCGGGGTAGTTCGGGTAGTTCGGGAAGGGCGAGGTGGCCTTCTTCACCGCCGACTCGACCGCGCTGCCCTTGAGGCCCAGCGACGTGAGCATCGCCGCCGCGGCGGAGACGTGCGGCGCCGCCTGGCTCGTGCCCATGTTCGTGCCCCACGTCTGCGTGGCCGGGCGCGTGGTGCCCGTGTTCAGCGTGGACAGGATCATGCGGTAGCCCGAGGCGTACTCGCCGCCGGGTGCCCCGATCTCCACGTCCTTGCCGTAGTTCGAGTAGCTGGCGCGCTGGCCGTACTCGTCGAGCGCCGCGACCGTGATGACGTTCTTGCAGTTGGCGGGCCCGTACAGCGACGCGCTGGTGGCCGAGTTGCCGGCCGAGACCACGATCACCGCGCCGCGCTTGCGCGCGTTGTCGATCGCGCGCTGCGTCATGGCACCGCACTCGTGCTTGCCGCCGAGCGACAGGTTGATGACCTTCGCGGGCGTCTTGTTCTTCGACGTGCCGCTCACCGTGCCGCCGGACGCCCACGTGATGGCCGCGGCGATGTCCGCCGACGTGCCGCCCTCGTAGCCGAGCACGCGCACGTGCTGGATCCGGACACCGGGCGCGACGCCGACGCCTCGCGCACCGTCCCACTTCGCGGCGACGATGCCCGCCACGTGCGTCCCGTGCCACGAGCTCGGGCCCTCGTCGTCCCAGTCACCCTGGTCCTGCGGGTTGGAGTCGCGACCGTTGCCGTCACGCGCGCGGTCCTTGTTCGAGATCATGTCGTAGCCCGCGACCGTCACGTCGTCGAGCTGCGGGTGCGCGGTGCGGCCCGTGTCGAGCACGGCGACCACGACGTTCTTGCCCTTGGTCGCGGGCCACAGCGCCGTCGCGTGGCTCGAGTACCCGCCCGTGGGCCAGGCGACGCCGTCGATGGTGCCGCGCGACGAGTAGTCCCAGATGTTCCACTGGTACTGCTTGACGTACGGGTCCTTCGGGACGATCGGCGCCGCGGCGTCGGCCGTCGAGATGTAGTTCGGCTCCACGTCCGAGATCCCGGGGACCCCGTCGAGCGCCTCGATCGCCGCGCGCGCCTGCGCCGCGGGAACGGGGGTCGCGAACTCGACGGCCCACGTGCCGCCCGCGTCGACCGCGTGCGCGCCGTTCGTGACCCGGGCGCCGCTGGCCTTGAGGGCCGACTGGACCGACGCGTGCACCGAGGCGCGCGCCGCGACCGCGTCGGCCGAGCCCGCGGCAGCGGCCAGGCCGCCCTTGAAGCTGTAGACGACGCCCGCGACGAGCGTCTCCTCCTTCTCGACGGCCGGCGCCTCCTTCTTCGGGAGCGTGCCGTCGCCGCCTGCCGCGGTGGCCGCCGGCGCGAGCGCGGCACCCACCAGGGTCGCCGCGAGGCCGCCGCAGGCGACCGTCGCGATCGCTCGTCTGGCGCGGGTCCAGGTCGTCATGAAGTCTTCTCCGCTCGTCGTCGCACCCAGGGCTTGTGTCCACCGGGCCCCAGAGAGCGTATTGCCTCAGTTGCCCCATGCGCAGGGAGTGTCCGGATGAGAAGAACATTTCGCCCGTTGGGGGCCACGTCACCCGAATGCCGGGTCATGTCGGGGCCCGTGCGCGCCGAAGCAACCACCGTGCTCGGGTCGGTTCCCACGTGGGTCTGCGCGGTCCAGCTGCTGGCGGCAGGTCTGGTGGCGGGCCTCCTCGTGCTGCAGTGGCTCTGGTGGCGCACCGACCGTCGGCCCGTGGGCGCCGTGTGGGGGCTCGCCTGGTCCGCGGACATCGGCCTCATGCTTCTCGTCGGCGCGGTCGCCGGATACCTCGCACCCGGGACCACGCAGACCGTCCTGACCTTCGCGCACATCCTGCTCGTCGCCGGCTTCCTGCTCCTCGCGCTCCCGACGACCCGCGCCTTCGCGCAGGGTCCGCGCACGTCGTGGTGGGTCGCCGGGGCGGCCGTCCCGCTCGCCGCGCACGCGATCGCGTGGCTCGTGCCCGAGGTCCGCGACGCCGGCCCGCGCAGCGACCTCGTGGTCGGCTCGACGCTCGTCGTCGCGACCCTCGTCGTCCTGTCCTACGTGGTCGTCACGCTCGGGCGGCACTCCGTCACGGTGTGGGGCGCGCTCCTCGTCGCCGCGGGGCTCGAGTCCGTCAGCATGCTCGTCGCGAGCGGGTTCATGCCGGACCGCGACATCAGCTCCCTGCTCGCCGCGCTGTGGGCCGTCCCGATCGCGTTCGGGCTCGCCGCGCTCGCGCTCGTGCGCGTGCGCCAGTCGCAGGACGAGGCGAGCCGGCAGCACCGGATGCGCGACGCCATCGCACGCGTCTCCAACGCCGCGTGGTTCGCGCGCGACGCCGACACCCTGCTGCTCCAGGCACGCGACGAGGCCCGCAAGGTCCTCGGCGACCCCGCGGTCGAGGGCACGCTGCGGCCCATCGCGCACGGCCGGTACGTGTGCGAGCTCTACAGCACGCAGGTGCGCGACGCCCACCAGCGGGCGTTCCTCGTCGACCTCGCGCAGATCGTCTCCGCCGCAGCGGAGCGCTACACGCTCACGCGCCAGCTCAACCGCACCGCGTTCGCCGACGCGCTCACCGGCCTGCCGAACCGTCGCGCCGTGCAGAAGCACCTGCACGAGGTGCTCGAGCGCGCCAACGTCGAGCGCACGCGCGTCTCGCTCGTCTACTGCGACCTCGACGGCTTCAAGCGCTACAACGACGTGCACGGGCACGCGGGCGGCGACGACATGCTGTGCCGCGTCGCGACGTTCCTGCGCGGCGCGATCCCGGACGAGGAGACGTTCGTCGGACGGCTCGGCGGCGACGAGTTCGTCGTGGTGATCTCGCGCGCGCCGCTCGACCCCGAGCTCGTCTCGATCGCCCGCTCGCTGCGCGAGGGCTTCGTCGACCGCTCCCCCGGCAACCGGCCGTCGCGCCTGTCCGTCGGCATCGCGACCTGGCAGCCCGGCGACGTCGTCGACGTCGAGGCGCTCGTGCGGCACGCCGACACCGCGATGCTCGAGGCCAAGCGCTCGCGCTCCGGCTTCCGGGTGTTCGACCGCGCGCTGCGCCGCGCCGTCGAGGCCGAGCGCGTGCAGCGCTCCGCGCTCGAGGCCGCGGTCGCGGACGGCCTCTTCACCGCGCACTACCAGCCGATCGTCGACGCGCGCACGCTCGAGGTGCTCCAGGTCGAGGCGCTGGCCCGCTGGGACCACCACGGCCGGCTGCTGCTGCCCGTCGACTGGCTGGAGCTCGCCGAGGAGACCGGCCTCATCGTGCCCATCGGACTGTCGATGCTGAGCCAGGCCCGGCGCGCGCTCGACCGGTTCCAGATGCCCGTGTCCGTGAACCTCGCCGCCCGCCACCTCTCGGAGCCGGACGCGCTCGAGCAGATCGAGACCGCGTGGGGCACCACGTACTGGGAGCACCTCACGCTCGAGATCACCGAGAGCGCGCTCGTGCAGACCGTCGCCGCGGTGCCGGTGCTGTCCGAGCTGCGCGCACGGGGCACGCGCATCGCCGTCGACGACTTCGGCACCGGCTACTCCTCGCTCGCGCGGCTCGCACGGCTGCCCGTCGACGTCCTCAAGATCGACCGCTCGTTCGTCCGCGAGGTCGACACCGAGCGCGGTGCCTCCGTGGTGCGGGCGATACTCGAGCTGGCGTCCGCGCACGGGCTCGACGTCGTCGCCGAAGGCGTGGAACGCGCCGCGGACCTGGACGCGCTCGTGGAGCTCGGCGTCCGACGGGTGCAGGGCAACTTCCTCGGACGGGCGGCGCCGACGATCCCCGTCCGCGGCCCGCGCCCGGGCTCGCAGTGGGAGGACACGCGTCCGCTGCGCGTCGTGCCGTCACCGCGCGCGGACGACCGGTTCGACCTGATGCACCACCGCGCCTGAGCGCGGCGGCTCAGGCCTGCTCGACGAGCAGGGGGAACGAGTA
Source organism: Cellulomonas palmilytica (assembly GCF_021590045.1). Lineage (NCBI taxonomy): Bacteria > Bacillati > Actinomycetota > Actinomycetes > Micrococcales > Cellulomonadaceae > Cellulomonas > Cellulomonas palmilytica. The sequence goes on along the minus strand of NZ_CP062221.1, from coordinate 2,502,560 downwards.
GGGCTCGTACCGGTCCCCGACGTCGCCGCGCCGCACGACGAGCAGCCCCGACTGCCCGGCGTCCTGCTCGGGCAGGACGACGTCGATGCGGAACGACGCCGCGCCGTCGATCTTCCCGGTCCCGACCGTGCTGGGCTCGTGCCCCGGGACCTGCCACGTCACGGTCACGTCCCGCGGGCCGGACACCCGGCCGTCGCGCGAGCACAGCTCACCGCCCGTGTCGTCGCAGAAGCCGAACCCGTAGCCGGCCACGGTGATCGGCTCACCTGCCGTCGCCGACGTGAGGTCCGGTCCCGAGCCGTACGAGGCCTGGCCCTCGGGTCGGACCTGCACGGTCGGCCCCGGGCACGCCGACGCGAGCGGCAGGCAGCCGGAGGCCACCCCGGCCGCACCCAGGACGATCGTGACCGCCCCCGCTCCGGCGGCGATCTTCCACGTCCTGGCGCGTCGCCCGCGCCCCGGCGTCCTCTGCTGGTCCGTCACGGGACCAGGTGTAGCCGATCGCCGGTCCGCCGGTGGCCGGTCCTGGTCACGATCCGGTGCCGGTTCGGGCGCCGCCGGGTCACGCCCGGCGAGGCGCGCCGCCCGGCGGGGACGACGCGCCTCGTGACGTGCGGGCGGGCGTGCGGGCGGGCTCAGGCCAGCAGCATCGGCTTGAGCTCGACGATCCGGCCCAGCAGGCCGTTCACGAACGTCGGGGACTCGTCCGTCGACAGCGCACGGACCAGGTCCACCGCCTCGTCGACCGCGACCGCGTCCGGCACCTCGTCGTTGAACAGCACCTCCCACGTGCCGACCCGCAGCACCGCGCGGTCGACCGCCGGCATCCGCTCGATCGTCCAGCCGTGCGAGTGCGAGGCGAGGACCTCGTCGATGCGGGCGAGGCGCGCGACGACGCCCTCGACGATCTCGACCGCGTACTGCGGCAGCGCCGCCTCGGTGCCGGGCTCGGCGATGCGCTGCGCGAGCAGCGTCACGGGTTCGACACCGCGCTGGTCGGCCTCGAAGAGGACGTCGACGGCCCGCTTGCGGGCCTTGGACCGGGCTCCCACGTCAGTCGTTCACGCGACCCAGGTAGGAGCCGTCGCGCGTGTCGACCTTGACCTTGGTGTCGGCCTCGAGGAACAGCGGGACCTGGATCTCGTAGCCGGTCTCGAGCGTCGCCGGCTTGGTGCCGGCGCTCGACCGGTCGCCCTGCAGGCCGGGCTCGGTGTACGTGACCAGCAGGGTCACCGACGGCGGCAGCTCGACGTAGAGCGGCGCGCCCTCGTTCGTCGCGACGAGCGCGTTCTGGTTCTCGAGCAGGAAGTTCGCGGCGTCGCCGACCGTCGCGGCCGGGACGTGCAGCTGGTCGTACGTGTCCGTGTCCATGAACACGAAGTCGTCGCCGTCCTTGTACAGGTACTGCATCTCGCGCTTGTCGACGTTGGCCGTCTCGACCTTCACGCCGGCGTTGAACGTGCGGTCGACGACCTTGCCGGACAGGACGTTCTTCAGCTTGGTGCGCACGAACGCGCCGCCCTTGCCGGGCTTGACGTGCTGGAACTCGATGACGGTCCAGAGCTGGCCGTCGATGCGCAGCACGGTGCCGTTCTTGAGGTCGTTGGTGGTCGCCACGGTTCGTCGCTTCCTGTCGAGGTGGATCGAGGCGGCTCGCGCGCCCCGCACCCGACGGGTCTCCTCGCTGGTGATCCGGGGTGGTCGCGTCCGGCCGCAGGCCGCCGACCATCGTACCGTCCCGCCACGCGCGCCACCGTCCGCCGCGACCCGCCCGCCCCCCAGCCCGCTGTTGCTCCGGGTGTCGCGGCTGGTGGCCGGAGCATCCGCGGGGTCGGCCGGGTTCGGGAGCGCGAACGGCCACGTGCGCGGGTGGACTGTGGTTCGGTAGGCGCATGCTCACGGTGCTCGCGGTCCTCGGCGCGCTCGTCGTCTCCGTCGGCGGCGGCTGGTGGTTCGTCTCCGGCGTGCTGCGCCTCGCCTCCCGGCCGGGCGCGGACCCCGTGCCCGGACCTCGCGGTGCGCCCGTCGACCCCGGACCCGTGCCGCCCCCGCCCGCGCCCGCGTCGTCGCTCGACCCGGCCGGCCCGGACGGCCCGGCGGCGCGTGCCGCGCTGCGCGGCGGCACGTGGATCGGCTTCCTCGAGCGCGCAGCGGTGACCGCGTGCGTGCTGCTCGGCCAGCCTGCCGGGGTGGCGATCGTCGTCGCGGTCAAGGGTCTGGGTCGCTACCCCGAGCTGAAGGAGAACCCCGGCGCGTCGGAGCGGTTCGTGATCGGCACGCTCGCGTCGCTGCTGTGGGCCGCGGGGTGCGGGCTGCTCGCGACGCTCACGTTCTAGGGCCCGCGCGCTCAGCCCTGCGCCGCGAGCAGGAGCCGCGCGGCGGCCCCGGACGCGGCGCGCGCCTCGTCGTACAGCGCGGTGCGCAGGCGCTGGCTCACGGCCTGCTGCGTGATCCCCATCGCGGAGGCCACGTCCTCCTGACGCGCGTCGGGACCCGCAGCGTCGACCGCGTCGACCGCCTCCCAGCCCGCGGTGGTGCGCCGCGCGGCGGTCGCGGCGACCAGCGTGAGGACGGCCTCGGCGTCGAGCCCCGCCTGGTGGTGCGCGCCGCGCACCGCGAACGGGACCACGCGCTGGCGGCTCTTGGCGGCCTCGACGGCGTCGCGGGCGAGCACGAACGCGGTGCCGGACGCCGCGCGGGACGTCTCGGCGAGCGGCTCGTCGACGCGCCCGCAGCCGATGCCGACGCTCCAGCCCCCGGTCCGCAGGACGCGCAGCGTGAGCGCGACGGCGAGCGTGCCGTCCTCGAGGACGCCCTGGACCTCGTCCCCCACCGTGCGCTCGAAGCCGAGGGCGACGCCCTCAGGCGTCGGCGCGGGCGAGCCGGCCACGATCCCGGGCCAGGCGTCCTCGAACGCGCGCAGGAGCTCGGGCACCCGGTCGCCGTCGCGGCGGCTGCCCCGCTGGTCGATCGTCAGGACGAGCATGCCACCAGTGTGAAGCCTTGTTCAGCAGCGCACAAGTACTGGGACTTGTTCAGTCCACGGGGGCGAGCGCCGACAGCGCCAGCCGGTACGAGTCGAGCCCGAAGCCGGCGACCGTGCCCGTCGCCACCGCGCCGACGACCGACGTGTGGCGGAACGCCTCCCGCGCGTACGGGTTCGTGATGTGCACCTCGACGAGCCGCAGGTGCGCGCCCGTGACCTGCGCCGCCGCGTCCCGCATCCCGTACGAGTAGTGCGTGAACGCCGCCGGGTTGAGCACCACGTCGGACCGCGTGTCGACCGCCTCGTGCAGCCAGCCGATGAGCTCGGCCTCGTCGTCGGTCTGCCGCACGTCGACCTCGAGGCCGAGCGCGGCTCCCCAGCGCCGCACGGCCGACTCGAGGTCCGTGTACGACGTCGAGCCGTACACCTCCGGCTCGCGAGTGCCCAACCGGGCCAGGTTCGGACCGTTGAGCACCAGCACTCGCGTCATACGGGAAGCCTATCGACGGGGCCGCGCCCCGCCCGCCGGGGACGCGGCGACGCGCCGTGCGGCACGACGGGCGTCCTCACAGCGAGACTGCGGACGACGACGTCGCCCCCTCCGCGACCTCGGCGTACGCCGCCGCGAGCAGCGTCGGGTCGGGACCCTCCAGCCGCGTGGGGTGGCCGATGTCCTCCAGCACGACGAACCGCAGCAGGTCGCCGCGCGACTTCTTGTCGCGGCGCATCGCCCCCAGCAGCCGCTCCCAGCGGTCGCCGGGGTACGTCGTCGGCAGCCCGAGCGAGGTGAGCACCGCGCGGTGCCGGTCCACGACCTCGTCGGACAGCTTGCCCGCGAGCCGGGACAGCTCCGCGACGTACACCATGCCGACCGACACCGCCGCGCCGTGCCGCCACTGGTAGCGCTCGACCTGCTCGATCGCGTGACCGAACGTGTGGCCGTAGTTGAGGATCTCGCGCAGGCCGGCCTCCTTGAGGTCCTCCCCCACGACCCTCGCCTTCACGACGACCGCACGCTCGACGAGCTCGAGCAGCACCTCCGAGCGCGCCGCGGCGACCGGGTCCTGCAGCAGCTCGACGTTCGCCTCGACGAGCTCGAGGATGCGCGGGTCGGCGATGAAGCCCGTCTTGACGACCTCTGCGAGCCCCGCGACGAAGTCGAACCGTTGCATCGACTCGAGCGCCGCCAGGTCGCACAGCACGGCCGCCGGCGGGTGGAACGCGCCGACGAGGTTCTTGCCCTCCGCGGTGTTGATGCCGGTCTTGCCGCCCACGGCGGCGTCGACCATCGCGAGCACCGTCGTCGGGACCTGCACGACCCGGATGCCGCGCAGCCACGTCGCCGCGACGAACCCACCGAGGTCCGTGGTCGCGCCGCCGCCCACCGCGACGATCGCGTCCGAACGCGTGAAGTCCGCCTGGCCCAGCACGCCCCACAGGAACGCCGCGACCTGCGCGGTCTTCGACTCCTCCGCGTCGGGCACCTCCGCGCCGAACGTCTCGTAGCCGTGCGCGCGCAGGTCCTCGATGATCACGTCCGCCGTCGTCGCGAGCGCCGCGGGGTGCACGACGAGCACGCGCCGCACCGACTCCCCCAGCGTCGCCGGCAGCTCGGCGAGCAGGTTGCGCCCGATCACCACGTCGTAGGGCTGCTCCCCCTGCACCGTCACCCGTCGTACGTCGCTCACGCGTCCCCCTGCCTCGTCGTCGCCTCGTCCGCCGGTGTCCCCGACGGCTCGTCCGTCCCCTGCGCGCGAGCCTGCGCCAGCGCCGTCTCCACCGCCTCGGCGACCTCCGCGGGCCGCAACCCGTCGGTGAGCACCCGCAGCGTCGCCACGTCCTCGTACACCGGGCGGCGCGCCTCCATGAGCGCCTGCCACTGCGCGCGCGGGTTGCCGAGCAGGAGCGGGCGGGACCGGTTCAGCCCGACGCGCGGCGCGGCGTGCGCGAGCGTCACGTCGAGGAACACGACGACGCCACCCGCGTCGCAGTACTCCGCGAGGACCCGTCGCGTGCTCTCGTCGAGCACGGCGCCGCCGCCCAGCGCGAGCACCCCCGTGTGCTCCGCGACGGCTGCCGCGACCGCAGCCCGCTCGAGCGCGCGGAACGCCGGCTCGCCGTCGTCGACGAAGATCTCCGCGATCGGCTTGCCCGCCACCGCCTCGACGTCCGCGTCCGTGTCGCGCAGCGCGAGCTGCCACCGCTGGGCCAACGCCGCCCCCACCGTGGACTTGCCCGAACCGGGCGGTCCGACGAGGACGACGCGGGGCCCGGGATGGTCGGCGAGAGGCACGCCCGGAGCCTAGTCCAGCGTCCCCGCGCCGCCCGGTGCGTCCGCATGGCGACCGAGGCGCGCAGGTCTGACGGGCGGAAAGGCGCCGGACGAGTGAATCGTCCGATCAACGCGAACCTTGCCCTCACCTCGGCGTTCGCCCGTGCCGATGACTGGACGACCCGTGTGACCCGCGTGCCTGGAGGCATCGTGATCCTGCGCAAGACCGCCGCCGCCCTCGTGACGGCCGCCCTGGTGGCCGTGGGAGGTGCCGCGACGTTCGTCGCCCCCGCGACCGCCGCAACCGTCCTCGTCGCCGTCCCCGACGACCTGCAGACGCGGGTCGTGGACGGTGACACGCGCTTCACGTGGAGCGGCGTGGACGGCGCGACCGGGTACACGATCCAGCTCGCGACGGACGACCAGTTCGCGACGTCGAACATCGTCGCGACCCGGACCACCACGGCGCGCACCTGGATCCCCGAGCGCTCGCTCGGCAGCCTCGAGGACCGCGGGCTGTACTGGCGCGTCGCCGCCCACACCTCCGGCACGACCGACGCGTCGCGTGGCGACTTCTCCGCGCCCGCGCTCGTCGACGCCCCGGCCGCCGAGGTCCCGACCCTGCTGTCGCCCGCACGCGACGCGGTCGTGGACTACCCGGACCCGGTGACGTTCCGGTGGTCCGCGGTCCGCGGTGCGGTCTCCTACACGCTGACGTACTCGTCGAGCCCCGAGTGGGCCACCGGGGTGACGACGACCGTCCCGGGCCTCACGGGCACCGCGCACACGCCGACGGGCCCGCTCGCGCGCACGTCCCCCGACGCGCCGGTGCAGTGGTACTGGAAGGTCCAGGCCGTCTTCGCGAACCCCACGTCCGCGACGGCGACCACCGACCCGGTCACGGGCCCCGCGCAGACCGAGCCGGGCGTGTTCACGGTCCGCTGGACGGCCGACGACTCCGCGCCGACGCTCCTCGAGCCGACCAGCACCGACCCGGTGCTCAGCGACCTGAGGTTCTCGTGGACGCCCGTCGCCGGGGCCATGCGGTACACGATCGTGATCGGACAGTCGGTCGACGGCGCCACGGGTCTCGTCACGACGGCCAAGGTCACGGCGGAGTCCACGAGCACCACGTACGTGCCGCTCACGCAGCTCGTCGACGGCAACTACTGGTGGCAGGTCACCGCGTACGACCCCCTCGGCAACCCCGGGCAGCCGTCGGTCGCGAAGCAGTTCCGCAAGGCATGGGGCGGTCAGGACGAGCCGACGACGCCCGCCGACGGCTTCACCAAGACGTACCCCGTGCCGACGTTCGGCTCGACCGACTACGGCAACCCCACGCAGGTCGCGCTCGACGAGGTGCTGCTGACCTGGAACCCGGTCCCGCGTGCGACCCTCTACGAGGTCCAGGCCATCCCGATCCTGAGCGGAGGCCCGGAGGACACCCGCAAGACGCTCACGTGCCGCACGGCCTCGACGTCCGTGTCGGTCGTCGCGAAGGTGACCGAGGGCACCGTCGACGGCGGCGCGCTCGACGGCGACTCCACCTGCCTCTGGCTGGCGACGAAGTCCCAGCGCATGGACGCGGGCGGCCTCTACGAGTGGCGCGTGCGCGCGGTCGACTACTCGGGCTCGGCGACGACGACGCTGCAGGCCGCGACGCCGGCCGGCTCGCAGGAGTCGCTGTGGTCCGACGTGGACGACGGTGACACCTCCCGCAAGCGCTACTTCGAGGTGCTCCCTGCCCGCGCGGCGACCGCGACGACGGCGGTCGTCGACGAGGCGTCGTGGGCCTCGGAGTCGAGCACGACGACGGGCAAGCCCGCCCCCCTCATGAGGTGGGCCCCCGTCCTGGGCGCGAACGCCTACCAGGTCGAGGTCTTCCACGACTACGACTGCAGCGTGCACGTGACGACGCAGTGGACCATGCAGACCCACCTGCGGGTCAACGGCGTGTTCGACGACGAGACGTCGGGCGAGTACTGCTGGCGGGTGCGCGGGATCTCGATGAACGACCAGTTCAGCGAGTACACCGTCCCTGTCGGCTCGACGTTCACCACCGGCCACTTCTGGCAGAAGGACAGCACGCCGATCGACTTCGAGGGCGTCACGCCCGTCACGACGTCGGCCGACGGCTCGGTCGTGCTGTCCTGGCGCCCGCAGTCGCTCTCGGCGCCCGCGGACGGCGGGAGCCGCGGGTACGCGGTCACCGTCCTCGACTCGTCCAACGTCTCGAAGGGCGTGCTCAAGGTCGAGTACCCGTGGTACGTGGCCAAGACGCTCGACGCCGCGCAGAAGCCGCTCGCGCCCGGCGTGTACACGTTCAAGGTCGCGGCGCTCGACGCGCTCGGCAACCCGGGCAACTACACGGGCCCGCAGTCGTTCACGGTCGCGGCCCCCAAGCCCACCGGACTGTCCACGCAGGTGGACGGCACCTCCGCGACGCTGTCGTGGACCGGCACCACGGCGGCCGCGAAGTACGGCTACAAGGTGCGCGCGGTCGGCACGCAGTGGCCGACGAGCTTCACGCAGGTCACCCAGACCGCAGCCACGGTCCGCGACCTCGACGACGGCACCTACGAGTGGCTCGTCGTCAGCTACGACAGCAGCGGCTACGCGTCGCTCGAGGCGACCTCCGGCACGTTCACGGTCGCGGCGCCGGCGCCGGCGCGCGTGACCGCCGACGGGGCCGTCCTCACCAGCGCGAACCGCGTCCTCGACTGGGAGCCCGTCCCGGACGCGTCGCGCTACCTCGTGCAGTACGGGACCGCGGCCGGCACGCTCGACTCGGTGACTCCCGCCGAGACGCTCGCGACCTCGTACGCCATCCCGGCGACACTCGCGTACGGCACCACCTACTACTGGCAGGTCACGGCCGTGCCGGAGAAGGCCAGCACGGCGAGCACGCGGGTCAAGCTCGGCAAGTCCTCGGTCGGCACGTTCAGCGTGACGAACCCGCCCGCCGGCGTGACGATCTCGAAGCTGACGATCACCGGCACGCAGGCGGAGGTCGTGTGGGCGACGCCCACGGGCGCGAACCGCGGCGCGGTCGCGGCGCCCGCGTACCGGCTCGCGTACCGCGCGTCGAACACCACGGGCACCACCACCGAGTGGACCGTCGTCGAGGTCCCCGCGGGCGCCGAGTCCCGCACGCTCACCGGGCTCGCGGTCGCCACGACGTACGAGTTCCAGCTCCAGGCGTACAACTCCGAGGGCGGCAGCCCGTGGTCCGGCATCAAGTCCGGCACCACGGCGAGCGCCCCGAAGTCCCCCGTGACGAACCTCGCCGCGACCGCGACCGCGAGCTCGCTGCGGGTCACGTGGAGCGCGCCGAGCGGCGCGGGGACCGGAGGGTCCGCGATCACGGGCTACGCGGTCAAGTACGCCAAGGGCACGGGAAGCTGGGTCACCGTGCCGGCCGCCGCGACGTCCACCACCCCGAACGTCACGATCACCGGCCTGACCGCGAAGTCCGGCTACACGATCAGCGTCGCGCCGATCAACGCGGTCGGCGAGGGCCCCTCGGCGACGCTCAGCGCCGCGACGCTCGGCGTGCCGACCGCCCCGCTGAACGTCAAGGTGGCGCGCGGCAACGCGTCCGCGACGCTCACGTGGTCTCCCCCGGCGTCCAACGGCGGCGCGGCCATCACGGCGTACGCCATCCAGTACCGCGCGAAGAGCGCGACGACCGGGTGGACGACCTGGCGCGTCGGGCCCACCGCCTCGGCGTCCGCCCGCACCCTCAAGGTGACGGGACTCAAGAACGGCTCGTACTACCAGCTGCGCGTCGCGGCGCGCACGCAGCTCGGCGACGGCGCCTGGTCGACGAGCGTGGCCGTCACGCCCGCGACCAAGCCGTCCGCCCCGACGAGCGTCAAGGTCACGACGCCGGCCACGAAGACCGTCAAGGTCGCGTGGAAGGCGTCGGCGGCCAACGGGTCGAAGATCTCCGCGTACAAGGTCCAGTACTCGACGAACGGCTCGACGTTCACGACGCTGACGACGCTCACCCCGACCACGACGAGCTACACGTGGAAGAAGGCGACCAAGGGCAAGACCTACTGGTTCCGGGTCCTGGCGACCAGCAACCTCGGGAACAGCCCGGCGAGCGCCACCGTGCGGGTCGTCGCCCGCTGACCGGCGGCCCGCTGCACGACGAAGGTCCGGCACCCCCGAGGGTGACCGGACCTTCGTCGTCCCGGGTGTCGCCCGCTCCCGCGGACGCCCGAGGGGCTCAGCGCAGCAGCTCGGGCACCGCGTCCAGGTACGCCTGGAGGTTGCGGCGCACCTCGGCGACCGAGTCGCCGCCGGTCTTCTCCAGGAGGGCGTCGGCGAGCACGAGCGCGACCATCGCCTCGGCCACAACGGCCGCCGGCGGCACGGCGCAGACGTCCGAGCGCTGGTGCTGCGCCTTGGCCGCCTCGCCCGTGCTCGTGTCGATCGTCGCGAGCGCCCGCGGGACCGTCGAGATCGGCTTCATCGCCGCGCGCACGCGCAGGATCTCCCCGTTCGTCATCCCGCCCTCGAGGCCACCGGCACGGTTCGACCGGCGCTGCACGCGCCCGTCGACACGCTCGATCTCGTCGTGCGCCTGCGAGCCCCTACGAGTCGCGGTGCGGAACCCGTCACCCACCTCGACGCCCTTGATGGCCTGGATGCCCATGAGCGCGGCCGCGAGACGCGCGTCGAGACGACGGTCGGCGTGCACGTACGAGCCGAGGCCGGACGGGACGCCGTACGCGAGCACCTCGACGACACCACCGAGCGTGTCGCCGTCCTTGTGGCACTCGTCGATCTCGGCGACCATCGCGGCCGACGTCTCGGCGTGGAAGCAGCGCACCGGGTCCGCGTCGAGCGCCGCGACGTCGTCGGGGTGCGGCAGCGCCGCGTCGTCGGGCACGGCCACCGGACCGATGCCGACGACGTGCGACACGAGCCGGATCCCGGCCGCCTGCTCGAGGAGCTTCGCGGCGACGGTCCCGAGCGCCACGCGCGTCGCGGTCTCGCGCGCCGAGGCGCGCTCGAGGACGGGACGCGCGTCGTCGAAGCCGTACTTGCGCATGCCCACCAGGTCGGCGTGGCCCGGGCGCGGACGCGTGAGCGGCGCGTTGCGCGCGCGCTGCAGCACGGCCGGGTCCTCGACCGGGTCGGCGGACATGACCTCGACCCACTTGGGCCACTCGGTGTTGCCGACCTCGATCGCGACCGGCCCGCCCTGCGTGAGACCGTGCCGCAGGCCGGCGAGCACGCGGACCTCGTCCTGCTCGAACTTCATGCGCGCGCCACGCCCGTACCCGAGCCGGCGCCGCGCGAGCGCGTCCTGGATGTCCTGCGTCACGACCTCCACGCCGGCCGGGAGCCCCTCGAGGACCCCGACCAGCGCCGGACCGTGCGACTCACCCGACGTCAACCACCGCAGCATGACGTGATCCTCCCATGCGACGGTGGGCGCCCCGGGTGCGAGTCCACACCCCGGGCGCCCACCGTCGATCGTGTGCGCGAGCCCCTGATCAGCCGCCCTGCACCGGCAGGAGCGGGTTCTTGCCGGGGTTCGACGGCAGCTGGACCGGCTCCTGCGGGTCCGTCGGCGCCGGGGCGACGAGCCCGTTCGGCAGCACGTAGATGTAGCCGGTGATGACGAGCTCCTGGTCACCGTCCGCGGTGGCGGGCTTGCCGCCGTTGCCCTCGGACTCCTTCTGCGACGTGCCCGTCAGCGCGGAGACGAGGAACACGCGCGGGCTCGTCTTGTGGACGTCGTCGAGGAACGCCATCGTGTTCTCGTACGTGCCGAGCACCGTGACGGACACCGGGATCGCGGTGAGGCCCGCCGGGATCTTCGGGCCCTTGTCCTCGTCGTCCTTCTCACCGCTCGACGGGTCGGGGTCCTCGCTCGACTCCGAGGACTCCTCGGACGAGCCCTCCGAGCCCTCGCTCGCGGCGGGCGCAGGCTCCTCCACCTTCGGCAGGACGAACTCCTCGGGGGTTCCTGCCGTCACCGCGGTGATCGTCACGCTGCGTGCGACCGCGATGGCATCCAGGCCGTCGAGGTACGTCTCGAGCTGCGCGGTCGCGGGGATCTTGGTCTCGGCGGCGGCCAGCTCGGCCTTGTAGTCGTCGAGCTTGTCGAAGTCCGACTTCAGCTTCGTGAGCTTGAGCCCGAGCACGTCGTTGAAGGCGCGCGCGTCCTCTGCCTCGGCACGCCGCTCGGAGGCGACGGTTATGTTCGGAGAGACGAGCAGGAGGTACGTCGCCGCCGCGAGCAGCACGGCGACGAACGCCGCGCCACCGATCCAGGTCTTCTTGCTGCTGCCCACGTCAGTCCTCCGTGCCTTCGGCGGTCGCCGACTCGTCGGTGCTGTCGGCGTCCTCGGCCGGGGCCACCGGGTCGAACCGGTGCGTCAGCGCTGCCTCGGAGACCTGGACGGTCGACGAGAACGCGTAGTAGTCGCCGTACTCCTCGTCACCGGTGACGGCCGCGGACGCGAGCCACGCGTCCTGGAACCCCGGGACGGAGTTGAGCGCCTTGAGCCACGCGGCCGTGTCCGGCACGGTGACGGAACGGCCCGTGAACGCGATCTGCCCCAGGCTCGGCGACTGCAGGGGGTCCGTCGGGTCTGCAGCACCCGTCATGGGCGTCGCGTAGGTGACGGTGAACGAGTCGATGCTCGCCCCCTCGGGCAGGACGGCTGCGATCGCACCGACGTAGGCCGACCAGTTGACGTCGGTCGCCATCGCGAGCGGAAGGGCCTTCCGGCTCGCGTCGAGCGCACCGAGCACCCTCGGGACCTCCGCGTACTTCGGGTCCGACAGCTGGCCCTGGATCCGCTCCGTCTCGGCGTTCGCAGCGTCGAGCTCCGACTGCGCGCTCGTCGCCTCGAACAGGGAGAACAGCCAGGCGAGCACGCACAGCGCGAGCGTGCCGAGCAGCACGAACACGAGCATGCGCTTGGTCTTGCGCAGGCCGCGGGCCGCGCGGACCTCCGGCGGCAGCAGGTTGACCTGCGGCAGGGTCGTGCCGACGATCGACGGCTGCGACGACTTCGACCTGCCCTTGACGAGGGGCCGCTCCAGCAGCGCGCTCATGCTGCAACTCCGTAGGCGAGTCCGACGGGCAGAGCCACGAACGACTCACGCCCCGTGATCTGGTCGCGGCGCGCGGTCTTCGCCGTGCGCAGCCCCGCGAGCGGGTCGGCGAGCGTCACCGGCAGGCGGCTCGCGCTCGACAGGTACTGCCCGAAGCCCGGCAGGTGCGAGCCGCCGCCGGACAGGACGACGACGTCGATGCCCGCGCCGGGGTTGTTGCCCGCGTAGTACACGAACGTGTTGCGCACCGACTCGACCAGCCCGCGCACGACGTGCCCGATGGCCTCGGCGGCGTCCTGGCGGTCGGGCGAGACCGCGTAGCCGATGCCGATCTCACGCTTGAGCGCCTCCGCCTCGGGGGCCGAGATGCCGCGCGCGGTCGCGACCGCGTTGGTCACCTGCTGGCCGCCCGAGGGCAGCGAACGCACGAGACGCGGGACGCCGCGCGCCGCGATCACGACCGTGGTGATCGTCGCGCCGACGTCGACGAAGGCGACCGTCGCGTTCGCGAGGTCGCCGCGCGCGAGCGCCCGCAGGAGGGCGAACGCGTTGAGGTCGACCATCTGCGGGTGCAGGCCGGCCCCCTCGGCGGCGAGGACGTTCGCGGTGACCGTGTCGCGCTGCGCAGCGACCAGCATGCCGCGCGCCTGGCGGCCCTGCTGACCGTCGGACTCGCCCGTGGGGTAGAAGTCGAGCAGCGCGTCGTCGACGGCCATCGGGAGCATCTCGCCGACCTGGTAGGGCAGCGACTCCTTGATCTGCGCGAGCGGCATCCACGGCACCTCGAGCTCGCGCACGAGCACGCGCTGGTTGCCGACGCCCAGGATCACGTCCTTGGACTCGAACTTCGTCTGCGACCAGAGCTGGCGCAGCGCGGTCGCCACGCTCTCGGGCTGGATGACCTCACCGTCGCGCACGGCACCGAGCGGGACGGCGACCTCGCCGTAGCGCACGAGCGTGGGGGGTGTCTTGCCCTTCGGCCCACCGGCGCCGAACTCGAGCTCCGCCGCGCGGACCGCGGTCGTCCCGATGTCGAGGCCGATGACACGTGTGTTGGCCACGAGTGTCCCTTCATGCTGAGCCGACGAGCGGATTCACTGACGTATCGGGCGCGATCGGTCCCGACTTGAGCCGAATGAGCGAGCGTTCGCCCGGTCCGTCGACGACCATCCGGGCGGCGCGCCGTCCCAGGTCAGAGGCTGCCCAGGTACCAGGACGACAGCGCGGGCCCGACGACGATCCCGAACGCGGCGCCGAGCAGCATCCAGGGGCCGAACGGGATGCGCGACGTGCGGCCCGCGCGACGCATCGCCATGAGCGCGATCGAGAACACCCCGCCGAACACGAAGGCCGCGAACCACCCCACGGCGAGCGCACCCCAGCCGAACCAGCCCAGGTACAGCCCGAGCACGCCCGCGAGCTTGACGTCGCCGAGACCCATGCCGCCCGGCTTCACGAGGACCGTGACGAGGTAGGCGGTGAACATCGCCACGCCGCCGATCACCGCGCGCACGAGGGCCCACCAGTCCGCCTCTCCCCCGGGGTTCGCGCTGCCGAGCGCGAGGAGCACGAGGGCGACGGGGTAGGACGGCAGGACGATGGCGTCCGGAAGCCGGCTGGTGTCGAGGTCGATGAGCGCGAGCGCGACCGAGATCGCCGCGAGGTACAGCAGCGCCGGGAGGACCCAGACGGGTCCCGCCCACCACGCCGTCAGCGCGAACAGCACCCCGGTCGCGAGCTCGACGAGCGGGTAGCGCACCGAGATCGGCTCGCCGCAGTCGCGGCAGCGGCCCCGCAGCACGAGCCACGACAGCACCGGGACGTTGTCGCGCCGACGGATCGCGTGGCCGCACCGCGGGCACGCCGACGGCGGGGAGACGACCGACTCGCCCCTCGGGACGCGCCAGACGACGACGTTGAGGAACGAGCCGATCGCGAGGCCCACGATGCCGGCCGCGACGGCGAGTGCTGCGGTCATGCGCTCAGGGGGTTCCGATCTCGCGCTTGTAGACGACGTCCACGCGGTAGCCCGCGTCCCCCTCGGGCTCGGTCGACGGCAGTTCGACGCCCGGGATGCCGATGGGGACGTAGTTGATGGTCACGGGGTTGCGGAGGTTGACGGTGCCACCGTAGAGCTGCCCCGAGAGCTGCGTGTCGTTGTTCGTGTCGATCGTGCACGGCGTGTACATGAAGACCGTGATGGGCGAGACCGCGAGGCTGCCCGAGTCACCCTTGATGTCACCGATGCCGCCGGAGCACTCCGCGACGCCGTTGGGGTTCTTGTCGGCGACGATGATCCAGAAGTTGTGCTGGTTGCCGTCCGCCGAGGTGACCCGGAAGTTGCCCGTCGAGTAGAAGCTGTTGACGAACAGCACGAGGTCGGAGCGCAGCTTGATGTTCAGCCCGTTCTCGAACCGCGTCTGCGAGCAGTTGCGCGTGTCGAACAGCGTGGGCACCGTGGGGCCGACGAGGGGGCCGTTGAGGTCGTAGCTCGCACCCGCGACGCTGCACTGCGTGCCCGAGGCGTTCATCGACGCCGCCCACGACTGCGCGCCGTTCGCCGCGGCGTTGGACCGGACCCAGCTGCGGTACGCGGCCTGCCGGTCGCCCGAGATCACGAAGCCCGTCCAGTCGTCGGGGCGGTACGTGACCTCCGGAAGACGCTTGGAGACGTACTGCGGGATCTGCGACCCCGCGACACCGGTGCGGATCGCGCCGCCCACCTGGATCGGACCCCACTGCGTGAGCGAGCCGGTCAGGACGATGTCGCCGCCGATCTTGACGCCCGAGTTCATGCGCGCGTCGGCGGTGGCGAACAGCGAACCACCGACGCTCTGCAGGCCACCGGAGTGGGCCTGCGAGATCTCGACGTTCTTCTTGCTCCACAGGTTCCCGGTGATGCGGCACGCGTTCGCCATCCGCACCCCGCCGTTCGCGACGATCATGTTGCCGTTCACCGTGACGTTCGAGTTGCAGTCCACGTCACCCGAGTCGACCCACACGTCGACCTGCGTGTCCGGGAGCGCCGTCGTCACGGTGAACGAGTTCGTCGTGAGGATGCTGTTGGCGGCGAAGATCGCGGCGCCGCGGCCGTTGACGACGGTCGGCGTGAGCGCGACCTTCGACTGCATGGTCCGTGTCGAGCCGTCGCCCGCGGTCGCGGTCGCGGTCACGACCGCGGTGGCCGGCACGCCGCCCGTGACCGCGCCGCCCGCGCACGTGAGCGCGTGGCCGTCCTTGTCGAAGTAGGCGACGTCGGCCGAGCCGCGCACGACCGACGGCGACGTCCCCGTCACCGCGGAGCCCGTCGCGGGCCACCGGCACGGCGTCGTGGTCTCGAGCAGCTCGTAGACGGTGTCGACGACGCCCTCGGCCGAGTGCACCTCGGTGCTGCGCGCCCGGTCCTTGCCCGAGCTGCGGGCCGCGCTGATCACGGTCGCGACGACCAGGACCGCGAGCATCGCGCCCACAAGTGCGACTGCGACCGCGGCCACCAGCACGCTCCCCCGGTCGTCGCGCGCGTCGCCGAGCCGTCGGCGGATCGCTGCACTCATGCTGCTCCTCCTTCTCCTACGGCGCCGGGACGGGCGAGCACGTGTCGGCCGGGTAGCCGAAGATCGTGTTGCGGCCCGTCAGGGTCGACGTGACGGTCGCGGGCTTCGAGCCCTCGCTCTGGTCGGGGTCCTTGACGCGCAGGGTCACCCGGATGGTCTGGGCGGTCGACGACGTCTCCGCGTCGCTGCTCTCGACGAAGAACGGCGGCCACGTCGACGGGTCGTCGACGTCGACGGTCGTCGCGGACGGCTTGACGAGGTCGCGCGCGACGGTCCGCCACGCCTCCACCCCGCCCGTCGACTGCCACGAGGGCTTCCAGGACCGGTACTCGAGCCGGCCGAAGCCGTCGGCGTCGAACACCACACGCCACTGCACGCACTGGTAGACACCGTCGGTCTGCGTGTAGACGCGCAGCGAGTAGTAGGTGTCGGCGCCGGACATGCCGAACGACTCGGCCGCAGGGTCGGAGATCACGTTGCCGGACCGGACCTGCCGGTCGATCTGCATGAGCCCGATCCGGACCTGGTCGGCCGCCTCGGTCCGCGCGAGGTTGTCCTTCGTCTGGCGGGACATCATGAGCATGATCGAGAACACGATCGTCATGAGCCCGATGAAGATCGACATCACGACGAGGAGCTCGGCCAGCGTGTAGCCGGACTCGTCGCCCCGGCGGTCGCGCAGCGCGCGCACGCGCGTCATCAGGTCAGGCACCGGGCGCCGCCTTGAAGCCGGCCGCGGCGCGCGCGGCGCCGAGCGTCGTCGTCGTCACGAACGCGGACACGCCCGAGGGGCCCTCGACGCGGTAGTGCACCGAGAGCGACACCGTGCCCGTCTCGGTCGAGATCGAGCAGCCCTCGCCGGTGCAGCCGGCCGGGTCCGGGGCGGACGCGAGGTCCGTCACCGGGGTCACCGCGACCTGCCCGGTCGCGCGCACCGTGTAGCCGCCGCCGGTCCAGGTGACGGTCCCGGTGCTCGCCGTGACGCTCGTGGAGCCCGTGATCGACACGGTCGTGTACGCGGAGCCGTTCCAGTAGCGCAGCGACCCCGAGCGCGCCGTCACCGGCGCGGCCGTGCGCTGCGAGAGCCCACGCTCGACGCGCGTGGAGTCCGAATAGGACGTGACCTGGATCAGCCCGCTGCTCGCGGCCCCACCGCTCCACGACGCGGACCCGAGCTGGACGGCACCGACGCTGCGCGAGGCACCGGCGGCGACGCAGCCCGGACCGGACACCGTGGAGCAGCCCGTGGCGGCGACGCCCGCGACGCCCGCGAACCGCGCACCCCAGCCCGTGATCGACGACGACGCGACGCGGACGAGCTGCAGGTTGGTGGCGCCCACCGAGAGCGTCGTGGTCGACGCGACCGCGCTCGCCAGGTCGGACGCCGCGCACGGCACGCCCGCGGGCAGCGCCGCCGTGCACTTGGTGACCGTGGACGCGCTGACCTTGGCCTGGCTCCCCGAACCGGGGGTGATCACCATGCGCAGGTCCCCGCCGTCGATCGCGAGCGACCCGGCGACGCCGTTCGAGGTGACCGGCGACGGGTCCGTGGGCGCGGCGCCCTCGGAACCGACGTCGTTCGACGCCTGGTTCTCGACGGCCTCGCCGCCCGTCGACGCGCTCGCCGACGGCGCGCCGGCGGCGGTGAGCGAACCCGCCGCGTGCAGTGCGCTCGACTCGACCGCCGTGGACTGCTGCGCGGTCACGCCGACGCCCGTCTGCCCGCCGCGCATCGTCGCGACCGTGATGTCCGTGCCGGGCAGGATCGGCGTCGTCGCGTCGACCTCCGGGTCGGTCGTCTCACCGCCGAACGCCGCCGTGATCGTCGTCTGCGGAGCCGTGCCGCCCGCGCTCGCGGAGAACAGCGCCTGGCACGCCCCGAGGTACGGCTGGTTGTTCGGGTCGCCGCAGCCGCCGCTCGGGGCGTACGCGGTCGACCGCATGAGCACGTGCCGCTCGTCGGCGGTCTGGTTCGCGCGCCAGGTCGTGATCACCGTCAGGGCGAGCGACTC
Organism: Cellulomonas palmilytica; assembly: GCF_021590045.1. Classification (NCBI taxonomy): domain Bacteria; kingdom Bacillati; phylum Actinomycetota; class Actinomycetes; order Micrococcales; family Cellulomonadaceae; genus Cellulomonas; species Cellulomonas palmilytica. The sequence goes on along the minus strand of NZ_CP062221.1, from coordinate 2,484,653 downwards.
ACCACCCGCCGCGGGACGCGTGACGTACGACCGGGACGTGAAGACGATGCCGGGCGCCTCGGGGTTCGACGTGGCCGTGACGTTGGTGCCGCCCGAGCCCGACAGCGGCGCCTTGTCGGTCGCCTGCGTCGTGCTGGTCACGAGCACCTCGTCGATCATGGGTTCGACGGGCGGGCGCAGCCGTGCGCCGTCGACGTTCGGGTCTCCCCCGGCGGCCGACGCGAACGACGCGTGCAGACCCTTGTTGAGCGTGTTCCAGGGCAGCGCGCGCAGCTCCTCCATGACCTGGTTGGTCACGGCGGTGCCGAGCGTGCGCTGGCGTGTCTGCGCGGTCGTCACGAGCGCGGAGGTCTGCACCGCGGCGAGCCCCAGGAGCACGCCCCCGATGAGCATCATCGCGACGAGGAGCTCCATGAGCGTGAATCCGGAGTCGTCGCGGACGTCGACGCCTCGGTCGACCGTCATGCGCCCTCCCACGTCGGTGAAATCGCTCCCCCGCCGCTGGGCACCCGGAAGCTCGCAGGACATATCGGCGCAGGTCGGGGCAGGCATGAGGGCATGTGACCCGATCGGACGCGCATCTCGTCCTGCGAGACGGGCGAAGCGGACCGTGCAGGCTGAACCGGACCCTCACGACCGCAGCGCAGGGTCCGTGCTCACCTCCCCGGAGTAGCGCAGCGTGTACTTCGCGTTCGCCCACTTGGGGAAGTACGGCGGGGTCGTGAACTGCAGACGGGTGTCGTACTGGTAGAGCTTCGTGTAGCCGTTCTGCGTCCCGCTCACGGTCTGGCCGACGATCCCGCGCCAGCGCTGGGCGATCGAGCCCTTGACCAGGAGCGTGCCCTTGTCGCCGCCCACGTTGTACTTCTGGACGTAGAACGAGTGCTGGAGCGTCTGGATGGAGCCGGCGATCTGGATGCCGTCCGTCGGGTGGTTCGCCGTGGCACCCGGCTCCTTGTAGCGCTTCGGCCAGCCGCTCACCTCACCGACGCTCTCGAGCGTCCCCTTCCACTCGAACTGCGTCGACGAGTACGTCTTGCAGGTGCCGTTCCAGTAGTAGGCGGTGCACTTCTTCTGCGCCTTCATCGTGCCCTGCCGCGGGTGGAAGATCTCGACCGAGTTCGTGGCCACCAGGCCGAGCAGGTCGGTGCCCGTCACGGTGCCGCCCGCGAGGACGAGGTCCCCCGTGACGACGATCGACTGCGCGGACGCGAGGGTGACGCGGCCGTTCACCACGCCCTGCGCGTAGAGGTTGCCCTGGCCGCAGTACTTGGTGAGCTCGGTCATGTTCTCGTCGGCCGTGTACGTCGACGACAGAGAGGTCGGCGCAGCGCCCGTGTACGTGCCGACAGGCAGCGTCTGCCCCGACGGGCCGCCCAGCTCCCCACCGAAGCACTGACGGTTGGCCGTACCCGAGTGGTCGACGTAGACCACCATGTCGGTCGGCACGGGGACGGTCGCACCCGCCGTGCTGTCGAGCGCGCTGAGCGAGCCGCAGCTCGGGGTGGGGCCGCCGGGCACCGGCGTCGCGAGTGGCGGCGTGTCGCCGTTGACCGACTTCTTGTTCCAGACGGTCATCGTGCCGTTCGCGTTGAACACGATCCGCGTCGAGCCGTAGTAGTGGCATCCCGGCGTCGAGGCGAACGCCGCCGAGTTGTCCGGGAGGTACAGCGGATCGTGGTACTTCGGCTTGATGCCGTTGAAGTTGCCGACCGAGCCGGACCGCATGCAGTTCGACTCCCACGACGAGGACGACGCCGTCGCGTTCGCGCACTTGCGGTCCGCGGTCCACACCTGCTTGAGGAACGAGGGCTTCTTCCCGCCGTACGACGTGCCGAGCATCGTGTCGTTCGTGAACACCTCACCGTCGAGCTCGTCGCCGCCGATGAACGTGATCTCCGTGCAGCCCTTGCCCGAGCGGCTCGGGCTGGAGTGCCAGTACGAGGCCGAGCCGGACCCGAGCGAGCCGCACGCGACGACCGACGTCCCGCCCGGGCCGTACGCCTGCACGTTCGCGGGGTCCGCCGACTCGAAGTCCGTGTAGTACACGTAGTCGGTCGAGCCGCCCTTGCCGACCGTCGTGTCGATCGTGCGGAACGTGTCGTTCACCCGGCCCGTGACGACGAGCCGGTACGTGCCCTGCGCGCGCTGCGAGCCGTCGATCGCGTAGTGGAAGTGCGGCGCGGCCGGGTTCGTCTGCCCGGGCTCGACGGGCGACCAGCCGGGCGTCGTCGAGGGGTTCCACCCGCACGAGTTGCTGCTCGACGGCATGGGACCGCGCCACGCGGGGTTCGAGCAGTCCGGCGTGTAGCCGTACGCGTCCATGCGGTTGATGCGGCTGATGAAGTCCTCGACGCCGGACTGCGCGGCCGCCATGGCCGCCGAGTAGTCCTGGTCGTAGCGCGCGAACCGCTGGCTGCTGATCGTGTACGCGAGGCCGGTCATCGCGAGCATGCCCAGGATGAGCATCGTGCCGACCACGACGACGAGCGTCGAGCCCTGCTCGTCGTCGCCCGCCGCGCGCAGGCGCAGCAGGCCGCCACGACGCGAGGCACGCCGTGCGTGCTGCGGGTGTCGGGACCGACGGTCCGTGCTCATTCGTCCTCCCCGGGACGCAGCACCGCCTGCGAGTTCGGCAGCAGGATGCGCTGGATGTAGGTGGTGGGCCCGGTCGAGTTCCGGTCGTGCGACCGGACTCGCAGGGTGAGCTCGATCGACAGCACCTGGTCGATCTGGGCGGCGGACAGCGCCGCGCCCGAGGCGGGCGTCATCCGCTGCCCCGCGTTGTCGAAGTACACGAACGTCGCGACAGGCCCGTCCGTGCGCACCCCCTCGACCAGGACGCGCGTCGTCATCCGGCCCTTGCACGCGGCGCTCGCGCCCGCCGCGAGGGCGTCGCAGTACGTGTAGCCGTTCGCACCCGGCGTCGCCGAGTCCGGGACCTGCACGCGCTCCACGAGCCGCGCCTCACCCGCTCCCGTCGGGTCGAGCATGTACGTGACCTGGCGCGGACCGACGGCGTTCCCCGCGTTGTCGAGGTTCGCGTAGAACTTCATCGCGGTGCTCGACGCGCTCACGAACGCGTCGATCTCCGAGCACACCGACGTCGTGCAGCTGATGAGCTGGCTGGGCTTGACGACCGTGCGGATGACCTTCGTGAGTCGCTCGCTCGCGGTGCGCGTCGCGTCGACCTGGTCCTGCCGCGCGACGTTCTCGGCGTGCACGCGGTGGTAGCCGACCGCCATCGTCGTGACGGCCGCCATGAGGATCGAGAAGATCGTCATGCCGATGAGCAGCTCGGCGAGCGTCGTCCCTCGGTCGTCGACCCCCCTGTCCATGGTCCGCTCGCGCCACCGGCGCACGAGCCCGGTCACCAGGGCACCTCGACGTCGATCGTCGGCGTCCCGGGCCCCTCCGGGCCGACCGTCACGTAGCCGTCGACCGGCGCCGTGACACCGAAGTACGCGCCGTACTGCGTCGGCCACAGCCCCTCGAGCAGCACCTCGTTGTGGTCGGCGACGAGCAGCGTCGATCCGGTCGCCCCCGCGAACTCGGCCGCGACGAGCGTGTAGGGCTGGCCCGCGATCGCCGCGTCGTCGACCAGCGCACCCGACTCGTCGACGAACCGGACCCGCAGCTGCATCGCCGCGTCGTACGCGAACGTCACGTTGTTGTTGAGCTTGCCGCGCTCGACCATCCCGACCGACTTGACCGGCTCCGCCGTGCCCGACAGGTCCACGTGGCCGGCGTCCGCGAGCTTCGCCGAGTACATCGTCCCCGAGCCCGCCGGGTTCACCTGCACGACGGCGCACCCGGTCACGTCCGTCATGCCCGTGCGCGACTCGGACGCGGAGTAGACCACCACGGTGCGGCCCGCGTTGGGCTGCCCCTTCGCGTTCGTGACCTTCACCGCGACGTAGCCGTGGGTCCCGACGACCTTGTCGTCCTTCTTGGGGGCCAGCGCCGCCACCGACGTCACCGGGGCCACCCGACCCATCCCGTCCCACGTGACGCTGACCGCCACGCGCAGCGTCGGGTAGTTCACGACGCTGCCGCCGTCGCACGCCGAGACGCCGGTCCCCGTGAGGTTCCACGCGCTCGTGCGGCGCACGGTGTACGCGGTGCCGTCGACGACGAGCGGCTGGCCCGCGGTCTGACCCTGCAACGGGTGGGGGTTGAGGACGGTGCCCTCGTCCGCGACCGCGGCCGGCGAGTCGGCCGTCCGGGAGAACTCCTCGCGGACGATGTCGATCTCCCGCGCGGCGAGGTTCGCCGCCGCGACGCGCGAGCGGTTGGACACGCCCAGCGCCTGGGTCTGCAGGACGATCGCGATGACGACCGTCGACATCATCCCGAGGACCAGCATCGCCACGACCAGCTCGACCATCGAGAACCCCGCGTCGCCCTGCTCGGCGACGGCGCGGCTGCGTCGTCGCAGCGCACGAACGATCATGTGCCAGGCCTTTCTCCGTACCGCGTGGTTGCGGTCGTCGTCCTATCCAATCCTCGTGGGAATGGTGTGGGAATAGGCAGGAAGAGTGATTCCCACCCGGTACCGCGCCGATTCCGACAACACCGTCGCAATCGGGCACCGAGGGGCGAAGAAAGGGCGGGAGCAGTCGCTCCCGCCCTTTCCGAGCTACCTAGGTCAGCAGGTGCCCTCTTCGAGGCCGCCGGCCGCCGAGTACTTGTAGCCGGTCGCCGCCTTGTCGCCCTTGGCGTTGGTGACGTAGACGCACCAGTCCTGGTCGTCAGCCGCGCCGGTGAGGCCGCCGAACTCGACGTTCTTGGACGCGTTGCCGACGTCCTCGCCGTTGACCTGGAGCTTCGCGTTCGGGGGGGCCGTGATGCCCGCGGTCACGGCGGTGGCGCCGTCCCAGTCGACGAAGTAGGTGGCGATCTCCTTGCCGAGGGTGGAGACGTCGGCCTTGGCCGCCGAGTCCTCGGCCTTCTTGCGCTGGTTGAGGAACACCGGGATCGCGATGGCCGCGAGGATGCCGATGATGATCATGACGACGAGGAGCTCGATCAGGGTGAAGCCCTGGTCCTTCTCCTCCATGGACTTGCGGATGCGAGCGATCATTGCTGAGCTCCTGAAGTCGGGTCTGAATAACGGTTTCAATGCCACTCCGACCCCGGAGGGCCGGTTCAGAACTGCATCCGCTTCATCGTCCGCGGACCACCCCCACTTGAGCGCCGGTTCCCCGCCGTCGCGAGTTTCACCCGAACGGCGCAGACACCCTCGGATGGCACGACTTGGGCGCGGTCCCGACAAAACGGACCGCGCCCAGGTCGTGCGCACGAATGCGACGCACAAAGCTCAGTTGATGAGGTCGAAGATCCCGAAGATCGGCATGTACAGCGCGATGACCATCGAGCCGATGATCGCGCCGATGACGACGATCATGAGCGGCTCGATGAGGCTCGTGAGCTGCTCGGTGGTCGACTCGACCTCGTCGTCGTAGAAGTCCGCGACCTTGCCGAGCATCGTGTCCAACGCACCGGTGTCCTCACCGACGGCCATCATCTGCACGACCATGGGCGGGAAGACCGTGTGCTCGCCCAGCGGCCCGGCGAGGGACTCACCGCGCCGCACCGACTCCTGCACGTCCTTCGCTGCGCGCTCGATCACGGTGCTGCCGCTCGTCTCGCCGACGACCTCGAGCGCCTGCAGCAGCGGCACGCCCGAGTGGATCATGGTGCCGAAGTTGCGCGTGAAGCGCGCCACCGCGATCTTGCGGAACAGGTTGCCGAACACGGGCAGCTTGAGCTTGATGGGGTCGAGCCGCTCGCGGACCGCCCGGTCGTTCTTGTGCTTGCCCCACCAGACCGAGAACACCACGAGCCCCACCACGAGCGGCCCGATGATGATCTTCAGCGCCTGCGACAGGTTGACGAGGATCTGCGTCGGCAACGGCAGCGTGCCGCCGAGCGTCGTGAACATCCCCGAGAAGACCGGGACGATGAACAGCAGCATGCCGATCGACGCGAGGATCGCGAAGACGAAGACGACCACGGGGTAGGTCATCGCCGACTTGATCTTGTTGCGCAGCTTCACCTCGGCCTCGAAGTTGTTCGCCACCGAGACGAGCGCCTTGTCGAGGAAGCCGCCGACCTCGCCGGCCTTGACCATGTTGATCATGAGCGGCGGGAACACCTGCTCGTGCTTCTGCAGCGCGACCGACAGGGCGCCACCGACCTCGACGTCGCTGCGCACCTGCCCGATGATCTTGGCGAGCGCCTTGTTCTCGGTCTGCTCGGCGAGGATCGACAGCGCGCGCAGCAGCGACAGGCCCGAGTCGATCATCGTCGACAGCTGACGCGACATGACCGCGAGGTCCTTGAGCGAGATCTTGTCGCCGCCGATGCTGATCTCGCGGTTGAGGCCCGAGGAGCTGACCTCGGAGATCGAGACCGCCGCGAGACCCATGTCCCGCAGACGGTTGGCGACCGCTGCCTGGTTGGGCGCCTCGACGCGGCCCTTGACGAGCTTGCCGGACTTGTCCCGGACCGCGTACTCGAACGTCTTGGCCTCGGCTGCCATCACATCACCTGTCCGGGGTTCATGGGAGCGCCGAGCATCGCCTCACCCGTGAGCACGGGGTCGGCGACGTTCGCGCTGCCCTGGGTCGCGCCCGAGAACCGCCCGGTGAGCCGGTTGAAGTCCTCGGCGTGGTGCGCCTTCTCGAGCCCGACCTCGTACGAGATCTTCCCCTGCTTGACGAGCTCGGCGAGGTGCTGGTCCATCGTGTGCATGCCCTGCTTCGCGCCGGCCTGCATCGACGAGTAGATCTGGTGCGTCTTGCCCTCACGGATGAGGTTGCGGATCGCGGGGGTCGCGACGAGCACCTCGGTCGCGACCGCGCGGCCCGGGCCGTCGGCGCGCTTGCACAGGGTCTGGCAGACGACGCCCTGGATCGCACCGGCGAGCTGCGTGCGCACCTGGTCCTGCTGGTGCGCGGGGAACACGTCGATCACGCGGTCGATCGTCTGCGCCGCGTCCTGCGTGTGCAGCGTGGCGAACACGAGGTGACCGGTCTCGGCCGCGGTCAGCGCGACCGAGATCGTCTCGAGGTCACGCATCTCACCGACCAGGATGATGTCCGGGTCCTGGCGCAGCACGTGCTTGAGCGCGTTCGCGAACGACAGCGTGTCCGCACCGACCTCGCGCTGGTTGATGAGCGACTTCTTGTGCCGGTGGAGGAACTCGATCGGGTCCTCGACCGTCATGATGTGGTCCTCGCGGGTGCGGTTCGCGAGGTCGACGATCGCGGCGAGCGTCGTCGACTTGCCGGAACCCGTCGGACCCGTGACGAGCACGAGCCCGCGCGGCAGGCCGGCGAAGTTCGCGACGACCGCGGGGACACCCAGGTCCTCGAGCGGCTTGATCTCGTAGGGGATCACACGGAACGCGGCACCGATGGACTCGCGCTGCTGGTAGAGGTTCACGCGGAACCGCGCGAGGCCGCGCACGGCGTGCGAGAAGTCGAGCTCGAGGTTCGCCTCGAACGTCTCGCGCTGCTTCTGCGTGAGGATCGCGTACAGCGCGCGGCGCAGCGGGTCCGGCATCAGCGGGCCGAAGCCCTCGAGCGGCTTGAGCGAGCCGGAGATCCGCACCATGGGCGGCGCGCCGGTCGTGAAGTGCGCGTCCGAGGCCCCGAGCTCGACCATCTTCGCGAGCACCTCGTCGACCTGGACGTCGCCCTCCTGGCGCTCCTGCGCCATGCCGACGCGCGCCGCACCGCGCTCGCGCTTCGGCGCGCCCGCTCCCCCGGGCGCACCACCCGCGGGAGCCGCCGGCCCCGAGGGTGCCACGGGAGCCGCGGGGGCCGCGGGGGCCTGGGGAGCCGGCATGAACGCCGCGCCACCCGGCACGGCGGGCGCCGCGGGCAGCGGTGCGGAGGGCAGCGGTGCCGAGGGGAGCGGTGCGGAGGGCGACTGCGACGGGACGGGGTTGAACGTCCGCGTCCCACCCGGCGTGAACGTCGCGGGACCGGCGGGGGCGCCCGTGCTGTCCGGCGTGAACGTGGCGCCCGAGAACGTGGGGTGCGCGGGCGTGCCAGCGGCCGAGGCCTGCGCGGGACGGAACTGCTCGCGGACGGCCGCGACCGACTGCGGTGCGCTGACCGGGGCCTGCGTCGACACGCGCAGCGGCGCCCCGGGCGCGGGCTGCGCCGGCACGGTCGGCAGCGGCTCCGCGGGCGCGCCGGGCGCCACGGGGTGCGCGGTCGACTGCGACGGGATCGGCGAGAACACCGTCTGCCCCGGGGCCGCGGGCGCGCCCGCCTGGGGGCCGGCCGGGCGGTAGGGGGGCAGGGGTCGCGCGGGCTCGCCCTGCGGCTGGTAGTACTCGCTCACGTCATTCCCCTCTCGGGAGTCGCGCGTCCCGCGACCTCGCGTCGGGCCGAAAGCGGCCACGGTCGGTTCATCGGCGGTCGTCAGGCCCGACTTGAGCGGATCACACCGGACGTATCGCCCCTTCGTGCAGGTCAGGCGACGACGCGCAGGATCTCCTCGATCGACGTCAGTCCCATCGCGACCTTGTACCAGCCGTCGTTGCGCAGCGAGATCATCCCCTGGTGCACCGCGGTGCTCGCGATGTCCGCCGCGGAGGAGTGCGCGACGGCGTGCCGCTCGATCTCCTCGGTGACGCGCATGACCTCGTGCAGCGCGAGCCGGCCCTTGTAGCCGGTCTTCGAGCACGTGCTGCAGCCGCCCGGCCGGTACAGCTCCGGGATCGGCTCCCCCGGCACCCACGGGAAGCGCGCGGCCTCCATCTCGCCGGGCGTCGGCTGGTAGGGCACCTTGCACTTCGGGCACAGGCGACGCGCGAGTCGCTGGGCGACCACGCAGTCGAGCGCCGAGCCGACGAGGAACGGCTCGATGCCCATCTCGGTCAGACGCGTCACGGCCGACGGTGCGTCGTTGGTGTGCAGCGTCGAGAGCACGAGGTGACCGGTGAGGGCCGCCTCGACCGCGATCTGCGCGGTCTCGTGGTCACGGATCTCACCGAGGAGCACGACGTCGGGGTCGGAGCGCAGGATCGAGCGCAGCGCGGCGGCGAACGTCAGACCGGCCTTCGGGTTGACCTGCACCTGGTTGATGCCCGCGAGCCGGTACTCGACCGGGTCCTCGACCGTGATGACGTTGATGTCGGGCTTCGAGACGGCGTTGAGCGTCGCGTACAGCGTCGTCGACTTGCCCGAACCGGTGGGGCCGGTGACCAGGATCATGCCGTACGGCTTGGTGTACGACTCCTTGTACGTCTCGTAGTTGTGGTCGAGGAACGACAGGTCGCGCAGGTCGAGGCTCGCCGTGGAGTTGTCGAGGATGCGCATGACGATCTTCTCGCCCCACACGGTCGGCAGCGTCGCCACGCGGAGGTCGATCTTGCGCCCGTTGTGCATGACGGACATGCGGCCGTCCTGCGGCTTGCGCTTCTCGGCGATGTCGATGTCGCTCATGATCTTCACGCGCGAGATGACGCCACCGGTGATGTTCTTCGGCGAGCGCTGCGTCTCGTGCAGCACGCCGTCGATGCGGTACCGCACGCGCAGGTCGTGCTCGGTCGGCTCGATGTGGATGTCGGACGCGCGGTCGGTGATCGCCTGCGTCACGAGCAGGTTGACGTACCGGACGATGGGCGCGTCGTCGTCGACGATGTCGCCCATGCGCGACAGGTCGGCCTCGGGTTCCGGCTGCGACTCCTCGAACGCCGACGAGAGGTTCTCCATCTCGCCGTCGGCGCGCACGTACCGGTCGATCGCCCGCACCATGTTGTCGTACGTGGAGATCACGGGCGTGACCTGCATGCCGGACACCGAGCGCACGTCGTCGACCGCCATGACGTTGCCCGGGTCTGCGGTCGCCAGGATCAGCACGCCGTTCTGGATCCCGACGGGCAGCACGGTGTACCGGCGGCACAGCGCACCCGGGACCATGGACACCGCGGCCCGGTCAACGGGGTACTCGTCGAGGTCGACGAACTGCATGCCGACCTGCGCCGCGAGGGCCTGGACCAGCTGGTTCTCGGTGAGCATCCCGAGCTCGACCAGCGTCCGGCCGAGCGACCCGCCGGACGTCAGCTGCTCGTCCAGGGCGGACAGGAGCTGCGCCTCGGTCACCAGGCCTTCCTCGAGCAGGATCTCGCCCAGCTGCTTCACGGCACCTCCCATGGCACGACGGTCGTCTTCGCACCTATCGGCACCCGGCGGCCCACGCCTGAGGTGAACGCGCAGATCCCGACGAGCGGCGCACGTCACCGTGGGGTCCGGGGCCGCGTGTCACGCCCTTCGGGACGACGTGCGCAGGTCCTGTGCGCACCGTCCGCTCTCCCCCGCCGTTCCCAGGTGCCGCGCGTATGCTCACCGCACCTCGCGACCCGGGAGAGATCATCAGCAGCACCCCGCACGGCCCGTCCGGTACCACCACCCCGGTCGCCGCACCCGCCCTGCCGCACCAGCGCACGCCTGCCGACGGGCGCGCGCCCTGGGACCGCACGCACGACGCCGTCGTCGTCCCCGAGGTCCCCGAAGTCGTCGTGGCCGCCGCCGTCGCCGCCTCGCACGCCGAGTCCGGCGGCGCCGGCTCGGCGCGCCCGATCGTCATGGTGCACGGCACGCGCACGTCGTCGGCGATCTGGGCACCGCAGGTCGCCGAGCTCGAGCGGCTCGGGCACCCTACGCTCGCGATCGACCTGCCCGGGCACGGCGCCCGCGCACACGAGCGGTTCACGCTCGACGGCGCGCTGGAGGCCGTCGACGCGGCGGTCCGCTCGTTCGGCACGCCGCCCCTGCTCGTCGGGCTCTCGCTGGGCGGCTACGTGAGCCTCGCGTACGCCGGCCGCCACGAGCGCACGATCGCCGGCGTCGTCGCCGCGGGCTGCTCGACGCAGACCCGCGGACCGCTGCTGCGTGCGTACCGCCGCGTGTCCACGTGGGTGACGGACGCGCTGCACCTGGGCGGCGGGACCTGGTACGTCGTGACCGACATGCTCGCCGCGCTCGCGACCTGCTCCCCGCTGGCCGACCTGCGCCGCCTCAGCCTGCCCGTCTGGCTCGTCAACGGCCGGCGCGACCCGCTCCGGCTCGAGGAGCGCCGCTACCTGCGCGCGCACGCCGGCGCACGGCTCACCGTGGTGCCCGGCGCGGGCCACGACGTCAACACGCACGCGCCGCAGGAGTTCAACCGTGTCCTGGTCGCCGCGCTCCAGGAGCTCGCGCCGCGGTCCTGACCCGCGCGGGGGCTGCGCACCGGCTCCCGCACGACGAAGGCCCGCGCCGACCGGACCGGTGAGGGTCGGGCGGAGCGGGCCTCCGTGTCAGGCGGTGCCGCGTCAGGCGACGCGGTCCGACTCGTCGCCGATCTTGTGCACCACGATCGAGTTCGTGGACCCGACGACGCCCACCGGGGCACCGGACACGACGACGACGTAGTCACCGGTCTCCGCGAGACCGTGCGCCTGCAGCGTCTTGTCGACCTGGTCGACCATCTCGTCGGTGCTCGCGACCTGCGGCACCTGGTACGTCTGCGTGCCCCACGACAGCGACAGCACGTTGCGCACCGACTCGACCGGCGTGAAGGCGAGCAGCGGGATGGGCGAGCGCAGGCGCGACATGCGGCGCGCCGAGTCTCCGGACTGCGTGAACGTCACGAGGTACTTCACGCCGATCCGCTCACCGATCTCGGCCGCGGCGCGGGTGATCGCGCCACCGCGCGTGTGCGGCGTCGAGCCGAGGGGCGCGATGCGCTCACGGCCGAGCTGCTCGGTGGCCTCGATGATGCGCGCCATCGTGCGCACCGTCTCGATCGGGTAGTCGCCCACGCTGGTCTCGCCCGAGAGCATGACCGCGTCCGCGCCGTCGAGCACGGCGTTGGCGCAGTCGGACGCCTCCGCGCGCGTCGGGCGCGGGTTCGTCGTCATGGACTCGAGCACCTGCGTCGCCACGATGACCGGCTTGGCGTTACGGCGCGCGAGCTCGACCGCGCGCTTCTGCACGAGCGGCACCTGCTCGAGCGGCAGCTCGACGCCCAGGTCACCGCGGGCGACCATGATGCCGTCGAACGCCTGCACGATCTCGGCGAGGTTCTCGACCGCCTGCGGCTTCTCGATCTTGGCGACGACCGGGACGATCCGGCCCTCCTCCTCCATGATCTGACGCACGCGGTCGTAGTCCGCGGCGTTGCGCACGAAGGACAGGGCGATGAAGTCCGCGCCCTGCGCGAGGCCCCACCGCAGGTCGGTCTCGTCCTTGTCGCTCAGCGCGGGCACGGACACCGCGACGCCGGGCAGGTTGAGGCCCTTGTTGTTGGAGACGCGGCCCGGCACCTCGACGCGCGTGACGACGTCATTGCCGTTGACCTCGACGACGCGCACGAGCACCTTGCCGTCGTCGATGAGGATCGGGTCGCCCGGCTTCACGTCGCCCGGCAGGCCCTTGAACGTCGTCGAGACGCGGTCCTTGGTGCCCTCGACGTCGTCGGTCGTGATGGTCAGCGTGTCGCCGACGGCGACGTCGTGGCCGCCCTCGATGAAGCGACCGAGGCGGATCTTCGGACCCTGCAGGTCCACGAGCACGGCGACCGAGCGGCCCGAGGCCTGCGCCGCGGCACGGACGTTCTGGATGACCTTGGCGTGCTCCTCGGGCTCGCCGTGGCTCCGGTTGATGCGCGCCACGTCCATGCCGGCGTCGACCAGCGCCTGGATCATGTCGAGCGACTCCGTGGCCGGGCCGAGGGTGCAGACGATCTTTGCTCTACGCATGAAGGCGAGCCTATGCCTTTCGGGTATGTCTGGCCGGTCCGAACGTCCTGACAGGTCAGGGCGCCGTCCCGGTAGTGGACCCGGCGTGTCTGGACGACTCGCCGGGCTGGGGGGTGGGTTCAGGGTCGCAGGGCCACCGTGTCGGCCTCGACGGGACGCGGGAGCTCCGTCGCGCCGGACAGGTAGGTGTCCACCGCGGCGGCCGCCGCGCGGCCCTCGGCGATCGCCCACACGACGAGCGACTGGCCGCGGCCGGCGTCACCCGCGACGAACACGCCGGGGACGGCGGTCGCGAAGTCGTCGGTCCGCGCGAACGCGCCGCGCGGCGTGACCTCGACGCCGAGCTGCTCGACGACGGCCTGCGTCTCCGGGCCGGTGAAGCCCATCGCGATGAGCACGAGGTCCGCCGGGATGTCGCGCTCGGTCCCGGCGGTCGGCACGCGGCGGCCGTCCGGCAGGTACTCGGTGGTCGCCAGGCGCAGCGCGCCGACGCGCGAGCCCGTCTCGTCGGGCAGGAAGCCGACGGTCGACGCGAGGTACGCGCGCTCACCGCCCTCCTCGTGCGAGGACGAGACCTCGAACAGGATCGGGTCCGTGGGCCACGGCTGGTGCGCGGGGCGCTCCGTCGGCGGCTTCTTGCCGATGGCGAGCGTCGTGACCGACGCGGCACCCTGGCGCAGCGCGGTGCCGAGGCAGTCCGAGCCGGTGTCGCCGCCGCCGATGATGACGACGTGCTTGCCCTCCGCCGTCACCTGGCCCTCGACGGTCCTGCCCGCGGCCGCGGCGTTCGCCGGGTGCAGGAAGTCCATCGCGAACATCACACCGTCGAGCTCGGTGCCCGGGACGCGCAGCTCGCGCGGCACGGTCGCACCCGTCGCGATCACGATCGCGTCGTAGCGGGCCTGCAGCTGCGCCCACGTGACGTCGCGGCCGATCTCGACGCCGGGCCGGAACCGCGTGCCCTCGGCCTCCATCTGCGCGATGCGCCGGTCGATGTGGACCTTCTCGAGCTTGAAGTCCGGCACGCCGTACCGCAGCAGGCCGCCGATCGCGTCGTCCCGCTCGTACACCGCGACGGTGTGACCGGCGCGCGTGAGCTGCTGCGCGGCGGCCAGACCGGCCGGGCCCGAGCCGACGACCGCCACCGTGTGACCCGTGAGCCGCTGCGGCACCTGCGGTGTGACCAGTCCGCGGTCGAACGCCTCGTCGATGATCGAGACCTCGACGTTCTTGATCGTCACCGGCGGCTGGTTGATGCCCAGCACGCACGACGACTCGCACGGCGCCGGGCAGATGCGCCCCGTGAACTCGGGGAAGTTGTTCGTCGCGTGCAGGCGGTCGATCGCGTCCGCCCACTGCCCGCGCCACACGAGGTCGTTCCACTCGGGGATGAGGTTCCCGAGGGGGCAGCCGTTGTGGCAGAACGGGATGCCGCAGTCCATGCAGCGGCCGGCCTGCTCCTTGAGGTACGGCTGGCCCTCCTGCAGGTGGGCGTGCACGTCCTTCCAGTCGCGCAGGCGCACCTCGACGGGCCGGTTCGGCGGGAGCTCGCGCTCCCGCACCTTCAGGAAGCCACGGGGGTCAGCCACGCGCCACCTCCAGGATCTGGTCCCACACGCCGGGCGCCGTCGGGTCGAGGCCCTCGGCCTCGGCCTGCGCGAGCGCACGCCGGACGCGCGAGAACTCGGTGGGCAGGACACGGGTGAAGCGCGAGCGCCAGTCACCCTGGAGCAGCTCGACGGCGACCGGCGAGCCGGTCTCCTCGGCGTAGCGCCGCAGCAGGTCGCCGACGACCGCGGCGTCCTCGTCGTCGAGCGGCGCGAGGGACAGCTCCCCGGTGCGGACCGCGTCGGTGTTGACGAGCTCGGTCTGCAGGTCGACCACGTAGGCCGTGCCGCCCGACATGCCTGCACCGAAGTTGCGGCCGGTGCGCCCGAGGACGACGACGGTCCCGCCGGTCATGTACTCGCACGCGTGGTCGCCCACGCCCTCGACGACGAGCGTCGCACCCGAGTTGCGGACCGCGAACCGCTCACCGGTCAGGCCCCGCAGGAACACCTCGCCGGACGTCGCGCCGTAGCCGATCACGTTGCCCGCGATCACGTTGTGGCTCGACGAGAGCACCGCGCTGCGGTCGGGCCGCACGATGATGCGGCCGCCCGACAGGCCCTTGGCGACGTAGTCGTTCGCGTCGCCGAACAGCCGCAGCGTGATGCCGCGCGGCACGAACGCGCCGAACGACTGGCCGGCCGAGCCCGTCAGCGTGACGTCGATCGTGTCGTCGGGCAGGCCCTCGCCGCCGAATCGCCGCGTGACCTCGTGGCCGAGCATCGTGCCGACCGTCCGGTTGACGTTGCGCACGGGCAGCGCGATCCGCACCGGCTCGCGGCGCTCCAGGGCGTCGGCCGACAGCGCGATGAGGCGGTTGTCGAGCGCGCGCTCCAGGCCGTGGTCCTGGTTCTTGGTGTGGTGCAGCGCCGAGCCCGGCTTGGGCTGCGGCACGGCCAGCACCGGCTCCAGGTCGAGACCCTCGGCCTTCCAGTGCTCGATCGCGCTGCGCGTCTCGAGCAGCTCGACGTGACCGACGGCCTCCTCGAGCGTCCGGAACCCGAGCGCCGCGAGGTGCTCGCGCACCTCGGTCGCGATGAACTCGAAGAACGCCTCGACGAACTCCGGCTTGCCCGTGAAGCGCGCGCGCAGCTCCGGGTTCTGCGTCGCGACGCCCACCGGGCAGGTGTCGAGGTGGCAGACGCGCATCATGACGCAGCCGGACACGACGAGCGGGGCGGTCGCGAAGCCGAACTCCTCCGCGCCGAGCAGCGCGCCGACCACGACGTCGCGGCCCGTCTTGAGCTGGCCGTCCACCTGGACGACGACGCGGTCGCGCAGGTCGTTGAGGACGAGCGTCTGCTGCGTCTCGGCCAGGCCGATCTCCCACGGCGTGCCCGCGTGCTTGAGCGACGTCAGCGGGCTCGCGCCCGTGCCGCCGTCGTGGCCCGAGATGAGGATGACGTCCGAGTGCGCCTTGGCCACGCCCGCGGCGATCGTGCCCACGCCGAACTCGGAGACGAGCTTGGTGTGGATCCGGGCGCGCGGGTTCGCGTTCTTCGCGTCGTGGATGAGCTGCGCGAGGTCCTCGATCGAGTAGATGTCGTGGTGCGGCGGCGGCGAGATGAGGCCGACGCCCGGCGTCGAGTGCCTCGTCTTCGCGACCCACGGGTACACCTTGTGACCGGGCAGCTGACCGCCCTCGCCGGGCTTGGCGCCCTGCGCGAGCTTGATCTGGATGTCGTCGGCGTTCGTGAGGTACTCCGACGTCACGCCGAACCGGCCCGAGGCGATCTGCTTGATCGCGGAGCGCCGCTCCGGGTCGTGCAGGCGCTCCGGGTCCTCGCCGCCCTCGCCCGTGTTGGACTTCGCGCCGAGGCGGTTCATCGCGATCGCGAGCGTCTCGTGCGCCTCGGCCGAGATCGAGCCGTAGGACATCGCGCCCGTGCTGAACCGCTTGACGATCTCGCTCACGGGCTCGACCTCGTCGAGCGGCACGGGCTCGCGCACGCCCTCCTTGAAGGCGAGCAGACCGCGCAGCGTCATGAGGCGCTTCGCCTGGTCGTCGACGCGCTGCGTGTACTGGCGGAACACGTCCATCTGGCGCGTGCGCGTCGAGTGCTGCAGGCGGAAGACAGTCTCGGGGTCGAAGAGGTGGTCCTCGCCGTCCCGGCGCCACTGGTACTCGCCACCGACTGCGAGCCGCTGGTGCGGCTGGCGGTTGCCGGACGCGGGGTACGCGTCGGCGTGCCGCGCCGCGACCTCGGCCGCGATGACGTCCAGCCCGATCCCGCCGAGCCGGCTCGTCGTCCCGGTGAAGTACCGGTCGACGAGCGCCTGCGACAGGCCGATCGCCTCGAACACCTGCGCGCCGCGGTACGACGCGATCGTCGAGATGCCCATCTTCGACATGACCTTCAGGACGCCCTTGCCGAGCGCCTTGATGAGGTTCTTGACGGCCTTCTCGGGCGTGACGTCGCCGAGGTAGCCGTGCCGCGAGAGGTCCTCGACGGTCTCCATCGCGAGGTACGGGTTGACCGCGGCCGCCCCGAACCCGATGAGCAGCGCGACGTGGTGCACCTCGCGCACGTCGCCGGCCTCGACGACGAGCGAGATCTGCGTGCGGGTGTGGCGCCGCAGCGTGTGGTGGTGCACCGCGCTCAGCAGCAGGAGCGACGGGATCGGCGCGAGCTCCGCGTCGGAGTTGCGGTCGGACAGCACGACGAAGCTGACGCCGTCGGCGACCGCGCGGTCGACCTCGGCGAAGATCTCCTCGAGGCGCGCCTCGAGCGCCGCTCCCCCGCCGGACGCCTTGTACAGGCCGCGGATCGTCGTCGTGCGGAACCCGTGGCGGGGCTCCTTGTCGACGTGCACGATCTTGGCGAGCTGGTCGTTGTCGAGCACCGGGAACGGCAGGACGAGCTTGCGCGCGTGCTCCGGGCCGTCGGCCAGCAGGTTCGGCTCGGGGCCGATCGCGCCGCCGATCGCGGTCACGAGCTCCTCGCGGATCGCGTCCAGCGGCGGGTTGGTCACCTGCGCGAACATCTGCGTGAAGTAGTCGAACAGCAGCCGCGGGCGCTGCGAGAGCACCGCGACCGGCGTGTCGGACCCCATGGCGCCCAGCGGCTCGGCGCCGGTCGCGGCCATGGGCGTGAGGAGGATCTTGAGCTCCTCCTCGGTGTACCCGAACGCGCGCTGGCGGCGGCGCACCGAGGCGGCGGAGTGCGCGACGTGCTCGCGCTCCGGCAGCTGCTCGAGGTAGACCGAGTTCTCCTCGACCCACTGCGCGTACGGGCGCTGCGCCGCGAGCTGGGACATGACCTCGGCGTCGGCGATGATCCGGCCCTGGCCGGTGTCGACGAGGAAGAACAGGCCGGGCTCGAGGCGGCCCTTCGCGACGACCGACGCGGGGTCGATGTCGAGCACGCCGGACTCCGACGCGCACACGACGAGGCCGTCCTCGGTCACCCAGTAGCGGCCGGGGCGCAGGCCGTTGCGGTCCTGCACCGCGCCGATGAGCGTGCCGTCGGTGAACGTCATGGCGGCCGGGCCGTCCCACGGCTCCATGAGCGTCGAGTGGTACTCGAAGAACGCGCGCGTGGCGGGATCCATCTGCGCGTGGTTCTCCCACGGCTCCGGGATCATCATCATCACGGAGTGCGGCAGCGAGCGGCCCGACAGGTGCAGCAGCTCGAGCACCTCGTCGAAGCTGCCCGAGTCCGAGCCGCCGGGCGTACAGACCGGCAGCAGCGGGGCGAGGTCGCCGAGCTCGTCGGACGCGAGCATGCCCTCGCGGGCGGCCATCCAGTTGCGGTTGCCGCGCACCGTGTTGATCTCGCCGTTGTGCGCGACCATCCGGAACGGCTGCGCGAGCTCCCACGACGGGAACGTGTTCGTCGAGAAGCGCGAGTGCACGAGCGCGATCTCGGACGCGTAGCGCGGGTCGGACAGGTCCGCGAAGAACGGCTCGAGCTGGCCGGTCGTGAGCATGCCCTTGTACGTGATGGTGCGGGCCGACAGCGACGCGAAGTAGACGCCGTGCTCGCGCTCCGCGCGCTTGCGCAGGCGGTACGCGCGGCGGTCGAGGTCGATCCCGGACAGCTCGCGCGACGGGTCCGCGACGACGAGCTGGCGGAACACCGGCATCGACGCGCGCGCCGTGGGCCCGACGAGGTCCGCGGTGACGACGACGTCGCGCCAGGCGAGCACGTCGAGCTTCTCCTCGGCGGCCACGGCCTCGATCGCGGCGATCGCCGCGGTGCGCTCGGCCTCGTCCTGCGACAGGAACGCCATGCCGATCGCGTAGTAGCCGACGGGAGGCAGGTCCGCGTCCACCACGTCGCGCAGGAACGCGTCGGGGATCTGGGTCAGGATGCCGGCGCCGTCGCCGGAGTCCTCCTCGGCGCCGACGGCGCCGCGGTGGTCCAGGTTGA
The DNA here is from genome assembly GCF_021590045.1 of Cellulomonas palmilytica. Taxonomy (NCBI): domain Bacteria; kingdom Bacillati; phylum Actinomycetota; class Actinomycetes; order Micrococcales; family Cellulomonadaceae; genus Cellulomonas; species Cellulomonas palmilytica. Next base: position 2,465,909 of record NZ_CP062221.1, on the reverse strand, counting down.
GCAGCGCGGTGAGCCCGGCGTCGACGATGTCGCGCCCAGGAGTTCCGCGCAGCGTCGCGACGAACGCGAAGCCGCAGGCGTCGTGCTCGGCCGACGGGTCGTACAGGGGGTACGCCGCGTGGTCGAGCGACGTGCTCGGCAGACCGCTGGGCGACGTCATCTCTACCGTCCTCACAGTGCCCCGGCCGGACCGGGGCTCGCACGAACTTGGGGGGATCGGGACGTCGTCGGCCCTTGTGGTGGGCGACGATACAACCCGCCTGAACGGGTGGCCGCATCGCCCTGTGTGACTCGGATCACTGATGATCGGCCACGTCCGGGGCCGGTCCGGGCCCGTCGTCAACGGGCCGGATGACCGTCCTCGTCGTCCGCAGGGACGGCCGCCGAGTCGGTGTCCGTGTCCTGCGGGACGTCCTCCTGCTGGGAGGCCTGTTGCGTGGGTTCCGCCGACGGGTCCAGCAGGACGGTCGTGTCGCGTCCAGGATGCCGACGCCCGACCACCACGAACGCTACCAGCGCCCCGAGGCCGACCAGCATCGACGTCCAGACGTTGAGGCGCAACCCCAGGAAGCCGTGGGCGGGGTCGATGCGCAGCGCCTCGATCCACAGGCGGCCCGAGGTGTACACCACGACGTACAGCCAGAACACCCGGCCGTGCCCGAGCCGGAACCTGCGGTCCGCCCACACCAGCAGCGCGGCGCCGGCGAGGTTCCACGCCATCTCGTACAGGAACGTCGGGTGGAACAGCGTCCCGGCGGCGTACCCGGCCGCCTCGGCGACCGAGTCGTCGACCCGCAGGCCCCACGGCAGGGTCGTCGGACCGCCGAACAGCTCCTGGTTGAACCAGTTGCCGAGCCGGCCGATCGCCTGGGCCACGAGCAGACCGGGCGCGAGCGCGTCGGCGAACGGGGCGAGTCGCACGCCCTGCCGGCGGCACCCGATCCAAGCGCCGACCGCGCCGAGAGCGACGGCGCCCCAGATCCCGAGGCCGCCCTCCCAGATCGCGAACGCCTTCCAGGGGTCGCCGCCCTCGCCGAAGTACGCGTCCGGCGACGTGACCAGGTGGTAGATCCGCCCGCCGAGGATGCCGAACGGCACGGCCCAGAACGCGATCTCGACGACCTGGTCCCGGTCACCGCCGCGCTCCTCCCACCGGCGCTGCGTCAGGAGCACCGCGGCCACGATCCCGACGAGGATCGCGAGCGCGTACGCACGCAGCGGCAGGGGGCCGAGGTACCACACGCCGTGCGACGGGCTCGGGATCGCGGCGCGGACGCCGTGGACGAACCCGCCGTCGACGAACCCGCCCTCGACAAGCCCGCCCGCGGGCGCGGTCCCGACGAGCGACGCGAGGCTCACCGCGCGGACCCGTCGACCGAACCGCCCGCCGGACGCTGCGCCGAGCGCACCCCCGCGGCGAGCGCGGCCGTGACCTCGGCGAGACGGTCGAGACCCGTGGCCTCGTCGGACACGTCCAGCAGCGAGCGGACGAACGCCGAGCCGACGATCACGCCGTCGGCGTACGAGGCCACCTGCGCCGCCTGCTCGGGGCGCGACACGCCCAGGCCGACGCACACCCGCGGCGCGCCCGCCGCGCGGGTGTCGGCGACGAGCTGCTCGGCCCGCGAGCCCACTGTCGCACGCTCCCCCGTGACGCCCATGGTCGACGCCGCGTACACGAAGCCGCGCGACGCGGCGACCGTGCTCGCGAGCCGCTCGGGCGTCGAGCTCGGGGCGACCAGGAACACCCGGTCGAGGCCGTGCGCGTCCGACGCCGCGATCCACGCCTCGGCCTCGTCGGGCACGAGGTCCGGCGTGATGAGGCCGGCTCCGCCGGCCGCCGCGAGGTCGCGCGCGTACGCCTCGACGCCGTAGCGCAGGACCAGGTTCCAGTACGTCATGACGAGCACCGGGGCGCCGCGGCCCGCGACCTGCTCGACCGCCGTGAGCGTGTCCCGCACGCGCGTGCCGCCCCGCAGCGCGTGGTCGACCGCGCGCTGGATGACGGGGCCGTCCATGACCGGGTCGGTGTACGGCATGCCGAGCTCGACGACGTCCACTCCGGCGTCGATCATCGTGCGCACCGCCTGGACCGAGCCCGGCACCGACGGGTACCCGACCGGGAGGTAGCCGACGAGCGCCGCGCGGCCCTGGGCCGCGAGACCGTCGAGGAGCGGTCCCGTCGTGGCGCCGGTCGTGGCGCCCGTCGTGGCACCCGGCGTCGCGCTCGTCGTCTGCCCGCCGCTCACCGGTCCCCCTCGCCCTCGTCGCCCGCGTCGAGCAGGCCGAACCACCGCGCGGCCGTGGCCACGTCCTTGTCACCGCGCCCCGACAGGTTCACCAGGACCACGGGCTCGTCGGACCACTCGCCGACCTGCGGCCCGAGCTGGATCGCGCCCGCCAGCGCGTGCGCGGACTCGATCGCGGGGATGATCCCCTCGGTCCGGCACAGGAGCCGGAACGCATCCATGGCCTCGGCGTCCGAGACCGGCAGGTACGTCGCGCGGCCGATGTCGTGCAGCCACGAGTGCTCCGGGCCGACGCTCGGGTAGTCGAGGCCCGCCGAGACCGAGTGGCTCGGGATCGTCTGCCCGTCCTCGTCCTGCAGCAGGTACGAGCGCGCGCCGTGCAGCACACCCGGGGCACCGCCCGAGAACCGCGCCGCGTGGTCCCCGGGGCCGAGCCCGCGACCGCCCGCCTCGAAGCCGAACAGCCGCACACCCTCGTCGTCCAGGAACGCGTTGAAGATGCCCATCGCGTTCGAGCCGCCGCCCACGCACGCCGCCACGGCGTCGGGCAGCCGGCCGATCTCGCCGAGCAGCTGCGCGCGCGCCTCCTCGCCGATGAGCTTGTGGAAGTCGCGCACCATCTCCGGGAACGGGTGCGGGCCCGTGACCGTGCCGAGCAGGTAGTGCGTCGTCTCGACGTTCGCGACCCAGTCGCGCAGCGCCTCGTTGATCGCGTCCTTGAGCGTGCGCGTGCCGATCGTCACCGGGACGACCTCGGCGCCGAGCAGGCGCATGCGGGCGACGTTGAGCGCCTGGCGCTGCGTGTCCTCCTCGCCCATGTACACGGTGCACTCCAGGCCCAGCAGCGCGGCGGCCGTGGCCGTCGCGACGCCGTGCTGCCCGGCGCCCGTCTCCGCGATCACGCGCGACTTGCCCAGTCGCTTCACGAGCAGCGCCTGGCCGAGCACGTTGTTGATCTTGTGCGAGCCCGTGTGGTTGAGGTCCTCGCGCTTGAGGAACACGCGGGCGCCGCCGCCGACGTGCGCCGCGAACCGCGGCACCTCGGTCAGCGGGCTGGGACGACCGGTGTACGTGCGGTGCAGGCGCGCGAGCTCGGCACCGAACGCCGGGTCCGCCAGGGCCTTGTGATACGCCGTGTCGAGCTCGTCGAGGGCCGCGATGAGCGCCTCGGGCACGAACCGGCCGCCGAAGTCGCCCCAGTACGGCCCGACGTGCGTGGCGAGCGAGCCGAGCCGGGGCTCCTGGCCCGGGACGACCGGCCGACCGCTGTCGACCCCGCTCACTGGCGCACCGCGCGCAGGGACGGGTGGGCGCCGGCCGCGACGAGGTCGGCGACGGACTGCCGCGGCGCGTCGTCGGTGACGAGCGCCTCGCCGACGAGCACCGCGTCGGCACCGGCGCGCGCGTAGTCGACGACGTCGTGCGGTCCGCGCACGCCCGACTCGGCGATCTTCACGACGTCGGACGGGATCCGGGGCGCGACGCGCGCGAACGTCCCGCGGTCGACCTCGAGCGAGCGCAGGTCGCGCGCGTTCACGCCGATGACCCGGGCGCCCGCGTCGACCGCGCGGTCGACCTCGTCCACGTCGTGGACCTCGACGAGCGCGGTCATGCCGAGCGAGTGCACGCGCTCGACGAGCGACTCGAGCACCGTCTGCTCGAGCGCCGCGACGATGAGCAGGCACACGTCGGCCCCGTGCGCGCGGGCCTCCCACACCTGGTAGGGCGACACGATGAAGTCCTTGCGCAGCACCGGGATGTCGACCCGGGCGCGCACCGCGTCGAGGTCCGCGAGCGAGCCGTTGAACCGGCGCTCCTCGGTGAGCACCGAGATCGCGGCCGCTCCGCCCTTCTCGTACTCCGCGGCCAGCGCGGCCGGGTCGGAGATCTGCGCGAGCGCACCCTTCGACGGGCTCGAGCGCTTGACCTCGGCGATGACCGTGACCGCGTCCTCGACCCGCAGGCGCGCGACCGCGTCGATCGCCGACTCGCGACGTGCCGCGAGCTCCTTGACCTCGGCGAGCGGCGTGCGCGCCTCCCGTGCCGCGAGGTCCTCCCGGACCCCCGCGACGATCTCGTCGAGCACGCTCATGGCCACCACACCCCTCGTTCGCGTCCCGGGCGGACCCGCTGCCGTGCGGCCGTGCGAGGTCCGTCCCCCGGTCATCGTAGAGGCGCCGCGGAGTGACCCGGACCACGGCCCGACAGGTGGACCAGGTCGCGCGCGGGCGTGGTCAGTAGCCCCTGACGGTGCTGCCGGGCGCCGCGATCACGGCGAGCAGGGCGAACCCGATGAGGACGACCCACAGGGCCGTGCCGATCCAGCCGGTGACGACGCCGGCGGTCGCGAGGCTGCCGTTGTCGGCCTGACCGGCGGCGACGGCCCGCTTGGCGTGGTTGCCGACGATGATCGCCGCGATGCCCGAGAACGGGCCGCACATCACGAGGCTGGCGATGCCGAGGACGAGCGCCCACACCCCGAGGCTGTTCTTGGGGAAGGCGCCGGGCGGGTACCCCGGGTAGCCGCCGTACCCGGGAGCCTGCCCGTACGGCTGCTGGCCGTACGGACCCTGGCCGTACGGAGCCTGGCCGTACGGAGCCTGCCCGTACTGAGCCTGGCCGTAGGGCTGCTGACCGTACGCGGGAGCCTGACCGTAGGCAGGAGGCTGGCCGTAGGACGGCTGCTGACCGTACGCGGGCGGCTGGTCCGCCGCGGGCTGCCCGTAGGCGGGCGGCTGGTCGTACGCCGGGGGCTGGTCGACGGGCGGCGTGGGCTGGGACCCGCCCGACGACCCCGCCGACGGCGGCGCGTACGGCGACGACGGCTCGCTCGGCTGCTGCGGCTCGGTCGGCTGGTCGGGCGTGCTCATCGCGGTGCTCCAGTCGTGGGTGCGGTTCGGGACGTGCTGGGGACACTCTGCCAGGCCGAGGACCGATCCCGACGCAGGACGAGGCCGCTGGGGACGGCGCGGAGCGGGCGCGCGTCCCGACGCCCCCGGGGCGGACGAGGACCTTCCCGGCGGACCGGGACGATCAGGGCGCGAGAGCCTCGAGACCCGGCAGGTTGCGCAGCACGCCGAACACCAGGAGCAGCGCGAGGAACACCCACGCCGACCACGACGGCAGCACCGGCGCGGTCCGACCGCGCGCCACGCGCACGGCCCACCACCCCCACAGCGCCACGACGACGGGGACGAGCGCGACCCACAGCGGGTTCATCGCCCACGCCGCGGCGAGGTCGCCGTGCGCGAGGTCGTGCGTGGCGCGCAGGCCGCCGCACGCCGGGCAGAACAGCCCCGCGGCCGCGTACAGCGGGCAGTAGCCGTAGCTCCCCGACACGTGGGGGTCGCGCAGCGCGACCACGGCGGTCCCGGCGAGCACGATCCCCGCGGTGAGCGCGGGACCACGCCACGCACGACGGCGGGGCGCCGTCGCGGGCGGTGTGGTGACCTGCTGGCCCACGACCGGCGCGCCCATGCCGCGCCTAGAGCGAGCTCTGGGTGTACGTGGCGATGCCGCTGACGGTGCGCAGGACCGCGAGCCCCACGCCGACCCAGCCGAGGATCACGCCCGCCCGCGCGGCGGACACGTTCGAGACGAGGCCCCGGGCCGCGTCCGACTTGGCGCGGTTGCCGAGCAGGATCGCGGGCACGGCGGCGGCGAGACCGACGAACGAGCAGCCGCACGCGAGCACGACGCCGAGGATCCCGAGCACGAGCGACCACGTCGCCAGCGGGCTGCTCGCCCGCGGCGGCGTCGCGTACGGGTCCGTGGGCCACGCGCCGTACGGCGACTGCGGCGCGCCGTAGGCGGGGCCGCCGGACGGCGCGGTGCCGTACCCGGGCGGGGCCACGGGCGCAGTGCCGTAGGCGGGCGCGGCGTACGGGTCGGCGCCGGGCTCGGGCGGGGTGCCGTAGAGCGGGACCTCGGACGCGGGCTGCGTGTCGGGGGGCGTCGCGACCGGCGACGAGGGCTCGTCGGTGTCGTCGTCCGACGACGAGGGCGAGGCGGCCGATGCGGGTGTGCCGGCCGACGAGGGTGTGCCGGCCGACGAGGAGGGCACGCCGAACGTCGCGGGCGGCTCGTAGACCGGGCGCGCGACGTAGCCCGCCGGCGCCTCGTAGGACGGCGGGGTGTACCCCGTCGGTGTCGGGTCGGAGGGGCTCTCCGCGGCGCTCTCCGCCGTGCTGCTCTCCCGCGTGCTGGGGTCGCTCGTGCCGCCCTGGTCGGAGCTCGCGGGCGCCGCGGCACCCGGCTCGTCGGGGACGGACGGCTGAAGGGGCTCGGACGGGGCCGACGGGTCGCGCGGCTCGTCGGGCGAGGGCGGCACGGGCGCGTTCATCGGGTCAGTGGCCCCCGCGCGCCTTCTGGCGCGCGAGCGTCTGGGCACCGCCCTGGCCGTAGCCGACGACCTGCAGCACCTTGCCGATCACCAGGCCGAGCACGCACACGGCGAGACCCACCCAGAACAGCCAGACCTGCGCGAAGACCATCGCGAGCGCGGCGACCAGCGCGCCCCCGACCACGACCCACGTGGTGGTCCAGGCCGCCACGGTATGACCGTGGTTCGTCGGCGGGGCCGTCGGCGGCAGGTGCACCGCCTCGGTGGTCGTGGGGTTCTGCGCGCGGTGCGCGAGGGTGTTGTCGGCCATCGTCGACCTTTCCGTACGAGGTTCGCCGCTCACCCTAGCGTGCGCCCGACCGTGCGCTCCGGCACGTCCGCTGCGACGCGGACCACAGCCCGGCCGGGGCGGTCCGGCGCGCGCGCCCGCGCCCAGGACCGGCGTCAGTCGTCGGCGCGCGGGACGCCGTCCGACCCCTCGGTCGGGTCGTCGCCGCGCGTCAGCGCGTCCCACTGGTCGCGCTCGGAGAGCGGCGCACCGCCGCGGCCGGCGGGGGGCGCGTCCGTCGTCCCGCTCTCGTGGCGGCGCCCGGTCGACCACGCCGCGCTCGCCCGCACGAGCCACACCGCCAGCAGCACGTCCAGCACCCCGACGACGACCGCGACCCACGGCCACGGCGACACCGCGGCCTCCAGCGCGCGCTCGAGGCCCAGCTCCTCGACCACGCGGGGCGCGGCCGTGTCGACGGGCGCGCGCAGCACCCCCACGGCGTCGACGACCACGAGCGCGCCGGCCAGCGCGACGGCGCCGGCCACGACCCACCGCCCGGCACGGCCGACGAGCGCCACCGCCCCTGCGGCGGCGAGCAGCACGAGCGCGGCCGCGACGAGCGACGGCGCGGCCGAGGAGCCCGACACCGAGATCGTGCGCGGCACGCCCAGCACCGTCGTCGTGTCGACCGTGAGCCACGGGACGACGGCCACGAGCCCCGTCAGCCCGGCCGCGAGGACCAGGAGCCCCGCGGCGCGGCCACGCCCCGCCCGACGGGGCGTCTCAGCCATCCGCTCGTCGCAGGCGGGACGCGACCTGGATCGCGCGCACCGCCGCCTGGGCCTTGTTACGCGACTCGAGGTACTCGAGCTCGGGCACCGAGTCCGCGACGATCCCGCCGCCGGCCTGCACGGACGCCCGCCCGTCGCGGATGAGCGCGGTGCGGATCGCGATGGCCATGTCCATGTTGCCCGCGAAGTCGAAGTAGCCGACCGTCCCGCCGTAGATGCCGCGGCGCGCGGGCTCGACCTCGTCGATGAGCGCGATCGCCCGGGGCTTGGGCGCACCGGAGAGCGTGCCCGCGGGGAACGTCGCCATGAGCGTCTGCAGCGCGGTCGCGCCCGCACGCAGCCGCCCGACGACGGTCGACGTGATGTGCATGATGTGCGAGAACCGGCGCACGGCCATGAACTCGACGACCTCGACGCTCGTCGGCTCGCAGACCTTGACCATGTCGTTGCGCGACAGGTCGACGAGCATGATGTGCTCCGCGCGCTCCTTCGGGTCGGCGAGCACCTCGTCGGCGAGCGCGCGGTCCTCCTCGGGCGTCGCGCCCCGCGGCCGCGAACCGGCGATCGGGAACGTCGTGACGTGCCCGTCGTCGACCTTCACGAGCGTCTCGGGGCTCGAACCGACGACCGCGAAGTCCGAGCCGTCCGCGTCCTGCAGCTGCAGGTAGTACATGTACGGGCTCGGGTTGATGGTGCGCAGCACGCGGTACACGTCGAGCGGGTCGGCCGGGCAGTCCAGGTCGAGGCGCTGGGAGATGACGACCTGGAACACCTCGCCGTCGCGGATCGCCTCCTTGCCGAACCGCACGGCCTGGTCGAACTCCTCGCGCGTGCTGCGGAACCGCAGCTCGGGCTCGGGTGCGTCCGCGAGGACCGCGACCGCGGAGGGCGCGGGGTGCAGCAGTGACGCCTGCATCGCGTCGAGCCGCGCGACGGCGTCCGCGTACGCCTCGTCGACGCGTTCGTCGGTGTCGTCGAAGTTGATCGCGTTCGCGACGAGCCACACCGACCCGTCCTGGTGGTCGACGACCGCGAGGTCGGTGGCGAGCAGCAGCGTCACCTCGGGGACGTCGAGCTCCTCGGGCGCCTTGCGCGGCAGGGTCGGCTCCCAGTGGTGCACGACGTCCCACCCGAGCGCGCCGACGAGCCCGCCGGTCAGCGGCGGCAGGCCGGGCAGCACGGGCGTGCGCAGCACGTCGAGGGTGTCGCCGAGCACGTCGAGCACGTCCCCGTCCGTCGGGACCCCGACCGGGACGTCACCCGTCCAGACGGCCTGGCCGTCCCGCACCGTGAGCGTCGCGCGCGAGCGCACGCCGACGAACGACCAGCGCGCCCACGTCCCGTCGGCCTCGGCCGACTCGAGGACGAACGTGCCGGGGCGTCCCGCCGCGAGCGTGCGGTACAGCCCGACCGGGGTCACGTCGTCGGCCAGCAGGCGGCGCACCACGGGGACGACGCGGCGGTCCCGGGCCAGGTCGCGGAACCCGTCGAGCGACGGCCACGTGCTCCCCCACGGGACCTGCGCGGTCGCGTCGGGGACGGTCGTCGTGCCGGACGTCGTGCTCATGCCCGCTCCTGCGTCTCGGTGGCCGTCTCGTGGCCCGCCTCGTCGGCCGTCACCGGCAGCGGGCCGCCCGCCTCGAAGCACGTCCGCGTGCCGGTGTGGCACGCGGCGCCCACCTGGTCGACCTCGACGAGCAGCGCGTCGCCGTCGCAGTCGATGCTCACGGCCTTCACGTGCTGCACGTGGCCGGACGTGTCGCCCTTGCGCCAGTACTCCTGGCGCGAGCGGGACCAGAACGTCACGCGACCGGACGTGAGGGTGCGGCGCAGCGCCTCGTCGTCCATCCAGCCGAGCATGAGCACCTCACGCGTGTCGTGCTGCTGCACGATCGCGGCGACGAGGCCGTGGTCGTCGCGCTTGAGACGCGACGCGACTGCGGGGTCCAGGGTGGGCACCCGAGAATCCTGCCACGCCGGTGCCCGCGACCTCGGGCAGCGTCCACGGACCTGGACGTGCGCAGCGCGGCGCTCAGCGGGTCTGCGCGACCCACGCCCCGTGCATGGTCGCGTACAGCCCGCCGGCCGCGACGAGCTCGTCGTGCGGACCGTGCTCGACCACCCGGCCGGAGTCGACGACGAGCACGGCGTCCGCGGCCTCGGCCGTCGACAGGCGGTGCGCGATCGTGATGGTCGTGCGCCCCGCGGTGAGCCCGGCGAGCGCACGCGCGAGCCGGACCTCGGTGGCCGGGTCGACCGCGGACGTCGCCTCGTCGAGCAGCAGCAGGTCCGCGTCGGCGAGGTACGCCCGCGCGAGCGCGACGAGCTGCCGCTCCCCCGCCGAGAGCGACTCGCCGCGCTGCCCGACCGGGGTCGCGAGCCCCGCGCCGAGCTCGTCGACCCACGGGCCGAGCCCGAGGGCGTCGACCGCGTCGCGCACGCGCGGGTCGTCGGCGGCGGGCGCCCACGCGGGGTCGTCGTCGCGGCGCAGCCCGTAGGCGATGTTCTCCGCGAGCGTGCCGTCGAACAGGAACCCCTCCTGGGGCACGAGCACGACGCGCCGGCGCAGGTCGGCGCGTCGGACGGTGCGCAGGTCCGTGCCGTCGAGCAGCACCTGCCCGTGCGTGGGGTCGACGAGGCGCGCGACGAGCCGCGCGATCGTCGTCTTGCCCGACCCGGTCGCGCCGACGACCGCGAGCGACGAGCCCGGGGGCACGGTCACGTCCACGCCCTGCAGCACGGGCGGGCCGTCGGGGTACGCGAAGCCGACGCCCCGCAGCTCGAGCGCCGCCGGTCCGCGCGGGCTGGCCACGCCGTCGACGGGGTCCGCGACCTCGACGGGCGTCTCGAGCACGCCCAGCACGCGCCGCCAGCCCGCGACCGCGTTCTGCAGCTCGTTGAGGATCTCGGTGGCCATCTGGACCGGCCCGGTGAACAGCTGCACGAGGAACAGGAACGCCAGCAGCCGGCCCGGCGTGAGGTCGCCCGTGACGCCGAGCGACGTGCCGGCGACGACCACGAGGGCGAGCACGAGGTTCGCGGTCAGCACCCCGGAGGAGAACACGACCGCGACGAGGTTCTGCGCACGGACCATCGCCTTGCGCGTCGCGTGGATGGCGGCGTCGGTCGCGCGCTGCGTGCGGGCGGCGACGCCGTACGCCCGGATGGTCTCGGCGCCGACGACGGACTCGGACACCGCGCCGAGCATCGCGCCGTACCGCTCGCGCACCGCGGAGTACCGGGCGTTGACGCGCTTCTGCAACGGCTGCAGAGCCGCGACGAGCGGGACGAACCCGAGCCAGACCAGCAGCGTGAGCTGCCAGGAGTACACCGACATGAGCGCGGTCGCGACGATGATCTGCAGCACCGAGACGAGCAGCATGATCCCGCCCCACTGCACGAACAGCGAGATCGTGTCGACGTCCGAGGTGACGCGCGAGACGAGGCTGCCGCGGCGCTCGGTGCCGCGCGTGAGGACCGACAGGTCGTGCACGTGCCGGAACGCGCGGGTGCGCAGCTGCAGCAGGCCCGCCTCGCTCGAGCGGAACAGCCGGATGTTCACCGCGGCCGAGCACAGGGCGCCCAGCACGAGCCCGAGCGCCGCGAAGCCCGCGAGCGCCGCGACGCGACGCACGTCCGGCCCGCCCTCGGCGAGGATGCCCGTGTCGATGGTCTGCTGGACGGCGACGGGCACGAGCACCCTGCCGACGGCCGCGGCCGTCGCGAGCAGGACGGTCAGGCCGAGTCCCTCGACGAGCCGTGGCGAGACCTCGACGCCGCGGCGCAGGGTGGCGAGCACGCCGAGGGTCGAGGCGGGCGCCATCGCGTGCCCACGCTGCGTGGTCTGCGGCTGGTCCTGCGCGGGGGTCTGCGTCGTCGTCATCGTGCGTCCACCTCGTCGAGCTCGGCGTACGGCTCGTCGTCCTCCACGCCGTCGCCCGGCCCGTCGCCCTCGTCCCAGTCCCGTCGGGCGCGTCGCTCGCTCTCGCGCTCGTACGCGGTCGCGAGGTCGCGGTAACCCGGGTCGCGCGCGAGCAGCTCGGCGTGCGACCCGCGGTCGACGACGCGCCCGCCGTCGAGGTGCACGACCTCGTCCGCGAGCAGCACCGACGACATCCGGTAGGCCACGAGCAGGACGGTGGGTCCCTGGCGCGCGGCAGTGCCGCGCAGCCCGCGCAGGATCTCCTGCTCGACGCGCGGGTCGACCGCCGAGGTCGCGTCGTCGAGCAGGAGCACGCGGGGCCGGCGCACGAGGGCACGCGCGAGCGCGAGCCGCTGGCGCTGCCCTCCGGACAGGTTCGCGCCGCGCTCACCGAGGTGCGCGTCGAGACCGCCGGGCAGCTCACGGACCACGTCGTCGACGCGCGCGACGCGCAGCGCGTCCCACACCTCGTCGTCGGACGGGGCGTCGGTGTCCTCCGGGTCTGCGAGCGTGACGTTGCCGCGCACCGTGTCCTCGAACACGAACGCGTGCTGCGCGACGAGCGCGACGTGCCGTGTCAGGGCGTCCGGGGCGAGGTCGCGCAGGTCGACGCCGTCCACGCGCACCGCACCCTCGTCGGGGTCCGCGAGGCGTGACACGAGCGCGACGAGGCTCGTCTTGCCCGCACCCGTCGGCCCGACGACCGCGACGACGCGCCCGGGCTCGACGTCGAGGTCGACGTCGTCGACGAGCGTCAGCGGTCCCTGCGGCGTGTCCACGCGCCGCGTCGCGTGCTCGAACGTCACGCGCGCACCCGCCCCGGTGCCGGCCCACGGCGTGCGCCCCTCGGGCAGCGCGCCGCGGCTGTCCACGACGCGCGCGACCCGGTCGTAGCCGACGAGCGCGCGCGGGATCTCGCCGAGGACCCAGCCGAACGCGCGCACCGGCACCGCGAGGAGCGTCAGCAGGTACGCCGCGGCGACCACGTCGCCCGTGCCGATGCCGCCCTCCGCGACGCGCCACGTCCCGACGACCAGGACCGTCAGCGTCCCGACGTTCGGCAGCAGGTCGATCACCGGGTCGAAGAACGCGCGCACCACGCCGACGCGCACGTTCGCGTCGGCGAGCGCGCTCGACCGCTCCGCGAAGCGTCGCTCCTCGCGCGCCTGCGTGCCGAGCGACGTGACGAGCAGTCCCGCCTCGAAGCTCTCGTGCGCGACGTCCGCCACCTCGGCGCGCAGCTGCTGCGCGTGGGTGATCGCGGGCGACATGCGGCGCTGGAACCAGGCGTTGGCGACGACCGCGAGCGGCACGACGACGAGCGCGGCCAGCGCGAGCCACACGTCGGTGCGCAGCAGCGCGACGGTCGCGACCACGAGCATGACGACGACCCCGAGCGCGAACGGCAGGGGGTTGAACACCGAGGTCGCGGCCTCGACGTCCGCGCCCGCGTTGGACAGCAGCTGCCCCGTCGGGTGCCGCCGGTGCCACGACATGGGCAGGCGTAGGTACTGGCGCGTGACGCGCAGGCGGTGGTCCTCCTGGATCTGGGCGTACCCGAGCCCGGCGAAGATGCGCCGGCCCGCGACCCCGACCGCGAGCGTCACCGCGACGAGCGCGATGACGCCACCCGCCCACCAGATGCGCCCGCGCGCGGCCGCGTCCCCGGCGAGCGCCGGGACCACGACGTCGTCGGTCGCCCAGCCGAGCGCGCGGCTCAGCACGACGGTCGTGGCGCCGAACAGCGCGGCCGTGCCGACCGCCGCGGCGTACGTCCACGGGTGCGCCCGCATGCCCCGCCAGATCAGCGTCACCGCGCGCCGCGCCGTGGACCCCGTCAGGCGCATCCCCGGACCCTGCGTCGACGTCGACGACGAACGGGGCGAGGGCATGGCGAACACCTTCCGGTCCGAGAGGGGGACGGTCATCGTCTCACGGCGGACCAACAGGTTTCCCCGGGCACCGTTCGCCGCGCGAGGACGCGTCGCGCGATGGCACGATGACGCGCATGACCTGGCACCCCGCGCTGCGCGCCGATCTCGTCGAGGCCCTGCGGGCGGTCCCGCCGGACGCGCCGACGCTGTGCGACGGGTGGCAGGCACGCCACCTCGCGGCGCACGTCGTGCTGCGGGAGCGCTCGGTGCGCGTCGGTCTCGGGCTCGCCGCGGCGCGCGTCACGGACGTCGCCGACCGCGCGGTCGACGAGCTCGCGGCGACCGCCGCCGACGAGGCCGGGTACGCCGCGCTCGTCGACCGCGTGGAGGCCGGTCCGCCGCGCTGGCACCCCACCGCCCTGGCCGGCGACGCCGCGAACCTCACCGAGCTGTACGTGCACGGCGAGGACGTGCGCCGCGGCGACGGCACGCCCCGCGAGCGGCCGCTCGAGCCCGGGCTCGTCGAGGCGTTGTGGCGGGACGCGGCCCGGTTCGCCCGGTTGCGGACCTCGCGCGTGCCCGTCGGGCTGGTGCTCGTGCGCCACGACGGTCCGCGCACCCACGTGCGGCGTCCGCGCGGCGACCACGGCACGGTCGTCGTGCGGGGCGCCGCCGGCGAGCTCGTGCTGTGGCTCGCGGGACGGGGCGCGGCCACGACGCTCGTCGTGCAGGGCGAGGACGCCGACGTCGCGGCGCTCGCCGCGCGCCTGCCGCTGCCCTGACGGGCCCCGGCCTCAGCGGACCGTGATGCCGGCCTCGCGCAGCGCGTGCTTGACGTCACCGACGGTGAGCGTGCCGAAGTGGAACACGCTCGCGGCGAGCACGGCGTCCGCACCCGCCCGCGCGGCCTCGACGAAGTGCTCGGGCGTCCCCGCGCCGCCGCTCGCGATGAGCGGCACCGACACCTGGGCCCGCACGTCGCGCAGCATCTGCAGGTCGAAACCCGAGGTCGTGCCGTCGGCGTCCATCGAGTTGAGCAGGATCTCCCCCGCGCCCAGCTCGGCGGCGCGCGCCGCCCACGCGACCGCGTCGATCCCGGTGCCGCGGCGCCCGCCGTGCGTCGTCACCTCGTAGCCCGAGTCGGTCCGCACGTCACCGGTCACGCGCCGCGCGTCGACCGACAGCACGAGCACCTGCGAGCCGAACCGGTCCGCGATCTCGGCGATCAGCTCGGCGCGGGCGATCGCCGCGGTGTTCACGCCGACCTTGTCGGCGCCCGCGCGCAGCAGGCGGTCCACGTCGTCGGCCGAGCGCACGCCTCCACCCACCGTGAGCGGGACGAACACCTCCTCCGCGGTGCGGCGCACGACGTCGTAGGTCGTCTCGCGGTTGCCCGACGACGCGGACACGTCGAGGAACGTCAGCTCGTCGGCACCCTCCGCGTCGTAGCGGTGCGCGAGCTCGACCGGGTCGCCCGCGTCGCGCAGGTTCTCGAAGTTCACGCCCTTGACGACGCGACCTGCGTCGACGTCGAGGCACGGGATGACGCGCAGGGCGAGGCTCACGGGGCAGTCCCTCCGGGGGTGCGGGCGTTGAGGATGTCGACGACGAACACGACGGTCTGACCGGAGAGCTCCTCGCTCTGGGTCACGCCGAGCGCGTACGACGGCGGCACGATGAGCATGACGCGGCTGCCGACGGGCTGGTCGACGAGCCCTTCCTGCCACGCGGGCACGTCCTGCAGCGAGAACGACAGCGGCAGGCCGCCCGACGCCCAGGTCGAGTCGAACTCCTCACCGCTGGTCCACGCCCAGCCGGTGAACTGCACCGTGACCGTGTCGCTCGCGACGACCTGCTTGCCGGCGCCGCGCAGGACGGGCTGCACGCGCAGCGTCGCGGGGGGCTTCGACTCCACGGGGGTGAACGTCGGGGCACCGTCCTTCGCCTCGCCCACCGCGGGGAACCCCTCGAGAGGCTCGACCTCGCTGCCCTCGGCGCGCGTCGGCAGCACGTCGATGACGGTCGCGGTCGGGTACTCGTCGCCCCGCTCGGACGCCGGGGCGACCTGCAGCAGGCGCGCTCCGACACGCTGCCCGCTGAGCGTCTCGTACAGGTCCGCGCCGAGGTCCGCGCGCGTGAGGAGCTGCGAGCGCGGGCTGCCCGAGAAGCTGTCGCGCACGAGCGTCGCCTCCGACGCGTTCTCGAGCCAGTAGTCGATGAGGATCGGCGCACCGTCGACGAGCGCGGGCCCGGTCCCCTGCCACACGGCCTCGCGGTAGGTCTCGGTCACCTGCAGCGGCGCGACGTACGTGAGCGTCGGCGCGACGCCCGCGTCGCCCGTCACGACGACGTCGGGCGGGGCCTCCTCGGAGTCCGAGCAGCCGGTCAGCGCGACCGCCGCCACGCACACGGCGGCCAGCGCGCCTCGCGCGCGTCGCAGTCCTCGCACCTGCCGTTCGTCCCCTCGTCGTCGCCGCGCCGGTGGTCCGGCGGTGAACGGCCGACACTCTACGGCGTGGACCCGGCAGGCCGGTGCCGGCCGCCGCAGGTCGATGGCCGGTGACGGCCGGTGATCGGCCGGTGACGTGACCGCCGCACGTCACATCGACTCGATGAGCCTCTCCACGCGCTCGTCGACGTTGCGGAACGGGTCCTTGCACAGCACGGTGCGCTGCGCCTGGTCGTTGAGCTTGAGGTGCACCCAGTCGACCGTGTAGTCCCGGCGCGCCTCCTGGGCGGCGCGCACGAAGTCGCCGCGCAGCTTGGCACGGGTCGTCTGCGGCGGCACGCTCGTCGCCTCGAACACCTCGAGGTCGGTCGTCAGGCGCTCGACCAGGCCCTTCGCGGCCAGCAGGTTGTACAGGCCCTCGGTGCGCGAGATGTCGTGGTACGCCAGGTCGAGGCGCTGGACGCGTACGTCCGACAGCGGCAGGTCGTGCTTGGCGCGGTAGCGCTCGATGAGCCGGTACTTGATGACCCAGTCGAGCTCGCGCTCCACGAGCGACAGGTCCTGCGTCCGCAGCGCGTGCAGCCCGCGCTCCCACAGCTCGAGCACCTGCTTGTCCTGCGGCGACCCCCCGCCGCGCTGCGCGACGAAGTCGCTCACGCGGGACAGGTACTCCTCCTGCAGGTCGAGCGCGGTGGTCGTGCGCCCGCTCGCGAGCGTGATCGGCGCGGTGCCCGTCATGTCGTGGCTGATCTCGCGGATCGCGCGGATCGGGTTCTCGAGCGACATGTCGCGGATCGGGATGCCCGCCTCGACGAGGCGCAGCACCAGGTCGGTCGCCCCGACCTTGAGCATCGTCGTCGACTCGGACATCGAGGAGTCGCCCACGATCACGTGCAGCCGGCGGAAGTGCTCGGCGTCGGCGTGCGGCTCGTCGCGCGTGTTGATGATCGGGCGCGAGCGGGTCGTCGCGCTCGAGACGGCCTCCCAGATGTGGTCGGCGCGCTGCGACAGGCAGTACACCGCGCCCCGCGGGGTCGCCAGGACCTTGCCCGCGCCCGTGAGCACCTGCCGCGTGATGAGGAACGGCACGAGCACGTCCGACAACCGCGCGAAGTCACCCTGGCGCCGCACGAGGTAGTTCTCGTGGCAGCCGTAGGAGTTGCCCGCGGAGTCCGTGTTGTTCTTGAACAGGTGGATGGTGCCCGGCAGGCCCTCGTGCTCGAGGCGCTGCTGCGCGTCCGCCACCAGCCCCTCGAGGATCCGCTCACCCGCGCGGTCGTGCGTGACGAGCTGGCGCACGTCGTCGCACTCCGCCGTCGCGTACTCGGGGTGCGAGCCGACGTCGAGGTACAGCCGTGACCCGTTGCGCAGGAACACGTTCGACGAGCGCCCCCACGCCACCACCTTGCGGAACAGGTAGCGCGCGACCTCGTCGGCCGACAGCCCGCGCCCGTCCGTGGCGGCGCACGTGACGCCGTACTCCGTCTCGAGGCCGAAGATCCGCTTGTCCATCAGCCCTCCAGCAGGTCCTCCAGCAGCGGCCCCGCCAGACGGCGGAACGCGCGGCGCGGACGGGTCCGGTCCAGCACGGCGACCTCGAGCTGGGCCGCGGGGATCGTGCGCTGCTCGCCGCCGTCCTCGGGCGGCGCACCGAGCGCGCGCACCGCGAGCCGCAGCACCTGCGGCAGCGTCATGCCCGGCTGCCACGCGTCGCCCACGAGCGTGCCGAGGCGCTCCGCCTGGCCGCCCATGACGACCCAGCCGTGCTCGTCGGCCACCGAGCCGTCGTACGTCAGCCGGTAGATCTGGTCGCCCTCGGCCTCGCGGCCCACCTCGGCCACGACGAGCTCGACCTCGAGCGGCTTGGACTCGGTGGTGAACACCGTGCCGAGCGTCTGCGTGTACGCGTTCGCCAGGGCCCGGGCCGTGACGTCCTCGCGGTCGTAGGAGTAGCCGCGCAGGTCCGCGTACCGCACGCCCGCGACGCGCAGGTTCTCGAACTCGTTGTACTTGCCGACCGCCGCGAACGCGATGCGGTCGTAGATCTCCGAGACCTTGTGCAGCGCGCGCGACGCGTTCTCGGTGGCGAACGCGATGCCCTCGTCGTACTGCACGACGACGACGCTGCGGCCGCGCGCGATGCCCTTGCGCGCGTAGTCGGCCCGGTCCTTCATGAGCTGCTCGGGCGAGACGTAGAACGGCATGCTCACGCGCGCTCACCCCCTCGTGCGTGCTGCGCGCGGCGTTCCGCGACGACGGCCTCGGCGACCTGCTCGAGCTCGGCGTCCGGCACCCGCAGGTAGCCGGACTCGGTGACGGTCGCGACGACCGGCCAGATGCGGCGCGTCGTGTCGGGACCGCCCGTGGCGGAGTCGTCGTCCGCGGCGTCGACGAGCGCCTCGACCGCGACCCGCACGGCGTCGACCGGCGACAGGCCGGGACGCCACAGCTTCTTGAGCGAGCCGCGTGCGAACACCGAGCCCGACCCGACCGCGTGGTGGTCGTGCTCCTCGTACCGGCCGCCCGTGACGTCGTACGAGAAGATCCGGCCGATGCCGCGCTCGAGGTCGTAGCCGCCGAACAGCGGCACGACCGCCAGACCCTGCAGCGCGAGGCCCAGGTTGCCGCGGATCATCGTGGACAGGCGGTTCGCCTTGCCGTCGAGCGACAGCAGGCTGCCCTCGATCTTCTCGTAGTGCTCGAGCTCGAGCTGGAACAGCCGCACGAGCTCGACCGCGAGGCCCGCGGTGCCCGCGATGCCCACCGCCGAGTACTCGTCGGCCGGGAAGACCTTCTCGATCTCGCGGCTCGCGATCATCGAGCCCATCGTCGCGCGACGGTCCCCGGCCATGACGATGCCGCCCGTGCACACGACCGCCACGATCGTCGTGCCGTGCGGGGCGTGCAGCTGCTCGGCGCCGACGAGCGGGCGGTTCCCGGGCAGCAGCGACGGCGCATGGGCGGCGAGGAAGTCGACGAACGACGACGAGCCCGGGGTCATGAAGGCGGCCGGGAGTCGGCCCGCCGCGAGCGGGTCAGGGTGCGTCATGGGCGCTCACTGACCACCCTTCTGGACGAAGCCGCGGACGAACTGCTCCGCGTTCTGCTCCAGCACGTCGTCGATCTCGTCGAGCAGCGCGTCGACCTCGGCGTCCCGGCTCTGCGCGGCGGGCGCGACGGGCTCCGGCGCGTCGTCGACCGGCTCGTCGTCGTCCCGGCGCGGGTTGATCCGCTCCTGACCTGCCATGAGGACCTCCTCGGCGTCGCTTGGTGCTCCTGCGCCCACCCTAGGCCCATCCCGGACACGACTGCCTCGGGTGACAGGTGGGCGAGACGCGCTCGTCACGCCCGGCTTGCTGCCATGATGCCCGCCATGACCCGCCCACCCGTCCCCCACCCCCGCGCCGGTGCGCTCGAGGAGGCGCGACGGCTGCTGCTCGACCCCGGCCGTTGCCCGGGGTGCGGCGCACGCCTGGCCGGCACACGCTGCGACGGCTGCGGCCTCGGGCTCGCCGGACCGGCGGGTGCGGCCGTGTGGGAGGCCTCGCGCGCGGCCGCGGCGGCGCTCGCGCACCAGGCCGACGTCGTCGGTGCCGTGCGGCGCAGCGCTGCGGCGCCCGCCGCGGCCCGCGTCACGGCGGGTGCCCCGGCCACCACCCCGGTCGGTCCGTTGGGCCCGCCCCCGCCCCCGCCGCGACCGTCGACCCCGCCGCCGTCCGTGCCACGGCCCGCCCCCGCCGTCGGGCCGGCGCCGTACGCACCCCCGGGAGCGTCGACGCCGCCGCCGGCCCGGCAGCCCGCGCGCCAGCCGTGGCCCGTGCAGACCGTCCTGGTCGCGCTCGGCGCCGCGCTGCTCGCCGTGGCGAGCCTCGTGTTCCTCGTGTTCACCTGGGAGCTGCTGACCCTGGGCGCGCGCGCCGCGGTCATCGCGCTCGGCACGGCCGCCGTCCTCGCGCTCGCCGTCGTGCTGCGCCGCCGCGGGCTGCGCGTCTCGGCGGAGGCGGTGGCCGCGCTCGGGTCCGTGCTGCTGACGCTCGACGTCTGGGCGCTGTGGGCCACCGGGCTGCTCGGGGGTGCACCCGGCTGGCTCGTGGGCGGGGTCGGCCTCGCCGCGTGCGGCGGCCTGCTCGCGCTCTACGGCGCCCGCACCGGTCTGCGGGCGGGGACGGTCGCGGCGGCCGTGCTCGTCCCGGTCGCGCCGCTGCCCGCCGTGCTCGACGCCCGCACCGCGGCCGGTGCGATGGGCGGGCTGCTGCTCGCGTTCGCCGCGACGTCCACCCGGCATCTGCCGGCCGTGCGAGCGCGCGTCGCGGAGCGTCGCGTGCTCGCGACCGGTGCGGTCGCTCTCGCGGTCCCGCTCGTCGTCGTGCCGGTGGTGGCGCTCGCGAGGACCGACGACGCGGGACCCACGGCCGCGCTCGTCGTGCTCGCGGTCGTCGCGGTCGCGGCGTTCGCGGTGCAGAGCGCGGTCACCCGCGCAGCCGCCGCCGGCGCCTGGGCCGGCGGCGCCGGCCTGCTCGCGGTCGCGACCGCCGCGGTCGCCGTGCCGCCCGTCACCGAGGCCGCCGTGCCGTGGTCCGCGCCCGGCGCGGCGGCCGTCGCGGTCCTCGCAGCCCTGGCCGCGCTCGTCGCTCCCCCGGCCGTGCGCTCGCGCACCGACGTCGCATCCGCGGTCGCCGCGGTCGCCGCCGCCGCGTCCGCGCTGCCCGAGGTGGTCCTCCTCGCGCTCGCCGCGACCGCGGCCGTGCTCGAGCCCGGCGGCGACGACTTCGCGTGGGCCGCGGGGGCGGTCGTGACCACGGCGTCGAGCGTCCTGGTGGCGGCCGCCGTCGGGCTCCGGCTCGCGCCGGTCGTCCGGCACGTCGCGGCCGCGCTGGCCTGCGTCGCCGTGCTCGAGGGCGTCGCCCTGCTCGTCGGCTCGCCGCCCCAGGCGGTCGCCGCGTTCGCGGCGGTCACGCTCGCCGCGCTCGTCGTGCCGCTGCCGTCGCCCTGGCGCCGCCACACGCGCACGCTTGCCGTCCTCGCGTCCGCGGCCGCGGTCGTCGCGTCGGCCACCGGCGTCGCGGCCGACGCGACGACGGCCGAGCGCGTCGCACTGACGGTCACGCTGGCCGTCGGGACGGGCGTCGCGCTCGTCGCGGCGAACTGGGGCGGTCGGTCGGCGCGCGCCGCGGGCACCGGCGTCGCCGCCGTGCTGGCGACCGCCGCGGTCGCGACCGCGCTGCGGCTCGCCGGTGCGGGCGCCCGTGACGCGGCGCTGCTCGCCGCCGCCGCGCTCGGCCTCACGGTCGTCGCGCTCGTCCTGCCGCGGCTCGTCTCCCGACCGCGGCGGATCGTCCTGCTCCCGACCGCCGCGGCCGTGCAGTCGGTCACGTGGCTCGTCGCGACGGCCGCGGCCGTCGACGCCGGTCCGGCCGGCGCCGACCTCCGTCCGGCCCTGCCGCTCGTGGCGCTCCCCCTCGCCGCCGCGGTCCAGTGCCTCGCGCTCGCGCTGCTCGGGCGCGGTCGCGTCGGACCCGCCGCGCGGCGCGTCGCCACCGGGCTCGTCGTGCCGGCCGCGGCCACGGTCGTGCTCACCGCGCACCTCGCGACCGGGCGTCCCGCGGCCGGGACGACGTCGCTGGTGGCGTGCGTGCTCGCGTGCGCCGGGGCGCTCGTGGCCCGCGCCGTCGGCGGCGCCGCGCGCGGCCTGCGGTCCGCGCTCGAGGTCAGCGGGGCGGTCGTCGCGGGACTCGCGCTCGCCGCCGCGCCCGCCGCGGGGGTCGTGACGCTCGAGCTCGTCCTGCTGGCCGTGACGGCCGGCGTCGTCGCCCTGGCGCCGGACCGCCGTGCGCTGCGGTGGTGGGCGCTGGGCCTCGCGGTCGTCGCGTCGTGGACGGGGCTCGCCGCGCGGGACGTCGGCCTCCCCGAGGCCTACGCCGCACCGCTCGGCCTGGTGCTCGCCGGCATCGGCGTCGCGCGGCTGCGCCGGGCCGCCGCACCCCCGCAGCCGGACGGAGCGGAGCTCTCGCGGCAGCGGAGCGCGTCCGCCGTGTCGTTCCTCATCGCCGGCGTGCTGCTCGTCGGCGTCCCCCCGGCGCTCGTCAGCGACTCCCTCACCGTCGGCTCGGCGCACCTCGACCGCACCGCGCTGCTGACCGGCGGGCTCGTGCTCCTGGCCGCGGCGGCCTGGTGGCTCGCGGGCTCGCGCGTGCCCGCGAGCCGGTCCGTGGCCACCGCGCTGGCCGGGTGCGTCGGGCTGCTCGCGGTCCTGGGGCCCGTGCGACGCGCCGCCACGGCCGTCGCCGACGGCTCCGGAGGCGAGGCGTGGGGCCTCGCCGCGGCGGCGGTCCTCGGTCTCGCGACCCTCGCCGCGAACCGCGCGGGCGCGCCGCGCACGAGCGTGCTCGCCGGCGCGTGGGCCGCCCTGCTCGTCGCCGCGCTCCCCACCCTCGTCGTCGCCGGCACCGCCGCCGGCACGACGGCGGCCGACGGCGTCGAGCCGTTCGCGGTCGCGCGGCTCGCCGCGGTCGCCGTGGTCGGCACGGCCCTCGCGCTCGTCGGCGTGCGCCGGGACCGGCCCGTCCTGGTCGGGCAGGGGCTCACGCTGCTCGGCCTCGCGACGCTCACCGGCGTCGTGAGCGCCGGCCCGCTCCCGCTCGACGCGGTGCTGGGCGTCGCGGGCGTGCTCGCGGGGGCCGTCGGGGCGGCGCGGCTCGCGCACGACCCCGCCGCGCGCTCCTGGCCCGCGCTCGGGGTCCCGTGCGGGCTCGTGCTCGTGCCCGCGCTCGTCGGTCTCCAGGCCGCACCGACGCCGTGGCGGTGGACGGTCGCGCTCGTCGGTGGCGTCGCCGCGGTGCTCGTCGGAGCGGCCCGCCGGTTGCAGGCACCGTTCGTCGTCGGCGCCGCCGTGCTCGCGGCCGAGGTCGCCCTGCAGCTCGTGGCCGCCGGCGCCTCGGTGGTCTCGCACGTCGGCTGGTGGCCGCTGCTGTTCGCCGGCGGCGTCGTGCTCACCGTCGTCGGCGTGACCTACGAGCGCCGGCTGCGCGACGCGCGCGAGGCCACGCGGTTCGTCGCCCGGCTCCGCTGACGCCGCCGCCGCGGGGCGAACGCGGGACGGGGGCGGTCAGGCCCCCAGGGCGGCGAGCAGCGACGCGGCGTCGGGGCTCGCGTCGAGCAGCGCGCCGACGTGCGCCTGCGTCCCGCGCAGCGGGTCGCGCATCGGGACGCGCTGCAACGTCGCCGCGCCCGGCACGTCGAACACGACCGAGTCCCACGACGCGGCCGAGACCTGGTCGCCGTACCGCGCGACCGCCTCGCCGCGGAAGAACGCGCGCGTGTCGGTCGGGGCGTGCGCGACCGCGCGGTCCACCTCCTGCGGCGTCACGAGAAGCTCGACCGCACCCGCGGCGCGGAGCCGGTGGTACAACCCCCGCTCCGGGCGCACGTCCGACCACTGCAGGTCGACCGCGGCGAGCCGCGGGTGGTCCCACGGCAGGTCCTCGCGCCGCCGCATGCCGTCGAGCAGCCGCAGCTTGGCGAGCCACTCGACCTCGCGCGCGCACGACGACGGGTCCGTGCCGAGGCGGTCGAGCAGCGAGTCCCAGCGCGCCAGCACGTCGCGCGTGTCGTCGTCGAGCGGCGCCCCCACGTGGTCCAGCGCCGTCCGGACCGCGCCCAGGTACTCGCGCTGCACCTCGAGCGCCGTGAGCCGGCGCCCGTCCGCGAGCTCGACACGCGCGGTCAGCGTCGTGTCGTGGCTGACCTGGTGCACGGCCGCGACCGGGTCGCGCAGCGTGAGCCGGTCGACCGCGGCGAGCGCCCCACCCGCGCCGCCCTCGGCGACCGCACGCTCGATGAGCCAGAGCACCAGGGACGTCGTGCCGAGCCGCACGTACGTCGCGGCCTCGAGCATCGTCGCGTCGCCGACGATCACGTGCAGGCGACGCCAGCGCGCCGGGTCGGCGTGCGGCTCGTCGCGAGTGTTGACGATCGGACGACGCAGCGTGGTCTCCAGGCCGATCTCGGCCTCGACGTAGTCCGCGCGCTGCGACAGCTGGAAGCCCGCGTGCTCGCCGCGCTGGCCGATCCCGACGCGCCCGGCGCCGGTGAACACCTGGCGCGTGACGAAGAACGGGATGAGCCGCGCCGCGAGGTCGCCGAACGGCACGGCACGGTCCACGAGGTAGTTCTCGTGCGTGCCGTAGGTCGCGCCCTTGCCGTCGACGTTGTTCTTGTACAGCGCGACGTCCGGCAGCGCGGGTACCGACGCGAGCGCGCGCACCGAGGCGAGCATCACCTGCTCGCCCGCGCGGTCCCACACCACCGCGTCGCGCGGGTTCGTGACCTCGGGCGAGGAGTACTCCGGGTGCGCGTGGTCGACGTACAGGCGGGCGCCGTTCGACAGGATGACGTTCGCGGCGCCCGGGTCCTCGTACTCCTCGACCTCGGGACGCTCGAGCTCCTGCGGGCCGTCGCCCGAGGGCGCGGGTCGCGTCGGGTCGTCCGTCAGCAGCGACGGGTGGGCGGAGGCGCGCTGCAGGTGGAACCCGCGCGCGTCCATGAGCGGGTCCTCGTCGTCGTAGTCCCAGCGCGCCTTGGTCCGGCCCGCCCCGCGCGCCGCGGCGTGCACCGCGACCACGTGGCTCGACAGCAGCATCGGGTTGGCCATCGGCCGGCCTGGCTGCAGCACGCCGTACTCGGTCTCGATCCCCATCACACGGCGCACGGTCACGGCGCCCACCCTAGGACGGCGCGCGACGGCCGGACGACCTGGTCCGCGGACCGGGCCGGCCGGCCGTCGCCGTCGGCTGCGTCGTCGTCGGCGCTAGAGGTACTGCCCCGTGCTCGTGACGGTCTCGATCGTGCGCGAGCCGTCCGTGCCCTTCTTGCCCTGCACGATCGTGCGGATGAAGACGATGCGCTCCCCCTTCTTGCCGGAGATGCGCGCCCAGTCGTCGGGGTTCGTCGTGTTCGGCAGGTCCTCGTTCTCCTTGAACTCGTCGACGCACGCCGCCAGCAGGTGCTCGACCCGGATACCGCGCTGGCCCGTGGCGAGCAGGTCCTTGATCGCCTGCTTCTTGGCACGGTCCACGACGTTCTGGATCATCGCGCCCGAGTTGAAGTCCTTGAAGTACAGGACCTCCTTGTCGCCCGACGCGTACGTGACCTCGAGGAACCGGTTCTCGTCGGACTCGGAGTACATGCGCTCGACGACGCGCGCCACCATCGCCTCGACCGCCGCGGCCTTCGAGTCGCCGTGCTCGGCCAGGTCGTCGGGGTGGATCGGCAGGTCGGGCGTGAGGTACTTCGAGAAGATCTCCTTCGCGCCCTCGGCGTCGGGCCGCTCGATCTTGATCTTCACGTCGAGGCGGCCGGGCCGCAGGATCGCCGGGTCGATCATGTCCTCGCGGTTCGACGCGCCGATCACGATGACGTTCTCGAGCCGCTCGACGCCGTCGATCTCGGCGAGCAGCTGCGGCACGATCGTCGTCTCCACGTCGGACGAGACGCCCGTGCCGCGCGTGCGGAACAGCGACTCCATCTCGTCGAAGAACACGACGACCGGGTGCCCCTGCGACGCCTTCTCGCGGGCCCGGGCGAAGATCAGGCGGATGTGCCGCTCGGTCTCGCCCACGTACTTGTTCAACAGCTCAGGGCCCTTGACGTTCAGGAAGTAGCTCTTGGCCTCCTGGCCCTCCTCGCCGCGCGCCCGCGCCGCCGTCGCGGCGAGCGAGTGCGCGACCGCCTTCGCGATCAGCGTCTTGCCGCATCCGGGCGGGCCGTACAGCAGCACGCCCTTGGGCGGGCGCAGGCCGTGCTCGCGGAACAGCTCCGGGTGCAGGAACGGCAGCTCGACGGCGTCCTTGATCGCCTCGATCTGCGGGCCCAGGCCCCCGATGTCCTCGTACTCGATATCCGGGACCTCCTCGAGGACGAGCTCCTCGACCTCGGCCCGCGGGATCACCTCGAACACGAACCCGCTGCGGGAGTCGATCGTCAGCGCGTCGCCCACGCGCACTCCCGCGTCGGACACCTGCCCCGCGAAGCGCACCACGCGCTCCTCGTCGCCGCGTCCCACGACGAGCGCGCGGCCCTGGCCGAGCAGCTCCTTGACCGTGACGATCTCGCCGACGTTCTCGTAGCCGCCGGCCTCGACGACCGTGAGCGCCTCGTTGAGCATGACCTCCTGGCCCGGCCGCAGCCGCGTGAGGTCGACCGCCGGGCTCGCGCCCACGTGCATCTTGCGCCCCGCGGAGATGACGTCCACCGAGCCGTCGCGGCGCGCGCCGAGGAACACGGCGTACGTGCCCGGGGGCTTGGCGAGGTCGTCCACCTGGCGCTTGAGCTCGACGATCTGCTCACGCGCGGCCAGCAGAGCGTCCGAGAGCCGCTCGTTCTTGGCCGCCAGCAGCGCGAGCTCGCGCTGCAGGTCTCGTCCCGTCGGTGCCGGTTCGGTCATGTCGGCCTCCTCGCGTCGTGCCACGGCCGGCGTGCCCGCCGTGGGGTCGCCACCCTAACCACCAGTCTGTGCCCGTGGCAGGCCGAATGCCGCCGTGTCCGAATCCCGTGACGCAACCGTCACCGCGACGGAACCCCCGCGCAACGCCGCACGCGGCTCGACGTCCGGTCTCGACGTCCGGGCTCGGCGTCAGGGGCGGGGGCGCTCCGGGTGGGCGTCGCGCTGCGCGCGGCGCACCTTCTTCGCCGACGTCTCGCGCTCACCGAGCGCCTCCGGCGTCCACAGCGTGGGGTCCTCGACGGGCGCGCCGTCCTCCGCGACCGGGTACGAGCCCTTGGCGGGGCGGCGCTTGCGCAGCGGCGCGTCGACGCCGTCGGCGAGCCGGCGGGTCGTCAGCAGGAACCCCGTGTGGCCGATCATCCGGTGCTCGGGGCGCACCGCGAGGCCCTCGAGGTGCCAGCCGCGCACCATCGACTCCCACGCCGCGGGCTCGGTGTACCGGCCGTCGGCGCGCACGTCCTCCGCGAGCCGCGACAGCTGCGTCGTCGTCGCGACGTAGCAGACCAGCACGCCGCCGGGCACGAGCGCGTCCGCGACCGCCTCGAGGTTCTCCCACGGCGCGAGCATGTCGAGCACGACCCGGTCGACGCTGCCGGGCGCGGCGACCTGCGGCAGCACGTCCGCGAGGTCGCCGATGGACAGCTGCCACGCGGGGTGCGGCCCGCCGAAGAAGCCCTCGACGTTGCCGCGCGCGATGTCCGCGAAGTCCTCGCGGCGCTCGATCGAGTGCAGCGACCCGCCGTCCCCGACGGCGCGCAGCAGCGACATCGTGAGCGCTCCCGAGCCGACGCCCGCCTCGACGACGGTCGCGCCCGGGTAGATGTCCGCCATCGTCACGATCTGGCCCGCGTCCTTGGGGTACACCACCGCCGCGCCGCGCGGCATCGACAGCACGTGGTCCGCGAGCAGCGGCCGCAGCGCGAGGTACTCGACGCCGCCGCTGCTCACCACGACCGACCCCTCGGGCTTGCCGATGAGCTCGTCGTGGCGGAAGTAGCCCTTGTGCGTGTGGAACGTCGCGTCCGGCGCGAGCGTGATGGTGTGCAGCCGGCCGCGCGGGTCGGTGAGCTGCACGCGGTCGCGGGCGCGGAACGGTCCGCGGCGCAGGTCGGCGCCCGTCGGCCGGGGTGTGGGGGCGGAGGGCGCGGGGGTCGTGGTCACGGCGGTCGAGTCTAGGTGCGCGGGGTCCGCCCCCGGGACACGGGGGTCAGGCGGGTCCACGCGGGCTCACGCCCGGGCTCACGCTCGGATCGCGGCGACGACCTCGTTCGCGTGCAGGAGCCCCGTGACGCGCCCGTCGACGAGCGCGACGACGACGGGCGACAGCCGGGTGGCGCGCGCGAGGTCCCGCAGCAGCTCCTGCCCGACGAGCGTGCCGTCGACCGTCGCGCCGACGGGCAGCGGGACGCACACGGCCGTCACTGGCGTCGTGCCCGCCGCCTCGGGCGGGACGCTCGCGGCCGCGGCACGGTCGACGTACGCCGCGGGACGGCCGTCGGGCGCGAGCACGACGACGTCGGCGACGCCCGCGGCCGCGGCCACCGAGCCCGCGTGCGCGAGCGAGTCGCCGTGCCCGACGGTCACCGCGCGGTGCCCGACGGACTCCACGGTCACGCCGTCGACGTTGCGCTGCGCACGCGCGCCGCGGATCGCGCCGGACGCGCCCGCCCACAGGAACGCGCCGATGAGGACGGCCCACATGACGTCGAGGACGTCGCCCCCGCCGCCGGTGACGGGGATCCACAGGGCCCACACCACGACGCCCGCCGCGACCACGCGACCGACCCAGCCGGCCGCGACCGTCCCGGTGTACCGGCTCTTGGTCGCCGACCACACGGCCGCCTCGAGCACGCGGCCGCCGTCGAGCGGCAGACCGGGCAGCAGGTTGAACAGCCCGACGAACCCGTTGGTCACGGCGCCCGACCACAGCAGCGCCCAGACGACCGTGCCGCGCGGCGCGACGTCGAGCGCGAGCAGGCCGCCGAACAGCGCGCCGAGCGCGAGGTTCACGACCGGTCCGACGATCGCGACGAGCGCGTTGGTCGCCGGCGTCGGCGCGGCGCCGCCGAACGCGGTGTGCCCGCCCCACAGCGTGAGGACGAACTCGTGCGGCTGCTGGCCTCGGGCGCGCGCGACGAGACCGTGCGCGACCTCGTGCAGGAACACCGACGCGAACAGCAGCACGACGAACGCGAGCGCCACGACCCACACCGCGGACCCGTCGAGCCCGGTCAGCGCGCGCGCCGCGGGCACCGACAGCGCGGTCAG
The DNA here is from genome assembly GCF_021590045.1 of Cellulomonas palmilytica. NCBI lineage: Bacteria > Bacillati > Actinomycetota > Actinomycetes > Micrococcales > Cellulomonadaceae > Cellulomonas > Cellulomonas palmilytica. The sequence continues at coordinate 2,437,242 of NZ_CP062221.1, read as the reverse complement.
CACCGCGACCGCCAGCAGCCAGCTCGGCGCGAGGATCACGGGTGCGCCTGCGACGTGCCCGATGACCCAGCCCTGGGTGGTCCGACGAGGCGGCGCGGGGGTGCTCACCGCACCAGCCTAGGCGGACCGGACGCCGGGTCCTCCCGCGCGTCGTGCCGTGGTGTGGGCGGCACGACCTAGCCTGGCGGGGTGACACCTGCTCCGCCCGCGCTCGCGCCGACCGCTCCCGCCGACCCCGTCCCGGCGGACGTCGCGGAGGTCTCCTCGGAGACGTCCGTGGCGGTTGCCGCAGACGCTTCCGCGGACGCTCCCACGGGAGGTTCCTCGGCAGATCCCTCGGCGACCACCGACGGGACGACGACCGCGCGGCCCGCGACCCGGCCGGGGCTCTCGCCCTCGCGTGCGGGCGACTTCCTGCAGTGCCCGCTGCTGTTCCGGTTCCGCGTGGTCGACCGTCTCCCCGAGCCGCCCAGCAGCGCCGCCGCGCGCGGCACGCTCGTCCACGCGGTGCTGGAGAACCTGTTCGGCCTGCCGGCCGTGCAGCGCACGCTCCAGGCGGCGCACGGACTCCTCCCCGAGCAGTGGGACCTGCTGCGCGAGCGCACGCCCGAGGTCGCGGAGCTGTTCGCTGACGACGGCGCGCTCGCCGACTGGCTCGACTCGGCCCGCTCGCTGCTCGCGACGTACTTCACGCTCGAGGACCCGCGGCGCCTCGAGCCCGCCGAGCGCGAGCTGTACGTGGTCACCGACCTCGAGGACGGCCCGCAGCTGCGCGGCATCGTCGACCGGGTCGACGTCGCACCCAACGGGTGGGTGCGCGTGGTCGACTACAAGACCGGGAAGTCGCCCCGCGCGGGCTACGAGAGCTCGGCGCTGTTCCAGATGCGGTTCTACGCGTACGTGCTGTGGCGCACGCGCGGCGTGCTCCCCAAGCGCCTGCAGCTCGAGTACCTGGGCGACGGGACGATGCTGCAGCACGAGCCGACCGAGCCCGAGATGCTGACGTTCGAGGCGCGCATCCGCTCGATCTGGGCAGGTATCCAGGAGGCTGCCGCGGCCGACGACTGGCGCACGCGCCGCTCACGCCTGTGCGACTGGTGCTCGTTCCGCGCGCACTGCCCCGAGTACGGCGGCACTCCCCCGCTCGTCGATCCCGACGCGGTCGAGCGCGCCATCGGCGTGCGTCCGCGCTCGGCGGGCACCGCCGCCACCGTCGAGGCCGACGCCGTCACCGTCGCCTGACGCGGCGGAACGGCCGGCGGGTCAGCGGGTCGGCGGGACCTCGAGCACGACTCCCGCGGCGAGGTCGCGCAGCACGTCGAGCGTGAGGTCACGCAGCGTGCGGATGCGGCTCAGGCCCGGGCGGTCGGCGACCGGCTGGACGCCGTCGACCGCGAGCGTGCGCGCACCCGACGCGAGCGCCGAGGCGATCCCCGAACGCGAGTCCTCGACCGCGACGCACCGCTCGACGGGCACGCCCAGCGCACGGGCGGCGGCCAGGTACGGCTCGGGTTCGGGCTTGGGGCGCGACACGTCGTCCCCGGCGACGACGACGTCGAACACGCCCGCGACGGTCGCGAACGGCTCGGCGAGCGGCCGGTACGACGACGTGACGAGCGCGAGCGGGACGCCCGCGGCGCGCAGGGTCGCCAGGGCGTCGCGGGCGCCGGGCTGCCACGGCACCTGCCGCGCGACACCGCGCGCGACCGACGCGGTCAGCTCGTCGACGATCGTCGGGACGGGCAGGTCCACACCCCGTGCCCGCAGGACGCCCGCGGAGTGCACCATCGCGGACCCGACGAGCTCGGTCGCGTCCTGCGCGGTCCACGGCACGCCGAACCGCGAGGTCAGCTCGATCTCCGCGGCCATCCACAGCGGCTCGGTGTCGATGAGCGTGCCGTCCATGTCCCACAGCACGGCCGCGGGGAGCGGTCGCCCGCCGGTCGTGCTCGAGGCGGCCGTGCTCGAGGCGGGCGTGCTCGAGGCGGGCATGCTCGAGGCGGGCATGGTCGTGCGCGGGCTGGTCACGTCGTCTCCGTGGGGTGTCGGCGCGAGCAGTGCAGCGGTCGGTCCGGGTGGCTCGCAGTCGCGGTCGACCCTACGCCGGTCCACCCGGCGGCCCTGCCGCGCCGAGCGCGCGGTTGCCCTCGACGCCGAGCGGAGCGCGCGGTTCACTGGGCTCGTCACCGGCGCGTCGCCGGTGACGTCGCTCGGCACGGAGGTGGGGGCCATGGCCCGTCGGACGGGTACCGCGCTGGTCGTCGTCCTGGGGGTGCTCGTGCTCCTGGGCGCGTGCGCCGCGGGCGCGAACGTCGAGCAGACGCCGAGCGGCGCGAACTTCTGGTGGGGCCTGTGGCACGGCATGATCCTGCCGGTCACGTTCATCGTGTCGCTGTTCACCGACACGGTCTCGATCTACGAGGTCGACAACAACGGGAACTGGTACGACTTCGGCTTCATGCTCGGGATCGCGCTGTTCTCGGGACCCGTGATCGCCGGCAGCCGCCGCCACTGACGCCGCGTCGGCCCGCGCGTCGGCCCGCGCGTCGGCGCGCACGTCGGCTTTCGCGGCGGCACCCGCGTGGCCCTCGCGTCACCCGTCCGGCGGCGCCCCGCGGGTGCCCGTCGGCGTGCGCGGCCTACGCTGGACCGATGAGCGACTCCCACGAGCTGCCCGCGGACCGCACGGTCCTGCTCGCCGCCTTCGAGGGCTGGAACGACGCGGGCGGTGCCGCGACGCACGCGCTCGAGCACCTGCACGACGCGTGGCACGCCGAGCACGTCGACGAGCTCGATCCGGAGGAGTACCACGACTTCCAGGTCAACCGCCCGCACGTCGCGCTGCGCGAGGACGGCACGCGTGAGATCACGTGGCCGACGACCGCGGTGGTCGTCGCGACCGCGCCGCACTCGGGTCGGCGCGTCGTGCTCGTGCACGGCATCGAGCCGTCGATGCGGTGGCGCCGGTACTGCCACGAGCTGCTCGACATCGCGGCGACGCTCGAGGTGGACACCGTCGTGACGGTCGGCGCGCTGCTGGCGGACGTGCCGCACAGCCGTCCGATCCCCGTGACGGTGACGTCGGACGACGGGGACGTGCGCGACCTGCTCGGCGTCGAGCCGAGCACGTACGAGGGCCCGACGGGCATCGTCGGCGTGCTGCAGCACGAGGCGGGCGCGCGCGGCCTGGCGGCGATGTCGCTCTGGGCCGCGGTGCCGCACTACGTGGCGCACCCGCCGTCGCCCAAGGCGACGCTCGCGATCCTGCGTCGCCTCGAGGAGGTGCTCGGCGAGCCCATCGCGATGGGCGACCTGCCCGACGAGGCCGCGGCGTGGCAGGCGGGCGTCGACGAGCTCGCGGGCGAGGACGGCGAGATCGGCGAGTACGTGCGCCAGCTCGAGGAGGCCAAGGACACGGTCGACCTGCCCGAGGCGTCCGGCGACGCGATCGCCGAGGAGTTCGAGCGCTACCTGCGCCGCCGCGACAAGGGCACGGGCAGCGCCTGACGCACGCCGACCGCCGGGGGTCCGCGGCGCCGGACGACCGTCGGGCTAGAGACGGACGCCGAGCAGCGCGTCGATCGTGCGCGCCACGACGCCGGGTGCGCCCTCGACGAAGCACGCGCCGCCGTCCTGCGAGTCGGCGAGCGTCTGCGCGGCCCACGCGTCGACGACCGCCAGCGCGCGCGGCGTGTCGAGGTCGTCGGCCACGGCGGCACGCACGGCGTCGAGCACGGGCGCGGAGTCCGCGCCGCCGTTGCCGGACATCGCCCGGCGCCACCGCGCGAGTCGCTCCTGCGCGGCGACGAGCCCGGCGTCGGTCCAGTCCCAGTCGTCGCGGTAGCGGTGCGCCAGGATCGCGAGCCGGATCGCCATCGGGTCGACACCGGCCGCGCGCAGCGCGGAGACGAGCACGAGGTTGCCGCGCGACTTGCTCATCTTCTCGCCGTCGAGGCCGACCATGCCGGCGTGCACGTGGACCCGACCACCGGTGCCGCCGGACAGCAGGCGCAGGTGCGAGGTGCTCATCTCGTGGTGCGGGAACAGCAGGTCGGACCCGCCCCCCTCGACGTCGAACGAGCCACCGAGCGCGTCGCCCGCGATCACGGCGCACTCGATGTGCCAGCCGGGACGACCCGCGCCGAGCGACCCGCCGTCCCACGACGGCTCGCCGTCGCGCGCGGCGCGCCACAGCAGCGGGTCGAGCGGTGCGCGCTTGCCGGCCCGGTCGGGGTCTCCCCCGCGCTCGGCGAACTGGGCGAGCATCGTCGAGCCGTCGAGGTGCGCGACGCCGCCGAAGCGCTCGTCGGCCGTGAGGTCGGCGTACACGTCGTCGCCGGCCGCATCGGGCGCGGGCACCCGGTAGGCGGCGCCGTCCGCGACGAGCTTCTCGACGGCGGCGACGATCCGCGGGATCGACTCCACGACCCCGGCCCACGCGTCGGGCGGGACGACGCCGAGCGCGGTCATGTCCTCGCAGTACAGCGCGACCTGGTCGTCGGCGAGCTCGCGCCAGTCGACGCCCGTCGCGGTCGCGCGCTCGAGCAGCGGGTCGTCGACGTCGGTGACGTTCGACGCGTAGCGCACCTTCTTGCCCTCGTCGCGCCAAGCCCGACCCAGGACGTCGAACGCGACGTAGGTCGCCGCGTGGCCGAGGTGCGTCGCGTCGTACGGCGTGATGCCGCACACGTACAGCGACGCGTCCTCGCCGGGTGCCGCCACGACGAGCTCGCCCGAGGACGAGTCGCGCACGCGGACGGGGCCGCCGTGGCCGGGGAGCTCGGGGATCTGCGGGGCCGGCCAGGTGAGCACGAGCGCAGCCTAACGGGGCGTGAGGGCCCGCTGCGAAGCGCCGCGGTGCGGTCCGCGACACAATCGCCGGGTGAGCGGCGAACGGCGCGCGTACGTGCGCGACGAGCACGGGTGGCGCGAGGTGTCCCAGGTGCCGGGTGTCCCGGGGCCCGGGCTGGCGTGGGTCGTCGTGGGAGACGGCGCCGCGCTGCTCGACCTGGCGCGCCGCGGCGGCGTCAGCGAGCAGGGCCTGGCGATGCTCGACGAGCACCCGCTCACGACCCTGGGGCGGAGCCCGGGCGGCCAGGTGGACGACTCGGGGCGGCACGTGCGCGGGCACGTGAACCGGTCAGGCGCCGGCGAGATCCTGCTGACCGTCCCGACCGTGACCTACGTCGAGGCGTCCCAAGACGTGCGCACGGGCGCGCTGACCTGCGTCATGACGGACCGGCTCGTCATCGCGTGGGAGCAGGGCGACGCGGGCGTGCTCGCGTCCGCGGCGCACCGGCTGTGCGGCGGGCTGCCCGTGCCGGATACCGGGACCCGGCAGGTGCTCGCCGCGATCCTGCTGACGCTCGTGACACGCGCGTCCGACGTGGAGACCGGGCTGGGTGACGCGGTCGCACGGCTCGAGCAGCTCGTCGTGGAGCCGCCGGTCCGCGGCCGACGGCCCGACCGCGACGAGGACTCGCTGGGTGCCGTGTACGGGCTCAAGCGCGAGATCGCCGAGGCCCGGCGTGCGCTCGGCCCGATGACGAGCGCGCTTCCCGAGCTCGAGGCCGAGGCGCAGGAGGCGCGTGCCGAGGACCGACCCGTGCCGGGCCTGGCGGCGTCGAGCGCGTGGCTGCGTCGCGTGCGCGAGCGCTCGGACCGCGTCGACGCCCACCTGGACGCGCACGACGGCCTGCTCGACGCGATGCTCTCGGTCCACCTGAGCGCGGTGTCGGTGCGGCAGAACGAGGACATGCGCAAGATCTCCGCGTGGGCCGCGATGATCACCGTGCCCACGCTCGTCGCGGGGGTCTACGGCATGAACTTCCGGTACATGCCGGAGCTCGACTGGCGGCTCGGCTACCCGCTCGCGCTCGCGCTCATGGCGGTGGCGTGCGGCCTGCTGCACCACGCGTTCCGGCGCTCCGGCTGGCTGTGAGCGCCGGGAGTCACTCCGCGGCGACCTCGGCGGGCATCGCGTCGACCGCACCCGTGAGCAGGAGCACGACGACGAGCGCGGCCAGGCCGAGGCGGTAGTAGACGAACGGCTTGTAGCTGAACGTCGAGACGATCTTCAGGAACGCGATGATCACGAGGTAGCCGACGGCGAACGCGACGACGGTCGCGAGCAGCGTGACCCCGAAGCCGGGCGTCCCGGCCTTCCCGAAGTCGTCGACCGACTTCGCGAGCTGGTACAGCCCCGAGCCGAACACGGCGGGGATGGCCAGCAGGAACGAGTACCGGGCGGCAGCCTCGCGGGTGTAGCCCATGAGCAGACCGCCGGTGATGGTGCCGCCCGACCGCGAGACGCCCGGGATGAGCGCGAGCGCCTGCCAGAACCCGAACTTCACCGCGTCGCGCACGGTCAGCTCCTCGAGCGGCCGCGCGTGCCGTCCGACCTTGTCGGCCCAGCCGAGCAGGACCGCGAAGATCGCGAGCGTCGCGACGACGAGCCACAGGTTGCGGAACGTGTTCTCGATCGAGTCCTGGAACGCCAGGCCGAGCACGACGATCGGCACCGAGCCCGCCGCGATGAACCACGCCATGAGCGCGTCGTGGTCCGGCCGCTCGCCGCGCGGGGCGCCGAGGCGTGCGCGCATGTCCGTGCCGTAGCGCCCGCGCAGCGCGTGCCACCACGCGAGCACGATCCGCTTGATGTCGTGGCGGAAGTACAGGAGCACCGCCGTCTCGGTGCCGAGCTGGGTGATCGCGGTGAACGCCGCGCCCGGGTCGCCGCCCATCAGGTCGCCCACGATCCGCAGGTGCGCGCTGGACGAGACGGGCAGGAACTCGGTGAGCCCCTGCACCAGACCCAAGATGATTGCGTCGAACCCGCTGATCTCTGCCACGGGCCGCCACGATATCTCCCGAACGCCCGACCTCCCTCAACGCGCAGGTCGCCGGGCTAGGGTGGCGCACCATGGAGCATCGTCACGTGGGCCGCACGGGCCTGCGCGTGTCGCGGATCGGCCTGGGCACGATGACCTGGAGCCGCGACACCGACGAGCACGAGGCGGCCGAGCTGCTGCGCGACCTCGTCGGCGCGGGCGGCTCGCTCGTCGACACCTCGGCCTCGTACGCGGACGGCGGGGCCGAGGAGCTCCTGGGCTCGCTCATCGGCGACGTGGTGCCGCGCGAGGACCTCGTGCTGTGCACCAAGGCGGGCGTGCGGCGCACCGCCGACGGCCCAACGGTCGACGCGTCCCGCGGTGGCCTGCTCGCCTCGCTCGACGCGTCCCTCGCGCGCCTGCGCACCGACCACGTCGACCTGTTCCTCGTGCAGACGCCCGACCCGCGCACGCCGCTCGAGGAGACCGCGTCCGCGCTGCGCCAGGCCGTGCTGTCGGGCCGCGCGCGCTACGTGGGCGTCGCGAACCACCCCGGCTGGCAGGTCGCGCGGCTCGCCGGACTGCTCGACGACGTGCGTGACCACGTCGGGCTCGCCGCCGTCGAGATGGAGTACTCGCTGCTGCAGCGCGGCATCGAGCGCGAGGTGCTGCCCGCCGCGCGGGCGCTGGGTGCCGGTGTCCTCGCGTGGTCGCCGCTCGGGCGGGGCGTGCTCACCGGCAAGTACCGCCGCACGGTCCCCGCCGACTCGCGCGCGGCCTCACCGCACCTCGCGGGCTTCGTGCAGCCGTACCTGACGGGGTCCGCGTCGGCCGTGGTCGACGCGGTCGTCACCGCCGCGAGCGGCCTGCAGCGCCAGCCCCTCGAGGTCGCGCTCGCGTGGCTCGCCCACCGCGAGGGCGTGGCGGGTGCGGTCGTCGGGGCGCGCACGTCGGCGCAGCTGCGCGGTGCGCTCTCGTCGCTCGACCTCGAGCTGCCGGACGAGATCGTCCAGGCGCTCGACGACGTCTCCGCGCCGACGGTGGGCTACCCCGAGCGGTTCTGAGGCCGCTCAGCGCGCCGGCTCGACCTCGATCTCGTCGTCGTACTCGTCGTCGAAGTCGCCGTCGGTGTCGTCGTCGGCGTCGTCCGCGTCGTCGACGTCGTCCTCGTACTCGTCCTCGTCGTCCTCCTCCTCGGCGAGGTAGAACGGCGTGGCCTCCCCGTGGATCGTGCCGAGCGCGTCGTCGTACACCTCGAACGCGTCCGCGAGCACGTCGTAGGCGTCGTCGACCGCAGGGTCGTCCTCGCCCTTGCGCGCGACGACGGCGTTGTAGTGCGCCTCGAGCGCGGCGATGAATCGGTCCAGCGCGGCACGGGGGTCGACGGTCATGCCCCGAACGCTACCGCCGCAACGCGTCACCCGGCAGGGCCGACGTGCCCGGTCCCACGGCCGGGCCGCTGTGACGCATCTCTCCGCCTGCGTGGATCGGACGGGTCGAGGGGGCACAATGGCCGCACGTCCGACGCGAGCCACGACAGGGGACGAGGTGACGGATGACGGTCGGGACACGTCCGCGGCGCCGGGACTGGGTCGCCCAAGGCGGGCAGTACGAGTACCGGGTGATCACCCTGCCGCGCAGCACGAGCCGCAGCGAGGCACGTCAGCTGCTCACCGAGCAGGCCGAGTACGGCCGCTGGGAGCTGGCCCGGACCGTGCTCTACGAGGGCGGTGAGCGGCGCGTGTGGCTGCGCCGCAAGGTCCTGCGCGTGCGCAGCACGCTCGACTGAGCGGGCTCGCGCGACGAGGACCGCTCAGGCGGTCGCGAGCAGGCGGTCCAGGACGCGCGTGCCGAACTTCAGGGCGTCGATCGACACGCGCTCGTCGACGCCGTGGAACATGCCCGCGAAGTCCAGGTCGGCGGGCAGCCGCAGCGGCACGAACCCGTAGCCGGTGATCCCCAGCCGGGACAGCGACTTGTTGTCCGTGCCGGCCGAGAGCGTGTACGGCAGGACCACGGCCTGCGGGTCCTCCGCCACGAGCGCGTCCGTCATCGCGTCGACGAGCGCACCCGACGTGGGCGCCTCGAGCGCGACGTCGTGGTGGATCTTCTCGACACGCACGTGCGGCCCGGCGAGCTCGCCGAACGTGGACCAGAACTCCTCCTCGCGCCCCGGCAGGAACCGCGTGTCGACCGCGGCCTCCGCGCGGCCGGGAATGACGTTCGCCTTGTACCCCGCCGTGAGCTGCGTCGGGTTGGTGGTGTGCCGCAGCGTCGCGCCGACGAACCGGCTCGCCGACCCGAGCGCCGCGACGAGCGCGTCGATCCCGTGCTCGTCCTCGGGGTCGAACGGCAGACCGGTGAGGTCTGCGACACCCTCGAGCAGCGCGCGCACCGTCGGGGTGAGGTCGAGCGGCCACGCGTGCCGGCCGATCCGCGCGACGGCCTCGGCGACGTGGGTCACCGCGTTGTCGGGCGAGACCTGGCTGCCGTGCCCCGCGCGCCCGTCCGCGACGAGCCGCAGCCACGCGAGGCCCTTCTCGGCGGTCTGCAGCAGGTAGGCCCGACGGTCGCCGATCGCGACCGAGAAGCCGCCGACCTCGCTGATCGCCTCGGTCGCGCCCTCGAACAGCTCGGGACGGTTGTCGACGGCCCAGCGCGCGCCGTACGCGCCGCCCGCCTCCTCGTCGGCGAACATCGCGAGGACGACGTCGCGAGCGGGCCTGCGGCCCTCGCGGGCCATCTGCCGCACGACCGACAGGATCATCGCGTCCATGTCCTTCATGTCGACCGCACCGCGGCCCCACAGCAGGTCCCCGTCGACGTGGCCCGCGAACGGGTCGACGGTCCAGTCCTGCGCGCGCGCCGGGACGACGTCGAGGTGTCCGTGCAGGACGAGCGCGGGGCGCGAGCGGTCCGCGCCCTCGATGCGGGCGACGAGGCTCGTGCGGCCCGGCGCGCTCTCGAACACCTCGGGCTCGATGCCGACGTCGCTCAGCAGTGTCGCGGTGTACTCCGCGGCGGCCCGCTCCCCCGGTCCGCTGTTGTCGCCGTAGTTCGACGTGTCGAACCGGATGAGCTCGCGACAGATGTCGACGACCTCGTCGGCGGCCGTCAGGGTCGGGGACGTCGGGGTGGTCTGGCTGCTGGGCACACGTCCACCGTACCCGCGCACCGCGCGGCCCCCCACGGCGTCCAGCCCCGTCTCACGGCGCGAGAACGGGCAGTCGGAGGACGCCCGACCGCTGCCCCGCCCGGCGGCCGGTGCCGTCGGTACAGTGCGCGGATGGCGACCCTTCGCGTGCGGGAGCAGCACGTCGCGGTGTTCGGGGAGAGCGGGAGCGGCAAGACCGTCCTGGTCTCGTCCTTCTACGGCGCGGCGCAGGAGCAGACGTTCCAGAAGGAGGGTCTGTACCGCCTCGTCGCCGACGACGTGGGTCAGGGCAACCGGCTGCGGCAGAACTACCTCGGGATGAAGAACGCCGCGCGCGCCCCCGAGCCGACGCGCTTCGCGTCCACCGCGTACGCGTTCACGCTGCAGCTCAAGAAGCACCCGAAGGGCTCGTCGTCGGCCGCCGCGTTCGACGAGCTCCGGCTCGTGTGGCACGACTACCCGGGCGAGTGGTTCGAGGAGGAGCCGAGCACCGAGCAGGAGGCCGCGCGCCGCCTCGAGTCGTTCCGCGCCCTGCTGCGCTCCGACGTGGCCGTGATCCTCGTCGACGGCCAGAAGCTGCTGGACCGCGCCGGCGAGGAGGAGAAGTACCTCAAGTCGCTGCTGTGGGGTCTGCGCGAGGGCGTCGTCCGGTTCACGGCGGACCTGCTCGACGACGGTGAGCCGCTCGTGGACTTCCCGCGCATCTGGATCCTGGCGCTGTCCAAGGCGGACCTGCACCCGGACATGGACGTGCACGCCTTCCAGGACCTGCTGATCGAGAAGGCCGCGGGCGACGTCGACGCGCTGCACCAGGTCCTCAAGGAGCTCGTGCAGGTGCCCGAGGCGCTGTCGCTGGGCGAGGACTTCATGCTGCTCTCGTCGGCCCGGTTCGAGGCGGACCGGATCGAGGTCGACCGGCGCGTCGGGCTCGACCTGCTGCTGCCCGTGGCGTGCCTCCTGCCGCTGGAGCGGCTCGTGCGGTGGGCCGAGCGGATCGAGATCCCGCGCCGGTGGCTCGACCGCCTCGCGGACAACGCGGCCGCGATCGCCCCGCTCGTGGGCGGCGCGGCACCGTGGTTCTCGAAGGTCCCGCGGTTCGGCCCGTTCGCGGCGCGCACGCTCCCGCTGCTCGCGGCCGCGCTCCAGCACAGCGGCCCGACGCTCAGGTCGATCAACGCGAAGGCACGGGCCGACGGGGACCACCTGCGCGCGGTGCTGACGCAGTTCCGGCTCGACCTCGAGCAGGGTGTGCAGGACGACCTGCTCGTCACCGGCACGAGATGAACCTCGTGTGGGCCACGCGCGGACGCACGTGGGGCTTCCGGTTCCTGCTCGACGGCGGGCTCGCGGACCCGCTCGCGACGTACGACCGCGCGTTCGCCGGCCTCGAGGGCGAGCGGGAGGTCGCCCGGCGGGTCGGGTCGCTCGTCGTGCTGCGCTTCGCCGACCCGGAGGGCCGCCGGGACGCCGCCGGGCGCACGATCCCGCACGACGTCGTCGTCCTGGCGCCGGTCCCCGGCGACCCGCAGGCGTCCGCCGACGAGGTCCGACGCCTCGTCTGGCCGACGCTCGCGGACGCCTACGCCGGTGTCTGGTCGCGCAGCAGCCCGCCCTCCGCGGCCGAGGTCGCGGCGCTCAGGCGGTCGCCGCCGCGGTGAGGCCGCGCCGCTCGAGCAGCGGCGCGATCTGCGGGTCGCGGCCGCGCAGGTCGCGGAACGAGTCCATCGGGTCGACCGACCCGCCGCGCGACAGCAGCCGCGCGCGGAACACGTCGCCGTTCTCGCGGCGCAGGCCGCCGTTCTCGCGGAACCACTCGACGGTGTCGGCGTCGAGCACCTCGGACCAGATGTACGAGTAGTAGCCCGCCGAGTACCCGCTCGAGAACACGTGGTTGAAGTACGCGCTGCGGTAGCGCGGGGGCACGGGCGCGAACGCCACCCCGGCCCGCTCGAGCGCCGCGGCCTCGAACGCCTCGACCTGCTCCGGGTCGGTCGGGACCTCGTCGGGCGACAGGCGGTACCATGCCTGGTCCAGCAGCGCGGCCGCGAGGTACTCGGTGGTCTTGAAGCCCTCGCCGTCCTGCCGACCGGCCAGCAGTGTCTCGACCCACGCCGACGGCATGGGCTCGCCCGTCTCGTGGTGCACCGCGAACGCCTGCAGCACCTGCGGCTCCCACGCCCAGATCTCGTTGACCTGCGACGGGTACTCGACGAAGTCACGCGGCACCTCGGTGCCCGACTGCGAGGGGTAGCGCACCGCCGACAGCAGCCCGTGCAGCGCGTGCCCGAACTCGTGGAACATCGTCGTGACCTCGTCCCACGTGAGCAGCGTGGGCTGGCCGTCCGGGGGCTTGGGGATGTTGAGGTTGTTCACGACGACGGGCGGCTCGCCCAGCAGCGTCGACTGGTCGACGAGGTTGTTCATCCACGCACCGCCGCGCTTCGACTCGCGCGTCCAGTAGTCCGCGAGGAACAGCCCCAGCCCCGAGCCGTCGGCGTCGTGCACCTCGAACACGCGCACGTCCGGGTGGTACCCGACGAGGTCGGTGCGCTCGGTGAACGTCAGCCCGTACAGCGCGGTCGCGGCGCGGAACACGCCCTCGTGCAGCACGCGGTCGAGCTCCAGGTACGGGCGCAGCGCGGTCTCGTCGAGCGCCCGGGCGCGCGAGCGGACCCGCTCGGCGTAGTACGCCCAGTCCCACGGCTCGAGCGTCGCGCCGGGGTGGTCCTCGTGCAGCGCCGCGGTCAGCTCGTCGGCCTCGCGGCGCGCATTCGCGACGGCCGCGGGCGCGAGCCGGCCCAGGATGTCGGCCACGGCCTCCGCGGAGCGCGCCGTGGCGTCCTCCGCGACGTAGGCGGCGTGGTGCCGGTAGCCGAGCAGCTGCGCGCGCTCGGCACGCAGCCGGGCGAGCTCCAGGAGCGTCGCTCGCGTGTCGTGCTCCCCCGACAGCCCGCGGGACACCGACGCGCGGAACAGGCGCTCGCGCACGCCGCGGTCGCGCAGCGTCACGAGCTGCGGCTGGCCGGTCGGCAGCTGCAGCTCGAGCAGCCACCCCGAGTCGTGGCCCCGCTCGCGCGCCGCCCGGGCCGCGGCCGCGCGCGCGTCGTCGGGCAGACCGTCGAGCTCGGCCTCGTCCGTCACGAGCACGGCCGCGGCGTTGGTGGCGGCCAGGACCTCGCGGCCGAACACCGTGGCGAGCGTCGTGATGCGCGCGTTGAGCTCGCGCAGACGCTCCTGCGCCGCCTCGTCCAGCCGGACGCCCGCCCGCACGAACGCGGTATGGGTGCGCTCGAGCAGCCAGGCGGTGTCGGGCTCGAGCGTGAGCGTGCCCGCCTCGACCTGCGCGACGAGCGCCTCGAGCCGCGCGAACAGCCGCCGGTCGAGGTGGATCGCGTCGAGGTGCGCCGCCAGGCGGGGGGCGATCTCCTCCTCGAGCGCATCGAGCTCGGGTGAGGAGTCCGCGCTCGAGGAGTTGAAGAACGCCGTGAGCGCCCGGTGCAGCGTGCGGCCCGCGCGCTCGAGCGCGACGAGCGTGTTCTCCGCCGTCGGCTCGCTCGGGTCGGTCGCGACGACCTCGACCTGCGCGCGGTGCTCGGCCATGCCGTGCACGACCGCGGGCAGGTAGTGCTCCGTCCGGATGCGGGTGTAGTCGGGCAGGCCGTACGGCAGCGGCGACGGTGCGGCGAACGGGTTCTCGGGGTCGAGCGGCTCACGCTTCATGCCCCGCATCATCGCCCACGCCACCCGCTCTCCGCTGGGGCACGGCACGTCAGGACACGCAAGTCGGTGGAAGTCGTGACATCTCGGACCGGATCGGCCACCGTGGGCTCGGTGTCGCCCGTTCGGGCGACACCGACGGCGGTCGACCGGCCGCCGTCCTGCGACGAAGGGACACCACCGTGGCAGCACGACGCACCACCGCCCTCGCGGGCACCCTGGTCACGCTCGTGGTCGGCACGAGCGCGCTTCTCGCCCCGCCCGCCTCCGCGCACGGCCGCGGGCACCACCTCGACCCCGACCGCTTCGCTCAGCAGGTCACGACCCGCGGCGTGTGGCGGCACCTCGAGGAGCTCCAGCGCATCGCCGACCGCCACGACGGCAACCGGGCGGCCCTCACCGAGGGGTACGAGGCGAGCGCGCGCTACGTCGAGCGCACGCTGAAGAAGGCCGGCTACCGCACGACACGGGACCCGTTCACGTTCGGGCTCGAGGTCGTCGACGCCGCGAGCCTGACGCTCTCGACGGGCGAGTCGTACGCGGTCGACCAGATGCAGTACGCGCCGAACAGCCCCGCGGGCGGAGTGAGCGCCCCGGCGTCGGTGCCCGTCGACCCGACGGGCTGCACCCCCGACGCGTGGGGGGACGTCGAGACGGCCGGCACGATCGCCGTGGTCAGCCGCGGCGCCTGCACGTTCGCGCAGAAGGCGGTGACGGCCGAGGCGGCCGGGGCCGTGGGGCTCGTCGTCTACAACAACGTCGAGGAGATGCTGTTCGGCACCCTCGGCGAGGAGGACCTGGTCTCGCTCCCCGTCGCGGGCATGGGGATGGCAGACGGGCTCGCGGTCGTCGAGACCGTGACGGAGGGCGGCGCGACGCTCACGCTCGACACGCGGTTCCACGAGGAGGAGCGCACGAGCTTCAACGTCATCGCCGAGACCAAGGCCGGGCGCGACGACAACGTCGTCATGCTCGGCGCGCACCTCGACGGCGTCGAGGAGGGACCGGGGATCAACGACAACGGCTCGGGGTCCGCGGTGCTGCTGGAGGTCGCGGTGCAGCTCGCCAAGCACAAGAAGCACAACAACACCGTGCGGTTCGCGTGGTGGGGCGCCGAGGAGCTCGGCCTCATCGGCTCCACGGAGTACGTGAACGAGCTCGCGACGAAGCCCGGCGAGCTCGACCGCATCGCGACGTACCTCAACTTCGACATGGTCGGCTCGCCGAACTACATCATCGGCGTGTACGACGCGGACGAGTCGACGTACGAGGCGCCGGTCGACGTGCCCGAGGGCTCGGCGCAGACCGAGGCGGTCCTGACGGACTACTTCGACGGCATCGGGCAGCCGTGGGTGGACACCGAGTTCTCCGGCCGGTCGGACTACCAGGCGTTCATCCTCAACGGCATCGCGGCCTCGGGCCTGTTCACGGGCGCCGACGACATCAAGACCGACGAGGAGGTCGCGCTGTTCGGCGGCACGCCCGGCATCCGCCACGACCCGAACTACCACACGGCCGACGACGACCTGGCGAACGTCAGCCGTACCGCGATCGGGATCATGGCCCCGGCGGTGGCGTACGCGACCGCGAGCCTCGCGCACGACACGTCCGCGATCAACGGCGTGAGCGGCCCCGGCAAGCCGGGGCACCATCACGGTCCGGGCAAGCCCGGCAAGCGTCACGGGCACGGTCCGGGCGGCGAGCACCGGCAGCTGGAGCGCGCGGCCTGACGCCGCGGCGAGCCCCGGGCGGGGCCGGGTCGCGGCCCGGCCCCGCCCGGGGACCTCAGAGGCTGGACGGCGGCTGGATGACGATCGCCGACGAGCGCGCGCCCGCCTCCTGCGCGGCCGCGACGACGTGCTCGACGTCCACGAGCGGTCCCTCCACGAGCACGGGCTGACCCAGCTGCGACTCCCCCGACCAGCTCACCGCGGCGTGCGGCGGCGGCCGGAACGTCACGTCGCGCGGCAGGTGGCAGACCCCCGCCGCGCGCACCCCCAGGTCCTCCGCGCGACGCACGACGACGCCCGAGACGGCCGCGAGCCGCTCCACGGCGCGCACGAGCTCGTGCTGACGGCGCTCGGTGGTGCGGAACGTCACCGTCACGAGCCCGTCCTGCGGGCCGGCGTCGCTCGTGGCGAGCGCGTCGAAGCTGATGCCGCGCGTCGCGAACACCGCCGTCACGGCCGCGACCGTGCCCGGCCGGTTGGCTCCGCGCACGAACACGACCCAGCGGTCGTCGTGCAGGTCCTCGATCTCGTTCATCGCACCGCCCCCTCCGGCTCCTCCACCTCGACGACGTCGGTCCACGGCGCCACGCCGGCCGCGATGCGCCGGGCCACCGCGGCGAGCCGCTCGTGCTCGTCGTCCGCGAGCGCGGGCAGCAGCACCTGCGTCCAGCCCTCGGGTCCGAGCACCACGGGGACACCGAGCACGCCGTGCACGGGCTGGCCCGCGAGGGCGACCTCGCCGTCGAGCAGCACCTGACCCGCGACGACGGTGTCGCGGCCGTCGAGCACCGTCTCGATGAGGTCGATGGTCGCGCTCGCGGTGCCGGCGGCGGTCTTGGCGCCGCTCTGCTGGGTCATCCAGGGTCGTGCGGCGAGCCGCACGTCAGGCGGCCAGGTGTCGACGAGCCGGAACGCGCCGGCCAGGTCCTGCACCGCGGCGGTCGACAGGGCGTGCTTGGCCGCGGCGATCTCGTCGTCGTACGTCGCGAGCGTGCGCGGTCCCCGGACGCGGCCGACCTCGGCGCGGCGCTCGGCGGGGTCGAGGCCCGCGATCCGGACCGTCGACCACAGCGGGACGAGGTCGTCGCCGTGCTGGCCGACGGCGAACCCGCCGACCCGGTGGCGTCGCACGCCGATCGAGGCCGCGACCTCACGGCGGAACCGCAGCGTGTCGAGCCACGCGCCCATGCCGATGACCCGGTGCCGGCCGAGCGCGTCGCCGAGGAGCGCGACGCCGAGCTCGACGGGGTTGGACACCACGACGACGACCTCGCGTCCGGACCCGTGGCGGGCCAGCGCGTCGGCGTAGGTGGCGAACACGCGCGCGTTGTCGCGGGCGAGCCCGCTGCGGTCCACCGACTCCCCGGGCTGCGTGCCCGCGGTGCGTCCGGCTGCGACGACCACGACGTCGGCGACCACGTCCGCCGGGTCGAGCGCGACGTCGAGGAGCGGGGCGTGCTCGTCGTACGCGTCCACGAGGTCGGCCGCGAGACCGTGTGTCGCGGTCGCCGACCGTCCGTCGGGCCGCCCGACGAGCTGCAGCCGCGAGGTCGGCGGCAGCACGCGCCGTTCGACGAGCTGCGTGCAGATCTGCCGCCCGACGTCTCCCGTCGCTCCCACCACCGCCACGTCCATGGCGTGAGACTAGGCGCGGTTCGTTGCGCGCACGTTGCGGTAGCGACCGGCCACCGGGGTGCCCCGCGTTCAGGCCGTCGCGTCGGCGACGGACACCGACGGGTACCCGTGCGCGGCCGCGACCGCGGCGTTGACGAGCCGCCCGCCGTGCGTGGTCAGGCCGCTCGCGAGCGCGGGGTCGTCGGACACCGCGGCCCGCCACCCGCGGGACGCGAGCGCGTGCACGTACGGGAGCGTGACGTTGGTCAGCGCGCGCGTGGACGTCACGGGGACGGCCCCGGGCATGTTGGCCACGCAGTAGAAGACGCAGCCCTCGACGAGGTACGTCGGGTCGTCGTGCGTGGTGGGGTGCGTGGACTCGAAGCACCCGCCCTGATCGACCGCCACGTCGACGAGCACCGAGCCGGGCCGCATCCGCGCGACGAGCGCGTCGGAGACCAGGCGCGGGGCGCGCGCGCCCGGGACGAGCACGGCACCGATGACCAGGTCCGCGTCGGCGACCTCGCGCTCCAGCGCCCAGCGGTTCGACGCGAGGGTGCGGATGCGTCCGGCGCTGGCCGCGTCGATCTCCCGCAGCCGCGGCATCGACAGGTCGAGGACCGTGACGTCGGCGCGCATGCCGAGCGCGATCTGGGCGGCGTGCCACCCGACCGTCCCGCCGCCCAGGACGACGACCTTCGCGGGGTCCACGCCCGGCACGCCGCCGAGCAGCACGCCCGCGCCGCCCTCGTTGCGCATGAGGTGGTACGCCCCGACCTGCGCCGCGAGCCGTCCGGCGACCTCGCTCATGGGAGCCAGGAGCGGCAGCGAACCGTCGGGCAGCTGCACGGTCTCGTACGCGATCGCGGTCGTCCCGGCGGCGAGCAGCGCGTCGGTCGCGGGGCGGTCGGCGGCCAGGTGCAGGTAGGTGAACAGCACGAGGTCCTCGCGCAGGTGCACGAACTCCGCGGGTGTCGGCTCCTTGACCTTGCAGACGAGGTCCGCCTCGCCCCACACGGTCGCGGCGTCCGCGACGACCTCCGCACCGGCGGCCCGGTACTCGTCGTCGCCGATCGCGGAGCCCACGCCCGCGCCGGACTGGACGAGGACACGGTGGCCCTCGGTCACGAGGTGGTGCACGCCTGCGGGCGTCAGCGCGACGCGGTACTCGCGGTTCTTGGTCTCGGTGGGGACGGCGACGATCATGTCGGCTCCTTCAGGCGGTGGTGGTGCCTCGGGGCGGCGGCGGGTGCCGGGTCGCGGACCTGCCGGTCCCAGCATCCGCCGCGCGAGCCGTCGACGCGAGAGGATCGGCGACGTGTTCCGCAAGAGTCGCGCCGGCACACCGCCTGGCTTCTTCCGTTGCGAGGCCGCGGGCCTCGAGTGGCTGCGCGCCGCCGGCGGCGCGCCGGTCGTGCGGGTCCTCGACGTCGGCGAGGACCATCTCGACCTCGAGCAGCTCACGGCCGTGCCGCCGACGCGTGCCGCCGCGGTCGAGCTGGGCCGCTCGCTCGCGCGAACGCATGCCGCGGGCGCCGACGCGTTCGGCATCCCGCCCGACGGCTGGACCGGCGACACGTGGTTCGGGCCGCTCGAGGCGCCGCTCACGATGCCGGCGGGCGCGACCGAGCACTGGGGCGAGCACCTCGCGCAGGCGCGGCTGCGACCGCTCGCGCGCGACCTCGTCGGGTTCGCGCCCGACGACCTGCTGGACGACCTGCTGCGCGTCGCCGACCGCGCCGAGGCGGGCCGGTGGGACGACGGCGAGCCGCCCGCGCGCCTGCACGGCGACCTGTGGGCGGGCAACGTCATGTGGACCGCCCACGGCGCGACGCTCATCGACCCCGCGGCGCACGGCGGGCACCGCGAGACGGACCTCGCGATGCTCGCGCTGTTCGGGCTGCCGTTCCTCGACGACGTCCTCGCCGCGTACGACGAGGCGTGGCCCCTGCGCCCGGGCTGGCAGCGCCGGACCGGCCTGCACCAGCTCTACCCCGTGGGGGTCCACGTCCTGCTGTTCGGCGGGCACTACGTCCACCAGCTCACCCGGCTCGTCGACACCCTCGTGCGCTAGTCCCTCGTGCGCTAGTCCCTCGTGCGCTAGACCCTCGTGCGCTAGACCCTCGTGCGCTAGACCCTCGTGCGCGAGGACCGATTCCCAGGTTTCTCCCAGACTCGTCTCATGTGGCGTCCAGGTGACGTGGGCACGGTAAGGCCCGACGTGTCCCACCTCACAGAAACGCACAGCACGACATGAGCCACGCCAGGTCCGCCAAGGCCAAGGCCGCGCGCAAGCAGCGGCTCGCGATCGACCGTCAGCTCGCCGAGATCGAGCGGGCCCGACGAGCACGCCGGGCGCGGCTGCGCCGCATCGGGCTGCGCGCGGGCGCCGTCGTCGGGTGCGCGGCTCTCGTCGGCGCCGTCGTCGTCACCGCGCAGTCCCGCGCCCGCGCCGCGGCGATCGGCCCCGCGAACATGGTGTCCGACGGCGTGGTCGTCAGCGGCGACGGCTCGACGCTGTCGACCGTGCGCACCGCGGCGCTCGAGCCCGACGACGTGCCCAGCCCGTACGTCACGGATCCCGGGGTCCTGCCCGTGGTCGCATTCGTCGACTACCGCGACCCGATGGCCGCGACCTGGTGGTCCATGAACCGTGAGCAGGTCACCGAGTGGGTGACCGACGGCAACGCCACGTTCGAGATCCGCCCGCTCGCCCTCCTCGACGGCACGGACGTCCTCGCCACACCGGTCCCGACGCCGACGAGCACGGCAGGGTCGGTCGACCAGGCCGCGGACACGCGATCGGCGCAACCCACCGACGGGCCGACGACGATCGCGACGACCGGTGACTACTCGGTGCGCGCCGCCGGTGCGCTCGCGTGCGTCGCCGAGCACTCCCCCGACCTCGTCCTCGCCACGCACACCGCGCTGCTCGACGAGGTCCCGACGCTCCCCGCCGACGGCCTGTCGACCGACGAGCTCGCCTCGCTCGTCTCCCGCGCGGGCGCCGGCGACGCAGCCGTGCAGTGCGTCCGCCACGGCGACCACACCGACTGGGCGCGCGCGGCGACCGAGCGCGCCGCGGGCTACGTGCCGTTCGGCGTGGCGACGGTGACGACGTCGCCGGTCATCATCGTCGGCGGTCAGCCGTACAGGGGCGACCTCGCCGACACCGACGCGTTCGCCCGCGCGTTCACCGACGCGTTCGGGGCGCTCGTCGACCCCGACGACCCCACGAGGACCATGGCGGACCGGGAGGCGGCCGAGGCCGAGCCGACGCCCACGTCGACCGCCGCCGCCGAGGAGCCGGCGGGCACGTCGTCGGACGAGGACGTCGAAGCGAGCGACGACGGCGAGGCTCCCACGTCCTGACGCAGCGGTGCGTGGCGGCGCCGTCCTGGCCCCGAGGAACAGCGGCTCAGGACGGCGTCGCCGCGTCCTGGTCGTGTCGCCGCTCGGTGTCGACCGGGCCCACCTCGTCGTCCGCGTCGTCCGCCTCCATCGGCGGGTCCAGCGTGCGCAGCCGCGAGAACACCGCCCACGCGACCGCGACGAGCGGCACGCTCACCACCGCACCGAGGATCCCCGCCGTCAGCGTCCCGCCCGCGACCGCGAGCGCGACCACCACCGGGTGGATCGACACCTGCTTGCCCATGACGAGCGGCTGCAGCACGTGCCCCTCGAACTGCCCGATGAGCGCGATGCCGATGCCGACGATCACCGCGGACCAGAACCCGTTGGCCGCGAGCGCCACGATCATCGCGATGATCATCGCGGCGGGCGCGCCGATCAGCGGGATGAAGGCGCCGATGAACACGAGCACCGCCAGCGGCGCCGCGAGCGGCACACCGAGGACCAGCAGCAGCACGAACGCGAGCATCCCGTCGGTCACTGCGATGATCACGGTTCCCCGCGTGTAGCCGGAGAACGTGTACCAGCCCGCACCGCCGGCCTTGATCCAACCCTCACGGAACCGCGCGGGGATCTGGTTGAGGAACCACGTCCACATCTCCTGGCCGCGCGCCAGGAAGAACACCGTGCAGAAGATCGCCAGCGCGAGCGCCGTGAACACCTCGACGACGGACCCGGCACGCTCGGCGGCCTGGCCCGCGAGCTCGGTCGCGTGGTCCTGCACCCACTGCTGCGCGTCGCTGATCCAGCCGGCGATCTGCTCGCTCGTGATGGTGAACGGCAGCGTGTCGCTCTCGAGGAACTCGATGATCTGGTCGATGCCGTCGCTGAACTGCTGGGACAGGTCCTCCCACTCGTTCGCCACCGAGTACCCCACGTACGTGAGCAGGCCGGCGAAGAACAGGAACCCGGAGATGATCGCCAGGGCGGTGGCGAGGAACCGCGGCATGACCTTGCTGAACCACTCGACGAGCGGCCGCAGCACCGCGGTGAAGACCAGCGCGAGGAACACCGCGATGAACAGCAGCTTCACCTGCGACGTCGCGTAGAACACCATGCCGACCGCGATGACGGCGACGATCAGTCGCCACGAGACGCCCGCCAGCGAGCGCAGCCAGCGCGGCGCGTCCGGCTCCGCAGGTGGCGGCGTCCTGCGGGCCGTCCCCGCGACCCGTCGTGCGGGACGAGCGCCCTGCGACCCGACGCCCGGCTCCGCCATCCCGGCACCTCTCCTCGCGCACCTCGGGTCACCCGCTGGGGGTCACCCGGTTCGTCCTGTGTCGTCATGTCTCGCCCTGCCGTGACGAGTCTGCCCCGCGGGGCCGATGCGTGTCCCGGCGACGCACCGTGCTATGTTTTCTGCCGCACCGCGGGGCTCCTCCGGGATCCCGCAGTGACCACCTGTCCGGGTGGCGGAATGGCAGACGCGCTAGCTTGAGGTGCTAGTGCCCGAAAGGGCGTGGGGGTTCAAGTCCCCCTCCGGACACTCGTTGAGACAGCGACGAAGACGCCCTCGACCGCGGAGACGCGGTCGAGGGCGTCTCTCGTTCATCATCACGTCAGCCGAGACCGCTCCTCGCATCAGGGCGGCAACCAAGCACCTGCCGAGGTGCTCGTCTCGATGGCCGACATAGGCACTTCTCTTTCCTTGTCGCTGGGGTTGTGCCTATGGAGGTCTCGGTCAAGGAGGCAGCGGAGCTGCTCGACGTGTCACCGCAGCGCGTGCGTCAGCTCATCGGCGCAGGCCGGGTCCGCGCCCGGCAAGTGGGCGGCCAGTGGCTCGTCGAGTCCACGTCGCTCCCCTCGGGGCGGGCCCGCGGGCGTCCGATGTCCCCCGACGTCGCCTGGGCGGTCCTCGCGGCGGACGCACCGGTGGAGTACGGACCCCAGGACGCGTACCGGTGGCGCCAGCGGCGCCGTCGGCTCGCCCACGACAGCGAGCCGGAGCGACTTCTCTCGTCATGGGTCGCGTCCCGCGCACGGCGGATGCTGTTCGAGTCCCGCGCCGCCGCGGCGCTGCTCGACGACTCCCGGGTCGTCCCCTCCGGCCTCTCCGACTCCCGCTCACACCTCGGTGCGGGCAGCACGGTCGAGGGTTACGTCCGCGACGACGAGCTCGACGCGCTGCGCGCGGATCACCTGCTGCGACCCGGGGGTCCCCGAGCCACGGTCGTCCTGCACGTCGCCCACGAGTTGCCCGAGAACCCCGTGCCGCCACTCGTGCTGGCGGCGAACCTGGCCGAGCACGACGACCCACGCACCCTGAACCGGGCGAGGGAGCTCATCCTCGCGGCCCTCGGCGGCGCAGCGTCGTGAGCATCGTGATGCCCGCGATGCGCGACGCGCAGACTGCCGGTTGGCACGCACCGCTCGACGTGCACGACGCGCACCCCACCGGTCGGACCCTCGTCGGCGGGCAGATGGTCCATCTGCGCTCGCGCTCGTCGGCCCACAAGCGGTAGCCGAACTCGGGGTCGTCGCCGTGGGCGTCGATCAGGGCGTTGGTCAGGTAGGCGTCCTGCAACTCGCGATCGCTTATCGGAGCCAAGTCACGGACCAGCGGGTAGCTCATTTTGGGAGCGAGCCGGCGGCGAAGTAGGCCGCCGCGCGGCGCAGGATCTCGTTCTCCTGCTCCAGGCGGCGCTTCTCCCGGCGTCACCCGCGGCGGCACCCGTCAGCGGCAGCGGCGCAGCTGGACCAGCTCGTTCTGCTCACTGGTGGTCTTGCCGTCCACGACTCCGTCGTCGATGTCGGCCTGGCGCACCCAACGCCGCACCGACTCAATCGAGATGTCGAAGTCGGCGGCGACCTCGGCGTGCGTCAGGTCGCCGCGGCGGGCGACCGCACGACGTCACGCTTGAACTCAGGCGGCAACTTCTTGGGCACAGCCACATCCTTCCAGCGGGACCTCGTCGCACAGACGGAGTGTCGACCAGCCCCGCAGCAGTCCCCTCGCCTTTGCCGCCCAGAACGCCGCTCTCGCGGCATGATCACCACTCACCCGGTGTCAACCGATCGTGCAGCAGTCCCCTTGTGACCGCCCACCACCTCCAGTCGACCCACGGACCTACACCGAGTTAGCGGTAGCGATGAGCGCGTCCATCGCGCGTTCGGCTTTCACTCGCTTCTCGCCAGACACCGGCGTGTAGGAGTAGCCCGCGAGCGTCTTCATCTGGAGGAGTCTGTCGAGGTGCTTCGCCGCGTCAGCATCCGCCTTCTTCAGCAGTGCAACTGCTTCCTCGTGTCGTTCGCCGTGGTGGTATATGCCCAGCCGCGCGCTGCAGATCACGTCGGAGGCGGCGATGCCCGCGTGGACCGCGAGGGTGACGAACGCGTCGGCGACGTCCTGCGCTTCGTCCGCGAGGTCGAGGACGTCGTGCGCGACGGCAGCGAACTGTCTTGCCTTGGCGAGCCGGCCTGCACGGACGTTCACGTCGGCCTTCTTGGTGCTCATGAGGTCTCCATGTTCCGCTTGATCAGTCGACGCGGCTTGACGCGCTTCCGCAACCAGTTGGGGTCGCCGTGCACCGTTAGGCCCTCCGTTCGGATGGACGCCAGGACCGGTTCGGTTGCCATGGGCGGCAGGTCCGTCTCGTCGATGACAAACGGCCGGGCATCGTTGCCGGTCCACCGGGAGACACGGTGCTGCAGTTCGTCGACCTGGTCAGCCCACTCGTCTTCGTCCGCGTCGTCGGGCCGCACCAGGAAGAGGTCGACGTCCGAGTCGACCGTCGCGGCACCGCGAGCCCACGAACCGAACAGCGCGGCATACACCGGTGGGGTACCCCATCCTTCGAGGTGCTCCTCGAGGCGTGTGCGCAGCGTTCGCGCCTGGTTCGCCAGTGCGACTACCCCATCGGCTGCGAGGTGCTCACGGTTCAACTCGTACGTCACCGCAGAGTTGCCCACCCGGGTCGCCGTCACGATGCCTTGGTGTGCGAGCCGGTTGAGTACTTTGCGGACACCTTCGACCGATACCGGCCGGAGGTCCTGGTTCTCACCCCGCGACTTCGGTGGCAGGAGGCGCGCGAGTTGGCCTGGCGTGAACGCAGCTCGCGTCAGTGCGAGGTGAGTCAGCACGTCACCGTCGAGCGTCGGAGTGACCACAGCGAGTGGGTGGGTCGCGTCCATGGGCTACCTCCTCTGGCGCAAACGTTAGTACGCGGTCACCAACTTTACTAGGCGATCGCAAACAAGAGTTGGCGGCTTGCCACCACCGCAAAGTCCAGCGTCAGAGCGGTAGTGGCCCGGACTCGGCTGCTGGAGCAGGAGAACAAGGTCCTTCGTCCGCGAGGTCGCCGGAGACGTCCACCCCGAGCTCGCCGTGATCGCGTCGTGGCTCGAGTCACGAGCGGTCACGCTCTGACGACGGCCGCTCAGCGTCGTGCTGACGGCAGTGTGCTGTCGATGTCGTCGTCGACGCGGAACCAGTCGACGTCCACGTGCCCGCCGGTCTCGGCGGTCGCGTAGCAGAAGATCGCGAACCGGTACCCCGTGAAGTGGTCGAGGCTGTACTCCATCGCGAGGTCGTCGCCGATCGTCGTCCAGCCGTCGCCGTCGAGCGAGTACGCGAACGACGCGCGGTCGGCGGCGTCCCGGAAGTCCACGTCCACGCGGAGCAGGACGGTCTCGGCCGCGAGCGGCACGGGAGCGCTGGTGAAGGCCACGCGCCCGTTCGGGTCGGCACGGCGCATCACCAGTCGGCGAGCACCGTCGGCCATCTCGACAGCCACGTACCCGTACTTCTGCTGGAACGCGGCCAGGCCGGCGACGTCGCCGTCCTTCATCCCGGAGACGTCGAGCGAGATCGCCGCGACGCTCGTCGGGCCGTACGTGCGCTGGGTGAGCGTGTTGCGGGCGTCGAGGATGCCCGACGCGATGCTGCCCGTGGTCAGGCGCAGGTGGCCGGGCCGGGCGGTGAGCGACCAGAAGCGCTGGTCCGGGTTGTGGTTCCACTGCCACGGGAGAGCGAGGCTCGACCCGTTCCAGGCGTTCTCGTCCGACGCCGTCAGGGCTGCGGCGTTCGTCGTGCTCCAGTAGCCGGCCGGCGCGGGCCGGTCGTCGAAGTCGTCCGAGACGAGGAGCTCCCTCTCCCCCGTCGGCGGCGACTCCGCCGGGTCGAGCCTGACGACCGGCCAGCCGTCCTGCCAGGTCACGCGCGCGAGCTGCGGCGAGCGCCCGAGCGGGCCCTCGTCCTGGAACAGCACGGCGTACCACTGCCCGTCGGACGCCTGGACGACGCCGCCCTGCGCCACGCCTCCGCCCGGGCGCCCCGCGACCGGCACCGCCTGGCTGAGCACGACGCGACCCTCCCAGGTCCCGCCCTGGGACTGCGGCGTGAGCGACGTCGACCGCCACACGACCTGCTGGCGGATCCCGCCCGTCGGCCACTGGATCATGAACACGTAGTAGTGGTCGCCGATCTTGTAGGCGTGCGCGCCCTCCGCGTGCAGCCCGTCGGCCTGGTCGACGTCGGCGTCCTCGACGAGCCGCGCCGCCGGGCCGTCCCAGGCGAACGTCCCGTCGGCCTGGCGCCGCAGCCGGCGCAGGTCGATCGCCCCCGCGCCGTGGACGAGGTAGACCTCGCCGTCGTCGAACAGGAGCGACTGGTCGTGGGCGTAGCCGTCGAGGACCGACCTCGTCCACGGACCGTGCTCGATGCTCGGCGTCGCGTACACGTACGTCCGGTCGGTGGTCAGGCTGCCAACCGAGACGTAGTACGTGCCCGCGTGGAACCGGATGCTCGCGGCCCAGCTGCCCTGCCCGTACGCGCTGCGCCCGTCGCGCAACGCGAGCGCGTCCGTGTCGTCGAGGATCGGGCCGGTGTAGCCCGCGATCGACCAGTGCACCAGGTCGCTCGAGCGCATGATCGGCACGCTCGGCGCGAAGTACATCGTCGTGCTGACCATGTAGTAATACCGACCGTCGTGGACGACGTCCGGATCCGGGACGTCCGTGAAGAGGACGGGGGCGGCGAAGGTGAGCGCCCGGTCGCCCTGTCCCATCAGCGCAGGTCGAGACCGACGGTGACGTAGGAGTGGGCCGGGAGGTCGACCTCGAGCCCGCGCGCATGGGGTCGCACGCCCGCGTGCCCCGTCGGCGCGACGGCGTCGAGGTGCTCGGGGGTGTTGTGCGCGTCGAGTGCGGGCGCGGTCAGCACGCGAGCCTCGTGGCCCACGACCTCGCGACCGCGCAGGTCGAGCACGACCGTGCGGTCGGCGTCGGTGTCGAGGTTCGACAGCGAGACCAGCGCGGTGTCGTCCTTGACCGACGCGGACGCCGAGACCAGCGGCAGCTCGGTCCCGTCGACCGTCCGGGTCGTCACGTCCCGCAGGTGCACGGCGAGCGCGGCGGCGTCGTGGTGCCCGGCGTTCATCGCGAACACGTGGTACGTCGGGGTGAGGACGAGCGCGCCCGTGTCGGGGTCGGTCAGGATCATGGCCTGCAGCACGTTGACCGTCTGCGCGATGTTCGCCATGACGACCCGCTCGGCGTGCCGGTGGAACGCGTCGAAGTGGGTGGACGCGACGAGCGCGTCGCGCAGCGTGTTCTGCTGGTACAGGAACCCGGGGTTGGTGCCCTTCTCGACGTTCCACCAGGTGCCCCACTCGTCGACGACGAGGCCCACCTTGCGGTGCGGGTCGTACCGGTCCATCACCGTCGAGTGGCGCGTGAGCAGCTCCTCCATGCGGTGCGCCCTGGCCATCGTCGTGTACCACTCGTCGGTGCTGAAGCCCGTGGCGTCGCCCTTGTCGCCCCACGAGCCCGACATCGTGTAGTAGTGCAGCGAGACGGCCTGGAACGGACCGGCGGGCGCGGCCGGGTCGGCGGCGAGGTCGTCGAACGAGCGCATGAGCGTCTCGGTCCAGTGCAGGTCACCCGAGTCGGCGCCGGCCGCGATCCGGTACAGGGTGTTGCCGCCGTGGTTGCGCGAGTACGTGGCGTACTGGCGGGCCAGCGACGCGAACTGCTCCGCACGCAGCTGTCCGCCGCAGCCCCACGCCTCGTTCCCCAGACCCCAGAACGGCACCCGCCAGGGCTCGTCGCGGCCGTTCTCGCGGCGCAGCGCGGCCATCGGCGAGTCGTCCGCCCGGGTCAGGTACTCGACCCAGTCCGACATCTCCGCGACGGTGCCGGAGCCGACGTTGCCGCTGACGTAGGGGTCGGCGCCGAGCAGCTCGCACAGGTCCATGAACTCGTGCGTGCCGAAGGAGTTGTCCTCGACGACGTCGCCCCAGTGGGAGTTGACCATCCGGGGGCGCTGGTCGCGCGGGCCGATGCCGTCGCGCCAGTGGTAGTCGTCGGCGAAGCACCCGCCCGGCCAGCGCAGGTTCGGGATCTGCAGCGCGCGCAGCGCCTCGACCACGTCCGAACGGATGCCCCGCACGTTCGGCACCGGGGAGTCCTCACCGACCCAGAACCCGCCGTAGATGCACCGGCCCAGGTGCTCGGCGAAATGCCCGTACACGTGCCGGCTGATCGTCGCGCCGGGCAGGTCGAGGTCGATGATCGCTGTCGTGGTGGTCGTCGTCTCGACCGCCGTAGGGGCAGGCGGAGGCGCAGGGGTGCTCACGGGGTTGGTCTCCTTCGACCGGGTATCGACTGGGGTGACGCGGAGGGCAGCTGACTGGCCGCTAGGCGCCGCCGCGGGTGGATCCACGCACCACGAGACGGACGGGTGCGACGACGTGCTCGGCCGGACCGGACCAGCCCGACATCTGGCGGTGCAGCAGCCGGACGGCCGCCTCGGCCACCCCCTCGTGGTTCGCGTCGACCGACGTGATACCCGGAGGGACGAACCGCGACATGTCGAGGTTGTCGAACCCGGCGAGCTGGACGTCGTCGGGTACGCGCAGCCCGGCGTCCGCGAGGGCGGACAACGCTCCGAGGGCGACGATGTCGGTGACGGCGAAGACCCCGTCGAACGGCAGCCCTGACGCGATGACCTCGAGCATCGCGTCGCGGCCGCCGAGCGACGTGTAGTCGCTGACGGGCACGACGTAGGCCGGATCTGCGGTGAGACCGGCCTCACGGTGCGCGTCCTCCCAGCCGACGCGGCGGTCCGTGGTCATCATGTGGGCGCCGTCCGACGAGCACCCGAGGGCGAGGATGCGGCGCGATCCGCGCTCGATCATGTGCGCTGTGGCGAGGCGGCCACCCGACTCGTTCGCGAGGCGCACGTGGTCGAGGTGGTCGGGGACGTCGCGCTCGCCCAGCAGCACGATGGGCTTGGACGTGCGCACCCGGCTCAGCTGCTCCAGGTCGAGGCCGGCGATGGACAGCAGGACCCCGTCGTAGGTCTGCAGCCGCCCGACGCTCAGCGCCTCCATCTCCTGCTGCGCGTTCGCACTCGTGCGCTCGAGCACGAGGTGACGTCCCTCCGCCTCGACCAGCGGGGCGACCTGGTCGGCGAGCTCGCCGAAGTAGTCGTGGAAGCTCGGGACGACGAAGGCGACGGTGTCGGTCCGTCCGGCCCGAAGATGCCGCGCGGTCAGGTTGACCTCGTACCCGAGGGCCTCGACCGCCTCCATGACCCGGGCGCGCGTCGACTCGCCGACGGGGATGCGCTCGTTGAGGACGTTCGACACGGTCATGACCGAGACGCCGGCCGCGCGGGCCACGTCCGCCATCCTCACCACGGGGATCCTCCTTCCCGCGACGCCCTGCCTGTCCGACGAGCGCTCGTCGGACCGCAGGCCCCGGCCACGCCGCCGGGGCGCGCTCAATATATCGATAAAACGCGGGACCGCAAGACCCTGTCGAGGACCTCGTGATCGAAACTTGCGGCGCCCTGCCGACCTCCGCGCCGGACACCCTCGTCGAGTGCACCACCGCCGTGTCCGGTACGGGCGGGCGCATCGCCGGGACTTCCGCGCCCTCCCCGCCACGGACGGCGGCACCCGAAAGTGGCCGTGATCATTTCGAGACTTGCGAGGGCTTGACGGGCCGCGAAGGGCGTCTCTACTTTAACGCTAAAATCCCGCCGGGATGCGGACGCCAAGCCCCTAGGCGTCCGATGTGCACGGGTTCCAGTCAAGGCCGACCGGAACTGTTCTCAAGGGAGAGACCTCGGTGCGTACCGCAAGAACGAAGTTGTCAGCTCTCGCCATGGTGGCGGCACTGTCCGCCGGCCTTGTCGCCTGCACCTCCGACGCCGACCCCGAAGAGGGTCCCTCGACGGCTGCCGTCATCCCCGAGGGAGATCTCGCGGACAAGTCGGGCGTCCTGACCCCCAGCAACCCGACGACCCTCACGACCTGGATCACGACGGCCTCGCAGGCTCCGGCCGCCGACAACAAGATCACCAAGCTGCTCAAGGACCAGCTCGGCGTCACCCTCGAGTACGAGATCGTGACCCCGGACAACGTGGACCAGAAGATCGGCGTCATGCTCGCCGGCGGGCAGTACCCCGACCTCATCGGGACCACCGACCTGAAGATGCGTCTGCTCGAGGGCGGTGCCCTCCTGCGCCTCGACGACATGCTGGCGACCGGGGACTACCCCAACCTCGCCACGCACGTCGAGGACGACATCAAGAAGATGAGCTACTCGGGCGAAGAGGTCGAGCACGGCCTGTACATCTTCCCGAACTACAACCGCTTCTACGGCGAGCCGACCGGCGGCACCTACTACGGTCCCGCGTTCTGGATCCAGAAGCGCGTGCTCGAGGACGCCGGCTGGCCGGACCTCAGCAACATGACGCTCGAGCGCTACTTCGAGCTCATCGAGAACTACCTCGAGAAGAACCCCCAGACCGAGGGTGCCCCGACCATCGGCTTCGAGGTCCTCGCCTCGACCGGCCGTGAGTGGGGCATGACGAACCCGCCGGCGCTGCTGGCCGGCTCGCCGAACAACGGCGGCGTCATCGTCGACGACAGCGACAACGCCGAGATCTACGCCGACAAGGACATCGCGAAGGACTTCTACAAGGTCCTGAACCAGAAGTACGCCGACGGTCTCGTCGACCGCGAGTCCTTCACGCTGACGTTCGACCAGTACGTCGCGAAGCTCGCGACCGGCGCCGTCCTCGGCATGCACGACCAGGGCTGGGACTTCCAGACCGCGACGGACTCGCTGCGCAGCGCCGGCAAGGACGAGTACACCTACGTGCCGCTCATGCCCGTCTACGACGGTGCCGAGCCGTGGTACGCCGACCGTCCCGTCATGAACACCAACCAGGGCTTCGGCATCTCGACCTCCAGCAAGCAGCCGGAGAAGGCGCTCAAGTTCCTCGACCTCATGCTCAGCGAGCCGTGGCAGAAGGTGCTCTCGTGGGGCGTCGAGGGTGAGGACTACCAGGTCGGCGAGGACGGCATGTTCACCCGCACGGACGAGCAGCGCGCCAACTCCCGCGACCTGACGTGGCGTGCCTCCAACCGTCTCGAGGCGCTGCTCGACGTGCTGCCCAAGCACAACGGCCAGTTCTCCGACGGCAACGCGTACAGCCCCGACGACCAGCCGACCGAGTTCTTCGCGACGCTGAGCGAGTACGACCGCAAGGTCATGGACGCGTACGGCAAGAAGACCTGGCTCGAGTTCATGAACCCGCAGCCGGAGAACCCGAAGTACTACCCGGCGTGGAACATCACGCTCTCCGACGACGCCAACCAGGTCAACCAGCAGCTGACCGACGCGAACGTCCAGAACCTGCCGAAGATCATCGCCGGCAACCCGGCCGACTTCGACTCGAACTGGCAGGCGTACGTCGACACCATCAAGAAGATCGACGTCAAGGTGTACGAGGACGCGATCAACGCCGGCATCCAGGAGCGACTGGCCAACTGGTAACAGCCCGCGAGCGGTCGTGGTGGGGGGCGCGAGCCCCCCACCACGGTCCGTTCTCGGTGACCCCCCACTGCTTCTGACGACGAGGTTGGACAGATGACGGACGCACCGGTCAACCTGGTGACCGCCACCGGGCTCGAACCGGCCGACGAGCCCGCGAGCAGCTCGCGTGCTCCACGCCGCAAGCCCCGGACGCGAGCGGCCAAGCCGCCCAAGGAGCCCAAGCGCAAGATCACGTGGGACAGGATCAAGGCGCAGCGGGTCCTCCTG
The DNA here is from genome assembly GCF_021590045.1 of Cellulomonas palmilytica. Taxonomy (NCBI): domain Bacteria; kingdom Bacillati; phylum Actinomycetota; class Actinomycetes; order Micrococcales; family Cellulomonadaceae; genus Cellulomonas; species Cellulomonas palmilytica. Next base: position 2,405,731 of record NZ_CP062221.1, on the reverse strand, counting down.
CTGATGGCGGTGCCGCTGCTGATGTACCAGATCCTGTTCAAGTACGTCCCCGTCTACGGGTGGGCGATCGCCTTCCAGGACTACAAGCCGGGTCGCGGCAGCATCTGGAACCAGGAGTGGGTCGGCTTCGAGAACTTCGTCGACCTGTTCACCGGCGTCAACGGCGAACGGTTCCGCCGAGTCGTGGTCAACACGCTCGGGCAGTCGATCCTGACGCTCGTCGTCGGGACCGTGGGCGCGATCGTCCTGGCGCTGCTGCTGAACGAGGTCAAGAACCTCCCGTTCAAGCGCATCATGCAGAACATCACGTACATGCCCCACTTCCTCAGCTGGGTCATCGTGGCGAGCCTCGCGTCGGTGGCGCTCTCGTTGCCCTCGTCCGGCGGGTTCATCAACCAGGGACTCATGAACCTGGGGCTCGTCGACGAGCCCATCCTGTTCCTGACCGAGCCGAACCACTTCTGGGGGATCGTCGCCGGGACGAGCCTGTGGAAGGAGCTCGGCTGGAACACGATCCTCTACCTGGCCGCGATCACCGCGATCGACCCGAGCCTGTACGAGGCCGCCGAGGTCGACGGCGCGGGCCGCTGGCGCAAGATGTGGAACATCACGCTCCCGGGGATCCGTCCCACGATCGTCGTGCTGCTCATCATCAACAGCGGCTGGATCCTGTCCACCAACTTCGAGCTGCCGTACTTCCTCGGGAACGGCCTGATCTCGGAGACGGCCGAGACCATCGACGTCTTCGTGCTGCGCTACGGGTACCAGCTCGGGAACTATTCACTCGCCGTCGTCGCGGGCATCTTCAAGACAGTCGTCGCCATCATCCTGGTCGGCTCGGCGAACATGGCGGCCAAGCGCCTCAACCAAGAGACGCTGGTCTAGGAGGACTTCATGTCAAGCACCGTTGCCTCGAAGCCTCTGGAGCAGCGAGCCTCGCGGAAGAACAGGTCGCCGCGCAACAAGTGGACGCCCGAGCGGATCATCTTCACGACGCTCAACACGTCCTTCCTGGTGCTCCTCGCGGCACTCATGCTCTACCCGCTGCTGAACACGCTCGCCATCTCCCTCAACGACGGCATGGACGCCGTCCGCGGCGGGATCGGCATCTGGCCCCGGGTCTTCTCGCTGAAGAACTACGAGGTCGTGTTCAACATGGACTCGATCTACCAGGCGTTCATCATGAGCGTGCTGAAGACGGTCGTGGTCGTCGCGACGAACCTCGTGTTCACCTCGATGCTCGCCTACGCGCTCAGCCGCAAGGAGTTCATCTTCCGCCGCCCGATCACGCTGATCTTCGTGCTCACGCTGTACTTCGACGCCGGCCTGATCCCCAACTACCTGCTGATCAAGGACCTGGGGATGCTGAACAGCTTCCAGGCCTACTGGGTGCCGGTGATCATCAGCGCGTTCAACCTGATCATCCTGCGCACGTACATGAAGTCGATCCCCGAGGAGATCACCGAGTCGGCACGGATCGACGGCGCGGGCGAGTTCCGCACGTGGTGGCAGATCATCATGCCGCTGTGCAAGCCCGTGCTGGCCGTGGTGGGTCTGTTCGTGGCCGTCGGCAGCTGGAACGCGTGGCTGGACACCCTGCTCTACAACTCGGGTGACCCGGCGCTGACCACCCTGCAGTACGAGCTGCAGAAGCTGCTGGCGAGCTCGATGAACGCGGGCGCGAACTCCGGGAACAGCGCGGCCAACGCGGCCGCGGTGGGAGCCGGCGGTCAGCTCACCACCCCGATCGCGCTGCGCTCGGCGATCACCATGGTGGCGGCCATCCCGATCCTGCTCGTCTACCCGTTCCTGCAGAAGCACTTCGTGTCCGGTCTCATGATCGGCTCCGTGAAGGGCTGACGACGTCGGCCTCCCGCGGCGACGCGGGAGGCCGACCTCCGTCCTCGCCGACACACCGCTTCGTCCACCGAGAGGCCCGACCATCTTCCGCTTCAACCCCGCGTCGCTGCTGTGGCGCATCCTCGACTCGCTGGGCTCCGTCATCCTGATCAGCCTGTTCTGGCTCGTGAGCGTCTGCCTCGTCGTGACGGCGGGAGCGGGCACGGTCGTCGCCTACGAGGTGTGCCGGCGGTACGTCCTGGGCAAGGACGCGGGTGCGTGGGCGGTCGCGACGAAGGCCTGGCGGCAGAGCTGGAAGCAGGCGACCGTCGTCGGCCTGCTGGCCGTCCTGATCGCTGCCCTCGGCGTCCTCACGCTCTCCTACCTGCCCACCCTGGGTCTGGCCGAGGTCCTGGTGCCCCTCCTCGTCATCGGGCTGTTCCTGCTGCTCCTGATCTTCTGGTGCCTGCCCCTGGTCGCCCGGTTCACCAACCCGACCTGGCGCCAGCTGCGCAACGGGTTCACCTTGGGGCTGACGACACCCAGCCTGACGTTCCTGCTCGGGATCGCCGTGTTCGTCGCGGGCGTCGCCGTCTGGAACTTCATGCCCGCGGTGTTCGTGGCACCAGGCCTGATCCTCGTGTGGTGGTGCTACCTGCTCGAGCGGTTCTTCGTGGACCGCGGGTACGTGAAGCGTGAGCAGGAGCCCGCGGAGGCCTGACGCTCTCCCCCGCCCCACCCCACGACCCCCCGTGATCGACGAAAGGCGTTGTCGTGACCATCCTGCACGTCGCCGTCACCGGCTCCGACCGCGCTGACGGCTCGGCCGAGACCCCGTTCCGGACCATCAACCGTGCCGCTCAGGCCGCCCTGCCGGGCGACACCGTCGCGGTGCACGAAGGTGTGTACCGCGAGTGGGTGAACCCGCCGCGCGGCGGCACGGCCGACGCACCGATCACCTACCAGGCCGCGGTGGGCCCGGACGGGCGCTTCGAGCCTGTGACGATCACCGGTGCCGAGGTGGTCACCGACTGGCGCCCCCACCCCGGTTCCGAGGGCCGCGTCTGGGTCGCCCAGGTGCCGAACGCCCTGTTCGGGGATCGCAACCCGTACGCGGAGCGCATCGGCGGGGACTGGTTCTTCGACCGGGTGAACACCTGGCACACGGGCGAGGTGTACCTCGACGGCAGGTCGATGTACGAGGCGCTGACGCTCGGCGGCGTCGAGCACCCCGAGGTCACCCCCGACTCGTTCGACCCCCAGGGCTCGCTGCTGACCTGGTACTGCGAGGTGGGCGACGACGTCACGACGATCTGGGCGAACTTCGGCGGCGCGGACCCGGCCGACCACGAGATCGAGATCAACGTCCGCACCTTCGTGTTCTGGCCCGCGGAGACGGGCGTCGACCACATCACGGTGCGCGGGTTCACCCTGACGAAGGCCGCCACGCAGTGGGCACCGCCCACCGCGCTGCAGGAGGGCCTCATCGGTCCGCACTGGTCGAAGGGCTGGGTGATCGAGGACAACACGATCACCGACTCGAAGAACGTCGGCGTCTCGCTCGGCAAGGAGGCCGGCACCGGGCAGAACGAGTGGACCGCGGGGGCCGCGGGCGCCAAGGGCGGCACACAGCGTGAGCGCGAGGTGATCCAGCGGGCCCTCGTCCTCGGCGGGCCGGACGCCGGCGAACCGCTCCCCTGGCACCGGGACCACATCGGCTCCCACACGGTGCGCCGCAACACGATCCGGGACTGCGAGCAGGCCGGCGTCGTCGGGCACCTGGGGGCGGCGTTCTCGACCATCGCCGACAACCACATCTCGCACATCCACGTGAAGCGGCAGTGGCACGGCGCCGAGGTCGCGGGGATCAAGCTGCACGCCGCCCTCGACACCGTGATCAGCGGGAACACGATCCACCACACGCACCGGGCGCTGTGGCTCGACTGGCAGGCCCAGGGCACCCTGGTGCGGCGCAACGTGTTCTACGCCTCGACCGCCGAGGACTTCATGGTCGAGGTCTGCCACGGCCCGTACCTCGTGGACTCGAACCTCTTCCTGTCGCCGTGGGCTGTCAAGGACATGTCCTCAGGCGGTGCGTACGTGCACAACTACGTCGCGGGTCGCATCGCGAACTGCACGGAGCACCAGCGGTACACGCCGTACCACGTCCCGCACGCCACGGCCGTGTTCGGCGTCTCGAACATCCTCGGCGGCGACGACCGGTTCTACAACAACGTCTTCGTCGGCGACGGCGGGACCGGGTCCGACGAGGACGCGCACGACGAGCCCGCGCTCGCCAGCTTCTGGTCCGGCGCGATCGACATGGACGGCGTGCCCGGTCAGGCGACGTTCACCCCGACCCCCGTCGGCACGTCGCAGTACGACGCCTACCCGACGCCGCAGGAGTACCCGAACGAGCCGGGCAGCGACCTGGCCGGTCCACGGCTCCCGGTGTGGGTCGAGGGGAACCTCTACGCGGAGGGCGCCGAGCCGTTCCGCGCGGAGGACACCGCACTCGTGGTCGGCGCGTCACCCGTGCGGGTCGAGGTGGTCGACGCCGAGGCCGGCACCGTCCGCGTCGACGTCAGCTTCGCGGGCGAGCTCGACGTCGTCGACCCGGTGACGACCACGCGCCTCGGGACGAGCTACCAGGCCGAGATGCCCTGGACCAACCCCGACGGGTCCGACCTGGACCTGAGCACCGACGTCTTCGGGATCCCCCGGGACAAGGTCGTGCCCGGCCCGTTCGCCGTCTCGGCAAGCGCGCCCCGGACTCTCCACGCACCTGGCCCGGCTGGTCGGCCCTCGACGACGTGACGTGACCGCACGTCTTGCCCTCGACGAACGCGCCGGCTCACGCACGCTCCGCTGCAGTCGCACCTGATGCCGCTTGGCGCCTCGTCCACCGGCCGGGGCGTGTGCCACGAAGATCCCGGCGCGTGGGAGCCGCACGCACCCTGCGGTCCAGGGAGGTGCCCGTGGCGAGACTGAACCGCACCGGAACGCACGAGCCCACCGCTCACACCGATCCGGTGACTGCAACCCACGCCCCGGTCGGTCCCACGGCGCCGGCCCCCGGCCGGCGTACTGTTCGCCCACGACCACCACGCTGGAGGATTGATGCTGAGGCACGCACGTGCGGTGGGGGCGACTGCTGTGATGGTGCTCATCCTCGGGACCGCCCCCTCGACGAGCGCCGGGGCCGAGGCACCCCCCGCACCGGACTCGTACCCCGCCGTGACCTTCCAGCAGAACGCTCGGCACGACGGGCACTCGCAGGACCCTGCGTTCCGCGGACCGCTCTCCCAAGCCTGGTCCGTGCAGCTCATCGGCGAGGTGGCCTACCCCCTGATAGCGGACGGTCTCGTGTTCGCGATGTCTGACGACAAGTACGAGCGGGGGCGCAGCGTCACGGCCCTCTCGGCATCCGACGGGCACGTGGTGTGGGGCCCACAGCTCGTCGGCGGGGTCACCGGCGGAGCGAGTTCGTTCTCATACGACGCCGGACGCATCTTCGTGACGAACGACCGTGGCGGGATGATGGCGCTCGACGCGAGAACGGGCGCCCTGCAGTGGAACGTCGAGCTGCCCTTCCAGCACGTCTTCGACACACCGCCCGCGGCACGCGACGGCGTCGTGTACGTCGTCGGCACCGGCAGCGGCGGGATCATGTACGCGGTCGATCAGGACACCGGCCGCATCATCTGGATGACGGCGGTCGACGTCGGGGGCTCGAGCGCACCTGCGCTCGACGACGAGGGCATCTACGTGTCCTCCGCATGCAAGGTCACCTACAAGCTGGCGTTCGACGGCTCCGTCACCTGGGTGCACTCGGGCAAGTGCACCGGCGGCGGTGGCACGACCCCTGTCCTGCACGACGGTCGCGTGTACGTCCGGGACCTCGACGTCACCGCCTGGCCGAGCATCCTGGACGCAGCAACCGGTTCCGAGCTCGAGATCGCGACGTACCAGGCCTGGACCACGCCCGCGTTCGACCAGACCCACATGGTCACGGTCGCGGGCGGGCTGCTTACAGTGCGCGACGCAAGGTCTGGCGAGCCGCTGTGGCAGGCACCCGGTACCGACCACGTGACCCCACCGCTCGTTGTGAACGGCTACGTGCTCGAGGGGCGTCGTGACGGGAAGGTTGACATGCGCGATGTGCGCACGGGCGCGCTGGTCTGGCGGGGAAAGGCGCCCAGCACGATGCGGTTCGTCGCGGAGTGGGCCGCCCCCCCGCGCCTCGGCATGGCTCAGGGCGACGGCATCCTTGCTGTCCCGGCAGGCTCGACGCTCACGGTGTTCCGACCCGTGAGCGACCCTGCAGTGACGATCACTGGAGCCGCGAGCGGCGCGATCGTGAACCGTGACGCGCTGTACCGGTTCACGTCTAGCGAGCCCCACCCTCAGTTCGTCTGCAGCGTCGATGGGGTTGAGAAGTCGTGCACGTCGCCATGGTCGCCGCGCGGACTGCCCGACGGGCCGCACAGCCTTGAGGTCCGGCTCGCTTACGCGACGGCGGGGGCTGCCAGGGTGCGATTCACGTACGACGGAACCGCACCCGTCCCTCGCGCCTCGTTCCCCACCTCCGTCATCCGCGGCCCCGAGACCGAGGCGCGCTGGGCGGCGACGGACCGCGGTACCGGCGTCAAGTCGTTCCAGGTCCGCGTCGCCCGGTCGCGGGTGGGCCAGCCGCTGTCGGCATGGAAGGTGCTGTCTCCCACCAGCAAGAAGACCCGGACGTTCTCGGTGGCGCGGTCCAACAGGGTGTGTATCTCGGTGCGCGCAGCCGACCGTGCGGGAAACTGGTCGGCCTGGACGAAGACGACCTGCGTCAGGCGCGCCTGACCGCTCCAGGTCGTCCCGGCTCGCCCGAGGAAGGCCAGGCGGCTGCGGGCGCACCGCTGCCGGCGGCACTCCCCGCGCCGCGCCCGACGAGCCGGGCAACTCGCCCGCGAGAGCCTACGGAGGGCCGCAGGCCGCGCCGCCTAAGGTGTCCCGCGATGATCACTCGTGCCGAAGCGGCGTACCTGGGCGCCGTCCGGGCCTTCCAGAACCCGATGCTGGACCTCCTGCACAAGCGGCACGCGCCTCTCGTCGTCTCGCTGCTGTCGCTCGTGTTCACCGCCGAGCGCCCCACGGTCCCCGTGGCAGACGCTCACACCGAGGTCGGCGACGCGCTCGACCAGCTCCGCTCGGCGGGGTTCGGGGACGACCTGCCCACCGGGACGGCGCGTGACCTGTGCCGGCAGTGGGCGGATGCGGGCTGGCTGGTGCGGCAGGTGCTGGACGACGACGTCGAGGTCTACCGCCTGTCGGCGCACGCTGTCGGGGCGCTCGAGGTCGCGGGCCGCGCGGGCGGTGCACGGGCGCGCGTGTCGCAGTCGCGCGTGCGGACGCTGCTGGACGCGGTCGAGCGGCTCGCGCAGGACGCGGACCCGGACGCGATGGTGCGCGTCGCGCGGCTGGACGCGCAGATCAAGGCGTTGCAGACGGAGCTGGAGCGCGTGCAGCGCACGGGCGTGGTCGACGAGGTCGACGACGAGGAGCTGCTCGAGCAGGCCGAGAACGTCGTGCACCTCATGCGCGAGCTGCCGGCGGACTTCGCGCGCGTCGCGGAGTCGATCAAGGCGATGCAGCGCGACGTGGTCACCGCGCTACGGCAGGACGAGCGCCCGACGGGTGACGTGCTGCGCGAGTACCTGCAGCGCGGCGAGCACGTCATGGAGTCGACGGTCGAGGGCCGCGCGTTCGCCGGTGCGCTGCGGCTCATCGGTGACCCGCAGCGGCTCGACGACCTCGCGAGCAACCTCGACGTGGTGCTGCGCCACCGCTTCGCGCGGCGGCTCGACGCGCAGCAGCGCGGCGACCTGCGGGACGTGGTGCGCCGCATCGAGGCGGGCCTGGAGCAGGTGTTCGCGGCGCAGCGCGAGGCGTCGTACGTGATCACCGCTCAGGTGCGCAACCACGACCCGCTGCGCGACCGCCAGGTCGACGCCCTGCTGCGCGACGTGATGACGGGGATGCAGGCGTGGATGCCGGACGCGCGCCGGTTCGAGTCCGTGCCGCCCGTGCGGCGGCTGCCCGTCGCGGACGTCGAGCACCTGCGGCAGACCGTCGGCGACCTGCGCTCCCCCGAGCCCCCGGACCCGCTGACGGACTGGGATGACGAGGACGGCGGTGTCCCGGCCGACGACGCGCGCGCGTGGGGTGGCCCGCACTACGCGGAGCTCGATGCGCACCTGGCGGCGTTCGCGGCCTCGTCGGACGACGACGTGGACGTCGCTGCCGTGTTCGACGCCGCGCCCGACGAGCTGCGCCGGCCCGTCGACCTGCTCGGGCTGCTCGAGCTCGCGCACACCCACGGCATGACCGAGACGGACCGGCTCGCGTTCGTCGACGCGGTCCGGCCCGACGGCACGCGCCGCCGCCTGGCATTCGGCGCGGTCACCACGAGCACGGGCACGAGCACGGGAACCACCCGCACGAAGGACGACGATGACTGACACGACGACCGCCACCGCCGACGAGGCCGGCTTCATCTCCCCCGTCGCGATGGAGGACGACCCGGCGGAGCTGTTCGCGGGCGACACCGGCGCGCTCGACGCGGACGTGCGCCGCGTGCTCGTCCGGCTGCTGCAGCGCCGCTTCCTCGTCGCGGACCGCAACCGCGCGCAGTGGCGCACGCTGCTGGAGAACCAGCAGGTGATCGAGTCGCGCCTGCACGACCTGTTCGTGCACCTCGTCGTCGACCACGTGCGCGGCGTCGCGTACAAGCGGCAGGTGCGCTCGGCGGAGCTCGACGTGCCCGTGCTGCTGCGCGACGAGCCGTACTCGCGCGCCGAGACCCTCGTGCTGGTGCACCTGCGGACCGTGTTCCAGCGGGAGCGCGGCGCGGGCGAGACGTCGGTGCGCGTCGACGTCGAGGAGATCGAGGCGACCGCGCTGACGTACTTCGACCCCGACGACACGAACGTCGCGACGCACCAGCGCGAGATCCGCGCGGCCGTCGCGCGCCTCGCCAAGGACGGGATCATCGACGAGGAGTCCGAGGGCCGGTTCCGGGTGACGGCGCTCGTCGAGGTGGTGCTCAGCAACGAGCGTCTGGCCGAGCTGCGCGACTGGCTGCGCGAGCGCGCCGAGGGCCGTGCGGGCGTCGTCGGGACCCCGTCCGACGAGACCGGCGACGACGAGACCGAGGAGGCCGCGCGATGACGATGGTCGACACCCTGTTCGGACTGATCCCGGCCGCGTCCACGGGACAGCAGTGGGTCGCGCGCGACCTGCAGCTCGTCAACTGGGGCGGCTACGACGGCCACCACCGCGTGCGTCTCGCCGCCACGGCGACGCTGCTGTCGGGCGGCTCCGGCTCGGGCAAGTCCACGCTCATGGACGCGTACATCGCGCTCCTCATGCCGCACACGACCCCGTTCAACGGCGCGTCCAACGGCGGGGTCGTCGGGCGTCCGCGCGGCAAGGACCAGCGCAACATCCTGTCCTACGCGCGCGGCAAGCTCGACGAGTCGCGCACCGAGGACGGCACGCGCCAGCGCGTGCTGCGCGGTGACGGCCGGGACACGTGGTCGGCGATCGCGATGACGTGGGCCGACCAGTCGGGCACGCAGTTCACCGCCGTGCGCGCCTGGTACGTGCCGTCGGCCGCGCGCACGCTCGAGGACGTCGCAGCGGTGCGTGCGACGCGTGACGGCGAGCTCGACCTGCGTGACCTGGAGCGCGCCGCGGCCACGCGGTTCTCCCGCCCGGCGCTGACCGAGGCCGGGCTGTCGGTCTACGACACGGACCGCGAGTTCACCGCGCGCCTGCACTCGACGCTCGGCATCGGTGCAGCGGGCGACGGGCACAAGGCCGTCGCGCTGCTCGGCCGCATCCAGGCAGGCCAGCAGATCACGACCGTCGACGCGCTGTACAAGGCGATGGTCCTCGAGGAGCCCGACACGTTCGCGACGGCCGACGCGGTCGTCGAGCAGTTCGACAAGCTCACCGGCACGCGCGACCAGATGATCACGGCGCGCCAGCAGGTCAAGGCGCTCGAGCCGATCCGCGCCTACCGCGCGGACATCGACGAGGCCGCGGCCCGGTTGCGCGTCATCGACGAGATCGGCACGTTCGACGACGGCACCTCCCCCGCCGCGCTGTGGAAGCACGCGCACCGCCTCGACCTGCTGCGCGCAACCGAGGCCGACCTGCAGCACCGCCACCACCGCGCACGCGACCTGGTCGCGGAGACCGAGGCCCGCATCGCCGCCGCACGCGCGGAGCTCGACGGCGTCAAGGAGACGCTGTGGACCTCGGGCGGCGACCGCCTCGCGACCGCGCAGCGCGAGCTCGCGGCCGCCGAGCAGCGCCTTGCGACCGTCGAGCGCGCACGCGCCCGGCTCGACGAGGCGCTCGCGGCCCTGCCCGACGCGTCGGTGACGACCGCGGCCGAGCACGCGGCGCTCGTCGCCCTGGCGCACGACGCGTTGCGCGACGCGGACGCGAAGAACGCCGCCCGCCAGGCGCTGTTCGACGCGATGTCGGAGAAGAAGGAGGCCGTCGCCGACCTCGCCGACCTGCGAGCCGAGCGCGCCGCAGCTGCCGCGCGTCGGGACAACATCCCGACCGACCTGCACCGCGCGCGAGCCGCCCTGGCCGAGGCCGCTGGGCTGTCGATCGACGACCTGCCCTTCGTCGCCGAGCTCGTCGAGGTCCGCACCGAGCACGAGCCTTGGCGCGACGCGTTCAACCTCGCGCTCGGCAGCTTCGCGACGGTCATGCTCGTCGACTCGGCCAACGTGCGGACGTTCCGGGCGTCGATCGACTCCGTCCGCACGACGCATCGCATCTCCTTCCAGGGTGTTCAGACCGGAGTCCGCGACGACGTCGCGGTCGACTCCCGGACCCTGCCGGGTCGGCTCGACTACCGCAGGACGCCGTTCACGGGATGGCTGCGGAGCGAGCTCGTTCGGCGGTTCGACTTCGTGTGCGTCGACACCACGGCGGAGCTGGCTCAGCATCCGCAGGCCCTCACCCGCTCCGGCCAGGTCTCGCAAGGCATGCGTGGAGCACACGGCGGTCAGGGTCGGGCGAACATCCTGGGCTTCACGAACACCCGCCGCCTCGCGGATCTGGACCGCCGCATCGAACGCGCCCAGGAGCGCCTCGACGCCGCCGACCAACGGGCCGCGACGGCAGCCGATGCGCTGGACGGATACGAGGCGGCACGTCGGGCATACGAGACGGTCACCGAGCTGACCTGGCCGCAGGTCGACGTCGCAGCGGTCGAGCAGTCTCGTGATCGGTGGGCTGCGATGATCGACGAGGTCACGTCGGGCAACCCCGAGGTCACGCGCCTACAGCGCCGAGCCGGCGAGCTGGACACCACGATCATGGCGCTCACCGAGGAGCTCGGCCGCTCGAAGGGGCTGGCGGCCGAGCTGCAGGTGCGGTGGACCGGCACGAGCGAGGAGGTCGACGCAGCCCAAGGTGCTCTCGACGCTGCCGAGTCTGCCGGCGTCGTCGTCTCCGAGCCGCAAGGGGCATACCTCGAGGGCCTTCTCGCAGAGCAGACGAGCGCCATCTCGGGGTCCACAGCGCCCGACGACGAGCGGGCACTGCGCGCGTTCGACGACGTCATCGCGAGGGCGGGGGCGCTCCTTCTCGCGGACCGGCACGCGGCGCAGCAGGCGATCAGCACGCAGCGAGACGCACTGCGCCGGACGTTCGAGACCTTCGTCGAGCGGTGGCGCGACCCGAACCTGGGGACCGACCCCGAGGGTTCGTACATCGACTTCGAGCGGATCCTGATCGAGCTCGAGACGAACGCCCTCCACGAGCTCGAGTCCGAGTGGCGCAAGAGCCTGCTGCGGCTGTCCGGCAACGACCTCACGGACCTGCACAGCGCACTGGCACGCTCGGTCAGAGAGATCAAGGACCGAATCCGGCCCGTCAACGAGATCCTCGCCGAACTCCCGTTCGCGGACGACCACCACCGGCTGCGCATCGACGCCAGAGACACCCAGTCGACGGTCGTCGCTCGCTTCCGCAAGGAGCTCCGCGACCTGCGTGAGCTCCTCGCGACCGAGGCGAACGATGCCGAGCGCGAGCGGCGGTACTTCCGCATGTCGCGGCTCATCGACCGCATCCGCCGCCACTCACCCGACTACGCCGACCTCGTCGACGTCCGCAGACACGTCCGCCTGTCCGCCGAGAAGGTCGACCTCGCGGGCGCGCACGTCGCGTTGTACGACCACATCGGTGAGAAGTCGGGAGGCGAGTCGCAGGAGCTCGTGGCCTTCATCGTCGGCGCCGCGCTGCGGTACCAGCTCGGAGACGCAGGCGCGGAGCGCCCGCGGTACGCGCCTGTGTTCCTCGATGAGGCGCTCATCAAGGCCGACGCGCGGTTCACCGGTCGCGCGATCGGCGCGTGGCGCGGCCTCGGGTTCCAGCTCGTGGTCGGGGCGCCGAACGACAAGGTCAGCGCGATCGAGCCCCATGTCGATCTCCAGTACATCGTCCTCAAGGACGCTGCAGGGCGCTCACGCGCGAAGCCCGTCGCCGGCGTCGCTGACCAAGGCTCCGCATGAGCCGACTCCTCGACGTGTCCGAGGCCGTTGCCGCGGTGGCTCGCAGATGGCGCGCGAGCTGGGCGGACGCCCTGGTGAGCGAGCACCTCTCGCACGAGCCGTGGGTCGTCGAGGTGGCGTTGCGTCCCGGGGAGCGGAGCGGCGCCGACCACCTCCGCGTGCCGGCCGAGCGCCGTCGGACGTGGCACGACCAGTGGCGAGAGCTGGAGCGCACCGCGCCGTCAGGGGTCGGTGTGATCCGGGCCCCCGTCCCGCTGCTGGGCGTGCTGACGCCGCTCCCTGCCTTGCTCCGTGTCGAAGGCACTCAGGCGCTCGACACGTTCCTGGGGTCGCACGGCGGGTACGACGACTTCGCGCTCGACGCCGCTCGTGCGCGTCGGCTCCTTCTCGACCTGACCGAACATGGCGGGTCCGCGAACGCTTCGGCGCTTCGCTCGCTGGTGGGGCTGGACGATGACGACGCGCGCGTGGCGCTCGATGCGGTGGCGTGGCTCGCCGAGCATCCAGACCTGTCCGAGCACACACCACGGTCGCTGCCGATCCCGGGAGCGCATGCGAAGTGGGTGGACCAGCATGCGCGGCGGCTGCTGCTGCTCACCGGTCGCGACGTCCTCACCGAGACCATGCACAGGCCACCCGTAGCTCATCTCACGTACGTGGACCCCGGCTATCTCGCCACCGGCGGCCGACGGCACGACGCCTGGACGGCGGGCGACTGCCACACCCTGCCGTACGAGCCGCGGCTCGTGCTGGTGGTCGAGAACCGCGACTGCCGGCTTCGGCTTCCGCCGGTCGACGACGCTGTCGTCGTCGAGGGTGGCGGCCGCGCTGCTGCCACGCTGATCGCCGAGATCCCCTGGGTCCGCTCGGCCGAGAAGGTCGTGTACTGGGGAGACATCGACGCGGACGGCTTCGCGATCCTGGACTCCCTCCGCGCCGCGCTGCGCGAGGCCTCGCCCACGGCCGGTCCCGCGCACGACGTCGTCTCACTCCTGATGGACGCCGTCGCGCTCGAGCGGTACCGGTCGCGCGGCGTCGCGAGAGACCGCCGGGGCCGCCTGCTGCGGCCGTCCTCGACTCCGCTCCGCGAGCTCACTGACGCCGAGAGCGCCGCCTACGCGCAGATCGCGACATCGGGCCCCGCCGACGTACGACGGATCGAGCAGGAGCGGATCCCCGTCGAGGACGTCGTCGACGCCCTCGTGGCGTGCGTCGCGCGTCCGGACGACGAGACCGCCGTTCACTGAGAGGCGAAACAGGGGCGCACGCCGCGGATCGGGCCGTACGTTGGCGCGCATGACCTTCCCCGTGCGCATCGGTGTCCAGCTCGCGCCCCAGCACGCCGACTACGGCCAGATCCGTGACGCGGTGCTCCGCGCCGAGGACCTGGGCGTCGACGTCGTCTTCAACTGGGACCACTTCTACCCGCTGTCGGGCGACCCGGACGGCAAGCACTTCGAGTGCTGGACGATGCTCGGTGCATGGGCCGAGCAGACCGAGCGGGTCGAGATCGGCGCGCTCGTGACCTGCAACTCGTACCGCAACCCCGAGCTGCTCGCGGACATGGCCCGCACGGTCGACCACATCAGCGGCGGCCGGCTGATCCTGGGGATCGGCGCGGGCTGGTTCGAGCGGGACTACGACGAGTTCGGCTACGAGTTCGGCACCGCGGGCGAGCGCATCGCGGCGCTCGCGGAGGCGCTGCCGCGCATCAAGGCCCGGTGGGCGAAGTCCAACCCGGTGCCCACGCGTGAGATCCCCGTGCTCATCGGCGGCAGCGGCGAGAAGAAGATGCTGCGGATCGTCGCGGAGCACGCGGACCTCTGGCACTCGTTCGGCGACGCCGAGTCGCTCACGCGCAAGAGCGCGATCCTCGACGAGCACGGCGCCGCGGTCGGCCGCGACACCACGACGCTCGTCGAGCGCTCCATCGGCGTCTCGGCCCCGCCCGAGGACGTCGCCGACGGTCTGCTCGGCGCGGGTGCGACGCTCCTGACGATCGGGACGAGCGGGCCGGACTACGACCTGTCACTCGCCCAGAAGTGGGTCTCCTGGCGCGACGCGCAGCGCTGATCCCGGTCGGGCGCCCGCAGGCGCCTACAGTCACGTGCTCGTGAGCACGCCCGCCCCCACCTCCCCTGCCCCGCGTGTCGGGGTCGTCGTCACCGACTCCTACCCGCTCGAGGACCTGGACCACGACACGGCCCCGCTCGTCGCCGCCCTGCGCGCCCGCGGCCTCGAGGCCGGACCCGTCGTGTGGCACGACCAGTCGCTCGACGTCGCGTCGTACGACCTGCTCGTCCTGCGCAGCCCGTGGGACTACCCGGACCGGCTGGACGAGTTCACCGCCTGGCTCGCGCACGCGGAGAGGACGACGACCGTCCTCAACGACCCCGCGCTCGTGCGCTGGAACCTCGACAAGCGCTACCTCGCGCAGCTCGAGGCGCTGGGCGTCGCGGTGGTCCCGACGACGTACCGCACCCGGGCCGACGAGGTCGTGCGCGACCTCGCGGCGTTCCCGGCGGGCGCGCTCGTCGTCCTCAAGCCCGCCGTGTCGGCCGGTGCGCGGGACACCGGGCTGTTCGCCGCCGACGACCCCGCCGCGCTCGAGCTCGCGGAGCGGATCGTCGCCGCCGGCGGCGTGGTGATGGTGCAGCCCGAGGTGCCCGAGCTGTCGTCGGGTGCGGAGAAGGCGCTCTACCTCGTCGACGGCGAGCTCACGCACGCGATCGGCAAGGGCGCGCTGCTCGCCCCCGGCGGCGGGCTCATCGGCGGCGTCTACCAGGAGCACCCGCAGCCAGTCCCGACGACCGCCGACGAGGAGGCGTTCGCCCGGCGGACGCTCGCCGCGGTCAGTGAGGTCACCGGACTCGACGTCCCGCTCTACGCGCGCGTCGACCTGGTCGACTCGGCTGAGCACGGCATCGTCCTCATCGAGGCCGAGCTCTTCGAGCCCGCCCTCAACCTGCACGTCGCACCCCACGTCACGGACGTCGTCGCGGCCGCGATCGACCGCCGAGCCCGCGCGGTCGCACGCCACGACCGCGCGGGGTGAGGGACGCCACCCGACCTGGCGCGACGAAGTGAGGGACAATGGGAGATGTCGCGCTGCACGGCGTCCTCGCGGGACCCCCGCCCCATGAGGTCGTCCGAAGCCCGGCCGACGCGCGAGGCTCACGCGTCGACCCGCCGTCGGGCCACCGAGACCACGACGACGACGGCGCGGCATCGCCTCGTCGAATGAGAAGTCAGTGCCCTTCACCGTCGGTCAGACAGTCGTCCACCCCCACCACGGACCGATGCGCATCAGCGCGGTCGTCACGCGCACCATCCGCGGCCGCGCGATCGACTACCTCGAGCTCGAGCAGCCCGAGCACGACCTGCACGTCTCCGTGCCGATGCCGAGCGCCGAGACGATCGGCATCCGCGCCGTCATGACGCGCGACCAGGTCGACGAGGTCATCGCCGTCCTGCACGGCGACAGCCTGCCGCCCGAGAGCGGCTGGTCCCGCCGCATCAAGGACTACGGGATGCGCCTGCAGACCGGCCTCGCCACCGAGCGTGCCGTCGTCATGCGCGAGATCCTGCGCCACTCGGGCCACAACGCCTCCGGCACCGCCGAGCGCGAGCTCCTGCGCTCCGCGCGCGAGGTCCTCAGCTCCGAGCTCAGCGTCGCCCTCGGCATCCCCGAGGACGAGGCGGGCGCCATGCTCGAGGACGCGGCCATGGACGGCCACGAGGTCCCCGTCCCGCGCCCCCGCTCCCACCGCCGCACCGCCCCGACCGCCGCCTGACTCACGACGCTCCCGTCGCGAGCGCGCGGACCGTGTCGATCGTGTCCGCCTCGGCGGGGGTCTTGTCGTCGCGGTAGCGGACGACGCGGGCGAACCGCAGGGCGAGGCCGCCCGGGTAGCGGGTCGAACGTTGAAGGCCGTCGAACGCGATCTCGACGACCTGCTCGGGGCGGACGTGGACGACCCAGTCGTCGAGCGGCGTCGTCGCGAGCTCGGTGAAGCGCTCGGTCTGCCAGCGCAGCATCTCGTCGGTCATGCCCTTGAACGTCTTGCCGAGCATGACGAAGCCGCCCTCGCCGTCGCGCGCGCCGAGGTGGATGTTCGACAGCAGGCCGCGCCTGCGACCCGAGCCCCACTCGACGGCGAGCACGACGAGGTCGAGCGTGTGGCGGGGCTTGACCTTGACCCACGCGCCGCCGCGACGCCCGGCCTCGTAGGGCGAGTCGAGCGCCTTGACGACGACCCCTTCGTGGCCGGCGGCGAGCACGCCGCGCAGGTGGGTGCCCGCCTCGTCGGGGTCGGTCGTCACGACGCGGTCGATGCTCGCGGCGGGGTGGTCGGCGAGCAGGCGGCCGAGCACCGCGAGCCGGTCGTGCAGGGGCTCGTCGAGCAGGTCGTCGCCGTCGGCGTGCAGGACGTCGAAGAAGAACGGGCGCAGCACGTACTGCGCCGCGACCTGCGCGTCGCCGCTCGCGGCGCGGGCCGCGGTGTCCTGGAACGCGACGGGACGTCCGGTGTCGTCGACGACGAGCGCCTCGCCGTCGAGCACGAGCGGGCCGCCCGGCAGGGTGCGCACGAGGTCGACGATCTCGGGGACACGCGCGGTGATGTCGTCGAGGCTGCGGGTGAACACGCGCACGTCGTCGTCGTGGCGGTGCACCTGGATGCGGATGCCGTCGAGCTTGGCGTCGACGACCGCCGGCCCGGGCCCGACGTCGGTCAGCGCGGTCGCCACGTCTGTCGCGGACTGCGCGAGCATGGGCCGCACCGCCCGGCCGACGGTGAGCCCGAAGCCGGCGAGGACGCTCGCGGCCTCGTCGGGACCGCCCGCCCCGAGCGCGGCGGACGCGACCGGCGCGGTGGCGCCCGCGAGCATCGCCGCGCGTCGCACGGTCGTCGCGGGCACACCCGCGGCCTCCGCGACGGCGTCGAGCAGCAGCGCGTCGAGGGCACCCTGGCGCAGCTCACCGGTGACGAGGCCGCGCAGGAGCTCCTGCTCAGGCGCGGTCGCCGCGGCGAACATCCGCGCCGTGAGCGCCTGGCGCTGAGTCGTCGAGCCCGGACCGGACAGCTGCGCCATCTGCGCGAACGTGGCGTCGACGTCCGCGAGCGTCAGGGTCGGCTCGGTCGCGGGCTCGGGGAGCTGCGCGAGCGAGCGCCAGCCCAGCCCGGTGCGCCGCTGGCGCAGCTCACCGCCGAGGTAGTGCGCCACGATCGGCACGTCCGCCGGCGGGGTACGACGCAACAGGTCGACGAGCAGCGCGCGCTTCGCCAGGTGCGAGCGCGTCGCGGCGAGCGCGCGGGACGTGTCGGCGACCTCGGCGAGCAGCATGTCCGCATCGTCCCGCCGACCGCCCACACCGACCACCGGGCCGACCCGGGAGCGCGTCCTGCGGGACGTTCGTCGCTTGCTCGTCGGGCGCGGGTGCGGTGCGCTGGGGGCATGTCCCCTGTTCGTCGACCCACTCCCCGGGCGGTGGGCGCGCTCACGGTCGCGGCGGCCGTCGCGCTCCTGCCCGTGGCGCGCACGTGGGGGCTGCAGTGGGGCGCGACGGAGGACGAGCTCGACGCGACGCTCGCGGGCGACGACGTCGTCCACGACCCCGGCCTCGTCGCGACACGCGCCATCACCGTCGCGGCCCCCGCGCGGGACGTGTGGCCGTGGCTCGTGCAGCTCGGTCAGGGGCGCGGCGGGTTCTACTCGTACGACTGGCTCGAGAACCTCGCAGGCCTCGGCATCCACTCGGCGGACCACGTCGAGGAGCGGTGGCAGGACCTCGCGCCGGGCGACGAGGTGCGCCTCGCCGCGTCCGCGGCGCTCGCCGTCACGACGGTCGACCCGCCGCACGCGCTCGTGCTCACCGCTCCCGACGCGACGTTCAGCTGGTCGTTCACGCTGCACCCGGGGCGGGACCGCACGACGAGGCTCGTCGTGCGCGAGCGGTACGCGCGGCCGCAGTGGTGGGCAGTACCGGTCAACGAGGCGATCGGCCTGGCGAGCTCGGTCATGACGCGCCGCATGCTCCTGGGCGTGCGGGACCGCGCGGAACGGCACGCACAGCGCTGACCAGGCGTCCGACCTGGGCTGACGCGCGATGCCCGGGCGTTGTCAGACCCCCGTGCTTGGCTGTGACCATGACCACATTCGACAACCGCCCCGGTACCGCACTGCTCGTCATCGACGTGCAGAACGCCGTGGTCGCGCAGGCGTACGAACGTGACGCCGTGCTCGGCCGGATCGCGTCGCTCGTCACCCGAGCGCGCCAGGAGGACGTCCCCGTGGTGTGGGTCCAGCACCAGGCGCCCGCCGAAGGGCTCGTCCCCGGCGAGGACGGCTGGCAGATCGTGCCGGAGGTCGGCTTCTCCCCCGACGAGGCGCGCGTCGACAAGCAGTACGGCGACTCGTTCGAGGACACGCCGCTCGAGTCGCTGCTCGCGGAACGCGGGGTCGGGCACCTCGTCGTCGCCGGTGCGCAGAGCGACGCATGCATCCGCTCGACGATCCACGGGGCGTTCACGCGCGGGTACGACGTGACGCTGGTGGCCGACGCGCACACCACCGAGGACCTCACGGAGTGGGGCGCGCCCGAGCCCGATCAGGTCGTCTCGCACACGAACCTGTACTGGTCGTTCCAGAGCGCACCCGGCCGCACGGCCGCGGTCGTGCCGTCCGACGTGGTGGCGTTCGCCGCCCCGTGACGCCGCCGTCGTCGGGGCTCACTGGAAGTCGCGCGACGACGAGCGGACCTTGAGCGACAGCGGCGCCAGGTGCTCCGCGACGAGGTTCGTCGCGCCGTCCTGGCGTTCCAGCAGACCCCGGACGACGAGCGCGCGGCTCGTGCGCGCCACGCGTCGGAACCGCTGCCACAGGCCCGCCGAGCAGACGATGTTGAGCAGCCCCGTCTCGTCCTCCAGGGACAGGAACGTCACACCGCCGGCCGTGCCCGGGCGCTGGCGGTGCGTCACCACGCCCGCGACCGCGACGCGACGCCCGGACTCGTGCCGGAACGCCTGCACGACCCGCAGCACCCCCGCCTCGTCGAGCCCGTCACGCACGAACTGCGTCGGGTAGGAGTCCACGGACACACCCGTCGCCCACACGTCAGCGGTCGCGGTCTCCACCGGGCTCAGACCCGGCAGGGTCGGCGCGGCCACGCCCACGCTCACGCCCGGGAGCGTCTCGGGACCCTCCTGCGCGAGCGCGCCCGCGGCCCACAACGCCTCGCGCCTGCTCACGCCCAGCGAGTCGAGCGCACCCGCGGTCGCGAGCGCCTCGAGCTGCGGGGTCGTGAGCCGCACGCGACGCGCCAGGTCCCGCTGGTCGACGAACGGGCCGTGGGCCTCGCGCTCGTCGACGATGCGCTGCGCGAGCGGCTCCCCGATCCCCCGGACCGCGACCAGCCCGAGCCGGACCGCGAGCGCGCGCACCCCTCCCGCAGCACCCGTGGCAGGACCGGTGCGCACGCCCGCCTCGGGGGTCGGCCCCGTGCCGCTCGGGCGGGGCACGAGCCGTGGCTCACCCCCGGCGGGCTCCGGCGCGACGCGCTCGACGCACGCCTGCCCGCGGGAGTGCTGCACGTCCGGGCGCAGCACCTCGACCCCGTGCCGGCGGGCGTCCGCGGCGAGGCTCTGCGGCGAGTAGAAGCCCATGGGCTGCGCCGCGAGGATCCCCGCGTAGAACGCGGCGGGGTGGTGCACCTTGAGCCACGCGCTCGCGTACACGAGGAACGCGAACGAGTACGCGTGCGACTCGGGGAACCCGAAGTCGGCGAACGCCTTGAGCTTGTCGAAGATCTGCTCGCCGACCTCGCGCGAGATCCCATGACCCGCCATGCCCGTCATGAGCCGCTCCTTGAGCGCGAGCATGCGTTCCGTCGAGCGCTTCGAACCCATCGCGCGGCGCAGCTGGTCGGCCTCCGCGGGCGTGAAGTCCGCGACGTCGATCGCCATCTGCATGAGCTGCTCCTGGAACAGCGGCACGCCGAGCGTCTTGCTCAGCGACGGCTCGAGCAGCGGGTGCAGGTACGTCACGGGCTGCCGACCGCGCGCCCGCTCGATGTACGGGTGCACGGAGTTGCCCTGGATGGGACCCGGGCGGATCAGCGCGACCTCGATGACGATGTCGTAGAACGTGCGGGGCTGCAGCCGCGGCAAGGTGCCCATCTGCGCGCGCGACTCCACCTGGAACACCCCGACGGTGTCCGCCGCGCTCAGCAGGTCGTACACCAGCGGGTCGTCCTGCGGCAGTGCGTGCAGGTCGAGGTCCGGTCCGCCGTGCTCGCGCACGTAGCCGAACGCGATACGCAGTGCCGTGAGCATCCCGAGGCCCAGCAGGTCGAACTTCACGAGCCCCGCGTCGGCGCAGTCCTCCTTGTCCCACTGCAGCACCGTGCGCCCGGGCATGCGCGCCCACTCCACGGGGCACACCTCGATCACGGGGCGGTCGCACATGACCATGCCGCCCGAGTGGATCCCCAGGTGGCGCGGTAGGCGTAGGAACCGCTCCGCGAGGTCGATCACCTGCTCGGGGATCTCCCCCTCGTCGTCGGCCGAGGGCGGCAGCGTCGTCGGGACCACGTCGTGCCCGTCCGCGGTCGCCAGCCCCGGGATCTCCGCACCCCGGGGCGCACGTCGCGGCGCCGACGAGCCGGGGGTGCCCGAGGTCCACATGGCACCACGCCGCGCGGAGCGCTCGTGGCGGTCCGTGACCACGGGCGCCGCCGTCGCAGACGCGGACCCCGGCCAGGGGCCGGCGTGGCCGGCGTGCGGTCCTGCGGGGCGGACCAGCACGTTCGGGCCGTCCGGTGGCGGCGGGGCCGCGGGCCGCTCGCGCAGGCTCCCCCACCGTTCGATCGACTTCGCCCACGCGTCCTGCTGGCCCGCGTCGTACCCGAGCGCGCGCGCCGCGTCCCGCACCGCCGAGCGCGGGCGGTAGGAGATGACGTTCGCGACCTGCGCGGCGTGCTCGCGCCCGTGCACCGCGTAGACGTGCTGGATGACCTCCTCGCGACGCGCGGACTCGATGTCCACGTCGATGTCCGGCGGGCCGTCGCGCTCGGGCGCCAGGAACCGCTCGAACAGCAGGCCGTGGTGCACCGCGTCGACAGCGGTCACGCGCAGCACGTAGCAGACCGCGGAGTTCGCGGCCGAGCCGCGGCCCTGCGCGAGGATCCCGTTGTCCCGGCAGAACTTCACCAGGTCGTAGACCACCAGGAAGTAGCCCGGGAACCCGAGCTCCTCGATGACGCGCAGCTCGTGCTCGAGCTGCGCCCACGCGCCCGGCACGCGCTCGGCCTCGGGCGGACCGTAGAGCTCGAGCGCACCGCGGCGCACGAGCTCGCGCAGCCACGTGGCCTCGGTGTGCCCCTCGGGGACCGGGTACGGCGGCAGCGTCGGCGCGACGAGTGACAGGTCGAACGCGCACTGCGCCGCGAGGTCCGCGGCCGCCGCGACCGCCTGCGGGTGCCGGCGGTGCCGCGCGAGCATCTCGCGCGCCGAACGCAGGTGCGCGCCCGTGCCCGCGGGCAGCCAGCCGTCGAGGTCGTCGAGCGAGCTGCGCGCCCGCACCGCGGCGAGCGCCGCCGCGAGGTCCGCGTCGCGCGGGCTCGCGTGGTGCGCCGCGGTGGTGGCGACGAGCGGGAGCCCCGCCCGGCGCGCGAGCTCGGCCAGCGCGTCGGCGCGCTCGTCGTCGTACGCGTCCCCCGCGGCCGTGACCTCGACCGCGACGTTGTCCCGCCCGAACAGCGCGACGAGCCGGTCGAGCTCGCGCTCCGCCGCGGACAGCCCGTCGGGGGCGACCGGGACGACGCCCGAGGGGTCGCCGCCCGCGAGCGCGCGCCGCACGGCGCCCTTGCGGCACCCGGTCAGGACGAGCCACTGACCCCTCGCCGTTTCCGCCAGCTGCTCCAGGTCGTACTCCGCGGCGCCCTTGCGCCCCGTGCGCAGGTGGCCCTCCGCGATCGCGCGCGACAGCGCGCGGTAACCGTCCGGGCCGCGCGCGAGCACCAGCAGGTGGGTCGATCGCGGGTCGGGCACGCCCGTGGGCTCGTCGAGCACGGGCGGGCCGGGCGGCGGCGCGGGCTCGCGGCCGTGGCGCCGCGCGGTGGGTGCGGGCAGGTGCAGCTCGGCGCCGAACACGGTCGGCAGGCCGACCTTGCGTGCGGCCTCCGCGAACCGCACCACGCCGTACAGCCCGTCGTGGTCGGTGAGCGCGAGCGCCTCGAGCCCGAGCCGTGCGGCCTCCGCGGCGAGCTCCTCGGGCTGGCTCGCGCCGTCGAGGAAGCTGAACGCGGAGTGCGCGTGCAGCTCGGCGTACCGCGCCTCGCGGCTCCGCTCAGTCATAACGGGCCTCGCACGCCCACCCGGCGGCCGTCGCGACGAGCAGCGCCGCGGGCTCGTCGTCGAACGCGACCTGCAGGTGCGCGCGCGGCTCCTGGCCGCTCCACCACCGTCCGGCCAGCACCCACGGCCCCGCCCACCCGCGCACGCGGCTGCGCCGCCCCTGCGACCAGCGCACCCACGCCGGCTCGCCCGCGAGCCCCTCGCGGCCGTCGAGCAGCACCTCGTCGCCCGCCGCGTCGTGCACCTGCACGGGCTCGGGCTCGGGCAGCACGGTCGCGGGCGCCGGGGGCGGGATCCGGCCCGGCCAGGGGCGGTCGAGGGGCAGCGGCGCGGCACCCTGCTCGCCCCACGGGCGCACGTGCACCTGCTCGCGCACGTCGCGCCCGCCCTGCACGCTCGCGGCGAGCAGCCCGCTGCCGCCGAGGATCGCCTGCACGCGGTCCATCGCGCGGTGCGCGCGCAGGTCGCCGCCCGACGGCCCGCCCCACAGCCTCCCCTGCTCGGCGCCCGCGGGTGCGACGTCGAGCGCCGTGACCGACAGACGCACGAGCGTGACGGGCGGGGTGTCGTCGGACTCGTGCGCGGTGCGCGCGTCGAGCGCCCACTGCGCGTCCTCGTCGGTGCGCCCGTCCTGGCCCTGCCGTCCGCCCTGATGTGCGCCCTGCCGACGTCCCCGCCCTCCGGCACGGTCGTCGAGCGCGCGCGAGCGGGCCGTGGCGACCGCCGTGGTCGACAGCCAGCTCTCGAGCTGCCAGCGGATGCGGTCCGTGATGCGCGACGGCGACAGCCCGCCCCAGCCACCGAGGTCCGTGCGCCACGCGCGCACCAGGTCGGCCCCCTCGTCGGTGCGTGCCGCGATCTCCAGCCGCCCGCACGTGAGCGAGCGTTCGACGAGCATGGCGTGCAGCTCCTCGGCGAGCCGGCGGCCCGCGAACGTCGCGGTGTCGACCCGGTCGACGGGCGGGTCGAGCTCGGTGGTGACCTCGAGGTCCGCCTCGGGGCGGCGGCGCACGGGTGGGCGTTCGTCCTCGCCGCGCGCGAGCACGTGCGCCCACGTCCCGAGCCGCCCGAACCTCGCGTGCACGTCCGCGGCGGGCAGCGCCGCGAGGTGCCCGAGCCGGCGCAGCCCGAGGCGGTGCAGCAGGTCCACGAGCTCGTCGACCTGCCGCCCGGTGTCCTCGGTGGTCGCCGCGAAGCCGAGCTCCGTCATCGGACGGGACGCGAGGAACTGCGCCGACCCGCCGGGCGGCACGAGCGCCCCGGTGCGGGCCGCGACCACCGCGGCGAGCAGACCGTCCGCCGTGCCCACGGCGCACTCGTGGCCCGTGTGCTGCGCGACCGCCTCGACGAGCCGCTCGGCGAGGTTCTCCTCCGAGCCGTGGTACCGGCTCGCGCCGCCGGCGGGCAGCAGCAGGAGCCCCGGGCGGACCACCTCGACCCCGGCGACCACGCTCTCCGCCGCGACCGCGACGGGCTCGAACAGGCGCGTGTCGCGGGCGTCGTCCGCGGGCAGCAGCTCGAGCTCGGGGCACACGGACTGCGCCTGCCGGCGGCGCATGCCGCGCCGCACGCCCTCGACGCGCGCGAGCGCGCCCACCGCGACGACGTGCTGGCCGAGCAGCACCGCGGCAGGCACGTGCCGCGGGACCTCGAGCGACTGCGACGCCGCGACCACGGGCCAGTCGGGCACCCACAGGACCGTGGTGCGCGTGCTCGTCGGCCGACGTCCCTCGTCCTCGCCCGTCATCGGACGCCCCTCATCCGACGAGCCTCAGCGCGGGCGCCCGCCGCTCGGCGCGCGGCGCCGCGGCCGCGACCGCGGTGTCCTGCCCGGGCACGGGCAGCGGGAACGTCAGGTCGAGCGCGAGCGGTACCCCGGCACCGGCACGCCCGGCGCGGGCGACCCGCACCCGGTGGGTCCGCAGGCGGCCGTGCCCGTCCCCGAGCCCCGACCAGGCGCCGCGCTCCGCGGTCAGCACGGCCTGCGCGCCCGGCCAGGGCGTGGTGGCGAGCAGCACCGCACCGCGTTCCCGCGCGCGGGCGGACAGGCGGCGCCGGTCCGCGTCGACGAGCCGCGCCTGCGGTCCGACGACGACCACGTCGACCCCGTCCAGCAGGGCCGACAGGACGAGCGCGGCGTCCGGCCCCGGATGCGGGACGACCGCGAGGCGGTCGAGCACGACGCCGGACTCCGCGGCGGCGAGCAGCCCGAGCGCGGGCTGCCCGACGACGGCCGCCCAGGACCCGGCGGCGCTCGCCGAGGCCAGGAGCGCGAGCGCGAGCGACGTCGAGCCCAGGACCGCGGTGGTCGCGCCGCGCCGGAGCCCATCCGGCAGGAGCGGGGCGATCGCGGGCGGGACGGGCAGCGCGGGACGCTCGGTGGTGAGCAGCGCGGTCGACAGCACACCGGGCGCCCGTACGGGCTGCTCCTGCGGGGCGTGGACCGTCGGCTCAGGAGCCACCGGCACAGCGGCCGCTGCCGGCTCGGGGACCGCCGTCTCAGGGACGGTCGGGACCGCGGCGACGGGCCGCTCGTGCAGCAGCACGCTGCGCGCCCCGGTGCGGCGCTCGGCGTGCGCGAGCGCGAGGCGGGCGCGCGCGACCCGCTCCTCTCGCGACAGCACGTCGACCGTCATCGCTGCACCCCTGTGGACGTCGTCGCCGGAGTCCGGCACCTGCACAGACGTCTCTGACCTGCAGGTTCACCATCAGCGATCGTCTGTTCGAACGTCTGTTCGACAGTTCTAGTACACGCTCCGAGGATCGTGATGTCAACCTGCGGGAGGCCCTGCGGCCCCCTCTCACCCACATGGACGACGACGTCGCGATCCCCACCCGAGGAGGCGTATGGTTTGACAGATTCATCAATCCATCAGGCGTTCTCCCCACCCCTGGAGCACCCGTGCCGCAGTCCGGCATCGACCGACCCCTCGCCGAGGTCAAGGCAGAGCTGTTCAAGGCCCTGAGCCACCCCGTGCGCGTGCGCACCCTCGAGCTGCTCGTCGAACACGACCGCCAGGTCGCCGACCTGCTCACCGAGCTCGACCTCGAGGCCTCCCACCTCTCGCAGCACCTCGCCGTCCTGCGACGCGCCGGCGTCGTGACCGCGACCCGCCGCGGCAACGCGGTGCACTACACGCTCGCGCTGCCCGCGGTCGCGGACATGCTCGCGGCCGCACGCGCCGTCCTCGTCGACGCCGCCACCCGCCGCACCGAGCTGCTCGAGGAGACGCGGTGAGCGCCGCCACCGCAGCCACCCCCTCAGCCCCCACCCCGCAGGACCCCTGGCTCACCCTGCGCCGCCTGCGCGCGCTGCTGCCCGGCCGCGACGACTACACCGGACTCTCCCGCTCATGGCGGCGCGACCTGGTCGCCGGGCTGACGGTCGCGGTCGTCGCGCTGCCCCTCGCGCTCGGCTTCGGCGTGTCCTCCGGCACGGGCGCCGCCGCGGGGCTGGTCACCGCCGTGGTCGCGGGCGCCGTGGCAGCCGTGCTCGGCGGGTCGCACCTGCAGGTCAGCGGCCCGACCGGCGCGATGGCCGTCGTGCTCGTGCCGATCGTCGCGCGGTACGGGCCGCAGTGGGTGCCCGTCGTCGCGATCATGGCCGGCGGCATCGTCGTGCTCGCGGGCGTGCTCGGGCTCGGCCGGCTGGTCGCGTACCTGCCGTGGCCCGTGGTCGAGGGGTTCACCATGGGGATCGGCGTGGTGATCGCGCTGCAGCAGGTCCCGCTGGCGCTCGGCACGCCCAAGGCCGAGGGCGAGAACGCCGCGCTCGTCGCCGTGCAGACCGTCGCCGACACGGACTGGTCCGCGGCCGTCGCGCCGCTCCTGCTCGTCGTCCTGGGTGTCGCGCTCGTCGTCGGCCTGCCGCGCGTCCACCGCGCGATCCCCGCGTCGCTCGTCGCCGTCGCGGTCGCCACGGTCGTCGTCGAGGTCGCGCACCTCGACGTGGAGCGCATCGGCGCGCTGCCGTCGAGCCTGCCCGCACCGCACCTGCCCGTCGTGGACCTCGCGACGACGAGCGCGCTGTTCTCCTCCGCCCTGGCGGTCGCCGCGCTCGCCGCGCTCGAGTCCCTGCTGTCGGCGCACGTCGCGGACGGCATGGCCGACGACGTGCCGCGCACACGCCCCAACCGCGAGCTCGTCGGCCAGGGCGTCGCGAACGTCGCGTCCGGGCTGTTCGGCGGCCTGCCCGCGACCGGTGCGATCGCCCGGACCGCGGTCAACGTCCGCACGGGCGCGCGCACCCGCGTCGCGGCGCTGAGCCACGCCGCGGTCCTCGCGCTCGTCGTCTACGCCGCCGCGCCGCTCGTCGGCCGCATCCCGGTGGCCGTGCTGGCCGCCGTCCTGCTCGTCACCGCGGCCCGCATGGTCGACCTGCGCGCGGCGAAGGCCATCTGCCGCTCGGGACGCGCGGGCACGCTCGTGCTCGTCGCGACGCTCGTCGTGACCGTCGCGTTCGACCTCGTGCTCGCGGTCGAGGTCGGCGTCGCCGTCGCCGCCGTGCTGTCGCTGCGGGCGATCGCCCGCTCCAGCGGGCTGCACCGCGAGGACCCGCCCGACGAGGTGATCGCGGCGGACACCGAGCGCGAGCTGCTGCACGAGCACATCGCGGTGTACCGGATCGACGGCGCGCTGTTCTTCGCCGACGTCCGGCGCTTCCTGGACGAGCTCATGGCGGTCACCGACGTGCGCGTCGTGGTGCTGCGCCTGTCCCGCGTCACCGTGATCGACACGAGCGGCGCGCACGCGCTCGAGCAGATCGTCACCGACCTCGAGCGGCGCGGCGTCGTCGTGCTGCTCAAGGGGCTGCGCCCCGAGCACCGGCGCGTGGCGGAGTCGATCGGCGTCATCGCGGCGCTGCGCCACGAGTCGCACCTGTTCGACGACCTCGACGCGGCGCTCGCCCACGCGCGTGAGCACGTGCGCGCCGCGCGTGTGCCCGCCACGATGGGCTCGGCCACCCACCCCGACAGCACCGCCTGACCCGGAGGACCGCATGGTCTCGATCACCCGCCCCGTCGCGCCGGACCCGTACTCGCTGCTGCCCGCGGTGCCCTCGTTCGAGGTCACGAGCGCGGACTGGACGCACGGTGAGCGCGTCCCGGACGTCCACACCAACACCCCCGCCGGGAGCAACGTCTCGCCGCAGGTCTCGTGGACCGGGTTCCCGGCCGAGACCGCGGGCTTCGCCGTGAGCGTGTTCGACCCGGACGCGCCGGGCGTCGCCGGATGGTTCCACTGGACCGTGCTGGGCCTGGGCGCGGACGTCACGTCGCTGCCAGCCGGCGCGGGCTCGCCCGACGGCGGCGGACTGCCCACGGGCGCGTTCCAGCTCCGCAACGACGACGGGACGGTCGGGTACATCGGCTGCGCGCCGCCTCCGGGCGACCAGGTGCACCGCTACTTCCTCGTCGTCCACGCGCTCGACTCCGCGGACCTCGGCCTGACGCCCGACGCGCCGCCCGGGGCCGTGAGCTGCGCGCTGGTGTTCCACACGCTCGCGCGCGGCGTCCTGGTCGGCACCTACCAGCGCTGACCCGCCCCCCGGCGACCGGCGGGCGGGACGGGCGGGTCGGGGGCTCGGGTGGGTCGGTAGGGTGCGGCGCGTGACTCTCGGGACCCTGGACTGGAAGCCGGCGATCGAGCACCTCGACCTCGTCGCCCCGCCGACGGCGCGCGCGATCAGCGCGTGGGCCGCGGCCGACGGCGACGTCGCGCAGCACGTGCTCGTCGCGGAGATCGACCCGGACCTCGCCGACACGGCGGCGCTCACCGACGCGTACGCGCTGCCGCCGTCCGCGTCGGCCAACTGCGTGCTCGTCGCGGGCCGCCGCGAGGGCGCGGAGCGCGTCGCGGCGGCCGTGGTGCGCGCGACCACCCGGGCGGACGTCAACAACGCGGTCAAGCGGCTGCTGGACGTGCGCAAGGCGTCGTTCCTCCCGATGGACCGCGCGACGGCCGAGTCGGGCATGGAGTACGGCGGCATCACGCCGGTCGGGCTGCCGGACGGCTACCGCGTGCTGGTCGACGCGCGCGTGACGGTGCCCGACGAGGCCGGCGAGCTCGTGGTGGTCGGCAGCGGTCTGCGTCGGTCGAAGATCGCCCTCCCGGGCGCGCTTCTCGCGCGTCTGCCGGGGGTCGAGGTGATCGAGGGCATCGCGCTCTCGTGAGCGGACTTGGCCCGCAGCACGCGCTTCCTTGACGCGCTTGTGACCGGGCCGTGGCGCGCTCGTGGAGATGTGGTCAGCGCCTCCCGGCACGCGTGCCGGAGTCGGGACGGACGTCCCTGAGAACCCCTTCCCGGACGTCAGACCATCGAGTCATGCACCTCCTCCTGGCCGCCCCCACCGAGACCCTCGAGACCGCCGACGAGAGCCGCGACGAGCCGGTCGTCACCACGTTCCTCGCGGTGGCGCAGGCGCAGGCCGACGAGCTCCCGCCCTTCTGGGACTGACGGGAACCGACCGACCCCGCGCCCGAACGACGGTGATCCGGCGCGGGGTCACTCCGCGGCGCGCGTCGCCCAGAACGCGACGGCAGCCGCCGCGGCGACGTTGAGCGAGTCGACTCCCCCGGCCATCGGGATGCGCACGACGAGGTCGCACGCCGCCACGGTCGTCGGCTTCAGCCCGTGGCCCTCCGCGCCGAGCACGAGCGCCAGCCGGTCCGGCAGGTCCGCGACGAGGTCGTCGAGCGTGATCGCGTCGTCGGACAGCGCGAGCGCCGCGGAGACGAACCCCGCCTCCCGGAGCGTCTCGACGCCCGCGGGCCACGGGTCGACGCGCGTCCACGGCACCTGGAACACGGTGCCCATCGACACGCGCACCGAGCGCCGGTAGAGCGGGTCGGCGCAGCGCGGCGTCACGAGCACCGCGTTCACGCCGAGCGCGGCGGCCGAGCGGAACGCGGCGCCCACGTTGGTGTGGTCGACGATGTCCTCGAGCACCGCGACGCGGCGCGCCCCCGCGAGCAGCTCGGCCGGGTCGGGCAGCGGCGGGCGGTGCATGGCCGCGAGCGCGCCGCGGTGCACGTGGAAGCCGGTGATGGCCTCGAGCACGGGCTCGTCGGCGACGTAGACCGGCACGGCGGGCTCGTCGGACCCGCCCGCACCAGCCGAGGAGGGCAGCGACGCGACCATCCGCTCGAGGTCCGGCACCCACCGGGGCGCGAGCAGCACCGAGCGCGGCCGGTGCCCCGCGCGCAGCGCGCGCTCGAGCACGGTCGAGCTCTCCGCGATGTACAGACCCTTGGCGGGCTCGTGCCGCGAGCGCAGCGCGACGTCCGTCAACGAGACGTAGTCGGCGAGCCGCTCGTCGGACGGGTCGGTGACGGTCAGCAGGTCGAGACGCACGGGCCCCAGTCTCCCGCGTCAGTCGCGGGCGAGGCGCACCACGGCCTGCGCGTCGTCGTCGACGACGAACGCCGCGTGCTCGCCGGCCACGCGCCCCTCGTAGTCGCCGCGCCAGCCGGTGACGGTGACCCGGCCCTCGGCGTCGGTGCGCAGCGTGGTCGGTGCGTGCCACCACTCGCCGCGCACCAGGTCGCGCAGCGCGTGGTAGGCGGGCTTCGGCGTGCCGTCGCGGCGCACGAGCCCGGCGGGGGCACCGAGCCACGCGCCCTCGTCGCCGAGCCCCCAGTACGTCACCGACTGCACCGCGGGGTGCTCGGCGAGCAGCGTGTAGTGCCGCGCGAGCTCGGCGGCCTGGCGCTCCTCCCCCTCGGGCGTCGAGGGCCACGAGTCGACGACGTAGTCGTTGAGGTCGTCGATCTCGGGCGGCATGAGGTGGCCGGACACGAGCGTCGTCTCGGTGAAGTGCAGCGGCAGGCCGAACCGCGAGAAGCGCTCCAGCACGCGGTGCGTCTTCTCCTCGCCCCACCAGCCCTGGTGCATGTGGCTCTGCAGCCCGAGCGCGTCGACCTGGATCCCGGCCTCGAGGACACCCTCGATGAGGCACTCGTACGCGGTCGACATGTCGAAGTCGTTGAGCAGCAGCGTCGCGTTCGGGTTGGCCTCGCGTGCGGTCTCGAACGCGAGCCGGATGGTCTCGATGCGCCCGCGCTGCCACGCGAGCGGGGTGACGGCGTTCTCCTCGGCGCGGAACACGGGCATGATCACGACCTCGTTGATCGCGTCCCACGTGTCGACGAGGCCCGCGAACGCCGTGACGTCGCGCGTGATCCGCTCGCGCGCGATCCGCTCGACCTCCTCCACGGGCCGGCCGAGCAGCCACTGCGGCGCGAGCGTGTGCCACAGCAGCGGGTGCCCCTTGACGCGCACTCCTCGCTCGACGAGCCGGCGCGCGGCCGCCTCGAGCGCCGCGGTGCGCGGACGGCCCTCCTCGGGCTCGAAGTACCGCCAGTAGAACGGCAGCGTCGCGGTGTCGAACAGCCCGTGCCACAGGTCGTCGAGCGGTGGCCGCTCCCCGGGGGCGAGGCGGACCTCGTCGAAGGCGATGCAGCCGAACCCGAACGCGTGCCGCGTCTGCGCGATCACCACGTCTCGGTCCGCGAGCGGGCTGCCGTGCTCGTCCAGCACGGTGAGCACGGTCGAGGTGGTGCGGTGGTCGAGGGCGGCCATGGGTCGATCTCCTTCGTCGGGGGTCGGCGGTCAGGGTAGTGGCGTGCGGGCGACGAGCCGACCACCGACGAGCGCGACCGCTCCCCCGACCACCGCGACGGCGGGCAGCACGAGGAAGGCGGTGTGCACGCCGACGGCGTCGGCGAGCGCGCCGAGCAGGAAGGGGGCGAGCCCGATCGCGAGGCCGCCGGCGAGCGTCGCGCGCGCCTGCGCGGCGTCCTGCGCGCCGGGGGCCGTGGACAGCAGGAGCGCGATCGACAGCGGGTACTGGACGCCGCAGCCGAAGCCGGCGACGACGAGCCCGACGACGGCCACGGTGGACGACGACGCGGTCCACAGCACCGCCCAGCCGAGCACGGTCACGACGAACGAGGCGGCGAGCAGCATCGCGGGGCGCACGCGCAGCGACAGCGGTCCGACGAGGAACCGCACACCGGACAGACCCGCAACGAAGCCGGCGGTCGTGGCCGTCGCGATGCCCGCGCCCGCCGCCGTCTGCTCGCGCACGAGGTCGGTGGACCAGTACGTGGTGATGTTCTCGAGCGCGATCGCCGCGACGACGGCCGCGAGGAAGCACCACGCCGCGCCGGCGGACCGGCGGGTGGTCGGGCTGGCCGGCGCATGCGCGGACCCGGGCCCGTCGGCGAGCTCGTCGGGCAGCGGCTCGACCGGGGCCAGCGCCTCGACCGAGCCGCGGACGGGGACGTCCGCACCCACGGGCGCGAGCGGTCGCCGCACGCGCGCGGCCCGGCCGCGCGGCGTGGCGGGCGGGGTCATCGCACCGCCGACGGGCAGCCGGGACGCTCCCCACGCGGTGAGGACCGTGAGCGCGATCGTCACCGCGACCGCAGGCCGCCACCCCCACCCGATCGCGACGCACGCGCCGGCCGCGAGCGGTCCGACGAGCCCGACGCTCGACCCGACACCGTTCGCCTCGGTCACCGCGGCGGACGCCGCGGGTCCGTGGTGCTGCGCGAGCCCGGCCTGCGACGACGCGATCGCGACGTTCCCGCCGAGCGCGAGCAGCGCCACCGCGGGCAGGCTCACGGCGAGCGAGCGCGCGAGCACGAGCGCCAGGACCCCCGCCGCGACGAGCCCCAGACCGACGACCACGGCGCTGCGCCGCCCCTCGCGCGCCACCAGCCGGGGCGTGACCCAGCTCGCCGCGATCGCGCCCACCGCCATCGCGGTGCCGTGCAGGCCGGCCTGCGCGTCGGAGATGCCGAGCTCGTCGGCGAGGAGCGGGACGCTCGGGTTGAAGCTGTACAGGAACCAGCCCCACGCCACGAAGCACCCGTAGAACGTCCAGGTCAGGCGGTCGCGGCGCACCGGCTGAGGATACGTGTCACCGGCGCGTGCGGCCCGGGACCGTCGTCCGGCGCGTCCGGGCGACGGGGCGGCTGGCTCGCAGACGCGCGACGAGCGTGTCGAGCTCGCGGCGGTACTCCGGCGCCCGCGGGTAGCCGGAGTGCGCGACGACCTGCAGCAGGTACGCGTCGTCGTCGATCTCGCTCGCGGGCGCGTCGACGGGCGATCCCGCGTAGGCGTCGACCGGGAAGCCGATGAAGTCGGTCCGCCGCCACAGGCTGCGCCACCGCACGGCCGCGGACCCGCCGTCGGACGACGTGAGCGAGCCGAGCACCGTCGGCCCCGGCGTCGGACCCGGCTCGGCGGGGGCTTCCTGCTGCCACGGGTCGGCCGCCCACATGCGGGCACCGAGGCTCGGGCGCGTACCGAGCACCGCCGGACCGAACAGCTCGGGGAAGAACCGGCCGAAGTACGCGCGCAGCTGCGTGCCGTACGTCAGCAGACCCACCCGGTGGTCGTGCGGACCGGCCGGGCCGTCCCACCGCGCGAGCAGCGTCGCGACCGCGACGACCCCGCCGAGGCTGTGCGCCGAGAGCAGCACGCGGCGGCGCGCACGCGTCGCGTCGCCACCGGGCAGCGGCGTCCCGTCGTCGCCGAGCCACGCGTCGATGCGCGCCCGGAGCTCGGGCACGACGCGTTCGGCGTAGCACGGCGGCGCGAACGGGTGCG
This sequence comes from Cellulomonas palmilytica, assembly GCF_021590045.1. Classification (NCBI taxonomy): domain Bacteria; kingdom Bacillati; phylum Actinomycetota; class Actinomycetes; order Micrococcales; family Cellulomonadaceae; genus Cellulomonas; species Cellulomonas palmilytica. Next base: position 2,372,333 of record NZ_CP062221.1, on the reverse strand, counting down.
CGGCGCGCGGCAGGAAGCACATGAGGTCCCAGAGCAGCCCCCACGGTCGCGCGAGCGCCTTCTTCGACCCGGCGAGCACGACGCTCGCGACGACGAGGCCGAACGCGGTGACGACCGCCGCACCGGACAGGTCGACCGCGAGCGCCCACAGCGTGCCGAACGGCCCGTCGTACGCGGCGTGCGGGTCGGGCAGCGCGAGCGACCCGACGAGCGCGAGCACGTGCAGCACCGCGAGCGCGCCGACCAGACGCTCCGCGCGCTGCGCGAGCGCTGCTCGTCGTCGGGCCGCCTGCACCGCCCGCTCCTCGCCGGTGGCCGGGTCCGGTCGAGGTCCGCCCGGCACGGCGGGCACGACGCTGTGCCGCAGCGCGGCCGTGCGGAGCCCGAGCACGACCAGCAGGAGGACGAGCAGCAGGACCCCGGCGACGCTCGCGACCGCGAACTGCTCGTACCCCGGCGGGACATGCAGGTGCGCCGCGGACGGGCCCTGCACGACGACCGGGTCGCGCAGCGGGTCCTGCGCCGCGGCCTCGTCGAGCGCCTGCGTGGTCTGCGGCGACAGGCGCTGGTTCTCCGCGGCGGCGGGCGCGTCCAGCCACGCGACCGTCCCGAGCACCGCCGCGGCGCTCAGCACCATCGCGAGCCCGCCCGCGAGCGCGAGCAGCACGGCCGGGCCACGGCCCGACCAGCCTTCGCTCGCGCGCTGCGGACGGCGCCGGCTCACGACCCACGCGACACCGCCGAGGACGACGAGCCCGACGCCGGCCACCGTGCGCCACACGACGCCCCACGTGCCGTCGGACCACAGCACCGCGAGGCCTCCGCTCGCCGCGGTGACCAGGACGAGCGGGACCCAGACGGTGGCGCGCAGGTGCGCGCGGATCCCCACGGCCGCGAGGACGAGCAGCACCATGAGCGCGACGACCGTGCGCGGCAGCGCGTGCAGCCCGAGGAACGGGGGGGACGCGGCGTCCGCGGGGCGCAGCGGCTCGTCGCCCGAGAGCGCGACCGCCGTGACCACCCAGCCGAGCAGCGCGAGCGAGGCGAGCAGGAGCAGCACCTCCGCCGTGCGCGGGACGCGCACCTCGGCGGCGAGGGTCGAGCCTCCGCTGCGCAGCGGGTCGAGCCGCAGCCGGCCCGTGCGCCAGGCCGCCAGCGCGACGACCACGCCCGCCGCGAGCACGGCCAGCGCCCACGGCAGGCGCCCGTCGTGCGCCCACACCGCGGCGTCGAGGCACCCGCGCGTCCCGAAGCCGTCGGAGCGCGTGCACTGCGGCACGTCCCGGTACAGGTAGTGCCACGACACGAGCCCCGCGAGCGTCGCGAACGCGGCCGCGAGGTGCGCGAACCACTGCACCGACGACCGGCGCGCGTGCGTCCAGAACCCCGGTCGCGCCAGCAGCGGCCACCGCCCGCGCGAGCCGAGGCGCTCGCCCTCGGCCAGCCCGCGCGCCTTCGTCGTCGACATGCGCCGCTCGTACCGCAGCCGCCCCGTCGAGCCCGCAGCCGCGAGCACCACGAGCACCACAGCGGTCAGGCCGACGAGCGCCGCCGTGCGTCCGCCCGTGGACCAGCGGGCCGCGGCGTCGGTCCACCCCGGCAGCGCCGCGCAGACCTGCACGTACGTGACCTCGCCCGACGTCACGCGCGGACCGTAGCACTGCGCGGCGACGACGCCGAGCGTGACGGTGGAGACCGTCGCGAGCCACAGCAGCGTCAGGAGCAGCCCGAACAGCCGCACGAGGCCGCCGCCCGCCGACGACCGACGCCCGTGCGGCTCGTCCGCGTCCCGGGACCAGTACGCGACGTTGGCGAGGCCGAACGGGACGATCAGCACCCACAGCGCTCGCACGACCCCGGCGACGACCCCGCTCACGCGCCCGAGGCCGGGCACCGCCGACAGCCGGGCCATCGCACCCCACGAGTACGCCTCCCGACGCACGCCGGGCGGCACCTCGCGCGGGTCACCCGCACGTCTCGGGACCGCCGCGGCAGCCGCCGTCGGGGTCCAGAAGCTGCCGAGCTCGTCGCCGTCGACCTGCTCGACCTGTCCGGGCGCGAGCTCGAGCATGCTCGCCGGCGGGGTGTTCGCCACGCCGTGCACCCGCAGCTCGAGCACGTCGGGCGTCTCGTGCTCGGTCGTCCCGCGCCGCCACCGGTGCACGCTCGCCCCCTCTCCGGCGGCCGCCCCCTGCCGCCGTCGCAGGCCGACCCTAGCCACCCTCGGGCAGCGGCGGCCACGCCCGTCTCGTCCCGGTTCGCGCCAGTCTCCCGCGCCGCGCCCGGTGCCGCTCGGCCCGACGCGCGACGAGGCCCGGGACGCGGCGTGCGTCCCGGGCCTCGTGCGTCAGGTCAGGCTGCCGCGCAGGTCGCGCTCAGCCCGGAACCGGATCCCGAGCCGAGGAACCCGGCCGACGCGGTCTGGCCGGAGGCCAGCTTGCCGTTCCACTCCGCATTCGAGATCACGTTGCCGGAGGCGGTCCCGCCCCAGGCCTGCGTGATGGTCCCGCCGTTGACGGTGACCTTCCAGCCGTTGACCCCGCCGGACCCGGCCGTGACGACCACGTCCGCGACGTAGCCGCCGGACCAGCTCGAGCTGACCTTCACGGTCGCGGTGCAGGCGCCCGTCGGGTTCTGCGTCGGCTCGTCGGTCGGCTCGTCCGTCGGCTCGTCCGTCGGCTCGTCCGTCGGCTCGTCCGTCGGGTCGTCTGTGGGCTCGTCCGTCGGGTCCTCCGTGGGCTCCTCGGTCGGGTCGGTCTCGCCGCCCTCACCGATGATGATGTCGCTGCACAGGTAGTACGGCTGGTCGAGGTGGCTCGCCTGCCAGATCGTGTACAGCACGGCCCGGCCGCTGCGGTTCGGCAGCGAGACGTCGGTCTGGTACAGGCCGGTCGTCGGGTACGAGCCGGTGGTCTTCACCAGGTCGAGCGAACCCCATGTGAGGGCCTGCGTGGTCGGGTCGAAGCCCGGCTTCGTGACGTAGATCTTCAGGTAGTCGGCCCCGTGCTTCGCGCCGTCCGTCAGGGTCAGGCGGAACGAGTTCGGCACCCGCGTCGCCGTCCATGCGCCGACCGTGTCCATCGACTTGTACAGGCCGTTCTGCGTGCGGCCGCCGCTGCAGAGCTGCCCGTCGGGGATCACGGCCTGGTGCTGGCCGCCGACGTTCTCGCGGAACAGGCCGTTCCAGTTCCACATCGCGTTCGGGTTGTCCTGGAACGCCTGCCAGCACATCGGGTCGTCCGTCGCCATCTGGGGGTTGAGGTGGTCGTCGCCCCACCGCTCCCAGCAGCTGTAGTTGCGGGTCGGCGGGTCGGTGACCGAGCCGTGCGCGCTCGCCGACGGAGCCGCCAGCGTCAGGGCGCCCAGGCCCAGGGCGAGGGCCATCGGAACGGCCAGGGCGGCGCGGCCGACACGGCGCAGGAGACCTCGTCGGGCGGGTGGTGCGGACGATCGCATCGTTCCTCCAGGGGGAGTCGGTGCCCCGCGGCAGGCCGCCACGATGTGGCCCGGCGCGCGGGCGCGGTCGCCACCACCGTCCCCATCCGCGACCTGGGTGAACAACGCCCGAAACGGTTCATGCCGACACGCGGACGTGGATACGCGTCGGCAGCGCCCTTTCGGTCCGCCGGTCAGGCCTCGTCCGTCGCCGCGGCGGCGAACTGGCTCTGGTAGAGCCGCGCGTACGCGCCGCCCGCGGCGAGCAGCTCGTCGTGCGTGCCCTGCTCGACGATCGACCCGTGCTCCATGACGAGGATCGCGTCCGCGTCCCGGATGGTCGACAGCCGGTGCGCGATGACGAACGACGTGCGCCCCGCGCGCAGCGCGTTCATCGCGCGCTGCACGAGCACCTCGGTGCGGGTGTCGACCGACGAGGTCGCCTCGTCGAGGATGAGGATCGCCGGGTCGGACAGGAACGCGCGCGCGATCGTCAGGAGCTGCTTCTCCCCCGCCGAGACGCCCGTGCCCTCGTCGTCGATCACCGTGTCGTACCCGTCGGGCAGCGTCCGCACGAACCGGTCGACGTGCGTCGCCTCGGCCGCCGCCACCACCTGCTCGCGGGTCGCGCCGTCCACGCCGTACGCGAGGTTCTCCTCGATCGTGCCGCCGAACAGCCACGTGTCCTGCAGCACCATGCCCGTCTGGCGGCGCAGCTCGTCACGCGTCAGGTCGCGCGTGTCGACGCCGTCGAGCGTGATCCGACCCGCGTCGATCTCGTAGAACCGCATGAGCAGGTTGACGAGCGTCGTCTTGCCCGCACCGGTGGGGCCGACGATCGCGACCGTGTGGCCCGGCTCCGCCACGAGCGACAGGTCGGTGATGAGCGGCGCGTCGGGCGAGTACGAGAACGCGACGTGCTCGAACTCGACGCGTCCGCGCACGGGTCGCGGCAGGCGCGCGGGCACCTGCAGGTCGGGCTCCTGCTCCGGGGCGTCCAGCAGCTCGTACACCCGCTCGACGGAGGCGACACCCGACTGCAGGAGGTTGGCCATGCTCGCGAGCTGCGTGATCGGCTGGGTGAACTGGCGCGAGTACTGGATGAACGCCTGGACGTCGCCGAGCGTCATCGACCCGGACGCCACCCGCAGGCCGCCGACGACCGCGACGATGACGTAGTTGAGGTTCGACAGGAACCCGAGAGCCGGCTGGATCGTGCCGGAGATGAACTGCGCGCGCCGGCTCGAGTCGTAGAGCGCCTCGTTGCGCTCCGTGAACGTCGCCACCGCGTCGTCGGAGCGGTTGAACACCTGCACGAGCGTGTGCCCGGTGAACATCTCCTCGATGTGCGCGTTGACCTGCCCGGTGTACGTCCACTGCTCGATGAACCGCGGTCGCGAGCGCCGCGCGATGAGCGCGGCCACGAGCATCGACGCCGGCACGGTCACGAGCGCCACGACCGCGAGCAGCGGCGAGATCCAGAACATCATCGCGAGCACGCCGACGACCGTCAGGAGCGAGGTGATCACCTGGCTGAGCGTCTGCTGCAGGGTCTGGGCGACGTTGTCGATGTCGTTGGTCACGCGCGAGAGCAGCTCGCCGCGCGGCTGGCCGTCGACGTAGCTCAGCGGGACGCGCGAGAGCTTCGCCTCGACGTCGGCGCGCAGCCGCAGCACGGTGCGCTGCACCACGCCCGCGGTCATGCGCCCCTGCGCCCAGCCGAACAGGAACGAGCCGACGTACACCGCGAGCACGATCAGCAGGACCGAGCCCAGGCGGTCGAAGTCCACGCCCTGCCCGGGCACCACCTGCATGCCGGAGACCATGTCCGCGAGCTGGTCCTGCCCCTGCGCGCGCAGCCCCGCGACCGCCTCGTCCTGCGAGACGCCCGCGGGCAGCATCGAGCCGACGACGCCCTCGAACAGCACGTCCGTCGCCGTGCCGAGCAGCTTGGGCCCGACGACCGCGAGCACCACCGACGCGACGCCGAGGACCACGACCGCCACGAGCCGCACGCGCTCGGGCCGCAGGTCGCGCAGGAACCGCCGACCGGACGTGCGGAAGTTCATGGACTTCTCGCCCGGCATGCCCATCCCGCCGCCCATCGGGCCGTGCCCGGGACCGGGACGCCGCGGGCCGGCCGGACGCGCGGCGGCCGCGGGCGCGCCCGGGGCCGTGGTCGGGGCCACCGGACGGCCCGCTGCCGCGTTCACGCCGCCTCCTGCGCGCTGAGCTGGGAGTACACGATCTCCTGGTAGGTCGCGTTCGTCGCGAGCAGCTCGTCGTGCGTGCCCTGCCCGACCACGCGTCCCTCGTCGAGCACGACGATGTGCTCGGCGTGCCGGATCGTCGCGACGCGCTGCGCGACCACGAGCACGCCCGCGTCGCGCGTCTCGGGCACCAGCGCGGCACGCAGCGCGGCGTCGGTGGCGTAGTCGAGCGCCGAGAACGAGTCGTCGAACAGGTACACGCGCGGCCGGGCCGCGAGCGCCCTCGCGATGGCGAGGCGCTGGCGCTGCCCGCCCGAGACGTTCGTGCCGCCCTGCGCGATCGCCGCGTCGAGCCCGCCGGGCATCGCCTCGACGAACTCGCGTGCCTGCGCGACCTCGAGCGCGTGCCACAGCTCGTCGTCGTCCGCCCCCGGTGCGCCGTACCCGAGGTTGGAGCGCACCGTCCCGGCGAACAGGTACGGCTTCTGCGGGACCAGGCCGATCTGCGCCCACAGCTCGGGCAGCGCGACGTCGCGCACGTCGACCCCGCCGAGCAGCACCTGCCCGTCCGTGACGTCGTAGAGCCGGGGCACGAGGTTGAGCAGCGTCGACTTGCCCGAGCCCGTCGAGCCGATGATCGCCGTGGTCCGGCCCGGCTCGACCACCAGGTCGACGTCCTCGAGCACGGCCCGCTCGGCACCCGGGTACCGGAACTCGACGCCGCGCAGCTCGAGCCGGGCACGGGCCCGCCCGTCGGCGGGCAGCGGCACCGGCGCGACCGGCGGCAGCACGCTCGTCGTCGTGTCGAGCACCTCACCGACGCGTCCCGCCGCGACGACCGCGCGCGGGAACATGACGAACATCATCGTGCTCATCATCACGGCGATGAGGATGTACGCGAGGTACGACAGGAACGCGGTGAGCTGGCCGATCTGCATCGCGCCGTCCGCGACGCGGTGCCCGCCGAACCACAGGACCGACGTGCTCGTCACGTTGAGCACCAGCATGACCGCGGGGAACATCAGCGCCATGAGCTGACCGGTACGCAGCGACGTGTCGTACAGCGCGCGGTTGGCGTCGTCGAACCTCGCGGCCTCGCGGTCCTCCCGGACGAAGGCGCGCACCACGCGCACGCCCGCGATCTGCTCGCGCAGCACGCGGTTGATCGCGTCGATGCGCTTCTGCATGACCCGGAAGTACGGGATCATCCGCGACACGATCGACGCGATGACGACCCCGAGCACGGGCACCGCGACCAGCAGCACCCAGGACAGCCCGAGGTCCTCCTGCAACGCCATGACCACGCCGCCGACGAGCATGATCGGCGCCATCAGCACGAACGTGAACGTCATGAGCGCGACCATCTGGATCTGCTGCACGTCGTTGGTGGTGCGCGTGATCAGCGTCGGTGCGCCGAACTGCCCGAGCTCGCGCGCGGAGAACGTCTGCACGTGCGCGAACAGCCGGCGACGCAGGTCACGTCCGAAGCCCGTCGCGGCGTACGAGCCGTACCAGACCGCGCCGATCGACGTGACGACCTGCACGAGGCTCACGACGAGCATGACGCCGCCGAGCCGCATGATCGTGTCGGTGTCCCCCTGCGCCACGCCGTCGTCGATGATCCGCGCGTTGAGGCTCGGCAGGTAGAGCGTCGCGAGCGTCTGCACGAGCTGCAGGACGACGACGGCCGTCACCGCGCCCGAGTACGGGCGCAGGTGCTCCTTCAGCAGCCGGTTGAGCATCGACGCTCCTCACGTCCCGGGGGCACACCCGGCCGGGGCCCGCGCACGCGCGGGGACCGACCACGTCCCCGCCACGCTAGGTGACTGCAGGCTGCAGGTGAACGGAGTTCGCCCTCAGCGCACAGCACGACACCCCCGCCGCGGACGGGTCCGGACGGGGGTGCGCGTTCGGGGTGTGCGTTCGAGGTGTGCGTTCGAGGTGCGCGTGCGGCGGGCCTCAGCCCTGGTCGCGCGGCTGCGGCGGTGCGGGCGGCTCGTCGCGCGGCGGCGCCGGCGGGGTCGCCTGCGGCGGCACGGGCGGCGTCGCCTGCGGCGGGACCGGCGGGGTGGGCGGGGTCGCAGGACGCGGCGGGACCGCCGCACCGCCCGGGTGCTGCCCGAGCTCGGCGGCCGGGTCGAACGGACGGCCCGACAGTGTGCCGGCGCTCGTCGCGTCGGCCGTCGCGGCCGCGGACTCGCGCCGGGCCTCGGCGAGCGCCTCGGCCGGGTCGGTGAGCGTCACGGGCGGCAGGTCGTCGTCCGCGAGCGGCGACTCCCCCGCGGGACGCTCCGAGCCCGTGGCGCCCGGGGCCGGCCACCCGCCGAACCCCTTGGCCATCTGCCCGAGCGCGCCCGTGAGCTCGGCGGGCAGGAACCACATCTTGTTCGACGGGTAGGCCGCGATCTTCGGCAGCGTCTGCAGGTACTGGTACGCGAGCAGCTTGGGGTCGGCGTCGCCACGGTGCACGGCGTCGAACACCTGCAGGATCGCGCGAGCCTCACCCTCGGCGCGCAGGATCGCGGACTGCGCCTCGCCCTCCGCCCTCAGGATCGCCGACTGCTTCTCGCCCTCGGCCGTGAGGATCTGCGACTGCTTGACGCCCTCGGCCGTGAGGATCGCCGCACGGCGGTCACGCTCGGCACGCATCTGCTGCTCCATCGAGCCCTGCACGGACGCGGGCGGGTCGATGGCCTTGAGCTCGACGCGGTTCACGCGGATGCCCCACTTGCCGGTCGCCTCGTCGAGGACGCCGCGCAGCTGGCCGTTGATCTGGTCGCGGCTCGTGAGCGTCTGCTCGAGGTCCATCGAGCCGATGACGTTGCGCAGCGTGGTGACGGTGAGCTGCTCGATACCCGTGATGTAGTTCGCGATCTCGTAGACCGCGTCCTTCGGGGACGTCACCTGGAAGTAGATGACGGTGTCGATGCTCACCACGAGGTTGTCGGACGTGATCACGGGCTGCGGCGGGAACGAGACGACCTGCTCGCGCAGGTCGACGCTCGCGCGCACGCGGTCGATGAACGGGATCAGCAGGTGCAGGCCCGCGTCCAGCGTGCGGCTGTAGCGGCCGAGCCGCTCGACGATGACCGCGACCGCCTGCGGCACGATCCGCACCGACCGGAACAGCGCGACGAGCACGAAGATCAGGACGAGCCCGCCCACGACGATCAACGCGAGCTGGCCGACGTCGGTGGTGGTGTCCTCGCTCATGGAGCCTCCTGGGTCCGTGGGGGTCTGGCCGGTTCGGGTGCCGCGTCAGGCGCGCGGCGTGGGGACGACGACCGCGGTGGCGCCGTCGATGCGCGTGACGGTGACCGCGGTCCCGGGCGGCAGGGCGTCCAGGTCGGTGGTCCGGGCGCTCCACACCTCGCCCGCGAGCTTGACCCGGCCCGTCTCGCCCGTGACGGTCGCGATGACGACGGCGTCACGCCCGACGAGCGCGGACGCGTTGGTCTCGACGAGCGGCGTACGGCGGCGCAGGTGCCGCAGCAGCCACGGCCGCAGCGTGACGAGCAGCAGCACCGAGACGACGGCCGCGATGACGATCTGCGCCCACAGCGGCGCTCCGGCCGCGCTGGCGATCCCGCCTGCGAGTGCCCCGCCCGCGGTCATGATGAAGACGAGCTCGAGCGAGAGCATCTCGAGGATGCCGAGCACCAGGGCGCTGCCGACCCACCAGAGCCACTCCACCGCGCGCACCTCCCGATCGTCGTCGTGCACCGATCCTATGCACACGCTTGACGGTCTTGTGAGGTTTCGCGCCGGTCCCTCGGTTCGTCTCCTCGGTTCGTCGCCCGGTCCGGGACCGAGACGAGGGCCGGTCAGGCGAGCGACGCGGCGCGCGCGGACCAGCGGCCCGCGTGGCGGTCGAGCAGGAGGTCGAGGCCGAACGCGCCCGACAGCTGCTCGGCGGTGAGGACCTCGTCGATCGGGCCCGACGCGTGCACCGCGCCGTCCCGCAGCAGCAGCAGGTGCGTGAAGCCCGGCGGGATCTCCTCCACGTGGTGCGTCACGAGCACCAGGACGGGCGAACGGCGGTCGTCGGCCAGCTCGGCGAGCGCGGCGACGAGCTCCTCGCGGCCGCCCAGGTCCAGGCCCGCGGCGGGCTCGTCGAGCAGCAGCAGCTCGGGATCCGCCATGAGCGCACGCGCGATCTGCACGCGCTTGCGCTCGCCCTCGCTGAGGGTGCCGAAGTACCGGTCACCGAGGTGCTCGACGCCGAACGCGCGCAGCAGGTCGGTCGCGCGCGTCTCGTCGAGGTCCTCGTACTCCTCGCGCCAGCGTCCCGTCATGCCGTACGCCGCGGTCAGCACGACGTCGCGCACGAGCTCACCCGTGGGGATCTTGTCCGCGAGCGCGGAGCTCGACAGCCCGATGCGGGGCCGCAGCTCGAACACGTCGACGCTGCCGAGCCGGCTGCCGAGCAGCTGCGCCGAGCCGCTCGTGGGGTGCATGCGCCCCGAGGCGACCTGCAGGAGCGTCGTCTTGCCCGCGCCGTTGCGCCCCAGGACGACCCAGCGCTCGCCCTCGCGGACCGTCCACGACACGCCGTCGAGGATCGTCGTCGTCCCCCGTCTGATCGTCACGTCCTGGAGGTCGAGCACGTCGGTCATGGCACGACCCTAACGTTCGCGCACCCGTTGCCGCGCACACGCCCCGCGCGTGACGGTCGGCACACCGGTGCGGCGACGCCCGGCCGGGTGACCTGCGAGCGGGCGCCGGCCCCGCGCGACGCCCCTCGCGGCGCGCCCGCCGCGGCACGCCGTACCGTGGGCGGGTGCCCGACCTGGACCTGCCCCGTGGTGTCGTGCTCGCGCTGTGGCTCGCAGCGGGCGCGGCACGCCGTGCCCCGTCCGACGCCGCGCTGCGCGGTGTGCAGGCCGACGACGAGCCGCACGAGGTCGTCGACAGGACCGGCGCGCGTCTCGACCTGGCCGAGGCGGTGCGGTCCTGGACGGCGCCCGACCTCGACGTCGTCGCGCTGCTGCCGGCGCCGGGCGACGTCGCGGGCGTGCCCGCCGCGGTGAGCGCCGCGGCGCTCGACGCGCGCGAGGTCGTCCTGCTGCGCGCGGCCGGCCGCAGCCTCGCGCTCGTCCCGGAGGTCACCACGTTCGGCTCGGCGCTCGAGCCGGGCCACCTGGTCACGTGGCACGAGACCGAGGTGCCCGACTGGACGCTCGCGGTGCAGGCGCTCGGCACCCTCGAGGACGCCGACCGCGGTCTGCGGCGCGGGCTCGCGGACGTCACGGACGCGCTCGTGCGCCTCGACGTCGCGCACTGGGACGACGAGCACGCGGCGCACGTCGTCGCGCTGCGTGACGCGGGCGTGCCCACGTGGCGGCTGCCGGACCGCCTGGACGCGCGGCGCGCACGCATCCTCGCGAGCGCCGCCCGGCTGCTCGCGATCGTCGACCTCGCCGCGCGCGACGACGGCGGCGCGGTCAACCTGTGGCAGGCCGACCAGCGCACCGCGGCGCTGCGCGACGTCGACCGCCTCGCGCGGCGCGCGCTGTCGGCCGCGACGTTCGCGGGGCCCGCGTCGGGACCCGCGTCGGGACCCGGTGGCGGCGCGCGGTAGCGGCCCGGGGCTCAGGCCAGCACGCGCCGGTAGACCTCGAGCGTGCTCTCGGCGACCGCGGCCCACGAGAAGTGGTCCTCGACGCGCCGGCGCGCCGCGACGCCCCAGCGCCGTGCGCGCTCGACGTCGGTCACGGCCTCGGTGAGCGCGGCGGCGAGGTCGGCGACGAACCGCTCGGGGTCGCGCGGCGTGCCCGTGCCGTCCTGCACCTGGTCGATCGGGACGAGCCAGCCCGTCACGCCGTCGTCCACGACCTCGGGGATGCCGCCGGTCGCGGTCCCGACGACGGGCAGCCCGACGGCCATCGCCTCGAGGTTGACGATGCCCAGCGGCTCGTAGACCGAGGGGCAGACGAACACGGTCGACGCGGCCAGCACCGCGACCAGGTCCTCGCGCGGCAGCATCTGCTCGATCCACACCACGCCCGTGCGCCGCTCGCGCAGCGCCTGGACCAGCCCGGTGACCTCGGCGGCGATCTCGGGGGTGTCCGGCGCGCCGGCGCACAGCACGAGCTGCACGTCGGCCGGCAGCGACTCGGCGGCCCGCAGCAGGTACGGCAGGCCCTTCTGGCGCGTGATGCGCCCGACGAACACCACGGCGGGCCGCGCGGGGTCGATGCCCAGGGCGCGCACGGTCGCGTCAGCCCTCGCGAGCGCGTCGTCGGCCGTCGGGCGGCGCCACGCGGCGAGGTCGATGCCGTTGTGCACGACGTGCACGCGGTCGGGGTCGACGGCCGGGTAGCTGCGCAGGATGTCCTCGCGCATCCCGCCGGAGACCGCGATGACGCCGGCGGCGCTCTCGTACGCGGTGCGCTCGACCCAGCTCGACACGGCGTACCCGCCGCCGAGCTGCTCGGCCTTCCACGGCCGCAGCGGCTCGAGGCTGTGCGCGGTCAGGACGTGCGGCACGTCGTGCAGCAGGCTCGCGAGGTGCCCGGCGAGGTTGGCGTACCAGGTGTGGGAGTGCACCAGGTCGGTCGCGACGTCGTCCTCGCCCACGCCCGCGCCGATGCCCGCGACGATCTCCAGGTCGACGCCGAGCGTCTGCAGCGCGGCGTTCGTGCCGGACAGCCCGCCGGGCACCGCGTACCCGTGCACGCCCTGCTCGCGCGACGCGTCGTCGCGCGGCCCGTCGAAGCAGTGCACACGCACGTCGACGCTGACCCGCAGGACAGCCGCGAGCTCCGCGACATGGACCCCGGCTCCGCCGTAGACGTGCGGGGGGTACTCCCGGGTGAGCATGTCGACGCGCACTGACGACCTCCGTGGACGGGTGGCCCGGTCAACCGCGGGCCGTGATGCGCGACACGCTAGCGCGTGAAGTGCCGCTGGCCTCGCTCGCACCGCCCGTCGGGCCTAGGGTTCGGGGCATGGCACAACCGCGCGTCCTGGCCATCGTCCTCGCAGGTGGCGAGGGCAAGCGACTCATGCCGCTCACGGCCCACCGGGCGAAGCCGGCCGTCCCGTTCGGCGGGATCTACCGGCTCATCGACTTCGCCCTGTCCAACGTCATCAACTCCCACTACCTGCACGTCATCGTGCTGACGCAGTACAAGTCCCACAGCCTGGACCGGCACGTCTCGAAGACGTGGCGCATGTCGGCCCTGCTGGGCAACTACGTCGCCGCCGTGCCCGCGCAGCAGCGCGTCGGCAAGCACTGGTACCTCGGCTCGGCCGACGCGATCTACCAGTGCCTGAACATCATCGACGACGAGCGCCCCGACATCGTGGTCGTGGTCGGCGCCGACCACGTGTACCGCATGGACTTCTCCCAGATGGTGCAGGCGCACGTCGAGTCGGGCGCCGAGCTCACGGTCGCGGGCATCCGCCAGCCGCTCGACGAGGCCGACCAGTTCGGCGTCATCGAGACGCAGGCGGACGACCCGACCCGCATCAAGGCGTTCCGCGAGAAGCCGACCGACGCCGTCGGCCTGGCCGACTCGCCGCACGAGGTCCTCGCGTCGATGGGCAACTACGTGATCGACGCGGACGCGCTGCGCCACGCCGTCTCGGTGGACGCCGAGGACGTGAACTCGCGTCACGACATGGGCGGCGACATCGTCCCGTGGTTCGTCGAGCGCGGGACCGCGGGCGTGTACGACTTCATCCGCAACGACGTGCCGGGCTCGACGCCGCGCGACCGCGACTACTGGCGCGACGTCGGGACGCTCGACGCGTTCTACGAGGCGAACATCGACCTCATCGCGGTCGAGCCGGTGTTCAACCTCTACAACGACGAGTGGCCGCTGCACACCGGGTACACGGGCCTGCCGCCCGCGAAGTTCGTGCACGCGGGCGCGGGGCGCCTCGGGCACGCGGCGGACTCGATCGTCTCCCCTGGTGTCGTGGTGTCGGGCGCGACGGTGTCCGGCTCGGTGCTGTCGCCGGGCATCCGCCTGCACTCGTGGGCGCAGGTCACGGACTCGGTGCTGATGGACGGCGTGCAGGTCAGCCGGTACGCGCAGGTGCACCGCGCGATCCTCGACAAGAACGTGATCGTGCCCGAGCGGGCGCGCATCGGGCTGGACCACGAGCACGACCGCGCGCGCGGTTTCACGGTCACCGAGTCGGGCCTCACGGTCGTCCCGAAGGGCTCCGTCATCACGGACTGAACCCGGTCCGTACCCGCGCGGGCCACCGGTCGCCCGCGCGGGTGCGTCACCGTGGACGGCCGGGGTCCTGACGAGCGCCGCTCGGTACCCTGCACGCCGTGACGAACCCTGCCGCCGGCCTGCTCGTGATGGACGTCGACTCCACGCTCATCACGGGCGAGGTGATCGAGATGCTCGCCGCGCACGCCGGCTCGCTCGAGCTCGTCACCGAGATCACCGAGCGCGCGATGCGCGGTGAGCTGGACTTCGCGGCGTCGCTGCACGAGCGCGTCGCGACGCTCGCGGGGCTGCCGGTCACGGTGCTCGCGGACGTGCGCGCGCAGATGGAGCTCTCCCCCGGCGCGCGCGAGCTCGTCTCCGCGGTGCAGCAGCGCGGCTGGGTGGTCGGCCTCGTCTCGGGCGGGTTCGTCGAGCTCGTGCGACCGCTCGCCGCGACGCTCGGCATCACGCTCGTGCGCGCCAACGCGCTTGAGGTCGCCGACGGACGGCTCACGGGCCGGGTCACGGGTGCCGTGGTGGACCGTGCCGCCAAGGCGGTCGCGCTGCGCGACTACGCGGCGAGCGTCGGGGTCGACCTCGCGCGCACGGTCGCGATCGGCGACGGCGCGAACGACCTCGACATGCTCGCGACCGCCGGGTTCGGCATCGCGTTCAACGCCAAGCCGGTCGTGCAGCAGCACGCGGACGCGACGATCGACGGTCGGCTCGACGCCGCGCTCGCGCTCGCCCCGTTCGCCTGAGCAGGTCGGTCGCACGCGACGCCCGCCGCGCGGTGAGCCGCGTCAGGACGCGGTGACGAGCCGCATCAGGCGCGCCGTGCGCGGCTGCAGGTCGCTCCACGCGCCGTCGAGCTCGAGCCACGACCAGGACGCGGTGGGCACGCCGACCTGCACGCGCGCGACCGCGGCCTCGTCGGAACCCGGACCCGCGAGCGTCGCCGCCGCGTGCGACATGGTCGGCTCGTGCCCCACGACGACGAGGGTGCGCACGGTGGCGGGCGCGCTCGCCACGAGCGAGACGAGCGAACGCACCCCGGCGTCGTAGACCTCGCCGCGGTACTCGACAGGCGGCTCGAGCCCGAGCGCGCCCCGCACGAGCTCCCACGTCTGGCGCGTGCGCAGCGCGGACGAGCACCACACGAGGTCGGGCGAGATCCCGGACTCCGCCATCGCCGCCCCGACGAGCGGGCACTGCCGACGGCCGGCGAGGGCGAGCGGTCGTTCGTGGTCGGGGATGCCGTCGGGGTGCTCCGCCTTCGCGTGGCGCAGCAGCACGAGCCGTCGCGTGCTCACGGGGCCAGCGTGCCACCCGGAGGCGTCCGCCGCACCCATCGCGTCACTCTCCGTGGTCACTGACCCATCGCGTGCACGCCGCCGTCGACGTGCACGATCTCGCCCGTGGTCGCGGGGAACCAGTCGGACAGGAGCGCCGCCACGGCGCGCGCGGCCGGCTCGGGGTTCGTGACGTCCCAGCCGAGGGGCGCGCGGTCGGACCAGCGCGACTCCATGGTCTCGAAGCCGGGGATCGACTTGGCCGCCGTCGTGCGGATCGGGCCGGCGGACACGAGGTTCACGCGCACGCCCGACGGGCCGAGGTCGCGCGCGAGGTAGCGGGACGTGGCCTCGAACGCCGCCTTGGCGACGCCCATCCAGTCGTAGACCGGCCACGCGAACTTCGCGTCGAACGTCAGGCCGACGACCGACCCGCCGTCGGTGAGCAGCGGCTGCGCGGCGACCGCGAGGGACTTCAGCGAGTACGCCGACACCTCGAGCGCGGTGGCGACGTCCGCCCACTCGCCCGCGAGGAAGTTGCCGCCCATGACGGACTGCGGCGCGAAGCCGATCGAGTGCACGACGCCGTCGAGGCGGTCGAAGCCGGCCTCGCGCACGCGGTCCGGGAGCGCCGCGAGGTCGTCGGCGTCGGTGACGTCGAGCTGCACCACGGGGGCCTCGACGGGCAGGCGGCGCGCGATGACCTGCGTGAGCCGGAACTGCCGGCCGAAGGACGTCAGGACGACCTCGGCACCCTCCTCCTGCGCGAGGCGCGCGACGTGGAACGCGATGGATCCGTCCGTCAGGACGCCGGTGATCAGGAGCTTCTTGCCGGTGAGCAGGCCCATGGTGTGTCTCTCCTCGGTGGTGCGGGTTCGGGGTGCGTCAGTGGCCCATGCCGAGGCCGCCGTCGACGGGCAGCACGGCGCCGCTGACGTACGCGGCGGCGGGGGACGCGAGGTACTCGACGGCCGCGGCGACCTCGTCGGGCGCGGCGAACCGGCCCGCAGGGATCGCGGCCTTGTAGGACGCCTGCGTCGCCTCGGGCAGCGCGCGCGTCATGTCGGTGTCGATGAAGCCGGGCGCGACGACGTTCGCGGTGATCCCGCGCCCGCCGAGCTCGCGCGTGATCGAGCGGGCCATGCCGACGAGCGCGGCCTTCGACGACGAGTAGTTCACCTGGCCGGGCCCGCCGTACAGGCCGACGACCGACGAGATGAGCACGATGCGCCCGCGACGCAGGCGGATCATGGGCTTGCTCGCGCGGCGCACGCAGCGGAACG
This sequence comes from Cellulomonas palmilytica, assembly GCF_021590045.1. Lineage (NCBI taxonomy): Bacteria > Bacillati > Actinomycetota > Actinomycetes > Micrococcales > Cellulomonadaceae > Cellulomonas > Cellulomonas palmilytica. The sequence continues at coordinate 2,355,942 of NZ_CP062221.1, read as the reverse complement.
CGCCCTTGAGGTTGACGTCGAGGACCTCGTCGAACTCCTCGTCGGTCATCCGCATGAGGAGCTGGTCGCGGGTCACGCCCGCGTTCGCGACGAGCACCTCGACCGGGCCGAGCTCGGCCTCGATCGCCGTGAACGCGGCGTCGACCGACGCGGTGTCGCGCACGTCGCCGACCACGCCGAAGACGCCCTCGGGCAGCTCGCCGGAGCGGTAGATCGTCGCGACCCGGTCCCCCGCCGCGACGAACCGCTGCGCGATCGCCCGGCCGATGCCGCGGTTGGCGCCCGTGACGAGCACGACCCGGGGTGCGGGTCGCTCGTCGCCGGACGGGACGCTGGAGTTGTCGGAAGTCTCAGGCACGAGTCACGACGGTATCCGAGCGGGTGCGCTCGTCGCGGTTCCGGCGCGGCACAGGTTGTCGCCCGCCAGTTGTGGGAGCCCCACAAGCGGCGACGCAGGTGGACGGCGGGCAGGTCGTCCGGTGGGGGAACGTACGATCGACCGGTGAGGTCACGTCGTCGCGAGGAGCCGGTCCAGCGGATCACCGCTGCCCCCGAGCCCCTGGGCGAGGACGTCGCGCGGCGCCAGCGCCGCTACCTCGCCCAGATGGGCATCCGCATCGTGTGCTTCGTGCTCGCGATCGTCACGTGGTCGCACGTGCCGACGTGGGTGTCCCTGGTGCTCGTCGTCGCCGCCGTCGTCCTGCCCTACGTCGCGGTGATCTTCGCGAACGCGGGACGCGAGCGGCGCGACGAGATGGAGCCCTTCGTCGACCCGCGCGAGATCGGCCCGGGCGGCCGGCCCGCGCAGCTCGGCGACACACCCGACGACCCTGCCGGAGGCCGGCCGTGACCCTGCCCGTGCCCGACCCGGTCGACGAGCCGATCTGCAGCGCCCGCGGCTGCCGCAGCGAGGCGACCTGGGCGCTGCTGTGGAACAACCCCAAGCTGCACGTGCCCGAGCGCCGCAAGGTGTGGCTCGCGTGCGACGAGCACCGCGAGCACCTCACGCAGTTCCTCGACGTGCGCGGCTTCCTCAAGGACACCGTCCCGGTGACCGAGCTCGCGTCGTCGGACGCGCCGTGAGCCCCGCCCGACGCCGGGCGGTCGTGCTCGTGCTCGTCGGGGTGCTCGTCGCGGTCGCGTGCACGTTCCTGGGCCGCTGGCAGTGGCACCGGCACGAGTGGCGCGACGCCCGGATCGCGACCGTGGAGCGCAACTACGACGCGACGCCGGTCCCGCTGGCCGACGTGCTGCCGTCGACGGACGCCGCGCTCGCCGACGACGACGAGTGGTCGCAGGTGCGCGTCGTCGGGACGTACCTGCCGGACGCGACCGTCCTGCTGCGCAACCGCCCGGTCGGCGGCACCCCGGCGTACCACGTGCTCGTGCCGTTCCGGGTCGCGCCGACGGGCGGCGTCCTCGTCGTCGACCGCGGCTGGGTGCCGACCGGTGCGGACGCGAGCGCGGACGTCGACGTCCCGCCGCCGCCCGCGGGCGAGGTCGTGCTGGTCGCGCGCGTGCGGCAGGCCGAGTCGGCGACCGACCGCGGCGCGCCCGCCGGCTCGGTGCAGGCGATCCACCCCGCGCAGGTCATGACGGCGGCGGGCCTGGCCGACGAGCCCGTGTTCACGGGCGCGTTCGGGCAGTCGGTGACCGAGGAGCCGGCTGCGACGAGCACGCTCGGCGCGCTGCCCGCGCCCGACCTCGACCCGGGCTCGCACCTGTCGTACGCGTTCCAGTGGTGGGCCTTCGCACTCGGCGGGCTCGTCGGCTTCACGTGGCTCGCGCGCCGCGAGCTGGTCGAGGAGCGCGACGGGACGGGCGCACCGTTCGCCCCCGGGCCGGGGACCGCCCCCGCGGCGCCCGTCCGCCCGGCCCGGCCGCGGCGGCGCGAGGGCCGCGCGGAGGCCGAGGAGGACGCGCTCATCGACGCGCAGACGTCCGACGACGCGAGCCGCACGGCGGGCTGACCGCCGCACGGACCGCGAGCGGTCAGGCGAGCGTGATGAGGTCCAGGTAGTCCGCGCTCCACAGGTCCTCGTCGCCGTCCGGCAGCAGCAGGACGCGCTCCGGGTCGAGCGCCGCGACGGCACCCTCGTCGTGGCTCACGAGCACCACCGCGCCCTGGTAGCCGCGCAGCGCCGCCAGGATCTCCTCACGGCTCGCGGGGTCCAGGTTGTTCGTGGGCTCGTCGAGCAGCAGCACGTTCGCCGACGACACGACGAGCGCCGCGAGCGCGAGGCGCGTCTTCTCGCCGCCCGAGAGCACGCGCGCGGGCTTGTCGGCGTCGTCGCCAGAGAACAGGAACGACCCGAGCACCGAGCGCACCTGCGTGTCGGTGAGGTCGGGTGCCGCGGAGCGCAGGTTCTCCACGACGGTGCGCTCGAGGTCGAGCGTCTCGTGCTCCTGCGCGTAGTACCCGAGCTTGAGCCCGTGGCCCGGGTGCACCTCACCGGTGTCCGGCGCCTCGATGCCGGCCAGCAGTCGCAGCAGCGTCGTCTTGCCCGCGCCGTTGAGGCCCAGCACGACGACGCGCGAGCCGCGGTCGATCGCGAGGTCGACGCCCGTGAAGACCTCCTGCGACCCGTACGACTTCGACAGGTCGGACGCCGTGAGCGGCGTGCGCCCGCACGGCGCCGGGTCCGGGAACCGCAGCTTGGCGACCTTGTCGCTCGCACGGACCTCCTCGAGGCCCGAGAGCATCTTCTCCGCGCGGCGCGCCATGTTCTGCGCCGCGACGGCCTTGGTGGCCTTCGCGCGCATCTTGTCGGCCTGCGCCAGGAGCGCCGCGGCCTTCTTCTCGGCGTTGGCTCGCTCGCGGCGGCGGCGCTTCTCGTCCGTCTCGCGCTGCAGCAGGTACGCGTCCCAGCCGAGGTTGTACTGGTCGAGCGCGGCCCGGTTCGCGTCGAGGTGGAACACCTTGTTCACGGTCGCGCGCAGCAGCTCGACGTCGTGGGAGATCACGACGAACCCGCCGGAGTACGTCTTGAGGTAGTCCCGCAGCCACGCGATCGAGTCGGCGTCCAGGTGGTTGGTCGGCTCGTCGAGCAGGAGCGTCTCGACGCCCGAGAACAGGATGCGCGCGAGCTCCACGCGGCGGCGCTGGCCGCCCGAGAGCGTCCCGAGCGTCTGGGCGAGCACGCGGTCGTCCAGCCCGAGGTTCGCGGTGATCCGGTGCGCCTCCGACTCGGCCGCGTAACCGCCGGCCGCGGTGAACCGCGCCTCCAGGCGCGAGTAGCGCGCCATGGCCTTCTCGCGCTCGTCGTCGCTGCCGTCGGCCATGAGGTGCTCGGTCGCGCGCATGTTGCGCACGATCTCGTCGAGGCCGCGCGCCGACAGCACGCGATCCAGGGCGAGCACGTCGAGGTCGCCGGTCGCGGGGTCCTGCGGCAGGTAGCCGACCTCCCCGCGCGTGATCGTGCCGCTCGTCGGCTGGGACTGGCCCGCGAGCGTCTTGGTGAGCGTCGTCTTGCCGGCGCCGTTGCGGCCGACGAGACCGATACGGTCGCCCGCAGCGATGCGGAACGAGGTCTCGGCGAGCAGCTCGCGTGCGCCGATGCGCAGGCCGACGCCGTGGGCGGTGATCACGTGGTGGTTTCCTCCGGAAAGCCCGCACTCGTTCTGGGCGGGCGCACAAACGCCGACCATCCTAACGAGCACTAGCGTGACGACCGTCGTCCTTTCCCCCGCCCACCGGCGGGCACCCGGCAGCGCGTCCCGCAGCCGCCCGACGACGAGCACGAGCGCACGAGCGTGGACGACGACCCGTACCGACCCGCACGACGACGCACCGGAGCACACACCGACCCGAGGGGGCCACCCGTGACCGACGCACGCCAGAACGCCGCACCGCCCGGAGCACCGCACGCGACCGCCCCCAGAGGTGCGTCCGGAGGTGCGTCCGGAGGTGCGCCCGGAGGCGCGCCCGGGACCGTGCTCGCGGCCGAGGCCGCGGACCCGACGGCCGGCAACCCCGCCGCCGTCCTGGACGCCGCGCTGCCGGAGCCCGCCGAGCGGGCCACCCCCGTCACGACCGACGTCGCCCTCGTCGCGGTCTTCGCGGCGTTCATCACCGTGTGCGCGATCATCCCGGGCATCCCGACCGGCACAGGGGTGCCCGTCACGCTGCAGACGTTCGGCGTCGTCCTCGCGGGCCTCGTGCTCGGCTGGCGCCGCGGCGCGCTCGCGGTGCTCCTCTACCTCGCGGTGGGCCTCGCGGGCGTCCCGGTGTTCTCCGGCGGCACGGGCGGGCTCGCGGTGCTCGCGGGGCCGAGCGTCGGCTACCTGGTCGGCTTCCCGCTCGCGGCCGCGCTCGCCGGCCTGCTCGCGGGCGCCGCGCGCAAGGCGACGGGCGCCGCGCGCTACCTCGTCCTCGTGGCGAGCGGCCTGACGGCCACCGCGCTGACGATCCACCCGCTCGGCATCGCGGGCATCGTCGCGCGCACCGACCTCACGGCCGGCGAGGCGTTCGCGGCGGGCTCGGTGTTCTTCCCGGGCGACACCGTCAAGAACCTCCTGGCGGCCGCGGTCGCGCTCGCGGTGTTCGCGAGCTACCCCGACCTGCTGCGCCGGCGCCGCTGATGATCGAGCTGAGCGAGGCGCTCGTCACGGCTTGGACCCCCGACCCGTCGGGCGGCCCGGACACCGTGACGCGCCTGCTCGGCCCGGTCACCCTGCGGCTCACCGAGCGCCGCGTCGCGGTCGTCGGCGCGAACGGCTCGGGCAAGTCGACGCTCGCGCGCCTGCTCAACGGGCTCGTGCTGCCGTCGTCCGGGACCGTGCGCGTCGACGGCCTCGACACGCGGTCCGACGGCCCCGCCGTCCGGCGGCGGGTCGGGTTCGTGTTCACCGACCCCGACGCGCAGATCGTCATGCCCACGCCCGTCGAGGACGTCGCGCTGTCGCTGCGGCGCACCGTGCCCGACGCGGGAGAGCGCGACGCGCGGGCGCGTGCGGCGCTCGCGCGCGTCGGGCTCGCAGACCGCGCCGACCTGCCCGTGCACGCGCTGTCCGGCGGCCAGCGCCAGCTCCTCGCGCTCACCTCCGTGCTCGCGACCGACCCGGACGTCCTGGTGTGCGACGAGCCGACGACGCTGCTCGACCTGCGCTGGCGGTCCGCGGTCGACGACCTGCTCGCGAGCCTGCCGCAGCAGGTCGTCGTCGTGACGCACGACCTCGACGCTGCGCTGCGGGCCGACCGCGTGCTCGTCGTCGACGACGGCCGCGTCGTGCACGACGGCGAGCCCGCCGCGGCCGTCACCGCGTACCGGGAGCTCATGGCGGGCCCGCGCCTGCCTGCGACGGAGGGCCGGTGACGCGCGCCGGCGCACCCCTGCGCCCCGCGTGGACCGGCCCGCTCGGGCTGCACCAGCCGGGCACCTCGGTGCTGCACCGCGCCCCGGCGCTCGCCAAGCTCGCCGCGCTCGCCGTGGCGGGCGTCGTCGTCCTCGTGGTCCGCGGGCCGGCGTCCGCGCTCGTCGCGCTCGCCGTCGCGCTCGCGTGCCACGTCGTCGCGGGGCTCTCCTGGCACCGCACGCGCGCCGGGCTCGCACGTGTCGGGGTCGTCGCGCTGCTCGTCGGCGGGTACCAGACCTGGTCACGCGGGTGGGAGTCGGGCGTCGAGACCGCGGCCGACCTCGTCGCGCTCGTGCTGCTCGCCACGGTCGTCACCGCCACCACGCGCGCCGACGACCTGCTCGACGCGCTGCGCCGGGCCGCCGCTCCCCTGCGCCACGTGGGCCTCGCGCCGGAGACCGTCGCGCTCGCGGTGAGCCTCATGCTGCGCTCGGTCCCGCTGCTCCTGCAGGCCGCGGGCGAGTCCCGCGACGCCGCGCGTGCCCGCGGGCTCGAGCGTTCGCCGCGAGCGGTCGTCGTGCCCGCGGCCGTGCGGATCGTCGGGCACGCGCGCGCCACGGGCGAGGCTCTCGCCGCGCGCGGCCTGGGCGAGGGATGAACGCGCCGGACGTCACCGACAGGCTGAATCACGCCGGGCTGAATCGCGTTGCGCGCGTGCGCGGACTACCGTCCCGGATGTGACGTTCCAGGAGGGTGGCAACTTCGGCGGCGGGCGCGTGCAGTCGCGCCGCTCGGCGGGCGGCAAGGGTATGGCGATCGGCGGCGGCGTCGGCGGGCTCGGCCTGCTCGTGATCCTCGCGATCACGCTGCTGTCGGGCGGCAACGTCGACCCGGGCGCACTGCTCGGCGGAGGCGGCGAGCCCGGCGACGACGGCACGATCGGCGCGTGCACCGCCGAGCAGGCGAACACCGACCGCGCGTGCCGCCTGTCCGCGACGCTCGACTCGCTCGACACGTACTGGGCACCCACGCTCCGCAAGGCCGACGCGACCATCCCCGAGGCCGTCGAGTTCACGTCCGCCGTGAGCACCGCGTGCGGGAACGCGTCCTCGTCGTCCGGGCCGTTCTACTGCCCCGGCGACCAGAGCATCTACCTCGACCTCGGCTTCTTCGACCTGCTGACCAGCCAGTTCGGCGCACAGGGCGGCCCGCTGGCGGAGATGTACGTGTACGCGCACGAGTACGGCCACCACATCCAGAACGTCACGGGCGTGTTCGACTCCTCCGACCGGCGCGGTTCCGGCGCGGAGTCGGACTCCGTGCGTGTCGAGCTGCAGGCCGACTGCTACGCGGGCATGTGGGCGGGCACCGCCGCGACGACGAAGGACCCGGACACCGGCGTCACCTACCTCAAGCCCATCACCGCCGACGAGCTCGCGCAGGCCATCGACGCGGCCGAGGCCGTCGGCGACGACCACATCCAGCAGCAGTCCGGCGGCGGCGTGAACCCCGACTCCTGGACGCACGGCTCGAGCGAGCAGCGCCAGCGCTGGTTCACCACCGGCTACCAGCAGCGCGACCTCGCGGCGTGCGACACCTTCGCCGCCACCGACCTGTGACGCCGCCTGTGACGCGGCCTGTGACACCGCGTGTGACACCATCTGTCACGCCTGTGACTCTCGCGTCCGGCAGACTCCGGGCATGAGCACCGACGACAGCTCCGCCCGCGTGGGCGTCTACATCGACTTCGACAACATCGTCATCTCCCGGTACGACCAGGTGCACCGCCGCGGCGCGTTCCAGTCCGACGACGCGCGCCGCCACCGACCCGACGGCGACGGCGAGGTCGCCACGAGGCTGCGCGCCGCGCGGGTCGACGTGGACGCGATCATCGACTACGCGTCGTCGTTCGGCCGCGTCGTCGTCAGCCGCGCGTACGCCGACTGGTCGCAGCCCGTGAACGCCGGCTACCACCAGCAGCTCATCGACCGCGCGGTCGACCTCACGCAGCTGTTCCCCGTCGGCCCGCGCATGAAGAACGGCGCGGACATCCGGCTCGCGGTCGACGTCATCGAGGACCTGTTCCGCCTCGAGGACCTCACGCACGTCGTGATCATCGCGGGCGACTCCGACTACATCGCGCTCGCGCAGCGCGCCAAGCGCCTCGGCCGCACCGTCATCGGCGTGGGCGTCGCGGGCTCGACGAGCCGCTCCCTGATGTCCGCGTGCGACGAGTACGCGGACTACGACGCGATCCTCGACACGAGCGCACCGCCCGAGGACGACGAGCCCGACGAGCCGGCCACCGCCGCACCCGAGCCCTCCCCCGCGGCCGACACGTCCGACGAACGCGCCGCGCAGCCCGCGCCGAACGGCGACCGCGCCGCGCAGCGCCGCGCCACGCAGCTGCTCATGCGCGCCATGCGCCTCATCCACGCGAAGAAGGACGACGAGCCCTGGCTCTCGTACGGCGAGGTCAAGAGCCAGATGATGCGCCTCGACCCGGCGTTCGCCGAGCGCCCGCTGGGGTTCACGTCGTTCAGCGACTTCATCGCCTCGCGCTCGAGCATCGTCGAGATCGCCAAGGAGACCTCGAAGCACCAGCAGCGCGTGCGCCTGCGCCCCAGCTACCGCTGACGGCGGCGGGGACGGCGGTGCGCGCCCGCAGAGGGTCGCACCGCCGTCCCTCGCTTGGGGTCAGGTGTGGGGCGGCCGCCTCATGCCCGGGAGCCGGACCGAGTCAGCCGCGTGCGGACCACCCGTCCCGCCGCCGCTCCCAGCGCGACGGGGGCGCGCCCGACCGCCGTGAGCCCCTGGACCGCCTCGCGCGTGGCGCGTTCCAGGTCCGCCCGCGCCCGCGCCGCACGGACCTCGTCCTGGTGCGCGCACAGGGCGCGGGCGAGCCCCCGGACGTCCGCGAGCACGTCCGCGCGCGCGGCGTGGTCCTCGGGAGCCAGGACGCGCAGCCACGCGGCGAACCGGCGCACCCGCACCGGCGCGGACTCGTCCAGCAGCTCGTGCCGGCGCAGGTCCTCCCGCGCGACGGCGCGGACGGTGCGCCCGTCACCGTCGCCCGTGTCGATGTCGACGAGCGGGACGCCGAGCGCCACGGCCCGGTCGAACACCTCGACCAGCCGCCGCGTGCGCACCCCGTACGCGGCCCGGACCGGCGCCCACGCCTCGTCGTACGGGTCCGTCCTCCCGGCGACCTGCAGGACCCCGCCGCCGGCCGGCCGGCCCGCACGCGACCGCGCGGTCCCGGCACGGCGCGCGACCTCGGACTCGAGCCACGTGCAGTCGTCGCACAGCGTCTTGGTGACCTTGAGCAGCGACTGTCCCCAGTCGCCGACGAGGCACGCGGTGCACAGCTCCCCGCGGGTGATGACGGTGACCCCGGTGCGCGCGGCCTGCGCGAGGGTCGCGGGGTCGGGGCGCAGCTCGACGAGACCGTCGGCGCGCAGGTACGTCTCGGACATGGGTGTACTCCCTTCGCACTTCCCGGCGGCGGTCGCCGTCGGGCCGGTCTTCCCCCGGGGCACCGTGCGCGAGGTTGCGCGGTTGCCGGACCAGCACGCGGAGGGCGTGTCGCTGGTCACTCTTGACCTGCCGAGACGCTAACGCGGGCGGGCTCGCCCGAGCAAGGAGCGTCACACGAACGGATGCGGTGGACGACGAGTCCGCCGTCCACCGCCTGTGCGCGAGGTGTGTCAGATGTTGAAGCCGAGCGCCCGCATCTGCTCGCGGCCGTCGTCCGTGATCTTCTCCGGGCCCCACGGCGGCATCCACACCCAGTTGATGCGGAAGCCGTCGACGATGCCGTCGAGCGCCTGCGCGGACTGGTCCTCGATGACGTCCGTCAGCGGGCAGGCCGCCGAGGTGAGCGTCATGTCGATGACGGCGGTGTTCTGCTCGAGCGCGATGCCGTACACGAGGCCGAGGTCCACGACGTTGATCCCGAGCTCGGGGTCGATCACGTCGCGCATCGCCTCCTCGACGTCGGCGACGGTCGTCGGGGAGCCCGTGGTGGGGCTGGTCATGCGTCCTCCCGGGAGCCGGTCTTGATGAGTGCGTCGTTCAGGGCGACCCAGCCGAGCAGGGCGCACTTCACGCGTGCGGAGTACTTGCCGACGCCCGTGAAGGCGGCGGCGTCGCCGAGCGCCTCCTCGGCGTCGTCGTCGTCGAGCCCCTGGCCCTTGGACTGCATGAGGTCACGGAACGACGCGGCGAGGGTGTCGACGGTCGTGAGCGGCTGGTCGAGGACCAGGTCGTGCAGGACGGAGACCGAGGCCTGCGAGATCGAGCACCCCTGGCCCTCCCAGCGCAGCCCGCGGACCACACCGGAGTCGTCGACGTCGACCTGCAGCGTCACCTCGTCGCCGCACGTGGGGTTCACCTGGTGCGACTGCGCCGAGTGGGCGCCCGAGACCGCGTCGCCCAGCCCCCGCCCGTGCGGGAACTTCGCGTGGTCCAGGATCACCTGCTGGTACAGCTGCTCCATCGAGCTGCTCATGTGCGACCTCTCCGCCGTCAGTCCGTCAGTCCGAAGAACGCGCGGACCCCCGCGAGTGCTTCCCGGAACACGGCGATCTCCTCGTCGGTCGTGTACACCGCGGCGGTGGCGCGCGCCGTGGCGGCCACGCCGAACCTGCGGTGCAGGGGCTGCGCGCAGTGGTGCCCGACGCGCACCGCGACGCCCGCGTCGTCGAGCACCTGGCCGACGTCGTGCGCGTGCACGCCGTCCACGACGAACGACACGGCCGCGAGGCGGTCGCGCGTGTCGGTCGGGCCGACGACCCGCACGCCCGGTACGGACGCCACCGCGTCGAGCAGGAGGCCCGCGAGGTGGTGCTCGTGCGCCGCGACGGCCTCCATGCCCAGGTCGGACAGGTAGGTCGCGGCCGCGCCCATCGCGACGGCCTGCGACACCATCTGCGTCCCGGCCTCGAAGCGCTGCGGCGGCGGCGCGTACGTCGTCTCCGTCATGGTGACGACCTCGACCATCGAGCCGCCCGTGGTCACGGGCGGGAGCGCCTCGAGCAGCTCGCGCCGCCCGTACAGCGCGCCGACGCCCGTGGGGGCGAGCATCTTGTGGCCCGAGAACGCGGCGAAGTCGACGCCGAGCTCGTGCAGGTCGACCGGCAGGTGCGGCACCGACTGGCACGCGTCGAGCACGGTGAGCGCGCCGACCTCGCGGGCCCGGGAGACGAACGCGGGCACGTCGGTGATCGCGCCGGTCACGTTGGACGCGTGCGTGAACGCCAGGACGCGCGTGCGGTCCGTCACGACGCTCGCGAGCTCGTCGGTGCGCAGCCGCCCGTCGTCGTCCACGCCGATCCAGCGCAGCGTCGCGCCCGTGCGCAGCGCGAGCTCCTGCCACGGCACGAGGTTCGCGTGGTGCTCGGCCTCGGTCACGACGATCTCGTCGCCGGGCCGCAGCGCGAACCGCTGCGCCGCCGCTCCCCCGCGGCCCGCGGTCGCGTTCGACAGCGCGTACGCGACGAGGTTGATGCCCGCGGTCGCGTTGCTCGTCCAGACGAGCTCGCCGGGCGAGACCCCGACGAACGACGCGACGCGCGCCCGTGCGTCCTCGAACGCCTCGGTCGCCTCCTCGGCGAGCTGGTGCGCGCCGCGGTGCACCGCGGCGTTGCGCTGCAGGTAGAAGTCCTGCTCCGCGTCGAGCACCACGTCGGGCTTCTGCGACGTGGCGCCCGAGTCCAGGTAGACCAGCCGCCGGCCGTCGCGCAGCGTGCGCTCGAGCAGCGGGAAGTCGGCCCGCACCGCCGCCAGCTCGGCGGCCTCCAGGGTGGTGCTCACTGCGGATCCCCTCGACGTGGCCAGGTGGGTGGAGTGCCGGACGACGTCACCGCCGCCCGGCACGGATGGGTCGACCAACGGGTCAGGAGGTGACCAGGAACCGGTCGTAGCCCTCGTTCTCGAGGCGCTCGGCGAGCTCCGGGCCGCCCTCCTCCGCGATGCGGCCGTCGACGAAGACGTGCACGAAGTCGGGCTTGATGTAGCGCAGGATGCGCGTGTAGTGCGTGATGAGCAGGACGCCCACGTCGCTCGTCGAGCGGACGCGGTTGACGCCCTCGGACACGATGCGCAGCGCGTCGACGTCGAGGCCGGAGTCGGTCTCGTCGAGGATCGCGATGCGCGGCTTGAGGAGCTCCATCTGCAGGATCTCGTGGCGCTTCTTCTCACCGCCGGAGAAGCCCTCGTTCACGGAGCGCTCCGCGAACGTCGAGTCCATGCGCAGGTTCTCCATGGCGTTCTTGACGTCCTTGACCCACGAGCGCAGCGCGGGCGCCTCGCCGTCGATCGCGGTCTTCGCCGTGCGCAGGAAGTTCGACACCGACACGCCCGGCACCTCGACCGGGTACTGCATCGCGAGGAACATGCCGGCGCGGGCGCGCTCGTCGACGGACATCTCCAGGACGTCCTCGCCGTCGAGCAGCACGGTGCCGCTCGTGATCTGGTACTTCGGGTGCCCGGCGAGCGAGTACGCGAGCGTCGACTTGCCCGAGCCGTTGGGGCCCATGATCGCGTGCGTCTCGCCGCTGTTCACGGTCAGGTCGACACCGCGCAGGATGGGCTTGGGGCCCTCCTTGGTCTCGACGCTGACGTGCAGGTCGCGGATCTCCAGGGTGGTCATGCGGGGTTGCTCCTCAGTGAAAAGGTCAGAGAGTCCGGTCCACGTCGACGAGCACGCGCTCGCCGTCCAGCGTGACCGGGTAGACGGGGACGGGGGTGACGGCGGGCGGGCCGAGCGGCTTGCCGGAGCGCAGGTCGAACCGCGAGCCGTGCAGCCAGCACTCGATCGTGCAGCCCTCGACCTCGCCGTCGGACAGAGAGACGGCGCCGTGCGAGCAGATGTCGCTGATCGCGTGCAGCTCGCCGTCGTCGTCGCGCACGATCGCGACCTCGACCGTCCCGGTCTCGGCCTCGAGCTCGACGCGCAGCGTGCCGCCGACGGGCACGTCGGACGCGTAGCACGCGAGCTGTGCGGTCATGCCTGCTCCACGACGGCGCCCGTCTCGCTGCCCTCGACGGCGACCTGGTCGAGCACGGACATCGACTCCTCGAGCTCGGCCTCGATCGCGGCGATGAGGCGCTCCTCGACCTCCGGCACGCCGATCTCGTGCACGAGCTCGGCGAAGAACCCGCGCACGACGAGGCGACGTGCGTCGGGCTCGGGGATGCCGCGGGCCCGCAGGTAGAACAGCTGCTCGTCGTCGAACCGTCCGGTCGCGGACGCGTGACCCGCGCCCTCGATGACACCGGTCTCGATCTCGAGGTTCGGCACCGAGTCCGCGCGCGCGCCGTCCGTGAGGACGAGGTTGCGGTTGAGCTCGTACGTGTCGGTGCCCTCGGCCTCGGCGCGGATCAGCACGTCGCCGACCCACACGGTGTGCGCGCCCTCGCCCTGCAGCGCGCCCTTGTAGGTCACGCGGCTGACGCAGTTCGGCACCGCGTGGTCGACGAACAGGCGGTGCTCCTGGTGCTGCGACGCGTCGGCGAAGTACAGGCCGAGCATCGTGACCGAGCCGCCCTCGCCGGAGAACTCCGCGTCGGGCGTCACGCGCACGACGTCGCCGCCGAGCGTCACGACGATGTGCTTGACCGTCGCGTCGCGGCCGACCTTGAGGCGGTGCGACGCGTTGTGCACCGAGCCGTCGGCCCAGTCGTGCACGGACACGACCGTGAGGTGCGCGCCGTCCTCCGCGACGATCTCGACCGTCTCGGTGAGCGCGGCGTGACCGACGTGGTCGATGACGACCGTGCCCTGCGACAGCGCCTCGGCCTTCACGACGAGGTGCGCGGCGCTCGGCTCGAGCGGCGCCTCGTTACTGCCGGCGCCCTCGACGCCCTCGATGCGCACGGACGTGACCTTGGACGCCACGGCCTCGCGCGGGATCGTCACGAGCGTCGCGCGCGGCGCGGAGGCCCACGCGACGGCGGCGGCCCGGTCACCGGGCTTGCCGACCGTGCCGAGGCGCGCGTCGCCGCGGTCGACGATCTCGACGCCCGCCTCGGGCGACTCGACGACCGTGGTCAGCACGCCGTGACCGGCGAGCACGCCGTCGGTCGCGGCCGCGAACAGCGGCGCGAGGCGGTCGACCGGGGTGAACCGCCACTCCTCCTCGCGACCGTTCGGGACCGGGAAGTCCGTGACGTCGAAGGAGGTACGGCGCTCGGCGCGCGACGCCTCGGGCACGCCGCCCACGCCGTGGGTGTGCGCGCCGTCCGCGACCGCGCGGGAGTGGTCGGTCGACAGCCCCGACTCGTTCGTGGTGGTCGTCATCAGCCGACGGCCCCTTCCATCTGCAGCTCGATGAGGCGGTTCAGCTCGAGGGCGTACTCCATGGGCAGCTCACGCGCGATGGGCTCGACGAACCCGCGCACGATCATCGCCATGGCCTCCGTCTCCGGCATGCCTCGGGACATCAGGTAGAACAGCTGGTCCTCGCTCACGCGGGACACCGTGGCCTCGTGGCCCATCGACACGTCGTCCTCGCGGACGTCGACGTACGGGTAGGTGTCCGAGCGGGAGATCTGGTCGACGAGCAGCGCGTCGCACAGCACGTTGGACGCGGAGTGCGAGGCGCCCTCGAGGATCTGCACGAGGCCGCGGTACGACGTGCGGCCACCGCCGCGCGCGACCGACTTCGAGACGATCGAGCTCGAGGTGTGCGGCGCGGCGTGCACCATCTTCGAGCCCGCGTCCTGGTGCTGGCCCTCGCCGGCGAACGCGATCGACAGCGTCTCGCCGCGCGCGTGCTCGCCCATGAGGTAGATCGCCGGGTACTTCATGGTGACCTTCGAGCCGATGTTGCCGTCGACCCACTCCATGGTCGCGCCCTCGGCGGCGGTCGCCCGCTTGGTCACGAGGTTGTACACGTTGTTCGACCAGTTCTGGATCGTCGTGTACCGCACGCGGGCGTTCTTCTTGACGATGATCTCGACGACGGCCGAGTGCAGCGAGTCCGAGGAGTACACCGGCGCGGTGCAGCCCTCGACGTAGTGCACGTACGAGCCCTCGTCCGCGATGATCAGCGTCCGCTCGAACTGGCCCATGTTCTCCGTGTTGATGCGGAAGTAGGCCTGCAGCGGGATCTCGACGTGCACGCCCGGCGGGACGTAGACGAACGAGCCGCCCGACCACACGGCGGTGTTGAGCGACGCGAACTTGTTGTCGCCCGGGGGGATCACGGAGCCGAAGTACTGCTCGAAGATCTCCGGGTGCTCGCGCAGGCCCGTGTCGGTGTCGAGGAAGATGACGCCCTGCTCCTCGAGCGACTCCTGGATCTGGTGGTAGACGACCTCGGACTCGTACTGCGCGGCGACGCCCGCGACGAGGCGCTGCTTCTCCGCCTCCGGGATGCCGAGCCGGTCGTACGTGCTCTTGATGTCCTCGGGCAGGTCGTCCCAGCTGGCCGCCTGCTTCTCCGTGGACCGCACGAAGTACTTGATGTTGTCGAAGTCGATGCCCGACAGGTCCGCGCCCCACCAGGGCATGGGCTTCTTCTCGAACATGCGCAGCGCCTTCAGGCGCGTCTTGAGCATCCACTCGGGCTCGTTCTTGAGCCGCGAGATCTCACGGACGACGTCCTCGTCCAGCCCTCGCCGAGCGGTCGCGCCCGCGACGTCCGGGTCGTGCCAGCCGTAGGTGTAGTTGCCGATCGAGGCGATGGCCTCGTCCTGCGTCATCGGCTGTGCCGGGTCCTGCGTGGGTGCGCTCATGCGTTCGTTCCTTCCGGGGCGAGCACAGGGGGGTTGCTGGTCGGGGCGGTGCCCGCCGCGGGTGGCGGCTGGGCGACCGGGATGTTCGTGGTGCACACGTGCCCGCCGCCCGCGAGGGTCGCGAGCCGCTGCACGTGGACGCCGAGCAGGCGCGAGAACGCGCGCGTCTCGGCGTCGCACAGCTGCGGGAACTCGTGCGCGACGTCCTGCACCGGGCAGTGGCCCTGGCACAGCTGGACGGCGTGCAGGCCGGGCACCGTGCGCGCCGTGGCCGCGTAGCCGTCGTCGGACAACGCGTCCGCGAGGCGCTCCACGCGTCCCGTGACGTCGTCGCCCGCGGCCTCGTCGACCCGCGGCGCGAGCCGTGCCTCGAGCTCGGCGACGCGCTGCGCCGCGAACCGCTCGACGGCCTCGGTCCCCACCGTGTCGGCGAGGAACCGCAGCGCGTCGGTCGCGATCTCGGCGTACCGGTGCGACAGCGCGCTCTGACCCTGCGCCGTCACGACGTACCGCTTGGCGGGCCGGCCACGCCGTGCGGGGCCGAGACCCACGCCGTCGTGCACCGCGATCTGCGCGACGCCCTCGAGCACGCCGAGGTGACGGCGGATCGCGGCGGGCGTCAGGTCGAGCCGGGCCGCGAGGTCGGCGGCCGTGATGGGCCCCTCGCCCGCGACGAGCTGCAGGACCCGCTGACGCGTCGAGGCGTCGGCGGTGTCGTCGCCGTGGCCCGCGTACGGGGCCGTGGCGTGCGGGGCGGTGGCGTGCGGGGCGGTGGCGTGCGGGGCGGTGGCGTGCGGGGCGGTGGCGTGCGCGGCCGGGGCGTGGGCGTCCGGGGTGCGCGCGACGTGCGTGACCTTGCTCATCCCACCTCCCCGGTCGGTTCGGCCCGTTCCCGGCGTCCGTCGCTCCCGCTGTGCGGGGCGTCGGCCCGGGGGACGGCCGTTCGAGAGCCGCCGGGGTGCCGAGTTGGCGATGCGAGGCACGACGAGCCCGACGACGGATATCGACAACATGGTTGTTGCCAAATTCAGTATCCGCAAGCAAGGCAACCCTTCGCGCCTTCCCGTCCACGGTGTGACGTGCCCCACGCGACGGCGCACGGACCCGCGGGCGCGCGGCGTCCGTGGCCACCTAGACTCGTCGTCCGTGCCCGCCTCCCCCGTCGCCGAGCACGCCGTCGAGATCTCCGCACTCGTCAAGCGCTACGGCGACCGCGCCGTCGTCGACGGTCTCGACCTCGTCGCGCGCCCCGGTGCCGTGACCGCCGTCCTCGGGCCGAACGGCGCGGGCAAGACGACGACGATCGAGTGCTGCGAGGGGCTGCGCCGCCCCGACGCGGGCACGGTGCGCGTCCTCGGGCTGGACCCGGTCGACGACGCCCGTGAGCTGCGCCCCCGCGTCGGCGTCATGCTGCAGGACGGCGGCCTGCCCACGGGCGTGCCCGCCGCGCACATGCTCGAGCACGTCGCCCGCATGTACGCCGACCCGCGTCCGCTCGACGAGCTCACCGAACGCCTCGGGCTCGCGTCCTTCGCGCGCACCACCGTGCGTCGCCTGTCAGGCGGGCAACGCCAGCGCCTCGCGCTCGCCGCGGCCGTCGTCGGGCGCCCGCAGGTCGCGTTCCTCGACGAGCCGAGCGCGGGCATGGACCCGCAGTCCCGCCGCGCCGTGTGGGACCTCGTGCGCGAGCTGCGCGACGAGGGCGTGGCGGTCGTGCTCACGACGCACCTCATGGACGAGGCGGAGGACCTCGCCGACCACGTCGTCGTCGTCGACCACGGCAGGGTCATCGCGCAGGGCTCGGTGCGCGACCTCGTCTCGTCGGGCGACGACCGCACGCTGCGCCTCGACGCGGCACCCGGGCTCGACCTCGCCGCGCTCGCCGCGGCCCTCACCGCCGGCGACGCCCCCGCGGTGACGGCGACGGAGACCTCCCCCGGCTCGTACGCGGTCGTCGGGGCCGTCGGCCCGACGACCGTCGCCGCCCTGACGCGGTGGCTCGCCGAGCAGGACGTGCTCGCGACGCGGCTCACCGTCGGCCGCCGCACGCTCGAGGACGTCTTCCTCGACCTCACCGGACGGACCCTGCGATGAGCGGACCCACCACCGGCTCGCCAGCGCACGCCGGCGCCTCGTCGCGCCGCTCCCGCGTCGTCGCGCAGACCTCGTTCGAGGCGCGCGCGATCCTGCGCAACGGCGAGCAGCTGCTCGTGACGGTCGTCGTCCCGGTCCTCGCGCTCGTCGGGCTCGTGCAGGCCGACGTCCTCGACGTCGACACCGGCGGGCTGAGCCGCATCGACTTCTTCACCCCCGGCATCCTCGCGCTCGCCGTCATGACGTCGTCGTTCACGTCGCAGGCGATCGCGTCGGCGTTCGACCGGCGCAACGGCGTGCTGCGGCTGCTGTCCACCACACCGCTCGGGCGCGGCGGGCTGCTCGCGGGGAAGGTGCTCGGCGTGCTCGTCGTCGAGCTCGTGCAGGTGCTCGTCATCGGGCTCACGGCGGTCGCGCTCGGCTGGCGGCCCGACGCGCTCGGTGTCGTCCTGTCGCTCGTGGCGGTGCTGCTCGGGACGGCGGCGTTCACGTCGCTCGCGCTGCTGGTCGCCGGCACGCTGCGCGCCGAGGCCGTGCTGGCGGTCGCGAACCTCGCGCTCCTGCTGCTCGCGGTCGCCGGTGGCGTCATCGTCCCCGCGGACCGCCTGCCCGGTGCGCTCGCCCACCTGGCGCTCCTGCTGCCCTCGGGTGCGCTGGGCGAGGCCATGCGCGGGGCGTTCCAGGACGGCACGCTCCCGGCGTGGTCCGTGGTGGTGCTCGTCGCGTGGACCGCCGCGCTCGGGTGGGGCGCCGCGCGCCTGTTCCGCTGGCACTGACCTCTCGTCGACGCGCACAACGTCACACCCGGACCGGTCCGCCCGCGAGCCGGGGCCGGGACGGCGCCGCCTAGGCTGGTCCCGTGAGTGCGAGCCCCACGTCTGTCGTCCCCGAGCGCGGCGCCGCCCGCGGCCTGCGCGGTCGCTGGACGGCGCTGCTGGCCTGGCTGCGCGAGCACGCGCGCTCGGTCCTCGTCGCGAACCTCGTGCTGCAGATCGCGATCGTCGGGACCGGAGGCGCGGTGCGGCTGACCGCGTCGGGGCTCGGCTGCTCCACGTGGCCGCAGTGCGAGCCGGGCAGCTTCGTCCCCGTGCTTCACGACGCGACGACTTACCACGTGTTCGTCGAGTTCGGGAACCGGCTCATGACGTTCGTGCTCACGCTCGCGGCGGTCGCCGTCGCGTACGTGGTGTGGCCGGACCGGACTCGCTCGCGCTCGTTCCGCCTGCTCGGCTGGGTGCCGCTCGCCGGCGTCGTCGCGCAGGCCGTCGTCGGTGGCGTGCTCGTGCTCCTGGAGCTGCCGCCGATCCTCGTCTCGATGCACTTCCTGCTCTCGATGGCGCTGGTCTCCGCGTCGCTCGTGCTGCTGCACCGCGCCGACGAGGGCGCCGACGGCGCCCCCACCCTGCTCGTCGACCGCACGACCCGGCTGCTCGCGCACGTCGCCGCGGGCCTCATGGTCGTCGTGCTCGTGCTCGGCACGCTGACGACCGGCGCGGGCCCGCACTCGGGCGACGACGAGGTCGGCTACCGCCTCGCCGCCGACCCGCTGGTCATGGCGCGCGTGCACGCCGCGGCCGTGTGGGCGTTCGTCGCCGTGCTGCTCGTGCTGCTCTGGCGCACCCGCCGCGGCGGCCCGGCTGGCACCGAGGCCCCCGCCGTGCACCGGGCGGCGCTCGTGCTGCTCGCGCTGTCGGTCGCGCAGGGCGCGATCGGGTACGTCCAGACGGCGACCGGTCTGCCGATCGCGCTCGTGAACCTGCACCTCGTGGGCGCCGCGCTGCTGGCCGCCGGCACGACGCGCGTGTGGCTGTGCACGCGTACCCGGGCGACCGCCGGGGCGACGACGCAGGTCACGCCCACGTCCTGACGTCCGGTCGCGCGCCGGGCGACCGCACCCCCGCGGCGGCCACGCACCGGCGCCGGGAGCACACCGGGCAAAACGGGGTGTTCCGTGTCAGACGTCACACCTAGAGTCGCGACCATGACCGACGACACCATCGACCGGCACGCAGGCCGGCACGCATCCGCGGGGTCCGCCCCGCCGGACGTCGCACCGCAGGCGCAGCCCGCCGTCGTCGCGCGGGGGCTCGTGAAGCGGTACAAGGAGGTCGTCGCGCTCGACGGCGTCGACCTCACCGTCCCCCAGGGCAGCGTCCTGGGCCTGCTCGGCCCGAACGGTGCGGGCAAGACCACCACCGTCCGCGTCCTCGCGACGCTCCTGCGGCCCGACGAGGGCTCGGCGCACGTCACGGGCATCGACGTGCTGCACGACCCGCGCGCGGTCCGCCGTCGCATCGGCCTGTCGGGGCAGTACGCGGCCGTCGACGAGTACCTCACCGGGTACGAGAACCTCGAGATGATCGGCCGCCTCTACCACCTCGGCAAGAAGCGGTCCCGCGAGCGGGCGCGCGAGCTGCTCGCGCAGTTCCGGCTCGAGGACGCCGCGGACCGGCCGTCGCGCACGTACTCGGGCGGCATGCGCCGCCGCCTCGACCTCGCGGGCGCGCTCGTCGCGAGCCCGCCCGTGATCTTCCTCGACGAGCCGACCACGGGCCTCGACCCGCGCGGACGCGCGGACATGTGGGAGGTCATCCAGACCCTGGTCGCGGGCGGGACGACGCTCCTGCTCACCACGCAGTACCTCGAGGAGGCCGACGTGCTGGCCGACGAGATCGTGGTCATCGACCACGGCAAGGTGATCGCGCAGGGCACGGCGGACCAGCTCAAGCTCCAGGTCGGCGGAGAGCGGCTCGAGCTGTCCGTCGCCGACGCCACGACGCTGCACCGCGCCGCCGAGCTGCTCGGCCCCCTGGGCGTGGGCCACCCGACCCTGGACGAGAACCGGCGCACGTTCCTCATGCCGGTGACCGGCGGTGCGCGCACCCTGACCGAGGCGCTGCGGCTGCTGGACGCGGAGCAGATCGCGCTCGACGACGTGGGCCTGCGCAGGCCGACGCTCGACGACGTGTTCCTCGCTCTCACCGGCCGCCCGGCGGAGGACGACGAGAACCCCGCGAAGGAGGGTGAGTGATGGCACTGCCCACCGTGCTGAGCGACGCGAACGTCGTCGCCCGCCGCAACGTCATCAAGATCAAGCGCGTCCCGGACCTGCTGGTCTTCACGACGCTCTCGCCGATCATGTTCGTCCTGCTGTTCGCGTACGTGTTCGGCGGGGCCATCCAGGTGCCCGGCGGGACGGACCCGAGCGCCTACCGCGAGTTCCTCATGGCCGGCATCTTCGCCCAGACGGTCATCTTCGGCGCCACGATCACCGGTGCGGGGCTCGCGGAGGACGTCAAGAAGGGCATCATCGACCGCTTCCGCTCGCTGCCCATGGCACCGTCTGCGGTGCTCACGGGGCGCACGTTGTCCGACGTCATCAACAACGTGCTCGTGCTGATCGTGATGTCGCTGACCGGCCTGCTCGTCGGCTGGAGCATCCACTCCTCGCCGCTCGAGGCGATCGCCGGCTTCGCGCTGCTCATCGTGTTCGCCTACGCGATCTCCTGGATCATGGCGTGGCTCGGGATGCTCGTGCCCAGCGTCGAGGTGTTCAACAACGCGACGTTCATCGTGATCTTCCCGCTGACGTTCGTCGCGAACACGTTCGTCCCGCTCGAGACGCTCCCGAAGGTGCTGCAGACGTTCGCCGAGTGGAACCCGGTCTCGGCCGTCACGCAGGCGTCGCGCGAGCTGTTCGGGAACATCCCCGCGGGGGTCCCCGAGCCCACGTCCTGGCCGCTGCAGAACGCCGCGCTCTACACGCTCATCTGGGCGGTGATCTTCCTGGCGGTGTTCATCCCGCTCGCCAACGCGCAGTACCGGCGCAGCACGAGCCGCTGAACCAGGACGGACGACGAAGGCCGGGTCGGGATGCGACTCCCGACCCGGCCCTCGCTCGGCCCTCGTCAGCCCCGGCGCTCAGAGGGTGACGGCCTCGAGGGTGTCCCAGCCGCGGGCGCGCGCCGCCGCCGCGGCGAGCACGCCGACCGCCGTGGACGGGCTCGCGAACCGGTCCCCCAGCACGCCCGCGACCGCCTCGTCGAGCGGCACCCACTCGGGCACCATGGCGGCCTCCTCGTCCTCGCGGACGAACCGATCGGCGTCCGGCACGGGCGACAGCTCACGCGCCAGGAACACCGTGATCCGCTCCGACGAGCCGCCCGGCGTGGTGAAGAAGTCCACGAGCCGCCACCAGCGGCCGGCCACGAGGTCGGCCTCCTCGGCGAGCTCGCGGGCCGCCGCGCGGACCGGGTCCTCGCCCGGCACGTCCAGCAGACCCGCGGGAGGCTCCCACAGCACGTGCCGCACGGGGTGGCGGTACTGCGACAGCAGCAGGACGCGGTCCTCGTCGTCGAGCGCGATCACCGCGACCGCACCCGTGTGCGCGACGTACTCCCGCACGACCTGGGAATCCCCCAGGTCGACGACGTCACGCGCGACGCCCCAGACGCGTCCGCGGTACACGACGTCGTGCTCCAGGACCGGGCGGTCCTGGGCACGGTCGCGCGGGGTGCTCAGCTGTCGTCCCGCTGCGCGAGCGCCGCACCGATGAGACCCGCGAACAGCGGGTGGGCACGGTTCGGCCGCGACTTGAACTCCGGGTGCGCCTGCGTCGAGACGTAGTACGGGTGGGTCTCCCGCGGCAGCTCGACGAACTCGACGAGCGAGGTGTCGGGCGAGACGCCCGAGATCACCAGGCCGGCCTCCTCGAGCTTGTCGCGGTAGGCGTTGTTGACCTCGTAGCGGTGGCGGTGCCGCTCGCTGATCCGCGTGGCGCCGTACGCCTCCGCGACCACCGAGCCCGGCGTCAGGACCGCGTCGTACGCGCCCAGGCGCATGGTGCCGCCCAGGTCACCGCCGCCGCCGACGATCGCGAGCTGCTCGGCCATCGTCGCGATGACGGGGTGCGCCGGGTCGTCGTCGAACTCCGACGACGACGCGCCCTCGAGGCCCAGGACGTTGCGCGCGTACTCGATGACCATGCACTGCAGGCCGAGGCACAGGCCGAGGGTCGGCACCTGGTTCTCGCGGGCCCAGCGCAGCGCGCCGAGCTTGCCCTCGATGCCGCGCACGCCGAACCCGCCGGGCACGAGCACCGCGTCGACGCCCTCGAGCGCCGACTGCGCGCCTTCGGGGGTCTGGCAGTCGTCGGAGGTGACCCAGCGGATGACGACCTTCGCGTCGTGGTGGAAACCACCGGCACGCAGGGCCTCGGTCACGGACAGGTACGCGTCCGGCAGGTCGATGTACTTGCCGACGAGCGCGACCTCGACGGAGTGCGCGGGCTCGTGCACGCGCTTGAGCAGCTCGTCCCAGCCGCTCCACTCGACGTCGCGGAACGGCAGGCCGAGGCGCTGCACGACGTACGCGTCGAGGCCCTCGGAGTGCAGCACGCGCGGGATGTCGTAGATGCTCGGCGCGTCCTTGGCGATCGCGACCGAGTCGACGTCGACGTCGCAGAACAGCGCGATCTTGCGCTTGATCGACTCGGGGACCTCGCGGTCCGCACGCAGCACGATCGCGTCGGGCTGGATGCCGATGCTGCGCAGCGCGGCGACCGAGTGCTGCGTCGGCTTCGTCTTGAGCTCACCGGACGGGCCGATGTACGGCAGCAGCGACACGTGCAGGAAGAACACGTTGTCGCGGCCCAGGTCGTGGCGCACCTGGCGGGCGGCCTCGAGGAACGGCTGCGACTCGATGTCGCCCACCGTGCCGCCGATCTCGGTGATGATCACGTCGACGCCCTCGGACGCCTGGGAGCGCATGCGCTCCTTGATCTCGTCCGTGATGTGCGGGATGACCTGCACGGTGTCGCCGAGGTACTCGCCGCGGCGCTCCTTGGCGATGACCTGCGAGTAGACCTGGCCGGTGGTGACGTTGGCCGAGCCGACGAGGTTCACGTCGAGGAACCGCTCGTAGTGGCCGACGTCGAGGTCCGTCTCCGCGCCGTCGTCGGTCACGAAGACCTCGCCGTGCTGGAACGGGTTCATGGTGCCCGGGTCCACGTTGATGTACGGGTCGAGCTTCTGCATGGTGACCGTCAGGCCACGCGAGCGGAGGAGTCGGCCGAGGCTGCTCGCCGTCAGGCCCTTGCCGAGAGAGGAGGCAACTCCCCCGGTGACGAAGATGTGCCGGGTCAGGTGGTCCGACCGCCCGGAGAGTCGGTGCGCGCGCTCTGTCACGGGATTCCAGCCTACCCGACGTCGTCGCCACTGAGGTGCTCGGCGCGCGGTGAGTCGGACCACGTACCGGCCGCGGCGCGCGCGTCGGCGCGCGGCGGCCGCCGAACGTCCGTCACCGCGTTCCCGGGACGCGGGTGGGCGGCGTCGACCCGGCCGGCCGCTCAGCCCGCAGCACGCCGACCACCGTGGACCGGTCCGCGAGCCCGACGACCGCGGCGACGACCGCGAGCGCGAGCGTGCCCGCCCCCGCACCGGCACCGATCGCCGTCCACACCCCGTCGCCGGCGACGTCCTGGACCGCGTCCGCGACCCACCGCCCGGCGACCGCCGCGACGCCGACGCCGGCCAGCAGCACCGCGGTCGTGCGCGCGAGCCCGAGCAGCGCACCCGGGCCGGCGGCGCGTCGCAGCAGGACGAGCGCGGTCACGCCGGCGACGAGCATGCCGACGCTGCTCGCGGCGCCGATCGAGACGACCGCACCGCCGTCCGGGACACCGATGCGCACCAGGATGACCGCGGCGAGCGCCATGAGACCCCAGCCGAGCACGTTCGCCGTGACGGCCGCGCGGCCCCGCTCGAGGGCGTACAGCGAGCGCGAGACGTGGAACAGCAGCGCGAACCCGGCGAGCCCCGGCATCATCCAGGTCAGCGCGAGACTCATCTGGTCGCCCATCGCGGCGTTGCCGGCGATGTGCGCGAACACGGTCGCGACGGCGGGAGCGGCGGCCACGACGACCGCGACGCCCACCCCCGCGGCGACGAGCACGGCGCGCGTCGTGACCGCGGCCATCGTCGCGAAGCCGGCCCGGTCCCCCGCGGACGCGCGCGCCGCGAGCCGCGGGAACGTGGACGTCGCCAGCGGCACGACCAGCACGGCGTACGGCAGCAGGTACACCTGCTGCGTGTAGAGGAAGCGGGTGAGCGTCCCCGTCTCGGCGTACGGCTGCCACCACGAGACGAGCATGACGACGAGCAGCGCGAGCTGCTGCGCCGCGACCGACCCGACGCCCGCGAGCGCGAGACGCAGGAGGCGCGCCCCGACGCCCGGAGGGAACCGCAGCGTCACGCGCAGCCGCACCCCGAGCCGGTGCACGGGCACGAACATCGGCAGGCACATCGCCGCGACGCCGAGGGTCGTGCCCCACGCGAGCGCGTCGAGCGCACCCGCCGCGAGCGCGTCGGGGTCCGACCGCTCGCCGTTCGCGAGCGCGCCGTAGACGAGGTACGTCGTCATGACGACGAGCGAGGAGATGACGGGCGCGAACGCCGGCCAGAAGAACTTCTTGTGCGCCTGCAGCACCGCGTACAGGAGCACCGCCACGCCGTACATCGGCACCTGCACCGCGAAGACCAGGATGAAGAACCGGATGAGCGCGACCTGGTCGGGCGTGTGCGCGAGCACGTGCGCGATCGGGGACGCGAGCGCCGCGAGCAGCAGCGCGAGCGGACCGAGGACGAGCAGCGTCCAGCCCAGCGCGCCGGACGCGGTCCGCTCGACCTCGCGCCGGTCACCGCGCGCGATGGGCGCGGCGAGCAGCGGGATCAGCGCACCCGCGAGCGCGCCGCCGGCCGCGACCTCGAACAGGACGTTGGGCAGCAGGTTCGCCGAGTTGTACGCGTCGCCGATCGCGCCGTCGCCGACCTGCGACGCCTGCAGGAGCCACCGCGCGAACCCCAGGAGCCGCGAGAGCACCGTGACCGCGGCGATCATGGCCGCGGCCCCGGCGAGCCCGCCGAGCGCGCGGCGGACCTGAGGGCTCACCCCTCGTCGCCCGGCGGCTCGGCCGGGACGTGCACGGGTCGCCGGCCCCAGCGGTCGATGTCGCGCAGCACGGGCGTCGACTCGATGACGGTCGTGAAGCTCACCTTCTCGCTGGCGAGCGTCAGGCCGAGCGTCGCGGCGAGCGCGGCGAGCCGCACCGGACGGGGTGCGCTCAGCACGAGCGACGCGCCGAGCGCTGCCCCGAGCGCGTTCGCGCCCCCGTCGCCGAGCATGTCGGTCTCCGCGAGGTCCGCCCCCGCGGCCGCCGCCGAGGCGCCGACCACCGACGCGGCGCCGACGGCACCCCCGCCGGGTGCGGCGACGAGCGGCAGCGCGGTGAGCGTGCTCGCCTTGAGCGCGCGCCCGGGGCGAAGGTCGAGCAGGTTGACGAGGTTCGCGCTCGTCGCGACGAGCGCGCCCGACATCGCGACGTCCGCACCCCAGCCGAGCAGCCCGCGGCGCTCGCCGGTCGACGACGTGCGCGGCGTGGCGATCGCGGCGGCCAGCAGCGCGCCCGCGCCGATGCCGAGGACCTTGAGCCCGCCCGTCGTGACGCGCCCCTGCGCGAGCGCACCGAGGTGGCCGCGCAGACCCTTGCGCCGGTCCTCGGTGTCCTCCGCGAGGTCGTCGACGATGCCGAACGCCGCGCCCGTCGCGGTCGCGACCGCGGTCGCCGCCGCGGCACGTCCGGGTGCGACGAGCGCGCCCGCGAGCACGCCCGCCGCGACGGACGGCCCCTCGAGCATGCTGACGGGCTCACCGCGGTGGTTCGTGCGCAGCCAGCGCTGCTGCCCGCCGGGTGCGTGCTCCTCGAGCACGGCCCGCACGACCGCGGTGACGGTCCGCGCCGTCGCCGCTGCGACGAACCGTCGCGTCACGCTCATCCGCCGGCACCTGCGGTCGCGGTCGCCGTCGCCTCGCCCTGCGGCTGTCCACCCTCCTGCTCGGGGTCGACCGTGACGGGCGTGCGGTCGACGGGCGGCAGGAGCACCGGGACGGGCAGTGGCGTCTCACCGTCGCCGAACCCGTAGTGCCCGTTGGCGCCCGCGATGCGCGCCGCGAGCGCGAGCGGCACCGTGACCTGGCCGGTGACGAGCTCGGCGCCCGAGACCGTCGCCAGGCGCGACGCGAGCGCCTCGTCCGCGAGCACGACGTCCACGAGGCTGCCGGGGCCGCGCGGGCCGTCGACGAGCACGGAGCCCTCCGACAGGTCCTGTGCCGCACGGAGCACCGCGACGTGCGCGTCGGTCGAGGCCTCGGCGTCCGCCTCGTTCGTCGGGGTCGCCGCCGCGTCGTCGGCGGCGGGCTCGACCGGGACCGCGAGGACGACGATCGCGTCCGCGCCGGTCGTGACGGGGTCCGCGAGCGAGATCATCGGGTTGTCGCCCTCAGACAGGATCGCGAGGACGTTCCCGGCGTCCGCCGTCAGGGTGTCCGGCGAGGCCGGGTCCGCGCCCGTGAGGCCCTGCACGAGCGCCTGCGCGAGCTGCTCGTCGAGCGTCGCGTCGTCGGCGGGCGCGGGGTCGAGGTTCTCGAGCACGAGGCCGACGAGCGCGTTGCGGTACGAGCGCAGGTCCGGGTCGAACCAGGCGTCCGTGAGCGTCACGTGCGCGGTGA
The DNA here is from genome assembly GCF_021590045.1 of Cellulomonas palmilytica. Lineage (NCBI taxonomy): Bacteria > Bacillati > Actinomycetota > Actinomycetes > Micrococcales > Cellulomonadaceae > Cellulomonas > Cellulomonas palmilytica. The sequence continues at coordinate 2,329,248 of NZ_CP062221.1, read as the reverse complement.
CGTCGGCACCCGACTCGGCGAGGCGCTGGTCGACCGCGGTGCGCTCGGCCTCGGGCACGTCGCCCAGCGCGACGACCGCGATGCGGCGCTCCTCGAGCGCACCGTCGAGCAGCGCCGGGCCGGACGCGTCGACGAACGTCCGCGCGTCCGCGAGGTCGCCCGTGGTCGCGTCGAGCTGTGCGCGCAGCTCGTCCTTCTCGGTGCGCAGCTGGTCGACCTGACCGGTGAGGGTGTCACCGATCGTCTCCTTGAGCGGGCCGGCGCCCAGCGCGATGCCCACCGCGAGGGCGAGGAACACCGAGATGAGCGAGACGAGGTGGTAGCGGAAGTCGATCACGAGGCGGTCTCTCCGTGGGTCGTGCCCGGGGCGGCGTGGGTGCTCATGCGGCGCCTCCGAAGAGGCCGCGGACCCACGAGGTGAAGTCGTCGACGCGCGCGCCCACGAGCCCGAAGAACGTCTGCCCGGCCTCGGTGGAGGCGAGCGCGACGCCCAGAGCGAGCAGGCCGGCGAGCACGAGGAGCGTGAGCTGCAGGTTCGAGATCCGCTGGCGGTACAGGCGCGAGACGCCCTTGGCGTCGACGAGCTTGCCGCCGACGCGCAGGCGCGTGAGGAACGTGCTCGCCATGCCCGATCGGCCCTTGTCGAGGAACTCGACGAGCGTGGCGTGCGTGCCGACCGCGACGATCAGCTCGGCGCCCTTGTCGTCGGCGAGAAGCATCGCGACGTCCTCGCTCGTGCCCGTCGCCGGGAACACGACGTGCGGGACGCCGAGCTGCTCGACGCGCGCGATGCCGGGCGCGCGGCCGTCGCGGTAGGCGTGCACGACGACCTCCGCACCGCACGACAGCGCCCGGTCGGAGACGGAGTCCATGTCGCCGACGATCATGTCGGGCCGCCAGCCGGCCTCGAGGATCGCGTCCGCTCCGCCGTCGACGCCGATGAGCACCGGGCGGTACTCACGGATGTACGGGCGCAGCGTGACGAGGTCCTCCTTGTAGTGGTACCCGCGCACCACGATGAGCACCTGGCGGCCGTCGATGCGCGTGTCGATGTCGGGGACGCCCACGCCGTCGAGCAGCAGGTCCCGCTCGCGGCGCAGGTAGTCCATCGTGTTCGCGGCGAACGACTCGAGCTGCACCGAGAGGCCGGCGCGCGCCTCCTCCATCGCGAGCGCGACGCTCGCCTCGGTCTGCTCGACCCCCTCCGCGACGAGGGTCGCGCCGTCGTGCACGGCACCGTCGAGGACCCGGACGTGGTGCCCCTCGGTGATGCCCATGACGTCGGGACCGAGGTCGTCGATCAGCGGGATGCCCGCCTCGACGAGGATCTCGGGGCCGAGGTTCGGGTACCGGCCGGACGTCGAGCGCGCCGCGTTGAGCACGGCCGCGGGCTGGCACGCGACGAGGGCCTCGGCCGACACGCGGTCCAGGTCCTCGTGGTCGATGACGGCGATGTCGCCGGGGCGCAGGCGCTTGGTCAGCGACTTGGTCCGACGGTCGACACGGGCGGGTCCGGCGACCCCGGGTTCAGGCGCGGGCGGACGACGACGACGCAGAGTGGCTCTCATCGTGGTTCATCGTCCCATGCCCGACAGCTCCAGAAGCTCCGCCGCGTGCGCGCGTGCCGAGTCCGAGTCGTCCTGACCGCTCAGCATGCGTGCGAGCTCGCGCACACGCTCGTCGTCCGTGACGGACCTCACGTCCGATGCGGTGACGACGTCGACCCCGCCGTGGCTCGACTTCGACACGACGAGGTGGTGGTCGGCGAACGCCGCGACCTGAGCGAGGTGCGTCACGACGAGCACCTGCGCGTCGCGCGCGAGCGCCGCGAGCCGCCGCCCGACCTCGACCGCGGCCTTGCCGCCGACGCCGGCGTCGACCTCGTCGAACACGAACGTACCCGGCCGCTCGGCGCCCGCGCGCTCGGCCAGCGCCACCTCGAGCGCGAGCATCACGCGCGACAGCTCGCCGCCGGAGGCGCCCTTGCCCAGCGGCCGGGCGGGCGCGCCCGCGTGCGGCACGAGCAGCATCTCGACGTCGTCGGCCCCGTGCGGGCCCGGCTCGTCGGCGGGCCGCACGACGACCTCGACCCGCGCGCCGGCCATCGCGAGCCCCGCGAGCTCGGCGGACACCGCCTTCGCGAGCCGCTCCGCCGCGGCCGTGCGCGCCGCCGAGACGGTGCCCGCGAGCTCGGCGAGCCGCGCGTCGAGCTCGGCCAGCCGCGCGTCCAGCTCCTCGATCCGCTGGTCCCCGCCCTCGAGCTCGAGCAGCCGCAGGCTCGCGGTGCGCGACCACTCGAGCACCTCGGCGACGTCCTTGCCGTACGCGCGCGTGAGCGTCGCGAGCTCGGCGCGCCGCTGGTTGACGACCTCGAGCCGGCGCGGGTCGGCCTGCAGGTCGGACGCGTACGACGAGAGCTCCGCGGCGGCGTCCGCGAGGACGTACCCCGCCTCGCCGACACGCGTCGCGAGGTCGGCCAGCGCGGGGTCGTGCGTCCCGACGTGCTCGAGCGCACGCCGCGCCTGCTCGACGAGGTCCGCGGCGCTCACGAGCCCGCTGCCGGACTCGGTGTCGCCCGCGAGCGCGTCGTGCGCCGTGACCGCCGCGACCCGCAGCTCCTCCGCGTGCGCCAGCCGCGCCTCCTCAGCCGCGAGCTCGACGTCCTCACCGGGCTGCGGGTCGACGCGCTCGACCTCAGCGAGCCCGAGCCGCAGCAGCTCGGCCTCGCGCGAGCGGTCCTGCGCACGCTCGACGAGCTCCCCGCGCTCGGCGCGCACCCGCACGCGCTCGGTCCACGCGTCGCGGTAGGCGCGCAGCGTCTGCGCGTGGTCCGGCCCCGCGAACTCGTCGAGAGCGGCGCGCTGGTGCGCGGGTGAGCGCAGCCGCGCCTGGTCCGCCTGCCCGTGCACCGTCACGAGCGACTCCGCGAGCTCGGCCAGCACGGCCTGGGGCACCGACCGCCCCCCGACGAAGGCGCGCGAGCGACCCGAGCCGGCCTCCCCCGCGGCGCCGACGGTCCGCACCAGCAGCAGGCTGCCGTCGTCGTCCACCGCACCACCGGCCTCGGCCGCACGCTCGAGCGCGGGGTGCCCCGGCGCGAGCACGACACGTCCCTCGACGGCTGCCGAACCCGCGCCCGTGCGCACGGTCGCCGGGTCGGCCTTGCCGCCGAGCAGCAGCGACAACGCGGTGAGCACCATCGTCTTGCCGGCGCCGGTCTCGCCCGTGAGCACCGTCAGGCCGCGACCGAGCCGCACGTCCGCGGCCCCGATCACGCCCAGGTCGTTGATCCGGATCTCCTCGATCACCGCGCACCACCGTCGCCCTCGTCGGTGCCGACTCCGGGCGCACCCGCGCCGTTGCGACGCGCGGCAGCGAGACCACGCCACCCCGTGACCGGCAGCGCGAACTTCTGCACGAGCCGCGTGGTGAACGGTGCGGGGCTCAGCCGCGCGAGCCGCACCGGCACGTCGCTGCGCGTCACCTCGACCCGCGCGCCCTGCGGCACGTCCACCACCCGGCGCCCGTCGCACGTGAGCTGTCCCGGTGCGGGCGAGCGCTCCAGCACCTCGAGCGCGAGGCGGCTGCCCGGGCCGACGACGAGCGGCCGCGCGAACAGCGCGTGCGCCGAGATCGGCACCAGGATCATGCCGTCCACGTCCGGCCACACGACCGGACCGCCCGCGGAGAACGCGTGCGCCGTGGAGCCCGTGGCCGTCGCGGCGACCACGCCGTCGCAGCCGAAGCTCGACAGCGGCCGTCCGTCGACCTCGACCGCGACCTCGAGGATACGCGAGCGCTCCGCCTTCTCGAGCGCCGCCTCGTTGAGCGCCCAGTCCTCCACGACGTCCCCGCCGGGGAGCAGCACGCGCACACGCAGCGTGACACGCTCCTCGACCTCGAAGTCGCCCTCCGTCAGCCGTCGGACCGCCTCACCCACGTCGTCGCGCTCGCTCTCCGCGAGGAACCCGACGTGCCCGAGGTTCACACCCAGCAGCGGGACGCCCGTGCCACGCGTGAGCTCCGCCGCCCGCAGGATCGTTCCGTCCCCGCCGAGCACGATCGCGAGCTCGAAGTCGGGCAGGTCCCCCGCCACGGTCTCCTCGGAGGCGAGGACCGGCTCGATGCCGGCGCCTTGGAGCACCCGCACGGCCTCGCGCGTGGCGCTCACCGCCTCGAGCCGCCCGCGGTGGGTGACGATCAGGGCACGACGCGTCACAGGACACCTCCGGGGAGCGCGCCGCTCACGACGCGCTCGATCCGCTCGACGGGAACCTGCGGCGCGGGCACGGCCCGCAGCCACAGGAAGTACTCGACGTTGCCGCTCGGTCCCGGCAGCGGGCTCGGGACGACCCCGAGGACCCCGAGCCCGAGGTCGGCCGCGGCGCGCGCCACGGTCACGACAGCCTCCGCGCGCAGCCGCGGGTCGCGTACCACGCCGCCCGAGCCGAGCCGCCCCCGGCCGACCTCGAACTGCGGCTTGACCATCGCGAGCAGGTCCGCGTCCGGCGCGGCGACCGCGGCGAGAGCGGGCAGGACCAGCGGCAGCGAGATGAAGGACAGGTCCGCGACGACGAGGCTCGGCGCGGGGTCCACGTCGCCCGCCGCGAGCGTGCGGACGTTGACGCCCTCACGCACCTCGACGCGCGGGTCGTCCCGCAGCCGGGCGACGAGCTGGTCGTGCCCCACGTCGACCGCGCACACCGACAGCGCACCGCGGCGCAGCAGGACGTCCGTGAAGCCGCCCGTGCTCGCGCCCGCGTCCAGGCAGCGCCGACCTGCGACGTCGAGGTCGCCGAGCGCATCGAGCGCGCCCGCGAGCTTGTGCCCGGCGCGCGACGCGTACCCCGGGTCGTCGTGCTGCGCGACCGTGACGCCGCGCTCCGGGTCGACCTGCGTCGCGCTGCGGTGCACGGGGCGCCCGTCGACGCTGACGCGCCCGGCGGCGATGAGCTCACCGGCGTGGCGGCGCGACCGGGCCAGGCCGCGACGCACCAGCTCCGTGTCGAGTCGGGTGGTCACGCGGTCAGCCCTGCGCCTCGGCCAGCCGGTCCTGCAGCGCGGAGTGGACCGCGTCGAACGCCGCGACGTGCTCGGTGAGCGGCCGATCGGCGAGGCCGTCGAGCACGCTGAGCGCCTCGTCGACCGCGGCGTCGCCCGTGACGCGGGCCGCAGAGGCGTCCTCGACCGGCGCCGGTTCGAGGCCGGCCCGCTCGGCGACCGGCTCGGTGCTCGGGGCGGACTGCGGGGCGGCCGGGACGGCCTGCGGGGCGGTCGGGACGACGGTGCGCGACTGAGTGCGCGCCGCCAGTCCGGCGGGCGTCGGTGCCTCACGCTCGTCGTCGCTCACGTCGACCTCCGTCCGCTCGTCGTCACTACCCACCGGCACGTCGACCCGCCCCGGGCCGCTGCACCACGCTACCCGCCCGTGCCCACGCGACACGGCGTGACCCACAGGTCGGTGCACGCCCCGTCCGCCGACAGGCGCGCGGGCGGAGCCGGCCGCAGGGCGCGCGACGTCCCGGTGCTAGACCGCAGACGGTCCGAGCTCGGGCACCGACGACGCCTCGAGCTCGTCACCACCGTCGACCGCCGCCCAGGCCGCGGCGCACGCCGCGCGCACCTGGTCGAGCCGGTGCGCGTCCGAGTCCTGCCCGCCACGCCCCAGCTCGAGCCGTCCGTCGACCACGCGGGCAGCCGCCTCGCGGCAGGTCCACCACCCGTCGGCGCCCGGCTCGGGCTCCGGGTGCGTCTCGTGCAGCGATCGCAGGTCCGCACCGATGAGGTGCGGCCGCTCCCCCGGGTGCGCCAGCACGTCGTCGCGCGCCGAGCTCACCCCCGTGAGCACGTGCAGCCCGACGAACCCGCCGGAGCGCGCACCCGCGAGGTCCGTGTCGAGCCGGTCGCCGACGACGAGCGCCTGGCGGGCCCTCGCCCGCTCGACGGCCATGTGGTACATGGTCGGCGACGGCTTGCCCGCGCTGTCGGGCTGCACGCCCGTCGCGGCCCGCACGGCGCCCACGAGCGAGCCGTTGCCCGGCGCGAACCCGCGCGCGGTCGGCAGGCTCAGGTCCAGGTTCGACGCGACGTGCCACGCGCCGCGCTCGATCGCGTACGCGGCCTCCGCGAGCTGTGTCCACCCCACCTCGGGAGCGAAGCCCTGAGCGACCGCGACCGGCTCGTCGTCGGCCGACTCCACGATCTCGAACCCGGCCTGCCGCACGGCCGTGCGCAGACCCGCACCACCGACGACGAGCACCCGGGCCCCACGCTCGAGGCGCGTGCGCAACAGCTGGGCGCACGCCTGGGCCGCGGTCATGACCTCGCCGGGCGTCGTCGGGATGCCGAGCCCGGTCAGCTGGTCGGCGACCGACTCGGGCTCGCGCGACGCGTTGTTCGTCACGAACACGAGCCGCATCCCCGCCTCGCGGGCGCCGGTGAGCCCGTCGGACGCGTGCTCGATCGGCTCGTGCCCCCGGTACGCGACGCCGTCGAGGTCGACGAGCGCCAGGTCGTACGCCTGCGCGGGCGGCACCGGGGCCGCGATCAACCGTGCGCTCATGCGCGCGCGTCCTCCTCGTCGTCGACCTCCACGCTCTCGTCCGCACCGGTGCCGTCGACATCGGTCTCGTCGACGTCGGCCTCGTCGACGTCGGTCTCGTCGACCTCGGTGTCGTCGACATGCGGCGCGGACGTGCCCTGCGCCGACGGAGCGACGACGAGCGCCGCGTCCTCGTCACCCGGGACGTCGTCCTCGGTCTCGTGACCCGGTCGGGCGCCCGCGCCCGGAGTGTCCGCGCCCTCGGTGACCGCGCCCCCGCTGACCACGCCCTCGTCGCGCGCGTCCTCGTCGGCCGGGACGTCGTCGAGGTCCTCCTCGACGTCGAACACGACGATGTCGTCGTCCTCCTCGGACGGTCCCTCGGTCACCTCGGCGACCTGCTCCGCGCTGAACCGGGCGAGCTCGGCCTGCGCCTCGTCCGCCCGCCCTGCCGCCTCGAGCGCCGCGGACCGCGCGACCGCGACCCGCACCGCCTGCGGGCCGGACGCGGCCCGCACCTCGGCCGTGCCGAGGACGGCGACCGCCGCCTCGGCCTCGTCGAGGTCCAGGCGCGCGCCGCTCACGACGATCGCGAGCTCGACCCGCGCCTCGGCGTCGAGCGTCTCCGCCTCGGGCGACTGCGCGAGCGCGATCGCCCGCTCGGGCCGCCCGAGACCACGCTCGCAGTCCGCCATCACGGGCAGGTGCTCCGAGGAGCCGTTGAGCCGCCGCACGGTGCGCAGCTCACGCAGCGCCTCCGCGAAGCGACCCGTGCGGTAGGCGGCCAGACCGGCGGCCTCACGGACGATGTCCACGCGCCCACCACGACGCACCGCCGCCTGCGCGTGCTCGTACGCGAGCTCGGGGTCCGCGTCGAGGAGTCGACCGACCATCACCAGGTGGCGGCCGACGAGGTTCGCGTTGTCCTTCGAGAGGGTCCGAAGCGGTGCCCGCGCGGCCCTGTCGAGGTCGCCGAAGACCACGTCCTCCGGGATCTCGGGCCCCGCGACGCGCTGGTCCTGCGGCGGCCGCGTCGGCCGGCGCGTGTCGGCGTCACGGTCGGGACGGCCGCCGAACGACCGTTCGCCGCCGCGCGACGGGCCCCGCGAGGCGCGGTCACCGCTCGCGTCACCGGCTCCGTACGACCGACCGTACCCACGCCCGGGTCCGTCGCCGCGCCGCGGCCTGGCGCCACGCTCCGGACGACCGCCGGCGGGACGACCGTACGTGCCGGCCTCCCCACGGCTCTCGTCACGGTCCCGACCGTACGAGCCGCGCGCCCGGTCACCACGCTCGGACCGGTCGCCGGCCGGGCGGCGACCGCCCTCGACCGCGCGCTGCTCGTAGCCGCCGCGTCCGGACCGCTCGTCCGAGCGGTACCCCCCATGGCTCTCGCCGCGCCCATACCGTCCGCGGGAGTCCCCGCGCCCACCGGACGCACCCTGCCTACCAGGCTCGGGCCGGTCGCCGTACCCGCCACGACGCTCCCCGCCCTGAGGCCGGTCGCCGTACCCGCCACGCGCGCCCGACTCGGGCCGGCCGACACCTCGGCGGTCGCCCTGCTGGGGGCGGCCGCCGTACGCGGGGCGCTCACCGCGGTCCGGTCGACCGCCGCGGCCGCCGTAGGCACCGCGCTCCCCGGAGTCGGGTCGCCCACCGGTCGGACGACGCGAGGACGACGAGTCGTCGCTGCGCCCCGTCCCGCGCGACCACGACGGCCGCTCGAACGCGTCACCCGTCGGACCGACGCCCTCGGGGCGCCCGTACCGACGAGCGGGCGCGGAACCACTGCGAGCCGGGCGGCCCGTCTCGCGCCCACGGGAGTCGTCGCGCCCGCCCTGCTCACGTCGACCGCCCTCGTTCCAGTCGGCCCGTCGCGAACGCTCGCCCGCGACGAAGGGACGGCTCCGCCGCTCGCCCGCGTCGTCCCGCGACGCCGCACCAGGACCGCCCGTGCCGCGACGCGGTCCGCCGGAGGAGCTCCAGCGCTGCCCGCCGCGCTCGCCACCCGACGAGCCCTCGGACGCGGAACGGTCGTAGGAAGGACGCCCCGACGACGGACGACCGGACGACCGCCCGGACGTCGAGCGGTCGTACGCCGACGAACGGTCGTAGCCCGACGTGCCCCGCGACCCCTGGCCGTCACGCGAGGGGCGAGAGTCGCGCTGCCCGCCCGCGCGGCGATCGCTCGACGTGCCCCCGCTCGCACCTCGTCCGCCGCGGCCTTGACCCTGGCCGCCCTGACGGCCGCCCCGGTCGCCGGCGCCGCTGCGCGAGCCGTACGGCTCGCTCGAGCCGCGCGTGTCGCGCCGACCCGTTCCGTCGCTGTTCATCTGATGCTCTCCTCGTCTCAGCGGCCATCGTCTCATCCGCAAGGTCGCCCCGCCGAACCGCTCACGCCGGCCCCGCACGTGCGTGGCGCACGCGTGACGCGGTCCGGAACTGCTCCTGCCCTCGCCATCTCGTGCCACTCGACCCCCGGCGCGCCGCCCTCGGCTGCTGCTCTGGATGCGGCCCGAACAGCCACGACCAGAATGCAGGGGAAACAGAAGAAGCCACCCCGTGTGGGGTGGCTTCTTCTGAATGGTGTCCGGCGGCGTCCTACTCTCCCACACCCTGGCGAGTGCAGTACCATCGGCGCTGAAGGGCTTAGCTTCCGGGTTCGGAATGGGACCGGGCGTTTCCCCTTCGCTATGACCGCCGTAACTTTGTCGAGTTGTGAACGGGAACCGGTTCGACCGTGGTCGAACGGGTGTCGTTCGTTTCTCGGGAACCGCACAGTGGACGCGTAGCAAGTAAGTTGTGGTGAAGTTGTCGGCTGATTAGTACCGGTCAGCTGCGGCAGTCGTTAGTCCTGCCTTCCACATCCGGCCTATCGACCCAGTGTTCTAGCTGGGAGCCTCTCGCCCCTGAGGGCGTGGAAACCTCATCTTGAAGCAGGCTTCCCGCTTAGATGCTTTCAGCGGTTATCCCTTCCGAACGTAGCCAACCAGCCGTGCTCCTGGCGGAACAACTGGCACACCAGAGGTTCGTCCGTCCCGGTCCTCTCGTACTAGGGACAGCCCTTCTCAAGTTTCCTGCGCGCGCAGCGGATAGGGACCGAACTGTCTCACGACGTTCTAAACCCAGCTCGCGTACCGCTTTAATGGGCGAACAGCCCAACCCTTGGGACCTACTCCAGCCCCAGGATGCGACGAGCCGACATCGAGGTGCCAAACCATGCCGTCGATATGGACTCTTGGGCAAGATCAGCCTGTTATCCCCGGGGTACCTTTTATCCGTTGAGCGACGGCGCTTCCACAAGCCACCGCCGGATCACTAGTTCCGACTTTCGTCCCTGCTCGACATGTCTGTCTCACAGTCAAGCTCCCTTGTGCACTTGCACTCGCCACCTGATTGCCAACCAGGCTGAGGGAACCTTTGAGCGCCTCCGTTACATTTTAGGAGGCAACCGCCCCAGTTAAACTACCCACCAGGCACTGTCCCTGGTCCGGATCACGGACCGAGGTTAGATATCCAGAGCGACCAGAGTGGTATTTCAACGATGACTCCACCGACACTGGCGTGCCGGCTTCACAGTCTCCCACCTATCCTACACAAGCCGCACCGAACACCAATACCAAGCTATAGTAAAGGTCCCGGGGTCTTTCCGTCCTGCTGCGCGTAACGAGCATCTTTACTCGTAGTGCAATTTCGCCGAGTTCGCGGTTGAGACAGCGGAGAAGTCGTTACGCCATTCGTGCAGGTCGGAACTTACCCGACAAGGAATTTCGCTACCTTAGGATGGTTATAGTTACCACCGCCGTTTACTGGGGCTTAAATTCTGAGCTTCGCCTTGCGGCTGACCCGTCCTCTTAACCTTCCAGCACCGGGCAGGCGTCAGTCCGTATACATCGTCTTGCGACTTCGCACGGACCTGTGTTTTTAGTAAACAGTCGCTTCTCCCTGGTCTCTGCGGCCCTCCACGCTCCCCGAGCAAGTCGGTTCACGCTTCAGGCCCCCCTTCTCCCGAAGTTACGGGGGCATTTTGCCGAGTTCCTTAACCACGATTCGCTCGATCGCCTTGGTATTCTCTACCTGACCACCTGAGTCGGTTTGGGGTACGGGCGGCTAGGACCTCGCGTCGAGGCTTTTCTAGGCAGCATAGGATCACCAGATTCCCGCTATCGCGGTCACCGTCAGCTCTCAGGCTTCATGAGGTGCGGATTTGCCTACACCTCGCCCTACGACCTTGGACGTGGACAACCATCGCCACGCTTGGCTACCTTCCTGCGTCACCCCTGTTAATACGCTTACCTACTACCGGTTCGGGTCCCGTGCTCCCCGACGCGGTGCACCCGAAGGTGCGGTGCGTCGGCTCGGACGGTCAGCATCACCGGGCTCGGTATGGGCGGTCCTTCGCCGGTACGGGAATATCAACCCGTTGTCCATCGACTACGCCTGTCGGCCTCGCCTTAGGTCCCGACTTACCCAGGGCGGATTAGCCTGGCCCTGGAACCCTTGGTCATTCGGCGGACGGGTTTCTCACCCGTCATTCGCTACTCATGCCTGCATTCTCACTCGTGTGGCGTCCACAACTGGGTTACCCCGCTGCTTCACCCGCCACACGACGCTCCCCTACCCATCCACACGACTGAACCACGAAGGCTTGTCGAAAGTGTGAATGCCACAGCTTCGGCGGTGTGCTTGAGCCCCGCTACATTGTCGGCGCGGAATCACTTGACCAGTGAGCTATTACGCACTCTTTCAAGGGTGGCTGCTTCTAAGCCAACCTCCTGGTTGTCTGTGCAACTCCACATCCTTTCCCACTTAGCACACGCTTAGGGGCCTTAGCTGGTGGTCTGGGCTGTTTCCCTCTCGACTACGGAGCTTATCCCCCGCAGTCTCACTGCCACGCTCTGGCTTACCGGCATTCGGAGTTTGGCTAACGTCAGTAACCTGGTGGGGCCCATCGGCTATCCAGTAGCTCTACCTCCGGCAAGAAACGCGTGACGCTGCACCTAAATGCATTTCGGGGAGAACCAGCTATCACGAAGTTTGATTGGCCTTTCACCCCTAACCACAGGTCATCCCCCCGGTTTTCAACCCAGGTGGGTTCGGTCCTCCACGCGGTCTTACCCGCGCTTCAACCTGCCCATGGCTAGATCACTTCGCTTCGGGTCTAGAGCACGCGACTCAAACGCCCTGTTCGGACTCGCTTTCGCTACGGCTTCCCCACACGGGTTAACCTCGCCACGTACCACTAACTCGCAGGCTCATTCTTCAAAAGGCACGCCGTCACCCCTGCTAGGGAGGCTCCGACGGATTGTAGGCACACGGTTTCAGGTACTATTTCACTCCCCTCCCGGGGTACTTTTCACCTTTCCCTCACGGTACTTGTCCGCTATCGGTCACTAGGTAGTATTTAGGCTTACACAGTGGTCTGTGCAGATTCACTCCAGGTTTCTCGGGCCCGGAGCTACTTGGGATCCCTCTCGGGAGGCCACGCCATTTCGTCTACGGGGGTACCACCCTCTGTGCCGGGCCTTTCAATGCCCTTCGACTATGACGCGACTTTCTGACTCCCTGCCAGGACGGCAGTCCTGACTGAAAGGTCCCACAACCCCGAACGCGCAACGCCTGCCGGCTTGAACACGCGATCGGTTTGGCCTGATCCGCTTTCGCTCGCCACTACTCACGGAATATCTCTTCCTGCCGGTACTGAGATGTTTCACTTCCCGGCGTTCCCTCCACACACCCTATATATTCAGGTGTGGGTCACCGCACATGACTGCGGCGGGGTTTCCCCATTCGGAGATCCTCGGATCACGGTTCGTTTGCCAACTCCCCGAGGCTTATCGCAGGCTACAACGTCCTTCTTCGGCTCCTAGTGCCAAGGCATCCACCCTGTGCCCTTATAAACTTGACCACAAAGACTTTACAAAGATGCTCGCGTCCACTGTGCAGTTCTCAAGCAACGACCGACCCGCCACACCCGGCCCCGCCGACACCGACCCCGAAGAGCTGGCGTGGTACGTGAACCCGTGACGACCCGAAGGCCACCCCCCAGCACGACACCCCACACAAGGGCGCCGGCTCGGGCATCGCCCCGAGACAACAACCAACCGGCTGTTCCCTCAGGACCCAACAGCGTGCCAAGCCCACCCAGCAACCAGACGAACGTCGTTCCCTCCCCGCGACCCGAAGACCGCAGGCGTACTAGACGCCACCCACCACCAGATGAGCCGTAGTCGATGTTCCACCCGTGAGCACCACCCCGCACACGTTCGGCACGGGCATGGGCCTGGACAACCACCCCGACCCCACGACAGGGCCGACCAGCTGCCAGATGCTCCTTAGAAAGGAGGTGATCCAGCCGCACCTTCCGGTACGGCTACCTTGTTACGACTTAGTCCCAATCGCCAGTCCCACCTTCGACGGCTCCCCCCCAAGGGTTGGGCCACCGGCTTCGGGTGTTACCGACTTTCGTGACTTGACGGGCGGTGTGTACAAGGCCCGGGAACGTATTCACCGCAGCGTTGCTGATCTGCGATTACTAGCGACTCCGACTTCATGGGGTCGAGTTGCAGACCCCAATCCGAACTGAGACCGGCTTTTTGGGATTCGCTCCACCTTACGGTATCGCAGCCCTTTGTACCGGCCATTGTAGCATGCGTGAAGCCCAAGACATAAGGGGCATGATGATTTGACGTCATCCCCACCTTCCTCCGAGTTGACCCCGGCAGTCTCCCATGAGTCCCCGGCATAACCCGCTGGCAACATGGGACGAGGGTTGCGCTCGTTGCGGGACTTAACCCAACATCTCACGACACGAGCTGACGACAACCATGCACCACCTGTACACCGACCTTACGGGGAGCACATCTCTGCACTTTTCCGGTGTATGTCAAGCCTTGGTAAGGTTCTTCGCGTTGCATCGAATTAATCCGCATGCTCCGCCGCTTGTGCGGGCCCCCGTCAATTTCTTTGAGTTTTAGCCTTGCGGCCGTACTCCCCAGGCGGGGCACTTAATGCGTTAGCTGCGGCACGGAACCCGTGGAATGGGTCCCACACCTAGTGCCCAACGTTTACGGCATGGACTACCAGGGTATCTAATCCTGTTCGCTCCCCATGCTTTCGCTCCTCAGCGTCAGTTGCGGCCCAGTGACCTGCCTTCGCCATCGGTGTTCCTCCTGATATCTGCGCATTCCACCGCTACACCAGGAATTCCAGTCACCCCTACCGCACTCTAGTCAGCCCGTACCCACTGCAAGCCCGAGGTTGAGCCTCGAGTTTTCACAGCAGACGCGACTAACCGCCTACGAGCTCTTTACGCCCAATAATTCCGGACAACGCTTGCGCCCTACGTATCACCGCGGCTGCTGGCACGTAGTTAGCCGGCGCTTCTTCTGCAGGTACCGTCACTTGCGCTTCTTCCCTGCTGAAAGAGGTTTACAACCCGAAGGCCGTCATCCCTCACGCGGCGTCGCTGCATCAGGCTTGCGCCCATTGTGCAATATTCCCCACTGCTGCCTCCCGTAGGAGTCTGGGCCGTGTCTCAGTCCCAGTGTGGCCGGTCGCCCTCTCAGGCCGGCTACCCGTCGTCGCCTTGGTAGGCCATCACCCCACCAACAAGCTGATAGGCCGCGAGCCCATCCCCCACCGATAAATCTTTCCACACCACCACATGCGTAGCAGTGTCATATCCGGTATTAGGCCCCGTTTCCAGGGCTTATCCCAGAGTGAAGGGCAGGTTGCTCACGTGTTACTCACCCGTTCGCCACTGATCCAACCAGCAAGCTGGTCTTCACCGTTCGACTTGCATGTGTTAAGCACGCCGCCAGCGTTCGTCCTGAGCCAGAATCAAACTCTCCGTCAATGTTCAACGCCACCAGCACCCGAAAGCACCAGCAACAAACATTACGAACGACCCCGAAAGGCCGCGTAGATTCGGCTTCAAAAAGGACCCCACATCCACGGGGTGGACGCAGGAATCCAGATCTCAACCATCAACCCACCCCGCAAACGCGAAGCGAGCCATATGGCATCGACTACTTGGCACACTGTTGAGTTCTCAAGGAACAGACGCGCATCTCCTCAGGATCTTGCGATCCTGGACGAGAGGCTTGTTGTTTCCCCTCGTGCTTTCCGCACTCGGGGCTTCACCATTCTACCCTATCTCCCGGCCGTTCGGAACCGCCTTGTCGAGCGGCCCTGGACCAGGGTCCTGGGCCCGACCGGGCCGAGGGCGCACGAAGCGTCCTGCGATCTGGTCGGGGTTGTTCGCCTGCGGGACCAGCCACATCCAGATCCTTGCGGATCCGGCTCCGTGTCCGTTCCTCCCTGCCGGGCGACCTCGAGAACATTACGCGGATGTTGCGGCGAACGCCAAATCGCCGGCGGCGTGACGCCGCTCACCAGGCTCGATCTGGCGCCTGACCTGCGCGAACGCCCACCCGGGGGCCGTCGGCGGAGGCCCCGGACGGCGAAGGCCGGGTCCGCCGACCCCCTCACGGGGCGTACGGACCCGGCCTTCGGCCGATCACGGTGGGCGGGACGGGCGACGGCCGGCACCGCGGGTGGTGCCGGGTCAGACCGCGGTGTCGACGACCGCGAGCGTGCGCTTGCCCCGGCGGAGCACGGCCCACCGGCCGTGCAGCAGGTCCTGCTCACCGAGCGTCGCGTCCTCGTCGGCGACGCGGACGTTGTTGACCGACGCCCCGCCCTCCGCGACGGCGCGACGCGCCTCGGACTTGCTCTTGACGACGCCGGTCGCCGCGAGCAGGTCGACGACGAGGTCGCCGACCTTGCCCGAGGCCGTGGGCAGCTCGGCCACCGCGGCACCGAGCGTCCCGGCGTCGAGGTCGGCGAGCGACCCGCGCCCGAAGAGCGCCTGCGACGCGGCGACGACCGCGTCGGCCGCCGCCGCCCCGTGCACGAGCGCCGTCACGTCGTACGCCAGCGCGCGCTGCGCCTCACGCGCTGCCGGCCGGCTCGCGACGGCCTCGGCGAGCTCGTCGATCTCCTCTCGCGTGCGGAACGTGAACACCTTGAGGTACCCGAGCACGTCCGCGTCGTCCGCGTTGAGCCAGAACTGGTAGAAGGCGTACGGCGTCGTCATCTGCGGGTCGAGCCACACGGTGCCCGACTCCGTCTTGCCGAACTTGGTGCCGTCGGCCTTGGTGATGAGCGGGGTGGTCAGCGCGTGCACCGCGGCGCCCTCGACCTTGCGGATCAGCTCGACGCCCGACAGCAGGTTGCCCCACTGGTCCGACCCGCCTGTCTGGAGCGTGACGCCGTGCCGGCGGTACAGCTCGAGGAAGTCCATGCCCTGGAGCACCTGGTAGCTGAACTCCGTGAACGAGATCCCCTGCTCGCTCGCGAGGCGGCGGGCCACCGTGTCCTTGGCGATCATCGTGCCGAGCCGGAAGTGCTGGCCGACGTCGCGCAGGAAGTCGATGGCGGACAGCGGCGCCGTCCAGTCCAGGTTGTTCACCAGCGTCGCGGCGTTGTCGCCGTCGAACCGCAGCAGCGGTGCGATCTGGGCGCGGATCCGCTCGACCCAGCCCGCGACGACGTCACGCGAGTTGAGCGTGCGCTCCCCCGTCATCTTCGGGTCGCCGATCAGGCCCGTCGCGCCGCCGACGAGCGCGATCGGACGGTGGCCGGCGTCCTGGAGCCGGCGCACGGTGAGGATCTGGACGAGGTTGCCGATGTGCAGGCTCGGCGCGGTCGGGTCGAAGCCGCAGTAGAGCGTCACGGGCCCGCCGGACAGCGCCTCGCGCAGCGCGTCGACGTCGGTCGTGTGGGCGATGAGCCCGCGCCACGCGAGCTCGTCGAGGATGTGGGTCACGTCTGGTCTCCGGTCAGGGGGCCGCACGGCGTGCGGCGAGGTCACGGTCGAGAGGGGCCGCGGGGGATCCGCGGCGCGGCCGACGTCGTCGTCCCGTCACGGGACGTCTTCCGACGCCGGCGGGCGATACCCGTCCGACGAGCCGCGCGAGCGCGAGGCCGAGGAGCGGTACGCCGGGCGGTAGGCCGACACGCTCGGCTCGCCGACGAGCCAGTAGCGCCACGGGTGCCGGGACACGTCCCCGCCCGGGCCGGACACGCCCACGCGTGGGCCGCTCGCCTGCGTCGAGAGGACGGGTCCCTCGTGCCGGTGCAGCACGACGCGTCCGCCGGCCTCGGTCACGTCGTCGCCGTTCCAGGACCGGTCGATCCCGAGGCAGACGGCGAGCCGTGCGGGGCCGCGTGCGAGCTGGCGGTGGGAGTCGACGACGCCCACGTGCTCGCGCCGCGCCCAGGCGAGCTCGGCCCCGGAGACGACCTCGCCCGCGCGCAGCAGGACCGCCGCCGCGCGTCCCGTCGGCTCGGTGACCACGTTGACGCAGTGGTGCAGCCCGAGGTGCCGGTACACGTAGAGCCTGCCGGGCTCGGCGAACATCACCGCGTTGCGCGCGGTGCGGCCGCGGAACGCGTGCGAGCCGGGGTCGTCGGAGCCCGCGTACGCCTCGACCTCGGTCAGCCGGACCGTCACCTCGCCCTCGGGCGTGCGCGACGTCAGGTACGCGCCCAGGAGGTCGCGCGCCACGGTGTGCACGTCCCGCGCGTACCAGGTGCGGGCGGGGATCGCGACGAAGCGCAGCGGGTCCGCGGCGTCCGGCGAGCGCGGCACGTCCGACGAGGGTGCGACCGACGACGAACCCGACGGGACGACGGACGGGATCGCGGCGTGCGCGAGCTCCCGGTCCTCGAGGACCGGTTCGCGGGGGGCGTCCGCCGCGGGCGTCATGGGGTCATCCTGCCAAACGCGTCCAGTCGGACGTCGGCGCGTTCACGCGTGCGTTCGCGGGCGAAGTGCGCGGCCTCGTCGTCCATCCATCGCAGCCAGTGCGCGCGGGCGTCCTCGCCGTCGCGCGCGAGCCCACGGTTCAGGCGCAGCGCGCGGTCGGCCTCGACCCACACGCGCAGCACCGCGACCGGGTCGCACGCGCGCCGCGCGGAGCCGCAGCCCTCGACCACGAGCAGCTCGGGAAGCGGGACGTCGACCCAGTCCGCGAACCGCTCGGCGGACCAGTCGTACCGCTGGAACCGTCCGGGCAGGCCGCGGCGCAGCGGCTCGAGCACCTGGGCGGACAGCCGCGGCCACAGCGAGCCCTCGAGGCCGGACCAGCCCTCGTACAGGTCGTCGAGGTGCACGACGACCGCGCGCACGCGCCGCGCGGACGCCAGCGCGACGAGCGCGTCCGCCGCGGTCGTCTTGCCCGAGCCCGCGGGGCCGTCGACGCACACCACGCGCACGGGGCCGAGCCGGGGTGACGCGACGAGGGCGCGCTCGAGCACCAGCCCGAGCGCGCCCTCGTCGGAGCCCGTCGTCGCCCCGGTGGTCACACCGTCGGTCACCGCGTCGGCGCCGCCCAGGCGCGCAGCTCCGTGGCACGCGCGGCCGCACGGCCCAGCTGCTCACGCACGCGCACGGGTGCCGTGCCGCCGTGCGCCGAGCGGGACGCGAGCGAGCCCTCGACCGAGAGCACCGAGCGCACCTGCGGTGTCAGGTGCGGCGAGATCGCCGCGAGCTCGTCGTCGGACAGCTCCCACAGCTCGATCGCCGGCGTGTGCGCCTCGCACGCGCGGACGCACTCCCCCGCGACCTCGTGGGCGACCCGGAACGGCACGCCCTCGCGCACCAGCCACTCGGCGATGTCCGTCGCGAGCGAGAAGCCCTGCGGCGCGAGCGACGCCATGCGCTCGGTGTCGAACGTGAGCGTGGCGATCATCCCCGCGAACGCCGGCAGCAGGACCGTGAGCTGGTCGACCTGGTCGAACACCGGCTCCTTGTCCTCCTGCAGGTCGCGGTTGTACGCGAGCGGCAGACCCTTGAGCGTCGTCAGCAGGCCCGTGAGGTCGCCGACGAGCCGACCCGCCTTGCCGCGCGCGAGCTCCGCGACGTCCGGGTTCTTCTTCTGCGGCATGATGCTCGACCCGGTCGAGAACGAGTCGTGCAGCCGGACGAAGCCGAACTCCTTGGTCGCCCAGAGGATGACCTCCTCGGCGAGCCGCGACAGGTCGACCGCGAGCATCGCCGAGACGAACGCGAACTCCGCGACGACGTCGCGCGACGCGGTGCCGTCGATCGAGTTCTCGACGGGCGCGTCGAACCCGAGCCCGGCGGCCACGGCGGCCGGGTCCAGGCCGAGCGACGAGCCGGCCAGCGCACCCGAGCCGTACGGCGACACCGCCGCGCGTCGGTCCCAGTCGGTGTACCGCTCGACGTCGCGCAGCAGCGGCCACGCGTGCGCGAGCAGGCTGTGCGCGAGCAGCACCGGCTGCGCGTGCTGCAGGTGCGTGCGCCCCGGCATGGGCGCGTCGCCCGCGGCCTGCGCCTGCGCGACGAGGGCGTCGACGACGTCCAGCACGAGGCCGGAGATCGCGCGCGCCTCGCGGCGCAGGTACATGCGCACGAGCGTCGCGATCTGGTCGTTGCGCGAGCGGCCCGCGCGCAGCTTGCCGCCCAGGTCCGCGCCCGCGCGCTCGATCAGGCCGCGCTCGAGCGCGGTGTGCACGTCCTCGTCGTCGGGCGACGGGCCGAACGCTCCCGACGCGACGTCGGCCCGCAGCCGCTCGAGCGCGTCGACCATGCCCGCGACCTCGTCGTCGGACAGCAGACCCGCGGCGTGCAGCACGTGCGCGTGCGCGACCGAGCCCGAGATGTCGACGTCCGCGAGCCGCCAGTCGAACTGCGTCGAACGCGACAGGTCGGCGAGGGCCGCGGCCGGGCCGGACGCGAACCGGCCGCCCCACAGGGCGAGCGGCGCGTCCGGCTCACCGGCCACGGGCGTCTCAGGCATCGATCCCGCCCTGCGTGCCGAGGTCCACGCCGTGGCCGAACTTCACGTCGCGCGCCGCGGCGAGCTTGCTCGACAGGCCGTAGATCTCGATGAAGCCCTTCGCGGCCGCCTGGTCGAACGTGTCGCCCGTGTCGTACGTCGCGAGGTTGAAGTCGTACAGCGACGAGTCCGAGCGGCGGCCCGTGACCGTCGCGCGGCCGCCGTGCAGCACGAGGCGCACGTCGCCCGAGACGTAACGCTGCGTGTCCGCGATGAACGTGTCGAGCGAGCGCTTGAGCGGGCTGAACCACTGGCCGTCGTAGACCAGCTCGGTCCAGCGCTGCTCGACCTGGCGCTTGAACCGCGCCTGCTCGCGCTCGACCGTCACGTTCTCGAGCTCCTGGTGCGCGGCGATCAGCGCGATCGCACCCGGCGCCTCGTACACCTCGCGGGACTTGATGCCGACCAGGCGGTCCTCGACGATGTCGATCCGGCCGACGCCCTGCGCACCCGCGCGGCGGTTCATCTCCTGGATCGCCTGCAGCGGCGTGACCGGCACGCCGTCGAGCGCGACCGGGACACCCTGCTCGAACGTGATGACGACCTCGTCGGCGACCGGCGGGAACGTCGGGTCGTCGGTGTAGGTGTAGACGTCCTTCGTCGGACCGTTCCAGATGTCCTCGAGGAAGCCGGTCTCCACCGCGCGGCCCCACACGTTCTGGTCGATCGAGAACGGGTTGTGCTTCGTCGTCGCGATCGGGAGCTTGTGCTTCTCCGCGAACTCGATCGCCTTGTCGCGCGTGAGCGCGAGGTCGCGGACCGGCGCGAGGCACGTCAGGTCCGGCGCGATCGACGTGATGCCGACCTCGAAGCGCACCTGGTCGTTGCCCTTGCCGGTGCAGCCGTGCGCGACGGTCGTCGCCCCGAACTGGCGCGCGGCGCGCACGAGGTGCTTGACGATCACCGGACGCGACAGCGCCGAGACGAGCGGGTACCGGTCGAGGTACAGGCCGTTGGCCTGCAGCGCCGGCATGCAGTACTCCTCGGCGAACTCGTCACGCGCGTCGGCCACGTAGGCCTCGACGGCGCCGCAGTCGAGCGCGCGCTGACGGATGACGTTGAGGTCCTCACCGCCCTGGCCGACGTCGACGGCGACCGCGATCACCTCGGCGCCGGTGGCCTCGGCGATCCAGCCGATGCCGACGGACGTGTCCAGACCGCCGGAGTACGCGAGGACGACGCGCTCAGTCATGAGAGTTCACTTTCTACGAGCTGGGGTGGGTGGGGCGTACGAGAGGTCGCGGCCGTCATTCGCCGGACGCGAGGGTCAGGAAGCGCGACGCCAGCGCGGCGCCGTCGGGGTCGCGCGACACCACGAGGACGGTGTCGTCGCCCGCGATCGTGCCGAGCACGGCGGGCAGGACCGAGTGGTCGATCGCGGAGGCGAGGTACTGCGCGCCGCCGGGCGGGGTGCGGAGCACGACGAGGTTGCCGGACGACTCCGCGGTGAGCAGGAGCTCCGCGCACAGGCGCTCGAGCCGCGCCGCGAGGTGCTCGGTGTCGGCCGCCGGAGCGCTCGGCAGGGAGCGCACCGCGCCCTCGCCGGGCACCGCGTAGACGAGCGTGCCCGACGGCGTGCGCACCTTGACGGCCTGCAGCTCGACGAGGTCGCGTGACAGCGTCGCCTGGGTCACGCTCACGCCCGCCGCGGCGAGCAGGTCCGCGAGCTGCTGCTGGGAGTGCACCTGCTCGCGGGTGAGCAGCGAGGCGACGAGCGCCTGCCGCGCCGCCTTCGTCTGCGGCACGGACGAGGCCGACGAGGCGCCCGGCCCACCCGAGGCGCCGGCGGCGGTCGACGGGGTGCTCGTCGTGCTCGACACGGACACGGCCGTCACCGGGCCTCGAGCAGGAACGTCAGGAGGGCCTTCTGGGCGTGCAGGCGGAACTCCGCCTCGTCCCACACGATCGACTGCGGGCCGTCGAGCACGCCCGCGGTGATCTCCTTGCCGCGGTACGCGGGCAGGCAGTGCAGCACCTGCGCGCCGGGGGCGGCGAGCGCGAGCGCGGCCTCGTCGAGCCGGAACGGGACGAACGGCAGCTCGCGCTCGTCCGCCTCGTCCTCCTGGCCCATCGAGACCCACGTGTCGGTCGCGACCACGTCGGCACCCGTCACCGCCTCGGCGATCGAGCCGACCACCGAGACCGACCCGCCGGTCTGCTCGGCGACGCGCTGCGCCGCGGCGACGACCTCGGGCGCCGGGCGGTAGCCCTCGGGCGAGCCGATCCGCACGTGCAGCCCCGCGGTCGCGCCGCCGAGCAGGTACGAGTGCGCCATGTTGTTCGCGCCGTCGCCCACGTACGCGAGCGTGAGCCCCGCCAGCGCGCCGACCCCGCCGCGGTGCAGCGCGACGGCCGACAGGTCCGCGAGCACCTGGCACGGGTGGAAGTCGTCGGTGAGCGCGTTCACCACGGGCACGCCCGCGTGCTGCGCCATCGCCTCGATGCGCTCCTGCGCGTGCGTGCGCCACACGACGGCCGCGACCTGCCGGCCCAGGACGCGCGCGGTGTCCGGGATCGACTCGCGCGTGCCGATCTGCGCGAGCTTGCCGTCCACCGCGAGCGGGAAGCCGCCGAGCTCGGCGATCCCCGTGGAGAACGACACCTGCGTGCGCAGCGTCGGCTTGTCGAAGATGACCGCGACCGCACGCGGGCCCGCGAGCGGCGTGCGGATGTACCGGTCGTCGTGGAACGCGAGCGCGAGCTCGAGCACCTGCCGCTGCTCGGCGGGCGACAGGTCGTCGTCGCGCAGGAAGTGCCGCGTCACGCCGCCACCTCGCCCGGGTCGAGCGCCGCGAGGAAGTCGACGAACGTGCCGAGCTGCTCGTGCGTCACGACGAGCGGCGGAGCGAGCCGGATCGACGTCGGGTTCACCGGGTTCACGATGAACCCCGCGGCCAGTGCGCGCGACGCGAGCGCCGGGGCGACGGCGGCCGTCAGCCCGATCCCGATGAGCAGGCCCTCGCCGCGCACGCCCGCCACGAGCGGGTGGTCGAGCTCGGTGACGCGGGCGCGCAGCGCCGCGCCCACGTCGCGCACGTGCGCGAGCAGGTCGTCGCGCTCGATGACGCCGATCGTCGCGAGCCCCGCGGCCGCCGCGACCGGGTTGCCGCCGAACGTCGTGCCGTGCTGGCCGCGGCCCAGCAGCGTCGCCGCCGTGTCGCCGAACGCGATGAGCGCGCCGACCGGGAAGCCCCCGCCCAGGCCCTTCGCGACCGTGACCGCGTCCGGCACCACGCCGCCGCCGACGTGCGGCAGCTGGTGCGCGAACCACTCGCCCGTGCGCCCCATGCCGGTCTGCACCTCGTCGACGACGAGCAGCGTCCCGTGGCGCGCGGTCAGCTCGCGCGCCCGGGCCAGGTAGCCCGGGGGCAGCGGCAGCACGCCCGCCTCGCCCTGCAGCGGCTCGACGAACAGCGCGGAGACGTCGCCCGGCTCGAGCGCGGCCTCGAGCGCGTCGACGTCGCCGAACGGCACCCACTCGACGCCCCCGGGCAGCGGCTCGAACGGCTCGCGGTACGCGGCCTTGTGCGTGAGCGCGAGCGCGCCCATCGTGCGGCCGTGGAACGCGCCCTCGAGCGCGAGGACCCGCGTGCGGCCCGTGCGGCGCGCGAGCTTGAACGCCGCCTCGTTGGCCTCCGTGCCGGAGTTGGTGAAGAACACGCGCGACCCCTCGGGTGCCTGCGCGAGCTCGAGCAGACGCTCGGCGAACGCGATCTGCGTCGGGCTGCCGAAGAAGTTCGACACGTGACCGAGCGTCCCGAGCTGCGCGCTGATCGCCGCCGTGAGCGTCGGGTGCGCGTGGCCCAGGCTGTTCACCGCGATGCCGCCCAGCAGGTCGAGGTAGCGGTTGCCGTCCGCGTCCCACACGTACGGGCCCTCGCCGCGCACGAGCACGCGCTGCGGCGGGCCGAACGTGTCCATGACCGCGCGCGAGTAGCGCTCGGTCCACTCCGCGACGGACCCGCCCGCGACCGAGACGGGCAGGCCGTCGACGGTCGCGGCCGCCTGGCGCAGCGCGCGGCGGGTCGTCGGGGCGGCGGGGGGTGCCGGGGCGGCCGGCGTGGTCGTCGGCTCGCTCATGCGGGCACCTCCGGGTGGACGACGGGGATGGGGGCGGTGAACGGGGCGTCCGCGGGCTCCTGGTCGGGCAGCACCATCGTGCCGATGCCGTCCGAGGTGAAGACCTCGACGAGGATCGAGTGCGGCGCGCGGCCGTCGATGACGTGGGCCCGCCCGACGCCACCGGTCACGGCACGCCAGCAGGCCTCCATCTTCGGCCGCATGCCCGAGTCGAGCGTGGGCAGGACCTCGGCGAGCTGGCTCGCCGACAGGCGGCGCACGAGCGACGAGCGGTCCGGCCAGCTCAGGTACAGGCCCTCGACGTCGGTGAGCACGATGAGCTTGCGCGCGCCGAGCGCGACCGCGAGCGCGGCCGCCGCGGTGTCGGCGTTGACGTTGAGGACCTGCGTCGGGTCGTCCATGTCGGGGGCGACCGTGCTGACGACCGGGATCCGGCCCGCGTCGAGCAGGTCCTGCACCGCACCGGGGTTGACCTGCACGACGTCGCCGACGAGGCCCACGTCGACCGCCTCACCGCCGACGAACGCCTTGCGGCGGCGCGCCTGGAACAGGCCACCGTCCTCGCCGGACAGGCCGACCGCGTGCGGGCCGTGCGCGTTGAGCAGGCCGACGAGCTCGCGCGACACCTGGCCCGTGAGCACCATCCGGACGACCTCCATGGCCTCCGGGGTGGTGACGCGCAGGCCGCCGCGGAACTCGGACTCGATGCCGAGCCGGTCGAGCATCGCGTTGATCTGCGGGCCGCCGCCGTGCACGACGACGGGACGCAGGCCCACCTGCCGCAGGAAGACCATGTCCTCCGCGAACGCGCGCTTGAGCTCCTCGTCCACCATCGCGTTGCCGCCGTACTTCACGACGACGAGCGCGCCCGCGAACTTCTGCAGCCACGGGAGCGCCTGGATGAGCACCTCGGCCTTCTGGTCGGGGCGCAGGTCGGTGCGGGTGTCGAAGACGAAGTCCTCGGGGACGCTCGTCGTGCTCGGGTCGGTGCTCGGGTCGGTGCTCGAGTCGTCGTGGCTCACGTGGAGTACTCGCTGTTCTCGGAGACGTAGGCGTGCGTGAGGTCGTTGGTCCACAGGGTCACGACCTCGTCGCCCGCGTGCAGGTCGACCAGGACGTGCACCTCGCGCGACGAGGCGAGGTCGACCTTCGTGCGGGGCTCGTGCGCACCGCCCGCACGGCAGATCATCACGCCGTTGATCGTGACGTCCAGCGCGTCGGGGTCGAACGGCGCGACCTGCGGCGGCACCGTCCCCACCGACGCGAGCACGCGACCCCAGTTCGGGTCGTTGCCGTACACCGCGGCCTTGAACAGGTTGGAGCGCGAGATCGCGCGCGCGACCGCGAGCCCGGCCTCCTCGGTGGACGCGCCCGTGACGGTGATCGCGATGTCGTGCGTCGCGCCCTCGGCGTCCGCGACGAGCTGGCGCGCGAGCTGCGCGGCGACGGCCGTGACGGCGGCGGTGAAGCCGGCCGGGTCCGGCGACACGCCCGACGCACCCGACGCGAGGAGCGTGACCGTGTCGGACGTGGACATGCAGCCGTCGGAGTCGACGCGGTCGAACGTCTGGGAGGTGGCCGCGCGCAGCGCCGCGTCCGCGAGCGCGGCGTCGACCACGGCGTCGGTCGTGATGACGCACAGCATCGTCGCGAGGCCGGGTGCGAGCATGCCCGCGCCCTTGGCCATCCCGCCGACGCGCCACACGCCGTCGTCACCCTCGACCGTCATGTCGGCCGTCTTCGGCACGGTGTCCGTGGTCATGATCGCCTGCGCGGCGCCGGGGCCACCGGTCTCGGACAGCGCGGCAGCGGCGGGGGCCACGCCCGCGAGCAGCGTGTCGATCGGCAGGCGCTCGCCGATCAGGCCCGTCGAGCACACGACGACGTCGCCCGCGGAGACGCCGACCGCGTCGGCGACCGTCTCGGCCGTGCGGTGCACGTCGAGGAAGCCCTCGGGCCCGGTGCAGACGTTCGCGCCGCCGGAGTTGAGGACGACCGCGCTGACGACGCCGTCGGAGACGACCTGGCGCGACCAGGTCACGGGGTGGCCGACGACGCGGTTGGAGGTGAACACCGCGGCGCCCACCTGCAGCGGGCCGTCGTTCACGACGAGCGCGAGGTCGGGCTTGCCCGACGGCTTGAGGCCCGCCGTGACGCCGCTCGCACGGAAGCCGAGCGGGGCGGTGACGCCGGGCGAGCGCTGCTCGGAGCCGGTAGCGGTCTCGGTCGTGGTCACGGTGCGACTCCGTCCAGGGGCAGGCCGAGCGGCTCGGGCAGGCCGAGCGCGAGGTTGAGCGACTGCAGGGCGCCGCCGGCGGTGCCCTTGACGAGGTTGTCGATCGCGGTGACGGTCACGACGCGGCCGGCGCGCTCGTCCACCGCGACCTGCACGAGCGCGGTGTTCGCGCCGAGCGTCGCGGCGGTCGTCGGCCACTGGCCCTCGGGCAGCAGGTGGACGAACGGCTCGTCGGCGTACGCGCTCTCCCACGCCGCGCGGACCGCGGACGGGTCCGTCCCCGGGACGAGGCGCGCGGTCGCCGTGGCGAGGATGCCGCGCGACATCGGTACGAGCGTCGGGGTGAACGAGATCGTGACGTCGGGCGCGCCCGCGGCGCGCAGGTTCTGCGCGATCTCGGGGATGTGCCGGTGCGAGCCGCCGACCGCGTACGGCTGCGCCATGCCCAGGCCCTCGGACGCGAGCAGGTGCGGCTTGAGGCTCTTGCCCGCGCCCGAGTAGCCGTTGGCGAGCACCGCGACGAGGTCGGTCGGCTCGATCAGCCCGGCGGCGACGCCCGGCTGCAGGCCGAGCGTCACGGCCGTGACGTTGCAGCCCGGGACCGCGATGCGCGTCGTGCCCGCGAGCGCGGCGCGCTGCTGTGCGGCCACCTGCTCGCTCGCGTGCAGCAGCTCCGGAAGGCCGTACGGCCACGTGCCGGCGTGCTCGCTGCCGTAGTACGCGAGCCAGTCGGCCGCGTCGGTCAGCCGGTGGTCGGCCCCGAGGTCGACGACGACCGTGCCGGGGTCGCGCTGCGCGAGCTCGGCCGCGACCGCGCCCGACGCGCCGTGCGGCAGCGCCAGGACGACGACGTCGTGGCCGGCCAGCGAGTCGGGCGTCGTCGGGTCGAGCACGCGGTCGGCGAGACGTCGCAGGTGGGGCTGGTGCTCACCGAGCCGCGAGCCCGCGTTCGCGTGGGCCGTGACCGCTCCGATGCTTGCCTCGGGGTGCTGCAGCAGCAGCCGGAGCATCTCGCCCCCGGCGTACCCGCTCGCGCCCGCGACCGCGACTGTGAACGACATGCGCATGAACATACACGTTCGCGCGAATCGATGCATGCACGTGGCGTCCGCCGGCCTCCCGCGGTCTCACCTCGCCACCGTGTGCTGGGGTGCCAGGCCGACGGTCGTCGCGTACCTCCCCACCAGCTCGCTCGCCCCGCCGTCCGCGAGCGAGATGCGGACGACACGCTCGGTCGAGGGTCCGTTGCCGAACTCCCCCAGCGCCAGGTACAGCGCTCCGTCCCGCACGACCTCGCTGCGGAACATCGTCCGCTCGGTGAGCATCGCCGCCAGCGCCGGGCTGTCCAGCGCCACCGCCTCGTCGCCGTCCCACCGCCACACGCGCGTGGGACGGTCATGGAACGCCGACACGACGAGGGCCGAGCCCCCGGACCCGTCCATCGCCGAGACGGCGACCGCCCGCTCGAGCCACTCCTGACCGGCGACGACCTCGGGATCGAGCCGCTGCGCCCCGGCCCCGTCGAGCGGGACCCGCCACACGGTCACCGAGGTCCCCTCCTTGCCGTCGTAGCACCGCACGAGCACCGTCCCGGGTTCCAGGACCCCGGAGTGGTGGCACGAGCCGAGCCCGTCGCCGATCGCGACGTCGCGCCGCGCACCGCTCGCGAGGTCCACGACGGGCAGCGCGTCCTCGCCGTCCCCGTCGAGCGACACCGCCTGCCGGAGCTCGGCGTCGACCCCCAGCATCGGTACCCGACGCGGCGCCTCGACCGACGTCGTCGCCCCGTCGGCCGGACGGTACGTGTGGACCCGCACCTCGCCCGTGTCGCCCGAGAAGTCCTGCCACACCTCCGTGCCGTCGGCGCGCGTGCCGAGCAGGCGCAGGCCCGAACCCACCGGGCCGCGGCGCTCGACCCCGCCCGTCGTGAGGTCCAGGTCCGCCCTCGCCTGGCCGTCGTTGTCGTCGACCACGACGACCGCCGTTGGCGACCCCGCGGACCACGCAGCGAGCTGGACCCGGTGGACGGGCTCGTCGTACCGGTGCACCAGGTAGGTCTGGCCCTGCGGCGACGTGACCAGCACGTCGCGCAGCACCCACACGGGCTCGTCGGACCCGACCTCGTCGCCCGGCTCGGCACGTTCGGGCTCGGGCGCGTCGAGCACCGGGAACAGCGACAGCACCCAGCCGCGACCCGCGGACCGCAGGAGACCCTCGGGCGCGGGCCGGTACGGCGGGAGGTCGCCGGCGACCCCGTTCACCGTCGGGGCCGACGTCGCCTCGCTCGTGCGGTCCGGCGTCGGCGTGGGCGACGTCGGCGGGGTCGTCGGCGGGGTCGTCGTGACCGTGGGCGTGGGGGACGCCGGCGGGGCGTCGTGCCGCGGCGACGGCACCGCGAGCGCGCCCCACACGAGGACGCCCACAGCGGCGGCTCCCCCGACGGACAGCACCGAGTGCCGCACGGCGCGGCGGTGGCGCACCTGCGCGCGCGCGTCGTCGAGCACGGCCGACGTGTCGAGGTCCGCGGCGGTGCGCGCGTGCTCGTCCCACGCGCGGTTCAGCAGCTCGTCGAGGTCGGTCATGACGCACCTCCTGCGGGGATGACGCGGATCTGCTCGTCGGGGGGAGCCGTGCCGAGGCGCGCCGCGAGGCGCGCGACGCCGTCGGCCGTGTACCGCTTGACCGAGCCCTCGCCGATGCCGAGCGCGGTGGCGGTGTCGCGCACCGACAGGTCCTCGAGGTGCCGCAGCACCACGCACGCCCGCATCCGGGGCGGCAGCTCCGCGAGCGCCTCGGAGACCTGGGTCGCCAGCGTCGTCGGCTCGAGGTGCGCGACCTCCTGGCGCAGGCTCGCGAGCCGGTCCGCGAGCGCGCGCCCCCGACGACGCCGACGCGCGGTGTCGATCGAACGCATCGCGATCGCCCGTCGCACGTACTGCTCGGCCTCGGCGGCGACCGTGAACCGCGCCCGGCCGGAGAACGCCGACACCAGCGCGTCCTGCACCACGTCGGGCGCGTCGTCGGCGCCCACCAACAGCACCGCGTACGAGAGCAGGCGTGCATAGCGCTCCCGCACGACGTGCTCCAGCAACGGTTCCCAGCTGCGCCCCACGACCCCTCCTCGGCTCCCTCACCACCAGAGCGTCGGGACACCACTGCGGGGTTGTGCCGTGCCGCGGGGTTGTGCCGTGCTGCGGGGTTGTGCCGTGCTGCGGGATTGTGCCGTGCTGCAGTGGTGCCGCGCTGCGGGGTTCATGCCGCCGAGGACGAGGATCGCACCGGCTCGGGATGACGACTCGGGATGAAAAGCCGCGCCCCGGGTGTTCGGCTCGACGTGCACGCCGTCGAAGCCACCCGCGCCGGTGGACCCGAGGTCCTGTCGTCCGTCACCCGACCCGACCCGACGCCGGGGCCGCACGAGGTGCTCGTGCGGGTCGCCGCGGCCGGCGTCAACTTCATCGACACCTACCGTCGCGGCGGGGTGTACCCCGCGCCGTTCCCGCACGTCCCCGGCTCCGAGGGCGCCGGGACGGTCGTCGCGACCGGCGCGCAGGTCACCGGGTTCACCGCCGGTGACCGCGTCGCGTGGTCCGCCGCTCCCGGCTCGTACGCCGAGCTCGTCGTCGTCCCGCAGCGCGAGCTGCTGCACGTCCCGGACGGCGTGGACGACGAGGTCGCGGCCGCGCTGCCGCTGCAGGGCATGACCGCGCACTACCTCGTCACCTCCACGGCCCCCGTCGAGCCGGGCACCCGGGTGCTCGTGCACGCGGCCGCCGGCGGCGTCGGCCTGCTGCTCACGCAGCTCGCGACCCAGCGCGGCGGGCACGTGATCGCGACCGTCGGGTCGGTCGAGAAGGAGGCGCTCGCGCGCGCAGCGGGCGCCGCCGACGTGATCCGCTACCGCGAGCTCGACGACCTGACCACCGACCTGCCCGCGCGCGTGCGTGAGCTGACCGACGGGCGCGGGGTCGACACGGTGTACGACGGCGTCGGCCGCGACACGTTCGACGCGTCGCTCGCGTCGCTCGCCCGCCGCGGCACGCTCGTGCTGTACGGCGCGTCCTCCGGTCCGGTCCCGCCCATCGACCCGCAGCGGCTCAACGCCGCGGGGTCCGTGTTCCTCACGCGTCCGACGCTCGGGGACTACGTCGCCGACCGCTCCGAGCTCGAGTGGCGTGCCGCCGAGCTGTTCGGCGCGGTCGCCGACGGTCGCCTCGACGTGCGCGTCGGTGCCCGCTTCCCCCTGTCGGCCGCGGCCGACGCCCACCGCGCGCTCGAGTCGCGCGCCACGACCGGAAAGGTCCTCCTCCTGCCGTGAGCCCTGCTGTGAGCCCTGACCTGGGCACGTCCACCCCGAGCCCCGTCCGCACGATCACGGTCGAGGTGTGGTCCGACGTCGCCTGCCCGTGGTGCTACATCGGCAAGCGCCGGTTCGCGACCGCCCTCGCGGCGTTCCCGCACCGCGCGCACGTCGAGGTGGTGTGGCGCGCCTACCAGCTCTCCCCGGACACCCCGCGCGGCCCGGGCCGCCCCGAGGCCGAGGCGCTCGCCGAGCTGAAGGGGCTCCCGCTCGACCAGGTGCAGCGGATGTTCGAGCACGTCACCGCCGTCGCCGCGGGCGAGGGCCTCGCGTACGACTTCGACACGGTGCTGACGTTCAACACGTACGACGCGCACCGCCTCGTGCACCTCGCGCGCGAGACCGGCGGCGAGGCGCTCGTCGAGCGCACGCTCGAGGCGCTGTTCTCCGCGCACTTCGAGCGCGGCGCGGACCTCGGCGTCACCGACGCGCTCGTCGCGGTCGCGCGCGAGGCCGGGTTCGCGCTCGCCGGGCTCGACGACGACGCCGTCGCCGCGTTCCTCGCGGGCGACGCGCAGTCCTCCGCCGTCGACGCGGACATCGCCGCGGCGCGCGAGCTCGGCGTGAGCGGCGTGCCGTTCTTCGTCGTCGACCGCCGGTACGCGGTCTCGGGTGCCCAACCCGCGCCGGTGTTCACCCAGCTGCTCGACGCGGGCTGGCGTGAGGCGAACCCGCTCCAGGTCCTGGCCGGGGACCCGGCCGCCGACGCGTGCACCGACGACTCGTGCGCGATCTGACCCCGGTCCCCACGAAAGACGTCATGGGCGACGTCACGGGCAACCTCACGGGCGAGGTCACGGGCGTGGTCGTCGTGCGGGACGTCCGGGCCGACGACCTGCCGCTGCTCGCCGCGCTCAACGACGCGGCGGTGCCCGCCGTCAACGCGCTCGGGCTCGACGGGCTGGCCGCGCACGTGCCGGGGTGCGACGTCGCGGTCGTCGCGCACACGGACGACGAGGTGCTCGGGTTCCTGCTCGCGCTCGCGCCCGGCGCGGCGTACGCGAGCGAGAACTACCGGTGGTTCGCGCAGCACCGGCCCGGCTCGCTGTACGTCGACCGCATCGTCGTCGCGCCCCACGCGCACGGCCGCGGTGTCGGGCGCGCCCTCTACGCCGCCGTCGACGCCCGCGCCCGGGCGCTCGGGCTCGGGCGCGTGACGTGCGAGGTCAACCTCGACCCGCCCAACCCCGGCTCGTCGGCGTTCCACGCGCGGCTCGGGTTCCGGCGCGTCGGGGAGCTCGACACCAAGGACGGCACGGTGCGGGTCGAGCTGCTCGAGCGCACGCTGGATCGGGGCCTGAGCAGCGGGGCTCTCCCCTAGGCTCGCCCTGCGGACCCACGGCGTCGTGGTCTCTCGCTCCGCGCGTCGGCGGCCCGCACCGCACCACGACGCGCCCAGGAGGCCCCCGCATGACGACATCCCCGGACGTCCGCCCCGCATCCCGTCCGCTCACGGAACCCGTCGGCACCGTCGTGCCGTCGCAGGTCCCGACGCACTGGTACAACCTCGCGGCGGACCTGCCCGAGCCCGCACCGCCCGCGCTGCACCCCGGCACGCGTGAGCCGCTCGGACCCGACGACCTCGCGCCGCTGTTCCCGATGGCGCTCATCGCGCAGGAGGTCAGCACCGAGCGGTACGTCGAGATCCCGCAGACCGTCCGGGAGATCTACGCGCTGTGGCGACCGTCGCCGCTGATCCGCGCGCTGCGCCTCGAGCGCGCCCTCGGCACGCCCGCGACGATCTACTACAAGTACGAGGGCGTCTCCCCGGCGGGCTCGCACAAGCCGAACACCGCGGTCGCGCA
Organism: Cellulomonas palmilytica; assembly: GCF_021590045.1. Taxonomy (NCBI): domain Bacteria; kingdom Bacillati; phylum Actinomycetota; class Actinomycetes; order Micrococcales; family Cellulomonadaceae; genus Cellulomonas; species Cellulomonas palmilytica. The sequence goes on along the minus strand of NZ_CP062221.1, from coordinate 2,297,357 downwards.
GGCGTACTACAACGCGATCGAGGGCACGACGAAGCTCACGACCGAGACGGGCGCCGGCCAGTGGGGCGCGTCGCTGTCGTTCGCGTGCTCGCTGCTCGGCCTGCAGTGCGAGGTGTGGCAGGTGCGCGCGTCGTACGACGCGAAGCCGTACCGCCGCATGCAGATGGAGACGTACGGGGGCGTGTGCCACCCGTCGCCGTCGGACCTCACCGAGGCGGGGCGCGCGATGCTCGCGGCCGACCCGGACACCACCGGGTCGCTCGGCATGGCCATCTCGGAGGCCGTCGAGGTCGCCGCGCAGGACCCGGACGCGCACTACGCGCTCGGCTCGGTGCTCAACCACGTGCTGCTGCACCAGTCCGTGATCGGTCAGGAGGCGCTCGCCCAGCTCGACGAGATCGGCGCGAGCGCCGACGTCGTGTTCGGGTGCGCGGGCGGCGGGTCGAACCTCGCGGGCCTCAGCTTCCCGTTCATCGGCCGCAACCTGCGCGAGGGCACGTCGACGCGCGTCGTCGCGTGCGAGCCCGCCGCGTGCCCCTCGCTCACGCAGGGCGAGTACCGGTACGACTTCGGCGACGTCGCCGGCCTGACGCCGCTGCTCAAGATGCACACGCTCGGCAAGGACTTCGTGCCGCCGCCCATCCACGCGGGAGGTCTGCGCTACCACGGCATGGCGCCGATGGTGTCGCACGCGCTCGAGCTCGGGCTCCTCGAGGCGATCGCCGTCGACCAGGAGACCGCGTTCGCGGCGGGCCTCGAGTTCGCGCGGGCCGAGGGCATCATCCCGGCCCCCGAGTCGACGCACGCGGTCGCCGGGGCGATCGCGCACGCGCGGGCCGCGACGACCGACGAGACGATCGTCATCGGGCTCTCGGGCAACGGCGTGCTCGACCTGCCCGCGTACCACGACTTCCTCTGACGCTCTCGCGCCGTCGACGCCTCGACGACGAGCGGCCCGGGTCCTGCGGCCGGGCCGCTCGTCGTGTCACGCCACGGGCACGGCGTCCGCCGACGAGCGTGCGAGCGTGCCCGGCACCGCGGGGTCGTCCTGCACCTGGGTAGCCGGATGCGGCGCGGTGCCGACCTGGGCGAAGAACGCGACCTCGTGCTCGCAGGAGACGGCGAGCACGTGCCGCATCCGGGCACGGCCCGCGGCGTCCAGCGGGCGGGCGGCGGCGTCGGCCAGCTCGCGTGCCCGTACCGCCAGTTGGGCGAACTCGGTGTCGCCGTACGTCCCGAGCCAGTCGCCGTACGGGTGGGTCGCGAGATCCGCCGACAGGTGTGTGACCCGGGCACGCAGCTGCGCCCCGAGGTCGGCGTACACCCAGTAGCACGGGAGCACCGCCGCGACGACGTCGGCGTACGACCCCGTCGCCGCGACGGCGAGCAGGTGGTCGACGTACGCGGTCGTCACCCGCGACGGCCCCGCGACGCGGACCGCGCGCCGTCCGGCCCGCGCGAGGCGCTCGTCGTGCAGCCGTCGCTCGACGTCGAGGCACGCGGCGGCCCCGCGCGCGAAGAACGCCTGGCCCTCCCCGTCGGGCGCTAGCTGGCTCGCACGCGCCAGGACGCGCGAGTAGTCCGTGAGGTACAGCGCGTCCTGCCGCACGTAGTCCTCGAACCGCTCGGCAGGCAGCGTGCCCTCGACGAGCGCCCGCACGAACGGCAGCTCGGCCGACCGGCGCGTCGCGTCGGCGACGCGACCCGCGACGTCCGCCGTGAAGGCGCGCGCACCCAGACCGGGCGCGTGGTGCAGGTGGTCGACCGGGCCGTGCCCCGAGCCGACCTGCAGGCCCTCGCCCGCGGCGATCGCACCCGTGAGCCACCGCTTCGCCTCGCGGACCGTCTCGGGCCAGCCGTCACGCACGGGCCGCAGCGCCGCGACCGCGGCCGACAGCGAGCAGCCCGTGCCGTGCGTGCTCGTCGAGACGACGCGCTGCGCCGCGATCTCGACGACCTGGCCGTCCGGGCCGACCAGCGCGTCCGGGCTCGTCGACCCGCCCAGGTGCCCGCCCTTGAGCAGCACCGTGGTCCCGGACCCGCTCGCGAGCCGGTGGGCCTGGTCGAGCGCGTGCGCCCACGTGCCCGCGGTCGGCTCGTCCACCAGCACCGCCAGCTCGGGCAGGTTCGGCGTGACCAGGTCCGCACGCGCCACCAGCGCGCGCACCGCGGCCTCGGCCTCCGGCTCGAGCAGCCGGTCCCCGCTCGTCGCGACCATGACCGGGTCCAGCACGACGACGGGCCGACGGCCCGCGGCGCGCTGCCGGTCGAGCCACGCCGTCACCTCTGCCGCGACCTGCGGCGTCGCGAGCATGCCGATCTTCACCGCGTCCACCGACACGTCGTCGCTCACGGCGTCGAGCTGCGCGCGCAGGAAGTCCGGCTCCGGTACGTGGACCGCGCGCACGCCCCGCGTGTTCTGCGCGACGAGCGCCGTCACGACGGCCATGCCGTAGGCCCCGTGCGCGGCGAACGACTTGAGGTCGGCCTGGATCCCGGCGCCGCCGGTCGGGTCCGTGCCGGCGATCGACAGCGCACGCACGCGCGAGGCGGTCACCGTGCACCCGCCGACGCCGACACGACCACCGGGCTCGCGTTCCACGCCGCGACGAGCGCCGCGGCCGCGGCGGACGGGTCGGGGGCGGAGCAGACCGCGGAGACCACCGCGAGCCCTCGCGCCCCCGCAGCGCGCACCGCGTCGACGTCGTGCACGTCGAGCCCGCCGATGGCCACGACCGGCAGGTCGGTGCACGCCACCGCCGCGGCGAGCCCGTCGAGGCCGAGTGCGACGGCGGCCTCCGGTTTGGTGGGCGTGAGGCGCACCGGGCCGGCGCCGATGTAGTCGATGAGGTCGGCCGGGACCGCGCGCACGTCCTGCGGCCGAGCCGCCGAGACCCCGACGACCGCGTCCGGCCCGAGCAGGGCGCGCGCGTCGGCGGCCTCGAGGTCCCGCTGGCCCACGTGCACACCGTCGACGACGGCGCCGCGGGCCCGCGCCGCGAGCACCACGTCCACGCGGTCGTCGACCACGAGGCGGGCGGGCCCGGCGATGCGGACCGCGTCCGCCACGGCGACCGTGAGCGCGACGAGGTCACGCACGCCCGTGCGCGTCGCGCGCACCTGCACGACCCCGACGCCCGCCCGCACCGCGTCGGCCGCGACGTCCGCCGGGGCGCGCCCCGCCGCCGCGCACACGTCGGCGTCGAGCACCAGGTACGGCCCGCCGGGGAACGCGGGGCGCCGCACCGTCCCGGTCACGCTCGTGGCTCCCGGCACGCCCGCCACGCGGCTCACGCGGGGGCCCCGACACGCTCGTCGGCGGGCACGGGCTCCACCGTCAGCCGGTCGCCCAGCCCGACGACGTGCTCGGGCCGCAGCCCGTAGAGCTCGTCGAGCAGCGCGACCTGGAACGAGGCCGGTCCCCGCGCGGCGAGCGCGGCACGCTCGGCCGCGACGCCGAGCACGAGCGACGCGCCCACGGCCGCGGTCAGCGGGTCGGCGACCGCGGCGAATGCCGCCGCCAGCCCGCCGAGTGCGCACCCGGCACCCGTGATGGCGGTCAGCAGCGGGTCCCCCGCCGAGACCCGCACCACGGTGTCCCCCGCGACGACGAGGTCGACCGCACCCGACACCGCGACCACGCCGCCGGTCGCACGCGCGAGGCGCACCGCCGCGCCGTACGCGTCGTCGACCGTGTCGCGCGCGTCCACACCACGGCCCGACGACGCGAGGCCCGCGAGCGCGCGGACCTCGCTCGCGTTGCCGCGCACGACCGTCGGCCGCGCGGCGAGGAGCTGCTCGGCGAGCTGCGTGCGGACCGACAGCACACCGACCGCGACCGGGTCGAGCACCCACGGCACCCCCGCCCGGCGCGCCGCTGTCACCGCCGGCTCGAGGCACGCGCGCAGGTCCGGGCCGGGCGTGCCGAGGTTCGCGAGCACCGCGCCCGCGACGCCCGCGAGCTGCTCGGCCTCCCCCGGGACCGCCGTCATCGCGGGCGACGCGCCCGCCGCCAGCAGCGTGTTGGCGACGAGGTTCGTCGTCACCTCGTTCGTGAGGCACTGCACGAGCGGCGTGCGCGAGCGCAGGGCCGCGAGCGCCTGCGCGGCGTCGGCCGCGATGCCGTTGCGGCTCGGGCGACGGGCGCCGACCTCGTCGGGGCCGGCGGCGGAGCGGCCGGCAGGAGGGCAGGACGGAACGGCAGACGTCATGGAGACGACATCCCTTCGCTAGTACGAACTAGATCAGGTTCGGCGGGTGTGATCTCAGCCCTGCGCGCAGGGCACCCCGTGTCAGTGCGGCCAGGCTAGCGGTGCCGTGTCCTGTTCGTCCGCCCCGCGACCGCCCAGTGGGACGGCGCACGACGAGGGCGCCCGGCCGGAGGTGGTCCGGCCGGGCGCCCTCGGGTGGTGCGGTCAGCGCATCACGGCTTGGGCTTCGGGTGCGGGTGCCCGCCCTTCGGGTCGACCACGAGCCGCTCGCTCGCGGAGGCCTTCGAGTAGCCGCTGTCGCCGGCGTACGTCGCCGTGACCTTGACGGTCTTCGTCACCTTGGCGAGCGTGAACGTCGCCGTGCCACCGCTCAACGTCCCCAGGTAGGTCGTCCGGCCCACCTCGAGCGCCACCGTGCCGCCCGGCGCCGGAGCACCCGGCGCGCCCGCGACCGTGACGGTGACGACCGGTGTGCTGCCCTTGGTCACCGTCCAGCTCGGGGTCGTCAGGGTGATCGTCGGTCGCGCCTGGGTGACGGTGAGGGTGACCGGCTTCGAGGTCGACGCCTCGACTCCGGGCGCGCCCCCGTAGACGGCGGTGAGCGAGTGCTTGCCGACCGCGAGCGTGCGCGGGAGCACGACGGTCGCCGTCGCGGTGGCCGGCTTCGGCCTGCCCTTGCCGGACGTCGCGCTGCCCGGTCCCTCGGGCACGAGCGTCCCGGCCCCGAGCACCTCCTGACCTTCGCGGATCTGGACGACGCCCGTGGGCACGGCCCCGTCCGCCTTCACGGTGACCTTCGCCGTGACGTGGCCGCCGAAGGCGACCTTGTGCGGCGTGACCTCGAGCACCGTGGTCGACGACGACGTGGTCACGATCGTCACCGACAGGGTCCCCGTCGAGGCGTCGTGCCGGTCGTCGGTCGGGGTGAACACGGCGCGCAGGTCGTGCGAGCCCGCCCCGAGCTGCACGTCGAGCGTCGCGACGCCGCCCCGGACCGCCACGGTCCCGAGCCAGGTCGTGCCGTCCACGAACGTGACGGTGCCGACGGCGGCCTCGGGCGAGACCGCTGCGTGCAGCGTCTGCGTCGCGCCCGCGACCGGGTCGCCGGTCATCGTGAGCACCGTCGTCGTCGGCGTGGCCGCCTCGACGGTCAGCGGGACGTGCACCGTCGTGCCGCTCGGCGCCGCGACGAGCGTGAGCTCGTGCGCACCCGCCGAGGTCCCGACCGGGATCTGCACCGCGACCGTGGCCGCACCGCCGGTGACGGCGACCTCACCGATCGACTCCCCGTCGAGGCGGACGTCGAGGCTCGTGTTCTGCGGCGAGCCCAGGCTCGTGAGGTCGAGGCGGGACACCCCGAGGTCGACCGAGTCCCCGGCCGCGACCGTCGACGGCAGGCCGGACACGGCGACCGCGTGCCGCGCGAAGTCGGGCGACAGGTCGGGGTGCGACTCGAGGAACGCGATCCACGCGTCGCGGTCGACGAGACCCGAGTCGCGCGTGTCGGTGCCCTGCGTGAACACCCGGAAGTTGTCGCCGCCCGTCGCGAGGAACGAGAACGTGCCGACGCGGTAGTCCGCCTCGGGATCGAGCGGCTCGCCGTCGATCGTCACGGACGTGATGCGGCTGCCCTCCGGCAGGGTCGCGTCGTAGGTGTACGACACGTTGTCGGACAGCCCGAGCTGCAGGTACGCGCGTGACGGCACGTTGCCGTCGGCGTCCCGCTGCCACTGCTGGTTGAGCATCGTGAGCAGCTGCTCACCGGTCAGCGTCGTCGTCCAGAGGTTGTTCACGAACGGCAGCACCGCGTTCGCCTCGGCGAACGTGACGATCCCGTCGGTCTCCTCGGCACCCGACCTCGCGTAGTACAGCTCGTTGCGCAGACCGCCCGGGTTGACGACGCCGATCTGCGCGCCGCCCAGCCGCTCGTCGGCGAGCGTGTCCCGCAGCGCGTTCGCGACGAGGTTGCCGAGCGTCGACTCGCTCGCCCGGTCGTCGCGACCCGTCGACGGCAGCGGGCCGGAGCCCACGTAGACGCCGTCGACGTACGAGCCGCCCGTGTACGCGGTCGTGATGTCGGCCGTCACCGACCCCACGGGCTCGCTCCCGATGACGTCGGCGAACGCGATCGCCTCGTCGACGATCGCCTTGACCTGCGCGACGCGCGGGTAGGTCGCGATCAGCGTCTCGTCCGCGGTGGTGACCCGCGCGACGTTCTCCTCGGTGTGCGACACGACCTCGTCGGTCGCCGGGTCGTAGGTCAGGACGACCTTGCCGAGGAACTCGCCGTACGAGCCCGTCTGCACGATCGGACGGGTCTTGCCGGCCACGCCGGGGACGTCGCCCGCCCACGCGTACTGCTTGTGGGTGTGACCCGTGAAGATCGCGTCCACCGCCGCCGAGGTCTCGGTGACGATCTCCGCGAACGCGCCGCCTGCGGCCACCTCCTCCTCGAGCGTCGAGCCGTCGGGCGTGCCCGAGCCCGCGCCCTCGTGGTACTCGGCGACGATCACGTCGGCCTCGCCGTTGCTCTCGTCACCGTCCGTGAGCTGCGCCGCGACGCGGTTGACGGCCTCGACCGGGTTCCCGAAGTCGAGGTTCGCGATGCCCGCGGGCGTCACGAGCGCCGGGGTCTCCTCCGTGATCGCGCCGATCACCGCGACCGTCACGCCGTCCATGTCGAACGTCGTGTACTCGTCCAGCGCGGGCGTCGTGGTGCCGTCGAGGTACACGTTCGCGCCGAGGTAGGCCCACTGCGCGTTGCGTGCGCCGTCCGGGCCGATCACGCGGTCGGTCAGGTCCGCGTAGCCCTGGTCGAGCTCGTGGTTGCCGACCGCGGAGGCCGTCAGCTCGAGCGCGTTGAGCACGTCGATCGTCGGCTGGTCCTTCTGGACCGCTGACGCGAACAGCGACGCGCCGATGTTGTCGCCCGCGGACAGGAACGCGACCGGTCCGGCCGCCTCCGCACGCAGCTTCTCGACGGTCCCGGCGAACTTCACGGTGTTCGACGAGGTGACGCCCGCGGTCGTCACCGACTCGATGCGCCCGTGGTAGTCGTTGATGTTGAGGAACGTCAGGTCGAGCGGACCGCCGTTGCTCTCACCGGCGCTCAGCCCCACGAGCACCGGGTCGTGGTCCGACGAGCGGTACTCGTCGTCCGCGTAGAACAGCGCCCCGTGGTAGTTGTACCGGCTGTACTCGAGCGCGATGGACTCCTCGGCGTTGATCTCCCACACGTCGGCACCCGTGGCCCGTTCGAGCGCCGCCTCGTTGAGCAGCACGTGGTCGAGCGATCCCGACAGCCCGCCGAACGAGTACGAGTACTCCCCCGGCGCGAGCTCGGCGGCCGCGTCGGTGTAACCCGCGTCGTACAGCACCTTGAGCGGGTCCTCGAGCGTGTAGGCGTTGAAGTCGCCCACGAGCGCGACCGCCTCGACGTCGCCCCGGATGTCCGCGACCCAGTCCCGCAGCGCGGTGGCCTGCGCGACGCGCGACGCGTTCGACGCGCCCTGCCCGTCGCCGGAGTCCGCGTCGCCCGGCAGCGGACCCGCCGAGCCCTTGGACTTGAAGTGGTTGACCGCCACGAGCACCGGCTCGCCGCCGCCGACGGGCGCGAACGCCTGGGCGATCGGCTCGCGCGCGTTCGCGAACGCCTCGCCGGAGCCCGACAGCGTGCCGAGCGCACGCGAGTCTCCCACGCGCTCGACCGCGGTCGGCTGGTAGATCAACGCGTTCGTGATGACGTCCATCTCGCCGACGGGCGGCAGGTCCGACGACGACGGCACGAACGCCCAGCGGTCCTCACCCGCGGCGTCGTTGAGCGCGTCGACGAGCGTGCCGAGCGCCTCGTCGTCCACGCCGTCGACGACCGCCGAGTTCTCGATCTCGAGCAGTCCGACGACGTCCGCGTCGAGGTCGTTGATCGCGGTGACGATCTTGGCCTGCTGACGCGCCAGGTCCTCGGGGTCCCACGCGCCGCGCGGGTCGCACCCGGTGTCGACGGTCACGGGGTCGCCCGTGCGGTCGGTGTACGGCACGCAGCCGGACGTGGTCGCGCCGAGCGTCGTGAAGTAGTTGAGGACGTTGAACGACGCGACGGTCAGGTCGCCGCCCACGTCACGCGGCAGCTCGGTGCGCGTGTTCTCGAACGTCACGGGGCCGTCGGTCGGGCCGACGAGGGGCTGCGTCGGGTCGAGCTTCCACGCGTTGTTGAGGTACGTGACGACGACCGGCTCGTCGAACGTGACCGACGCGCCGACGCGCACCGGGTTCGTCAGGGACACGTACGGCGGCACGCGCGACTGGTTGGCGGACGAGAGGTAGTTCGTCGTCGCGCCGTCGTCGAGCACGACGCCGCGCGCGGCGTTGTCGTCCTTGACGGCCTGGACCGCGGCGGTGTCCTGCGGGTCGGCGACCTCGGTCCACTGCAGCAGCGGGGTGGTGCCCGTCGCCAGGCCGACCTCGCCGTACTGGTTCGTCGAGAACGTGTTGGAGACGGTCAGGTCGCCGGTCGGGGCGAACAGCATCGACTCGATCGCCTCGCGCGCCGCGGCGGTCGCCGGCCACGCGCCCGTCAGCGGGGTCACGGTCGCGTCGGAGTCGAGGATCTCGAGGTCGGCGGCGCTCGTCACCGTGATCTCGGTCAGCCCGTTGAACTCGCTCACCGCGCCCGTGACCCGCACCTCGTCGCCGATCGTCACGAGGTCGTCGGTGCTCGCGGAGTAGACGAACAGGCCGTCGGACGCGGTGCGCTCCCCGAGCGTCCCGCCGGTCCCGGCGGTCTGGATCACGTAGCCGTCGCGCCCGCCGGTCGGGTAGGCGGCCGTCACGACGCCCTGCGTGGTGACGGTGGCACCGACGTACGGCGAGGCCGCACCCGTCCCCTGGATCTCCGCGATGGTGAGCGGGCCCTCGGGGTCCGGGTCGCCGCCGCCGTCCGACTTCTGCGGGGTCGGCGCACCGACCGTGAAGTCGGCGGCGTTGTCCGCGGTGTGCGTGTGCTCCGCGTCGCGGGAGACCGAGGTCGGGTTCGTCGTGGCCGGCGCGGGCCCGGACCCCGCGTACGACGAGGCCGTGGGTCCCCAGCCGACGAGGTCGACGACGGAGTCCAGCGCCGCGCAGCCGGTGCCGCAGGTCAGCGGGTTCACGCCCGCCACGAGGGCGACCTTGCCGCCCGTGCCGCTCATCGGGATCGTGCCCTCGAGGTCGACCGGCACGTCGGGCGCGTCGGTGTTGCTGCCGAACGCCTGCCCGACGACGAACGTCCCACCCGCGCGCACGGTCCCGCTCAGCCGCGTCACCTGCCACGTCGACCCCGTGACCGACGCGTACTGCACCGAGTACGCCGTGAGGTCGATGTCGTCGTCGCCCGGGTTGTAGAGCTCGACGAAGTCGCGGTCGAACGGCGCCCCGGAGTTGCCTCCCCCGCCGTACACCTCGTTGACCAGCAGCGGCGCGGCCGTCGAGACGGCTGCGTGCGCGGGGGCGGCGGCGAGCCCTCCCGCGAGCACGACGGCGAGGGCGGCGATGCCCCCGGTGAACGATCTGGTGCCACGGAGCACGGGGGGCTCTCCTTCGTCGGGGAACGCACGAGCGGTCACCCGGTAGGGCGACCCGCGTTCACCCTGTCGCGCGGCCCGTTTTGTCGCAACTACTGGTGAGTAACGATGCGGTGAACTCATCGGACGTCCCATGACGACCGCGTGGGTACGACGAAGGCCCCGGCCGACCGTCGAGATCGACCGGGGCCTTCGAGCCGACGTCAGGCGCGCAACGTCGCGCCGAAGCGCGCCCCCGCCTCCGCGACGACCGCCTCGCGCACGCCCGCGGTCTCGGCGGCCGTGAGCGTGCGGTCCGCCGCGCGCAGCCGCAGCGAGAACGCGAGCGAGCGGTGCCCGGGGGCGACCTGGTCGCCCTCGTACACGTCGAACAGCCGCACGTCCTCGACCACGTCGCCCGCGGGACTCGCCGCCGCCCCCGTGCGCACCGCGTCCAGCACGTCCGCGGCCGGCACGTCGGACGGCACGACGAGCGCGACGTCCTCCTTGGCGACCGGGAACGTCGAGACCCCGCGCGCCTGCCGCGCGTCGCGCGGCGCGGCCGCGAGCACCGCGTCGAGGTCGAGCTCGAACGCCGCGGCCCGCGCCGGCAGGTCGTGCGCCGCGACGACGTTCGGGTGCAGCTCGCCCGCCCAGCCCAGCACGACGCCGTCGACCGTCTCCACGCGCGCGCACCGGCCCGGGTGCCAGGGCGCCCGGGAGGCGTCGGCGACGAGCCGGACCTCGAGGCCCGCGACCTGCGCCGCGCGCTGCGCGGCGGCGATCGCGTCACCGTGGTCCGCGCGGCGCCCCGGGCCCCACACGCCGGCGGGCTCGAGACGACCCGCGAGGACTCCCGCGACGTGCCGGGGCTGCGCCGGGACCGCCGCCGCGAGCGCCGCGAGGGCCTCGTCGGACGGCCGCACCCCACCGGGCAGCGCCGGCGCGGCGCCCGCACCGGCCGCCGGCAGCGTCACGAGACCGACCTCGAACACGCACACGTCGGCGTTGCCTCGGGCCACGTTGCGGCGCGCGGTGTCCAGCAGCGTCACCAGCAGGTCCGTGCGCATGAGCGGCTGCGCGTCCGACAGCGGGTTGACCAGCCGGACCGCGCGACGACGCTCGTCGTCGGCCGGCAGCGCGAGCGCGTCGAGCTGCTCGGTCGAGACGAACGGGTAGCTCAGCACCTCCACGAGCCCCGACTCCGCGAGCGAGTCCGCGACCGCCCGACGTGTGCGCTGCTCCCACGTGAGGCCCAGCCCGGCGGGCGCCGGCGGCACCACCGACGGGATCGCGTCGTAGCCGCGCAGGCGCGCGACCTCCTCGACCAGGTCGACGCCCGTCGCGAGGTCCGGCCGCCACGTGGGCGGCGTGACCGCGACGACGCCCTCGCGCACGTCCCGCACGGCGCAGCCGATCTCGGCGAGCACGCCGCGGACCTCGTCGTGCGAGTACGCCACGCCGACGAGCCGGCCCGGCTGGTCGAGGTCGAGCTCGAACGGCGCGACGGGTGTCGTCCGGTCCACGTCGGTCAGCGCGTCGTCCGCCGTGCCGCCACCGTGCTCGACGAGCAGGTCGACGACCCGCTGCACCGCGACGCGCGGCAGCCGCGGGTCCACGCCACGCTCGAACCGCTTGGCCGCCTCGGACGGCAGCTTGTGCCGGCGCGCCGTGCGCGCCACCGTCACCGCGTCGAAGTGCGCGGCCTCGATCAGCAGGTCGCTCGTCGTCGGCCCGACCTCGGTCTCGCCGCCACCCATGACGGCCGCGAGCCCGATCGGCCGCGACCCGCGCCCGTCGGGCGAGTCCGTGATGAGCAGGTCCTCGGGGTCGAGGCTGCGCACCTGGTCGTCGAGCGTGCGGATCGTCTCGCCCGGGCGGGCCCGGCGCACGACGATCGGCTCCGCGAGCGTCGCGAGGTCGTACGCGTGCAGCGGCTGCCCCAGGTCGAGCATCACGTAGTTCGTGACGTCGACCGCGAGCGAGATCGGGCGCATGCCCGCCTGCTGCAGCCGACGCCGCATCCACGCGGGCGACGGGTCGTTCGCCCGCACGCCCCGCACGACCTGCGCGACGAACCGGTCCGCACCGGGCACGCCGTGGATGGGCGCCTCGTCCTCGATCTCGACCGCGAAGCCGGCCGGGCGCGCGTCCCGCGGCTCCGGCAGGCCCGGGTCGGTGAACGTGGCACCCGTCGAGTGCGCGTACTCGCGTGCGACGCCCCGCATCGAGAAGCAGTAGCCCCGGTCCGGGGTCACGTTGATCTCGAGGACCTCCTCGCCGAGCCCGAGCAGCTCGCGCGCGTCGGTGCCGACCGGTGCGTCGAGGCCGATCTCGCTCAGCACGATGATCCCGGAGTGGTCCTCGCCCAGGCCCAGCTCGCGCGCCGAGCAGATCATCCCGTCGCTCACGTGCCCGTACGTCTTGCGCGACGCGATCGGGAACGGGCCGGGCAGCACCGCGCCGGGCAGCGCGACGACGACGTGGTCCCCCACGTCGAAGTTGTGCGCGCCGCACACGATGCCCCGGGGCCCGCGCGTGCCGTCCTCGCGGACCTCGTTGTGCGTCTCGCCGACGTCGACGCGGCACCAGTTGATCGTCTTGCCGTTCTTCTGCGGCTCGGGGCTGCGCTCCACGACGCGACCGACGACGAGCGGGCCCGTCACGGCGGCGGCGTGGATCGCCTCCTCCTCGAGACCGACCCGCACGAGGTCGGCCGCGAGCTTCTCGGCCGTCAGGCCGGCCGGGAGCTCGACGTGCTCGCCGAGCCACGACAGGGGGATGCGAGGCATCAGATCACCGCCTGGAACTGGGTGGAGAACCGCACGTCGCCCTCGACCATGTCGTGCATGAGGCCGATGCCGTGCCGGAGCATGAGGGTGCGCTCGATGCCCATGCCGAACGCGAAGCCCGAGTACACCTCCGGGTCCACGCCGCAGGCCCGCAGCACGTTCGGGTTGACCATGCCGCAGCCGCCCCACTCGATCCAGCCGGGCCCGCCCTTCTTCTGCGGGAACCACAGGTCCATCTCGGCGGACGGCTCGGTGAACGGGAAGTACGACGGGCGCAGCCGGGTGCGGGCGTCGGGGCCGAACATCGCCTTGGCGAAGTGGTCCAGCGTGCCCTTGAGGTGCGCCATCGTCAGGCCCTTGTCGATCGCGAGACCCTCGACCTGGTGGAACACCGGCGTGTGCGTCGCGTCGAGCTCGTCCGTACGGAACACCTTGCCGGGGCACGCGATGTAGACCGGCACGCCGCGCTCGAGCAGCGAACGGGCCTGCACGGGGCTCGTGTGCGTACGCAGCACCAGGTTCGACGGCTCGTCGGAACCGTCGGGGTTCGCCACGTAGAACGTGTCCTGCATCTGCCGCGCGGGGTGGTCGACGCCGAAGTTCAGCGCGTCGAAGTTGAACCACTCGGCCTCGAGCTCCGGGCCCTCGGCGATCTCCCAGCCCATCGCGACGAACACGTCGGCGACGCGCTGCGCGAGCACCTCGAGCGGGTGACGGGCGCCGCGCGGGCGGCGGTCGACGGGCAGCGTGACGTCGAGCGTCTCCTCGACGAGCACGCGCGCGTCGCGCTCGGCCTCGAGCACGGTCTGCCGCGCGGCGATCGCCTGGTTGAGGCGGCCGCGCGCCTGGCCGACGAGGCGGCCGGCGGCGCCCTTCTCGGCGGGCGCGAGGCCGCCGATCGCACGGTTGGCGACGGCCAGCGGGCTGCGGTCGCCCGTGTGCGCCAGGCGCACGGACTTCAGCGCGTCGAGGTCGCCGGCAGCGGCGACGTCGGCGAGCGCCGCGTCGAGGGCGGCGGTGACACCGGCCTCGTCGAGCGGGGACAGGTCAGGTGCGCTGCCGTCGGCAGCAGCAGGGGTCTCGGACATCCGAACCTTCCGAAGGTGGGCGTGCGGCGGGCGCGCACCAGCGCGCCCGACCAGCGGGCAAGTCTAGGGCGCCCGCTCCAGGGCCGTCGGAGAGGTCCAGCCCGCGGCGGCACCCGTCCACCCCGCAGGGCGACGAGCCGGCGCGGCTCAGCTCACGTGCGCGTCAGCGCGGCCCGGGAACGGGCCTCGGAAATCGGCGACCAGCCGCCGCACGTCGAGCGATCACGGACCCAGCATGGCACGGCCGCGTCCACCCGGGCCAGCACGGTCCGCGTCCACGGTCCCGCGCGTCAGGAACCGGCGCCGCGCAACGGGAGGCGCTCGACCGTGCGGTACAGGGGACCGCCGCCGCGACCCGCGCCGGGCATCGACTCCACGACCCGCACCTCGTCGACCGTCCAGCGCGGACCCTCGTACACCGCGAGCGCGCGCACGAGCGACGCCAGCGGGTCCTCGCCGACGCCCCGGGTCTCGGGCCCACGCCCGCCGTCCGACGGGGGCCGCGACGAGCGGCGCCGCGGCGGCCCGCTGCCCGGGCGGGCCCGCCCGATCGTCAGGTGCGGACGCTCACGCACCCGCGCGTCCTGCTGCGCACCGACCGACTCCCCCGCCTCCCGCGACGCACGCACCACGCGCTGGTGGGCGTCGAGGTCACCGCCCGCGCCGACCCACAGCGTGCGGTGCGAGAACACCCCCGCGCCGCGCAGGCCCACCGGGTACGGATCGAGCGCCGCGCACGCCTCACCGAGCCCCGCGACGAGGTCCGGCACGAGCCCGTCGGGCACGTCGCCGTAGAACGCGGTGGTCAGGTGCCACGTCTCGCGCGCGGACCAGCGCACGTCCGACGACCGCCCCGACGGACCCCCGCGCACGGTGGCGAGCGTGAGGTCCAGGTGGTCGAGCACCTCGTCGGGCGGCCACACGGCCGCGAAGGTCCTCACGACGCCAGGTCCCCCGCCGTCGGCGCGGGCGTCCGGGTCCCGGTCGGTGCGCGGCGCTGCGCCCGCGCGCTCGCGTACAGGCACACCGTCGCGGCCGTCGCGAGGTTGAGCGACTCGGCCCGCCCGTGCAGCGGCACGCGCACGACCGCGTCGGCCAGCGCGCGCTCCGCGTCCGGCAACCCCCACGCCTCGTTGCCGAACAGCCAGGCCGTCGGCGCGGCGAGGTCGGGCACGCCCGCGGGGGCCGCTCCCGCGACGTCGAGCAGGTCGTCGAGGTCGTGCTCGCCCGCGCCGTCGGCGGCGAGGACCGTGAGCCCCGCGCGCCGCAGCGCCGCGACCGCGTCGGACGTGGCGACGCCGTGGCCGACCGGGAGGTGGAACAGCGAGCCCGCGGTCGAGCGCACGACCTTGGGGTTGTGCACGTCGACGCTCGCCGCGCTCAGCAGCACGCCGCCCGCGCCCGCGGCGTCCGCGGCGCGGATCACCGTGCCCGCGTTGCCGGGGTCACGGACCTGAGCGAGCAGCGCGACGAGCCGCGGCTCCGCGGCGAGCACCGCGTCGAGACCGGGTTCGAGCAGGTCGGCCACCGCGACCACGCCCTGCGCGTCGGGGCTCATCGCGGTGAGCACGGCCTCGTCGCCGAGCGTGGTCCGCACGCCGCGCTGCGCCGCGGCGGCCACGATCTCGTCGTACCGCCGCGCCGCCGCCGAGGTGAGGTACAGGTCGCGCACGTGCACGCGACCGGCGGGCGAGACGGCCTCGCGCACGGCCTGCGGTCCCTCGACGACGAACCGGCCGTGCCGCTCGCGCATCGCGCGCCCGGCGAGCGCGCGTACGGCACGCACCCGGTCGCTGCGCGGGTTGGTCAGCAGGTCTCGTGCGTCCACGGGTCCATCATCGCGGGTCGCGGCGGCTCCGGACGACGGAGGGGACGCCGGGGGCGACGGGGGGACGACGGGGGGGACGACGGGGGGGACGACGGGGGGGACGACGAAGCCCCCGGCGCGGGGCCGGGGGCTTCGTCGACAGCACTGCTCGCGCGTGGCGCGTCAGGCCGCCTTGGGGGCGTTGACGTCGGCCGGGAGCGCGTCCTTGGCCGCCTTGACGAGCGTGTTGAACGCCGCCACGTCGTTGACCGCGAGGTCCGCGAGGACACGGCGGTCGACCTCGATGCCCGCGAGCTTGAGGCCCTGGATCAGGCGGTTGTAGGTGATGCCCTCCGCGCGGGCCGCAGCGTTGATGCGCTGGATCCACAGCTTGCGGAAGTCCGCCTTGCGCGCCTTGCGGTCGCGGTACGAGTAGACGAGGGAGTGGGTGACCTGCTCCTTCGCCTTGCGGTACAGGCGCGAGCGCTGGCCGCGGTAACCGCTGGCCCGCTCGAGGGTCGAACGACGCTTCTTCTGGGCGTTGACCGCCCGCTTCACGCGTGCCACGTGATGCTCCTTGCTTGGTCAGGGCCGGAAGGACCCCGGGCGCCGGAGGGCGCCCGGACGAGTCACTTGCCGAGCAGCTTCTTGATCTTCGGGGTGTCGGCAGCGGAGACGACCACGTCACCGGCGATGCGGCGGGTGCGGCGGCTCGACTTGTGCTCCAGCAGGTGGCGACCGTTGGCCTGCTCGCGCATGACCTTGCCCGTCCCCGTCACGCGGAAGCGCTTCTTGGCACCGGAGTGCGTCTTGTTCTTCGGCATGGCTGCCGTGTCTCCTTGTCGTTCGCATCGCACGGGTTCGTGCGACTCGTTCGGGGGCCGGTCCGCGGGGGGCGTCCGGCCGTCTCGGGTCAGTCGGTGCTGCGCGGCGCGCTCGGCCGGGGCCGCGGTGCCGGCCGCGGCGCGGCGGGCTTGGCGGCCGCGGCGCTCGGCTTGGGCGTGGCGGTCGGCTTCGGCGTCGCCGCAGGCTTCGGCGCTGCCGCAGGCTTCGGCGCCGCGGGGGCGGCCTCGGCCGTCGCGGCGGGAGCCTTGGGCGCACGCTTCTCGGCGGTGGCCGGGCGGGGCGCGGCCTTCTCGACCACGGGCTCGACCACGGGCTCGACCACGGGCTCGACGGCGGGCGCCTCCGGGGTCGTCTCGGCCTGCGCCTCGACCTGCGCGTCGGGACGCGCGGCCTCGACGGGCGCGGGCGCTGCGGCGGGCGTGCTCACCACGGGCGCCTCGTCGACCTCGTCGGCCTCCGGGGCGGCGGCCTGGGCGGCCTTCGCGGTCGCGTTGGCGTCGCGCGCCGCGGCGGCCTGAGCCTGACGACGCTGCTCCTGGCGCTGCTCGGCCTTCTTCTTGGTCGGCCCGAGCACCATGATCATGTTGCGCCCGTCCTGCTTGGGTGAGCTCTCGACGAAGCCGAACTCGGCGACGTCGGCGGCGAGCCGCTGCAGCAGACGGAAGCCCATCTCCGGGCGCGACTGCTCGCGGCCGCGGAACATGATCATGACCTTGACCTTGTCGCCGGCCTTGAGGAACCGCTCGACGTGGCCCTTCTTGGTGCCGTAGTCGTGCGGATCGATCTTGAGCCGGAAGCGGATCTCCTTGAGGACCGTGTTGGCCTGGTTCCGCCGGGCCTCGCGGGCCTTCATGTCCGCCTCGTACTTGTACTTCCCGTAGTCCATGATCTTGACCACGGGCGGGCGGGCGTCGGGGGCGACCTCGACCAGGTCGAGGTCGGCGTCCTGGGCCAGGCGCAGTGCGTCTTCCACGCGGACGATGCCGACCTGCTCGCCGGCAGGGCCGACCAGGCGGACCTCGGCGACGCGGATCCGATCGTTGATGCGGGGCTCGCTGATGGGTGCTCCTCCAGGTTCGTCGTGACTGACCGCCGGGGACGAAGAAGGCCTCCACCCCGGGCACAGGTGGAGGCCTCTGTCGATCCGGCGCACGACGAGCATGCGCACGCACGACGCCCGTCCTCCCGGCGCGAGCCGGGTCGACGTCCGTCGTAGACCGGGACCCGGACCCTGTCGCCGGCTCGCGCCGGACGGTCGGGTCCAAGGTGGGAGAGACTCCACTTGTGCACCTGCTCCGCACTCCGGTCCCTCGCGGGCGGGTACGGCACAGGTCAGTCGATGGACCAGGCTACCAGACACCCCGGCACCTGCCGACAGCGGGTCGGCGGGCAGTCGTCGAGGGGCACGCGACCCGTGATCTGGAGTCGTTCCATAACTTGAATGGTTCCAGTTTATATGATGGGGTGTGGGACATGGACGACGACCAGCTCCTGCGCAGCCGGGGCCTGCGGGTCACCGCACCGCGGCTCGCCGTGCTCGAGGCCCTCACGGCGTCGCCGCACGCCGACGCGGACGCGGTGCTGCGCGGCGTGCGCACCCGCATGCCGTCGGTCTCGGTCCAGGCGATCTACGACGTGCTGGCCGCGTTCACGCAGGCCGGCATCGTGCGGCGCATCGAGCCCGCGGGCCACCCCGCGCGCTACGAGCGTCGGGTCGACGACAACCACCACCACGTCGTGTGCCGCTCGTGCGGCGCGGTCGAGGACGTCGACTGCGTCGTCGGCGAGGCGCCCTGCCTCGAGCCGAGCGGGACGAGCGGCTTCGCCATCGAGGCCGCCGAGGTGACGTTCTGGGGCCTGTGCGCGGCCTGCCGCGACGACGGCCCCGGCACGACCACCGGCACCACGACCACCGGCACCACGACCACCGCCACCGATCCGGAGCACGTGGCCTAGACCGCCGCTCCCCCACCCGTCCGCAGCACGCGCGAGCGTGCAGCGGGTCCCCCACGCCACGGACCGGCTCCGCCGGGACGTGCCCTGCCATGCCCACCACCGAGAGGACACCCATGTCTCACGTGCCCGCCACCACGACGAACTCCGGCGCGCCCGTCGCGTCCGACGCGCACGCGCTGTCGGTCGGCGCGGACGGCCCGATCGTCCTGCACGACCACTACCTCGTCGAGAAGCTCGCGCAGTTCAACCGCGAGCGCGTGCCCGAGCGCGTCGTGCACGCCAAGGGCGGCGGCGCGTTCGGCACGTTCACGGTGACCGGGGACGTCTCGGCGTACACGCGCGCCGCCGTGTTCCAGCCGGGCGCCTCGACGGAGATGCTCGCGCGCTTCTCGACGGTCGCGGGCGAGCTCGGCTCCCCCGACACGTGGCGCGACCCGCGCGGCTTCGCGCTGAAGTTCTACACGTCCGAGGGCAACTACGACCTCGTCGGGAACAACACGCCCGTCTTCTTCATCCGCGACGGCATCAAGTTCCCCGACTTCATCCACTCGCAGAAGCGCCTGCCCGGCTCGCACCTGCGCGACAACGACATGCAGTGGGACTTCTGGTCGCTGTCGCCCGAGTCGGCGCACCAGGTGACGTGGCTCATGGGTGACCGCGGCATCCCGGCGTCGTGGCGGCACATGGACGGGTTCGGCTCGCACACCTACCAGTGGATCAACGCCGCGGGCGAGCGGTTCTGGGTCAAGTACCACTTCAAGACGCAGCAGGGCATCAAGAACCTGAGCGCCGACGAGGCGTCGCAGCTCGCGGGATCGGACGCGGACGTGCACATCCGCGACCTGTACGAGCACATCGAGGCGGGCGACTTCCCGCGCTGGACGCTGTCCGTCCAGGTCATGCCGTACGAGGACGCGAAGACGTACCGCTTCAACCCGTTCGACCTGACGAAGGTGTGGCCGCACGCGGACTACCCGCTCGTCGAGGTCGGCGTGATGGAGCTCAACCGCAACCCGGAGAACTACTTCGCGCAGATCGAGCAGGCGACGTTCGCGCCGAGCAACTTCGTGCCGGGCATCGCGGCGAGCCCCGACAAGATGCTCCTCGCGCGGATCTTCTCGTACGCGGACGCGCACCGGTACCGCGTCGGCACGAACCACGCACAGCTGCCCGTCAACGCGCCGAAGTCGTCCGTGCACTCGTACTCGAAGGACGGCGCGGCGCGCTACCACTTCGAGTCGGCGACGACGCCGGTGTACGCACCCAACTCGGCGGGCGGTCCGGCGGCGGACCCGACCCGCGCGACCGACGGCGGCTGGGAGTCGGACGGCGACCTGACGCGCGCCGCGGCGACGCTGCACGCGCAGGACGACGACTTCGGCCAGGCCGGCACGCTCTACCGCGAGGTCTTCGACGACGCCGCCCGTGCGCGCTTCCTCGAGACGATCACGGGTCACGTCGGCGGGGTGCGCCGCGCGGACATCCGCGAGCGCGCGATCCAGTACTGGACGCACGTCGACGCCGGCCTCGGTGCCGCGCTGCGCGCCGCACTCGACGGCACCGCGCCCGTCGAGAGCGGCACGCCGGCGACCTCGGCGACGCCCGTCGCCTGAGCCGTCCCCGGACGGGGCCCGCACGGCCCCTCCCGACGACCCCCGTACCCCACCCGGGTGCGGGGGTCGTCCGCGTCCGAGTGGGGAGACGCACGCCACGTCGGGCACGACGAGGGCGACGCGCACCGGGTGCGAGGATGTGCGCATGAGCGACGAGGCCACGACCCACGACCCCGCCGGCGACGCGACCCGGGACATCGCGGACGTCGCCGCGGTCGAGGTGATCGTCACCGCCGCGGTGCACCTCATGAGCGCAGCGGCCGTCAAGTGCGGCCTCGCCGAGGACGGACCCGACGGCGGCGGCGCGCAGTACCTGGACCTCGACGAGGCCCGCAAGCTCATCACAGCGCTCGCCGCGCTCGTGACCGCGTCGGCGCCCGACATCGGCAACCAGCACGCCCGCTCGCTGCGCGACGGGCTGCGCTCGCTGCAGCTCGCGTTCCGCGAGGCGTCCCCGTTCCCGGACGCGCCGGGCGAGGGCCCCGGGGAGAAGCTCACCAGCCCGGTGAGCTGACACCGCCCCTGACCGGGTCGCCCCTCGGGGTCCGACGGAGGTCAGCCCGCGATCGCGGCCGGGGCGCGCCGTCGTCGGACAACGTGCTGCACCGTGAGCCCGCCGACCGCGACGCCACCGCCGACGACGGCCGCCGTGAGGAAGCCCGCGCCTGGGTGGACGCGGTCGATGACCCACCCGCACAGCGGCGCGCCGAGCGCGTTCCCGACCGTCGACATGGTCCCGGACCAGCCCATGACCTCGCCGCGCCGCTCCTCGGGCGCGATCCGCACCAGCGTCGCGTTGATCGACGCGAGCGTCGGCGCGCACGGCAGGCCCGCGACGAACACCGCGACCGCGAGCCACACGGGCACGGGCGCGAACGCCGCGGGGACCACCGCGAGCGCGAGCAGCACGACGAGCACGAGCGGCGGCGGGGAACTCGCCCGTGCGCCGTGCACCAGGCCGCCGACGACCGAGCCGCCCGCCCACAGCGCGACCATCCAGCCGACGTCGCCGGGGCGGCCGGCGTCGTTGAGCGACGCGACGAGCGCCACGTCGGTGCCGATGAGCACGAACGCCGCCGCCGCGGCGGCGACGAGCAGCACGACGAGCTCGGGCGTCACGACGCGCAGGCGCGCGGGCGCGGGCTCGGCGGCGCCCAGGCCGTGCGCGGGCGCGTCGAGCTGCGCGGGCAGCACGGGCGCCGGGCGCTGCGACCGTGTCGGCGGGTCCGCCCACATGAGCAGGACACCGCCGCCCACGGTCGCGACGCCGACGACGGTGAGCGCGGCCGTCGTCGAGACCTGCGTCGCGATCAGGACGCCGACGACGGGCGCGAGCATGAACGTCACCTCGACGAGCACCGAGTCGAGCGCGAAGGCGGTGCGCTGCTGCGCGGGCGGCACGAGCACGGCGAGCGACTGGCGCGCGACCGAGAACACGGGCACGAGGAACAAGCCGGCGACGAACGCGGCGCCGACGAGCGCGTGGTAGTCCAGGTGCGGCGCGACGAGCCACACCGCCGACTCGACGACGACCGACGGCGCGACCGCGCGGCGCAGCCCCACCCGGTCGACCAGCCGTCCGCGCCACGGCGCACCGATCGCGATGCCCACGGTCGACGCGCCCGCGACGACGCCCGCCTGCCCGTACCCGCGCCCGAGCGAGGTGACCACGTGCAGCGTGAGGACGACGCCCACCATCGCCGCGGGGATGCGGCACACGAACGCGACCGCGTACAGCCGCGCGACCGCGGGCAGGCGCAGCACGGACCCGTAGGAGGACGAAGACATCCCATCATTGTCACCCGGCCCGGGGCGTGCTCCGGTCCGCGCGCCTATCCTGTGCGGGTGCCGCTGGAGGACACACGCGCGACCGGGGGACGGACGTCGGGCACCCCCGGGTGGGTCGTGCGCGCCGGCGGACCGTCGCACGGCGGCCACGACGACGCGCACTCGGCTGCCGCACCCCTGCCGGCCGCACCCTCGCCGACCGCACCCTCGCCGACCGCACCCACGCCGCCTCCGCCGCCGCCCGAGCGGGAGCCCGAGCCGGCACCGGTCCTCGAGGCGGTGCCGATCTCCGCGCCCGAGCCGGAGCCCGCGGTCGAGGCGGCTCCCGGGCGGCGCCGTTCGCGCGTCGTGCCCGTGCTCGCGACGACCCTCGCGCTCGTCCTGATCGCCGGCGGCGCGCTGGTGGCGTACCTGTGGCGTGCGACCGACGAGTGGCGCGCGTCGAGCGCGGGCTGGGAGTCGCTCGCCGCGACCGCGGCCGCGGACCTCGAGCGGACGCGTGGCGACCTCACCGCCGCGCAGCAGGTCCTCGACGACACGCGCGAGCAGCTGAGCACCGCGCAGGAGCGGATCACCGAGCTCGCGAACGAGAAGGCCCAGCTCGGCGACGACTCGGCCGCGCAGCAGCAGCTCGTCGACTACCAGGCGCGCGTCTCCGAGGCCGCGGGCAAGGTGGCCACCGCGCTCGCCACCTGCATCGCGGGCCAGCAGCAGCTCATCACGTACATGGACAGCGCCGACGCCCACGAGCCGGGCGCGCTGCGCCGGTTCCGCGACGACGTGGACGCGCTGTGCGGCCAGGCCACCGAGGCGAACGAGCAGCTCCAGCACGAGCTCGAGCCGTGACGCGCGCGCGCCGCCCGCCCGGGGCGTGGGGGGCCGCGGCGGCCTGCGCGTCCGCGGCGCTCGCGCTCACCGGGTGCGGTGCGCTGCCGCCGCTGCCCGACCCGGTGCCGACCGCGCTGACCGTCATCGCCGAGCCGCTGCCGTCGTCGTCGCTGCCGTCGTCGTCGCCGGGCGGTGCGCTGTCGCCCGACGGCTTCGACGCCGCGATCCGCATGTCCGTGCGCATCCGCAACGTCGGCTGCGGGTCGCTGTCCACCGGGTCGGGATTCGCGATCGACGACCACACGCTCGTCACGAACCGGCACGTCGTCTCGGAGTCCGCGGCGCTCGAGATCAGCACGTACGACGGGCGGGACGTGCGCGCGCAGGCCGCGAGCTCCGCTCCGCTCGCGGACCTCGCGTTCGTCCGCACCGTCGACCCGCTGCCCGCGTTCGGCGGCCTCGCGCCGACCGACCCGGTGCCCGGCGCGTCGGTCACGATCGTCGGCTACCCGCGCGGGAGCCGGCTGACCATGACGACCGGGAACGTGATCGGAGCGACGACCGACCCCCTGAACGAGAACCTCGGTGAGGTGCTCGTGACCGACGCGCGCGTCGAGCTCGGCTCGTCCGGCTCGCCGGTGCTGGACTCGCAGGGGCGTGTCGTCGGCGTGGTCTACGCACGCGGCGAGGACGGCGCGAGCTTCGTCGTCCCGGTGAGCACGCTGCGCGAGATGCTCGACGACGAGTCGCAGGTCTCCCCGGCCCCGACCTGCACCGACTGACCGCACGGCGACCGCGGGCCGTGCACGGGGATCGTCCACGAGCGACGCCGGACGGCCCGGAGCCCTGGACCTGGTGCGCGCGAGCGCGACAGGATCGAGCACGGGCGTCGCACCGCGGCGCACCACCCGACCGCAGGAGGCAGCCATGGCACACGTCCCTCGCTTCGACCCGTCGGCGCTCGCGACCGCCGCCAACGAGACCTTCACCGTGCGCCGGGTGTTCGGCGAGGCGTACGAGCGCGACGGCGTGACCGTGATCCCGGTCGCGCGGGTGTGGGCCGCGACCGGCCTGGGCGCGGGCGACGGGGAGGGCGGCGGCGCGCTCCCGACGGGCTCGTGGGCGCGGCGCGCCCGGGACTACTGGACGCGCGGCTCGGGTGCCGACACGTGGGACGCGACGGCACCCGGCGACGAGACGGGCGGTGAGGGTGAGTCCGACGACACGGCGACGGACGGCGACCCGCACGGCGGGTACGGGGGCGGGCACGGCGGCGGCGGTGGCTACGGCGCGCACGTCAAGGCGGTCGGCGTGTTCGTCGTCGATGACGACGGCGTGCACTGGCGTCCCGCGCTGGACCTCAACCGCGTGATCCTCGGCGGGCAGCTCGTCGCCGTGGCCGCGGTCGCGTCGGTCGGCGCCGCCCTCGCGGTCACGGCCGTCGCGAAGGCCGTGTCGCACGCGGTCTCGGCGTTCGCCGACCGCTGACGGCGGTCACCCTCGAGTCGGCCGTCGCGTCCGGTCCCCCGACTCCTCGGGGCCGGATGTGACGGCCGGATGCGACGGCCGGGTGCGACGGTCGGGTGCGGTCAGGACGCGCTGCGCAGCCGCAGCTCGAGCGAGTCGACGCGCTCGGCCACGACCTCTTCCGCGGCGAGCGCGGCGTTGATCCCCGCGACCGTGCGCTCGAGCGCGGGGCGGTCGAGCCCGGCGACGAGCGTCGCGACGACCGCGAGCTCGGCCCGGCGTCCGGGCTCGACGTCGGCTCGCACCACGGCGGGGACGCCGTCGAGCGCCCGGGCGACCGCGGCGGCCACGTCGCCGGCGACCGCGCCGCCGTCGACCGCCGGGACCCACTCCTCCTGCTTGGCGAGCGCCCACACCGCGGGGCGCGGCAGCAGCGCGGTCACGGGCCCGCCCGGGTCCACGACCACGACCTCCCAGCCCTCCTGCACCGCCGACAGCGCGGCGCGCGCGACGCCCGTGGGCACGGGACGCGCGTCGGCGCGCCACGCGGTCATCGTCGACACCGACGTGAACGCCGGCAGCGCGCGCCGTCCGTCGGGCGTCTGCAGCGCCACGATGCCGGCCGACGCCTCCTTGTCGACCGTGTGCTCGTGCCCGTCGTGCACGACCACGTCCGCGAGCTCGAGCTCCGCGAGCACGGGCACCAGCACGCGCGTGCCCGCGAGCGCCGCGACGACGCCCGCGAGCGAGCCCTCACCCGTGCCGTACGCCGCGAGCGCCGCGGCGACCCCCGGGTCCGCCGAGCCGTCGTCGGATGCGAACGGCGACGAGGGCGGCAGCTCGCGGCCGGCCACGCGTCAGCCCTCCGCCGTGGGACGCCCCGCGACGTCGAGCGCCTCGGGCAGCGTGAACGCCCCCGCGTACAGCGCCTTGCCCACGATCGCGCCCTCGACGCCCTCGCCGACGAGCGTGCGCAGCACGCGCAGGTCGTCGAGGCTCGAGATGCCGCCCGACGCGACCACGGGCGCCTGCGTGCGCGCGCACACGTCGCGCAGGAGCTGCACGTTCGGGCCGCGCAGCGTGCCGTCCTTCGTCACGTCGGTCACGACGTAGCGCGCGCAGCCCGCGTCCTCGAGGCGCGCGAGCACCTCCCAGAGGTCGCCGCCCTCCTGCGTCCAGCCGCGCGCCGCGAGCGTCGTGCCGCGCACGTCGAGGCCGACCGCGATCTGCGCGCCGTGCGAGGCGATGACCCGCGCCGTCCACTCGGGGTCCTCGAGCGCCGCGGTGCCGAGGTTGACGCGCGTCGCGCCGGTCGCGAGCGCGCGCTCGAGCGACGCGTCGTCGCGGATGCCGCCCGACAGCTCGACCTTGACGCCCCTGCCCGCGAGCTCGGCCGTGACCTCGGCGAGCAGCGGCGCGTTCGAGCCGCGCCCGAACGCCGCGTCGAGGTCGACCAGGTGGATCCACTCGGCGCCGCCGACCTGCCAGTCGAGCGCGGCGGACAGCGGGTCGCCGTACGAGGTCTCCGAGCCGGCCTCCCCCTGCACGAGTCGGACGGCCTGCCCGTCGGCGACGTCGACGGCGGGCAGCAGCTCGAGGCGGGGGTCGGTCATGCGGGTTCGTCCTCCGGACGGGTCGGGTCGGGTCACGCGCGGGAGCGCGGGGTCAGCGCAGCGAGTCGAGCCAGTTGCGCAGCAGCTGCGCGCCCGCGTCGCCGGACTTCTCGGGGTGGAACTGGGTCGCGGACAGCGGGCCGTTCTCGACCGCCGCGACGAACCGGTCACCGTGCTCGGACCACGTCACGAGCGGCGGGGTCATGCGCTCCGTCGGCGAGTCCGTGAGCGGGAACGCGCGCGCGGCGTACGAGTGCACGAAGTAGAACCGCTCGTCGTGCAGGCCGTCGAACAGGACCGAGCCCTCGGGGGGCTCGACGGTCGCCCAGCCCATGTGCGGCACGACGTCCGCCTCGAGCCGGTCGACCACGCCGGGCCACTCCCCCAGGCCCTCGGTGCGCTTCCCGTGCTCAACGCCCTCGGCGAACATCACCTGCATGCCGACGCAGATGCCGAGGACGGGCCGGCCGCCCGCGAGGCGCCGGTCGACGACCTGGTCCCCGCCCACGCCGCGCAGCCCGGCCATCACGGCCGCGAACGCCCCGACACCGGGCACGACGAGGCCGTCGGCCTCGGCGGCGGCGGTCTTGTCGGCGGTGAGCTCGACATCGGCGCCGACGCGTGCGAGCGCGCGGACCGCGGAGCGCACGTTGCCGAAGCCGTAGTCGAGCACGACGACGCGGGGGGTGGGCACGCGCCCAGGTTACCCGCGCGTGCCCACCGACCCGCCGCGTCTACCAGCGGGCGAGACGTCGTCGGCGCGTCACCCGCAGGTGAGCGCCAGGGACGACGGCGCGTTGCCCGTCCCGACGAACCCGAACGTCGTCGACGCGCCCGGTGCGAGCGAGCCGTTGTAGGACTCGTTCGCCACGACGAGCGACGAGCCCGACCCCGTCGACCGGCCGTTCCAGACGTTCTGCACGCCCGAGCCGGACGGCAGCGTGCCGCGCACCGTCCACCCGTTGACGCCGCTCGACCCGGCCTTCACGGTGACGTTCGCCTGGAACCCGCCGCCCCACGACCCGACGAGCGCGTACGTCGCCGAGCACGAGCCGGACGAGCCGCCCGGCGGCGGCGTGGTCTGGGTCGGCGGCGGGGTGGTCTGCGTCGGCGGCTGGCCGTTGCCCGTGACCGAGAAGTCCGTCACCGCGAGACCCGTCCCGCCGATCCACGGCTCGAAGCCCGCCTGGACGCTCGTGAGGTACCAGGACGACTGCCCGTAGCCGCGCGCGAGCATGTCGTCGAAGAACGTCTTGACCGAGAAGCTCACGGAGCCGGCCGTCGAGGTGCGCACGTAGGAGACGACGTTCCAGCCGGTGTTGCCGAACCACACGTCCCACGTCGAGCCCGCGAGGTTCACGGTGGCCACCTTC
This sequence comes from Cellulomonas palmilytica, assembly GCF_021590045.1. Lineage (NCBI taxonomy): Bacteria > Bacillati > Actinomycetota > Actinomycetes > Micrococcales > Cellulomonadaceae > Cellulomonas > Cellulomonas palmilytica. Next base: position 2,270,438 of record NZ_CP062221.1, on the reverse strand, counting down.
GAGCCGATCGGCTGGATCGACCCCTGCCGGTTGAGCCAGATCATCAGCTCCGCGCCGTCGTTCTGGCCCGTCGTCGCGCTCGGTTGCGACCGGTGGAACCAGATGTCGTACGCCGCGTCGTACGTGCCGCTGGACGGGTACGTCATCGACACGCTCGTCTGGATCGACGCGAACCGCGAGTCGGACACCCGCACGCCGTTCGGGCCGATGACCTCGGAGCTCGAGCACGTGCCGTAGTGGCAGCCCGCGTAGATCGTCGGGTAGGACTTCGGGGCGCCGTTCGTCGCGGTCTGCCCGTCGGCGCGCGTGATGCGGAAGCCCCGGTCGTCCACCGAGATGCACTGCGTCGCGCTCGTGCCCCAGCGGTTGTTCCCGACGACGTAGCGGCCGCCCTGGACGGTCGTCGTGCCGTACTGCTCGCAGATCTCGGTGTCCGCCGCGGCCGGCCGGGCCGTCGCGAGGGTGAGCAGCGCCAGCAGCGCGGCGAGCGCGACCGAGGCGGCCAGCAGACGTGGGCTGCGACGTGGAAGTGGGCTGATTCGTGGAGCGGGGCTGAGTCGTGGACTGCGGCTCATGGAGGAGTCCTTCCGTGTGACGCCCGCCGTGCACGGTGCCCGGAGACCGGTCCCCGACGGCGGTGTCGGGGCGCGGCGGACGCTCGGACCAACAGGTCCGAGACAAGCACCGCCGCACCCCGACCGCGGGACCCGGAATCGTTTAGCGCGACGCCGCCGCGCCGTCCGCCTCGAGCACGGCCCGCAGCCGCCCGCGCGCCCGCGACAGCCGCTGTCGCGCAGCCGCGGGCGTCAGGTCGAGCACCGTCGCGATCTGGTCGCCGGTCAGCCCGTCCCACGCGTCGAGCCGCAGGATCTCCTGGTCCTGCTCCGACAGGCGCGCGAGGGCGTCCCGCACCTGCTCGCCCACCTCGCTGCCGGGCCGCTGCGCCGCACGCACGACGATCTCGTCGCGCAGCCGTCGCACCAGCGCGTCGCGCCGTCGCGCGGCCCGTGCGCCGTTCGCCAGCGTGAGCCGCGCGACCCCGATCATCCAGGCGAGCGCCTCGTCATCGTCCGACGGCACGTCGTCGCGGCGACGCCACACCGTCGCGAGCGTCTGCGAGAACACGTCCGCGGCGTCCTCCCGGTGCCGCACGCGCCGCGCGAGGTAGCCCAGCACGCGCGGCCCGAACGTCCGCACGAGCACCGTGACCCGGTCGTCCGATCGGGTCACGGCTGCGACCGGGGTCGCCGCCCGCTCGGTGCCATCGATCTCGTCTCGCGGCGCCACCAGGTCGCTGACCTGCGCACTCACCGGCCGTCCCCCGCGAGGCCGGCTCCCGCGGGGTCGAGCCCCGGGAGCTCGTCGGTCGTGGCGGGGTCGCCGTCCGCGCCGATCCGCTCGACGAAGTCCGCGACCCCGTTCGCCTCGAGGTCCTGGAGCATCGCAGCCGCGTCACCCGCGCGCACGTCGGCGACGAGCCGCTCCCGGCCCTTCCACGACTCCTCCTCCCACGCCCACCGCGTCGCCTCGAGCGCCGCCTCCCACGCGTCGAGCGCGCGAGCGGCCGCCACGTCGTCGCCCGCCGCGCGGGCAGCGAACCACTGCGCCTGCCACGCGGCGCCCGCGACCGAGTGCAGGGAGGCCGTGATGCCGTCGGCGGACGTCACGCTCGGCTCGTCGACGGGCACGGGCAGGACGTACGCCGCGACCTCGTCCCAGGTCAGCCACGCCGGCAGCGGCTCGTGGCGCGGTGCGAGCGACGCGACCACCGCCGGGGCGTCAGGGTGCGACAGGTCGAGCATCTCGGACGTGTCGGTGCCGCTCTCGTTCCGGTACGTCACGCTGTCGACCACCAGCAGGCCGTCGGGCGTGCCGCCCGCGTGCTCGCCGGTCCACGCACCCGACGCGACCCCCGCCGCCGTGAGCGCGAGGGCCACCGCGGTACCGGTGCCCGCGACCGCCCAGCGCCGCGCGTGGCGCAGCGGCAGGCGGGTCACCGGGGCGGGAGCGCGGTCGGCCGTCGCGTGCCGGGCCACGAGCGGGGCCAGCACGTCGTCGAGGTCCGGGGCGGACCACGGGTCCGCGGCCGCGATGCGGGCGCGCAGGTCGTCGTCGGTCAGGGGCTCGTGCAGCGTCATCGTCGGTTCCTCCTGTGGTCGGTCGTCGTTCACCACAGGGATGTCCGGGTTCGCGCCGCGTGTGACACGGGACCTCGACGACCCTCTCGACACGTCGCCAGGAGGGGCGTCGGACGGGCCGCCGGTCAGCGCTTGCGACCGCGCGCGAGCGCGCGCATCGCCTGCCACCGGGACATGCCGACGCTCGTCACCACGCCCGGCACCGCGGACGCCTGCTCCGAGCCCAGCAGCAGGTCCTCGAGCACGGGCGGGGCGTCCGCGAGCACGAGCCCCGCGGGCAGCTCGTCGTCCCGTGCGCCACCGACCCACCGCGCCGCGGCGATCTGCCCCTCGCGGCGCGTCAGCAGGACGACCGGCGTCTGGCGCAGCAGCTGCGAGATTGCGGCCGCGCCCGCGTCGGCGGCGGCCGGGTCCCGCAGGACCGCGACCGCGCCCACGGGCGTCGGGACCGCGTCGATCTCGACGTGCGCGATCGCGCACGCGGCCGCGAGCGGCTCGGGTGCGGCGACCTGCGTCACGACGAGCGCGACGCTCGGGGTCTCCTGCGGGCCGTCGAGCAGGCTCGACAGGTCGTCGGGCACGACGATGCCGTCGAGCTCGTGGGGCGCTGCCGCGGCCCCGGCGGCTTCGGCCGGCTCGCTCGGCTCGTCGGGCTCGGTGCCCTCGGGGCGCGTGCCGTCCGACGCGCTCACAGCGCGCCCTTGGTCGACGGGACGCCCTCCACGCGCGGGTCGAGCTGGACGGCGAACCGCAGGGCACGCGCGAGCGCCTTGAACTGGGCCTCGACGATGTGGTGCGGGTCGCGCCCCTCGAGCACGCGCACGTGGATCGAGAACGCCGCGTGGTGCGCGATCGACTCGAGCACGTGCCGCGTCAGCGAGCCCGTGAAGTGCCCGCCGATGAGGTGGTACTCCTGGCCCTCGGGCTCCCCCGTGTGCACCAGGTACGGCCGGCCGGACACGTCGACGACGGCCTGCGCGAGCGCCTCGTCGAGCGGCACGAGCGCGTCGCCGAACCGCGAGATGCCGCGCTTGTCGCCGAGCGCCGCACGCAGCGCCTCGCCCAGGCAGATCGCGACGTCCTCGACCGTGTGGTGCGCGTCGATGTGCGTGTCGCCCGTCGCCTTGACCGTCAGGTCGATGAGCGAGTGCTTGCCCAGCGCCGTGAGCATGTGGTCGTAGAACGGCACGGTCGTCGAGATGTCCGTACGGCCCGTGCCGTCGAGGTCGAGCTCGACCACGACGTTCGACTCGCTCGTCGTGCGCTCGATGCGTGCCGTGCGGCGCGCGGGGCGCTCCGTTCCCGTCGAGGGCTCCGACGAAGTGCTCACAGTCCTGCCACCTCCACCAGGGCGTCCTTGAACGCCTGCGTCTCGTCCGGGGTCCCGACCGACACCCGCAGCCATCCCGGCGGTCCGACCTCCCGGACCAGGACTCCGCGGTCGAGCAGACCTTGCCACACCGCACGCCGGTCGTCGAAGAGGCCGAACAGCACGAAGTTCGCGTCGGAGTCCGCGACCTGCAGACCACGCCCGCGCAGCCACGCCACGAGCGCGTCCCGCTCGTCGCGCAGCGAGCCCACCTGGGCCATCAGCTCGGCCGAGTGCGCGAGCGCCGCGCGCGCGACCGCCTGCGTGACCGCCGACAGGTGGTACGGCAGCCGCACGACGCGCAACGCGTCGACGAGCGCGCGCGACGCCGCCAGGTAGCCCACCCGGGCACCCGCGAGCCCGAACGCCTTGGACATCGTGCGGCTCACCGCGAGGTGCGGGTGCTCCTCCAGGAGCTCGAGCGCCGACGGCGTGCCCGCACGGCGGAACTCGCCGTACGCCTCGTCGACCACGACGACGCAGCCGCCCGGCACCTGCGCGGCGGCGTCGAGCACCGCGCGGACGGTCTCGAGCGGCAGCGCGGTGCCCGTCGGGTTGTTGGGGCTCGCGAGCAGCACGACCGACGGCGCGTGGTCGGCGATCGCGGCCCGCGCGGCCTGCGGGTCGAGGCTGAAGTCCTCGGCTCGCCGCCCCGCGACCCACGCGGTGCTCGTGTCGCGCGCGTACTCCGGGTACATCGAGTACGTGGGCGCGAACGACAGCGCGGTCCGGCCCGGCCCGCCGAACGCCTGCAGCAGGTGCAGCATGACCTCGTTCGACCCGTTGGCGGCCCAGATCTGCTCCGCGCGCAGCACGACGCCCGACTCCGCGAGCAGGTACGCCGCGAGGTCCGTGCGCAGCGCCTCGAAGTCGCGGTCCGGGTAGCGGTTGAGCCCCCGCGCGGCGTCCGCGACGGCCGCGGCGATGTCCGCCACGACCTGCTCCGACGGCGCGTACGGGTTCTCGTTGACGTTGAGCAGCACCGGCACGTCCAGCTGAGGCGCGCCGTACGGCTCGAGCCCGGCGAGCTCGGGCCGGATCGGCAGGCGCGGCGCCCCGGGCGCGGTCGATGCTGCGGCGTCGGTCACGGGCTGGCTCACGGCGGCGATCCTAGGCCGACCGCCCACCGGAAGGTCGGCGCGGTCCACGGCGGGCACCGCGCTCAGAACCGCGCGCGCACGGCGTCGCCGTGCGCGGGCAGGCCCTCGGCGTTCGCGAACGCGACGATCCGGTCGGCCACGGCCCCGAGCGCGTCCGCGTCGTACTCGATCACCTGGACCGCGCGGACGAACGAGTGCACGCCCAGGCCGCTCGTGAAGTGCGCGCAGCCGCCCGTCGGCAGGACGTGGTTCGAGCCCGCCATGTAGTCGCCCAGCGACACGGGCGAGAACGGGCCGACGAAGATCGCCCCCGCGCTCGTGACCCGGTCCGCCACCGCCGCGGCGTCGGCCGTCTGGATCTCGAGGTGCTCCGCACCGTACGCGTTGACCACGGCGAGGCCCGCCTCGAGGTCGTCGACCAGCACCACGGCGGACTGCGTGCCGTCCAGCGCGGTGGCGACGCGCGCCCGGTGGAACGTCGACTCGACGAGGTCGACGAGCTTGGCCTCGACCGCGCCCGCGAGCTCGACGCTCGGCGTGACCAGCACGGAGGCGGCCAGCGGGTCGTGCTCGGCCTGGCTGATGAGGTCCGCCGCGACGTGCACCGGATCCGCCGTGCCGTCCGCGAGGATCGCGATCTCGGTGGGACCCGCCTCGGCGTCGATGCCGACCACGCCGCGCACCAGGCGCTTCGCGGCCGCGACGTACACGTTGCCCGGGCCCGTCACGACGTCGACCGGCTCGCACAGCACCGCGCCGTCCGTCTCGGTCTCGCCGTCCGCGCCGTACGCGAACATGCCGACCGCCTGCGCGCCGCCCACGGCGTACACCTCGTCGACGCCGAGCAGCGCGCACGTCGCCAGGACCGTCGCGTCCGGCAGGCCGCCGCGGTCCTTCTGCGGAGGGCTCGCGACCGCGAGCGCCTCCACGCCCGCCTCCTGGGCGGCGACGACGTTCATGACGACCGACGACGGGTACACCGCGAGCCCGCCCGGCACGTACAGCCCGACGCGCCGCACGGGGATCCAGCGCTGGCGCACCTGGGCGCCCGGCGCGACCTCGACCGTGAACCCGGCGGGCCGCTGCGCCGCGTGCACCTTCCGCACGCGCGCGATCGTCTCCTCCAGCGCCGCGCGGACCTGGGGGTCCAGCTGGTCGACCGCGTCCGCGAGAGCGCGAGCGGGAACCCGCAGGTGCTCGGGGCGCACGCCGTCGAACCGCTCGGCGAGGTGGCGCAGCGCGGCCGCGCCCTGCTCGCGCACCGCGTCGAGGATCGGCGCGACCTGCGCGCCCGCGTGCTCCACGTCGACCTCCGCACGGGGCAGCTCGGCGAGGAGCTCACGGCGGGACAGCGTGCGACCACGCAGGTCGATGCGGGAGATCATGCTCCGAGTCTAGGTCGCGAGCGGTCCCCGGGGCCGGGCCGTCCGGGCTCCGGTCAGGCGGCCGGCAGGCTTCTGCGGCGTCCCCGTCGGCCGCGGTCAGGGGTGGTAGCGGGCGCACCGCTCGTCGTACAGCGCCCGCCACGTGCGCACGGGCCGCCCGGCGCAGTGGTCGTCGAGCTGGTCGAGCACGACGTGCCAGCCGCCGCCGTACCCGCGCGCGGCCGCGGGGTCCAGGGCGGTGTGGACGAGCGTGAGCACGGCACCGTCGTCGTCGGGCTCGACCCGTGCCCGCAGGTGCGACGACCGCTCGCCCGGGAACGACCACGTGAGCTCCAGCACGTGCGGCGGCTCGCACGCGAGGACGTCGCCGTGCGCGACGTCCTCCGCGTCGGGACGGTCCTCGCCCATGCGCAGCTCGTACGCGCCGCCGGCCCGCAGGTCGCCGTGCAGCGCGCCGAGCCACCGTCGGGCGCGCGCGGGCTCCGTGATCGCGGACCACAGGTCGTCCGGGCTCGTCGGGTACCGGCGGCGGAACTCGACGCGGGCGCCGTCGGCGTCGACGTGCACCGTGCCGTCCGGGCCGAGGACCCCTGAGGGCGACGGGCTGGACGTCGGGCTGGGCGTCGGGGTGCTGTCGGGCGTGTGCGTGCTCATGCGTCCTCCTCGTGCGGTGCCGTGCTGGGACGTGCCGTGCTGGGACGTGCCGTGCTGGGACGTGGCGTGCTGGGTCCAGCGGCGTCGGGTCGTCCCGCGCCCTCGTCGCCGACGCGCGACGCGCGACGCCCGCGGGCGACCTCGGTCGCCAGGGCGTCGAGGCGCGGTCGCCACGCCCGCACGACCTCGTCGGCCCAGCGCCCCACCTCGTCGACCGCGTCCGGGCGCAGCGCGTACAGGCGGACCGTGCCGCGCGGACGGGACTCGACGAGACCGGCCTCGCGCAGGACCCGCAGGTGCCGGGACACCGCGGGCTGGCTGATCCCGAACTCCGCACCGACGGCCGCCGCGAGGTCGCCCGCGGGCTGCTCGCCCGCACCGACGAGCTCGACGAGGCGCCGGCGGACCGGGTCACCGAGAGCGTCCATCGGGTGCATGACGACCATGCTTGCGCACCGCGTTATATAACGCAAGGGTTAGATAAAGGGTGTCACGCCGAGCGTGCCGCACACTGGGCACGTGAGCCACCCCGACGAGCCGATCCGCCTCGGCCAGTTCCTCAAGCTCGTGAACCTCGCCGAGTCCGGCGGGCACGCCCGCGCACTCCTCGACGACGGCGCCGTCACGGTCAACGGCGAGCCCGAGACGCGCCGCGGCCGCCAGCTGCGCGCCGGCGACGTCGTCGAGGTCGACCTGCCCGGCGGCGTGCAGCGCGTGACCGTCGAGCTCTGAGCGGGCCCCCTCAGCCCGTCAGGCAGCCCGGTCCGAGCAGGGCCTTGAGGTCGCCGAACAGCGAGGGGTTGCGGGTCACGCGCAGGCCGTCGTCGAGCCGCATGACCGTCGCGCGGCCGGGCTGCGTGAGGCGCAGGTGCACCTCCGTGACGCCCGGGTGCGTCGTGAGCACCTCCTTGAGGCGCTCCACCACGGGCTGCGTGCAACGCGCCACGGGCAGCGTCACGACGACGGGCGCGTCCGCAGCCACGTTGACGTCCGGCAGCGTGACCTCCATCGCCTGCAGCTGCATCGTCTCGTCGCGCCGCCGCACGCGGCCCTTGACCACGACGACCGCGTCCTCCGCCAGCACGGTCGAGTACGCCACGTAGGTCTCGCCGAAGAACATGACCTCGACGGAGCCCTCCAGGTCCTCGAGCGTGACCGCGGCCCACGCGTTGCCCTGCTTGGACATCTTGCGCTGCAGGCTCGTGATGAGCCCCGCGACGACGACCGTCGAGCCGTCCGGCCGCAGCTCGTCGGCGTTGAGCGTCGCGATCGACACGTCCGCCGCCTGCGCGAGGACGTGCTCGAGCCCCGACAGCGGGTGGTCGGAGACGTACAGGCCGAGCATCTCGCGCTCGAACGCGAGCCGCTGCTTCTTGTCCCAGTCGGGCAGGTCCGGGATCGCGACCTGGAAGCCGGCCTCGTCCTCGCCCCCGAACACGTCCGCGAACAGGTCGAACTGACCCTCGGCCTCCTTGCGCTTGACGCCGATGACCGCGTCGACCGCCTGCTCGTGGATGAGCAGGAGCGCCTTGCGCGGGTGCCCGAGCGAGTCGAACGCGCCCGCCTTGACGAGCGACTCGATGGTCCGCTTGTTGCACACGACCGCCGGCACCTTGTCCAGGAAGTCGGTGAACGACGTGTACGCGCCCTTCTCCTCGCGTGTGCGCACGATCGCGTCGACGACGTTCGCGCCGACGTTGCGGATCGCCGTGAGGCCGAACCGGATGTCGACACCGACCGCCGTGAAGTTCGCGGCGGAGGAGTTCACGTCCGGCGGCAGCACCGTGATGCCCATGCGACGGCACTCGTTGAGGTACAGCGCCGACTTGTCCTTGTCGTCGCGCACCGACGTCAGCAGCGCCGCCATGTACTCGGCCGGGTAGTGCGCCTTGAGGTACGCGGTCCAGTACGAGACGAGCCCGTACGCCGCGGTGTGCGCCTTGTTGAACGCGTAGTCCGCGAACGACTCGAGCACGTTCCACAGCGCCTGCTGCGCGTCCTTCGAGAAGCCCCGCTCGGTCATGCCCGCGAAGAAGTCCGCCTGCTGCTTGTCGAGCTCGGACTTCTTCTTCTTGCCCATGGCACGGCGCAGCACGTCGGCCTGACCGAGCGTGAAGCCGGCGACCTTCTGGGCCGTGGCCATGACCTGCTCCTGGTACACGATCAGGCCGTAGGTCTGGCCGAGGATCTCCGCGAGCGGCTCCTCCAGCTCGGGGTGGATGGGCGTGATCTCCTGCTGGCCGTTCTTGCGCAGCGCGTAGTTCGTGTGCGAGTTCACGCCCATCGGGCCGGGGCGGTACAGCGCGAGGACGGCGGAGATGTCCTCGAAGTTGTCGGGCTTCATCAGGCGCAGCAGCGAGCGCATCGGGCCGCCGTCGAGCTGGAACACCCCGAGCGTGTCGCCGCGCGCGAGCAGCTGGTAGCTCTCGGCGTCGTCGAGCTCGAGGTCCTCCAGGACCAGCGGGTCCTTGCCGTTCATCACGATGTTCTCGAGCGCGTCGTCGAGGATCGTGAGGTTGCGCAGCCCCAGGAAGTCCATCTTGATCAGGCCGAGGCCCTCACACGTGGGGTAGTCGAACTGCGTGATCACCGCGCCGTCCTGCGGTCGGCGCATGATCGGGATGATGTCGATCAGCGGGTGGCTCGACATGATGACGCCGGCCGCGTGCACACCCCACTGCCGCTTCAGGCCCTCGATGCCCTTGGCGAGCTCGACGACACGCTGCGCGTCCGGGTCCGCGGCGTGGACCTGCCGGAACTCCTCCGCCTCGTGGTACCGCTTGTCGGTCGGGTCGAAGATGCCCGTGAGGCTGATGTCCTTGCCCATGATCGCGGGCGGCATCGCCTTCGTGAGCTTCTCGCCCATCGCGAACGGGAAGCCCAGCAGGCGCGAGGAGTCCTTGAGGGCCTGCTTGGCCTTGATCGTGCCGTACGTGACGATCTGCGCGACACGGTCCTCGCCGTACTTCTCGGTGACGTACTTGATGACCTCGCCGCGACGACGCTCGTCGAAGTCGACGTCGAAGTCGGGCATCGAGACGCGGTCCGGGTTGAGGAACCGCTCGAAGATCAGGCCGTGACGCAGCGGGTCGAGGTCCGTGATGCGCATCGCGTACGCGGCCATCGAGCCGGCACCCGAGCCACGACCCGGCCCGACGCGGATGCCGTTGTCCTTGGCCCAGTTGATGAAGTCGGCGACGACGAGAAAGTACCCCGGGAAGCCCATCTGCGTGATGACGCCGGTCTCGTAGTCGGCCTGCTTGCGCACGTCGTCGGGGATGCCGCCGGGGTACCGCTCGTGCAGCCCCTTCTCGACCTCCTTGACGAACCAGCTCGTCTCGTCCTCCCCCGCCGGGACGGGGTAGTTCGGCATGTAGTTCGCCCTGGTGTTGAACGACACCTCGCACTGCTCGGCGATGCGCAGCGTGTTGTCGCACGCCTCCGGCAGCTCGGCCCAGATGCGGCGCATCTCCTGCGCCGACTTCACGTAGTAGCCCGACCCCTCGAACGCGAACCGGTTGCCGCCCTGCTCGTACGTCGGCTCGGTGAGCGCCGAGCCCGAGTTGATCGCGAGCAGCGCCTCCTGCGACGACGCGTCCTCCTCGGTCACGTAATGCAGGTCGTTCGTTGCCACCAGGGGCGCGCCGATCGACTCCGCGAGCCGCAGGAGGTCCTTGAACACGCGCGTCTCGATGTCGAGCCCGTGGTCCATCAGCTCGACGTAGAAGTAGTCCTTGCCGAAGATGTCCTGCAGCTCGCCCGCGGCCCGCACCGCCTCGTCCCACTGCCCGAGGCGCAGGCGCGTCTGCACCTCGCCCGACGGGCAGCCCGTGGTCGCGATCAGCCCGCTGCCGTACCGCTGGAGCAGGTCGCGGTCCATGCGCGGCCACTTGCCCATCTGGCCCTCGAGCGAGGCGAGCGAGCTCGCCCGGAACAGGTTGAGCAGGCCCTCGTTGTTGCGGGCCAGCAACGTCATGTGCGTGTAGGAGCCGCGCGCGGAGACGTCGTCGCTCTCCTGGCCCTGCTGGCCGAACCGCACGCGCGTCTGGTCGAACCGGCTCGTGCCGGGCGTCACGTACGCCTCGACCCCGATGATCGGCTTGATCCCCGCCGAGGTGGCCTTGGACCAGAAGTCGAACGCGCCGAAGAGGTAGCCGTGGTCCGTCGTCGCGATCGCGGTCTGGCCCAGCCGCTCGACCTCCTGGAACAGCTGAGGCAGCCGAGCGGCACCGTCGAGCATCGAGTACTCGGTGTGCACGTGGAGGTGGACGAAGGACGGGTCCTGCACTGCTGCTCCGGCTGCCACGGAGCGAGTCTAGGTCGCCGCGGGGACAGCCCCGGCCCGACTCAGCGGTAGCCGGCGGAGATCACGTCGAGTGCGCGCTGCAGGTCGTCCGGGTACCGGCTCTCGACCTCGAGCCACTGCCCCGTGCCGGGATGCTCGAAGCCCAGGCGGACCGCGTGCAGCCACTGCCGCTCGACGCCCGCACGCTTCGCGAGCGCGGGGTCCGCGCCGTACGTCAGGTCGCCCACGCACGGGTGCCGCAGCGCCGAGAAGTGCACGCGGATCTGGTGCGTGCGCCCCGTCTCGAGATGCACCTCGACGAGTGACGCGGCCGGGAACGCCTCGAGCAGCTCGTAGTGCGTGACCGACGGCTTGCCGCCCGCGACCACCGCGAACTTCCAGTCCTGGCTCGGGTGCCGTCCGATGGGCGCGTCGATCGTGCCCGACGTCGGCTCCGGGTGGCCCTGCACGAGCGCGTGGTAGACCTTGTCGACCGCGCGCTCCTTGAACGCGCGCTTGAGCGCGGTGTACGCGTGCTCGCTCTTGGCCACGACCATCAGCCCGCTCGTGCCGACGTCGAGGCGGTGCACCACGCCCTGCCGCTCCGACGCGCCGGACGTCGAGATCCGGTAGCCCGCCGCGGCCAGCGCGCCGACGACCGTCGGCCCGGTCCAGCCCGGCGACGGGTGCGCAGCGACGCCCACCGGCTTGTCCACCACGACCACGTCGTCGTCGTCGTGCACGATCGCCATGCCCGGCACGGGCTCGGGCACGACCTCGGGTGCCACGGGGGCCGCCGACGGGATCTCGACCTCGAGCCAGGCGCCGGCGGCGAGCCGGTCGGACTTGCCGACCTCACGTCCGTCGACCCGCACGCCGCCCGCCTCCGCGATCTCCGCCGCGCGCGTGCGCGACAGGCCGAGCAGGCGCGACAGGCCGGCGTCGACCCGCTCACCCGCGAGCCCGTCGGGCACCGGCAGGCTCCGCACGTCAGCCACGGGCACGCTCCGCCTCGTCCGCCGCGTCCGACCCGTGGTCGTCGGACGGGCTCTCGGCCGGGCTCTCGGCCGGGCTCTCGGGCCCGTGACGGTCGGACTCGTGGTGATCGGACTCCCGCGTGCCGTCGACGCGGATGCCGCGCGCCACGAGCAGCACGACGAGCCCGGCGGCGACGACGATCGCGATGTCGGCGACGTTGCCCACGAACCAGTCGAGGTACGCGATGAAGTCGATGACGCGCCCGCGCGCGAAGCCGGGCTCACGCACGAGCCGGTCCACGAGGTTGCCGACCGCACCGCCGAGCAGCAGACCGAGCGCGACCGCCCACGCGGTCGAGCCGATCCGCTGCGCGACGCGCACGATGACGACGACGACCACGACGGCGACGAGCGTCAGCACCCACGTCATGCCCTCGGCGATCGACAGCGCGGCGCCCTCGTTGAACACGAGCTGCAGGCCGAGCAGCGAGCCGAGCACGTCGCGGCGTTCACCGTCGAGCGCGTTCAGCGCCCACGCCTTGGTGAGCTGGTCGACGACGAGGACGCCCGCGGCGAGGCCGAGCAGCAGCGCGAGCAGCCGGCGGCGTCGCGTCGGCGCGTCGGTCACGGGCGCGACCCTCACGCCTGCGTCGACGGTGGGCTCGTCCGGGAGGTCCCCGTCGGGGAGGGTGGAAGGCACCGCAGGAGTCTACGGGCGCCCGGTCCTTGCGGACGCGCGCCCGACGGACGACGCGTCAGCGCCGCTCCTCACGCTGCTTGCACTCGACGCACAGCGTGGCGCGCGGGAAGGCCTGCAGGCGTGCCTTGCCGATCGCCTTGCCGCACGACTCGCACGTCGCGAACGTGCCCGCGCTGATCCGTGCGAGAGCGTGCTGCGTCTGGCCCAGCATGTCGCGCGTGTTGTTGACGAGCGTGAGCTCCTGCTCGCGCTCGAGCGCCGACGAGCCGGAGTCGGCCTGGTCGTCGCCGGCGCCGTCGCCCGAGTTGCGCAGGAGGTCGGACAACTCGGCGTCCGCCGCGGCCAGCTCGCCTGTGAGCCGGTCGACGTCGGAGACCAGGTCGTCGGCGACGTCCTTGACCTCGCGCGCGGTCCACGGCTTCTCGCCGTCACGGACCGGGAAGAGCTTGGCGAGCCGCGAGAGCTCCTTGGTGTCGTCAGGAACGACGACCGTGCTGCTGAGCGAGTCGTTCACCACTGCCAGCCCCCTGTCTGTGAGGTCACGTGACTGTAGACGTGCATACGGGTCCGCACAACACGACACGCCGGGTGAAAACCCGGCGTGCCATGGCGCTGACCAGCGCAGACGACCGACAGTACCCCGGCTGTCGGCCGCCCGCGCGGCAGGAGGTCTAGAGGTTGTGCCCCTCGCCCACGGGCTGGGCGGCCGATGAGCGCGGCGGCAGCGCGTTGCCACGGTTGTCGAGGTCGCCGAGCAGGTTCTCGAGGTAGCTCTTCAGGCGCGTGCGGTAATCGCGCTCGAACACGCGCAGCTCGTCGATCTTGCGCTCGAGCAGGGACCGCTCCTGCTCCAGCTGGCCGAGCGTGCGCTGCGACGTCTCCTCGGCCTCCCGCACGATGCGGTTCGCCTGCGTCTTGGCCTCGCCGATGAGCCGCTCGGACTCCTCCTGGCCGCTGCGCACGTAGTCGTCGTGGAGCTTCTGGGCGAGCTGCAGCATGCCGGTGGCCGACTCGGGCTCGCTCGAGTGCACGGGCGAAGGAGCAGCCGCCACGACGGGCGCGGGCGCCTGCACGACGGGCTCGGGCACGGGCTCGGGCTTCGGGGGCGCCACGGGCGCGGCGACGGCCTGCTGCGCGCCCGCGCGGCTCAGCTCGGCGATGCGCCGCTCGGCGGCCGCGAGCTTGGTCTTGAGGTCCTCGTTCTCGCCCTGGAGGTCGCGCAGGGTGTTGACCACCTCGTCCAGGAAGTCGTCGACCTCGTCCTGGTCGTAGCCCTCACGGAACTTGGTCGCCTGGAACTTCTTGTTCAGGACGTCGTCTGCGGTCAGCAGTGCCATCGTCGTCACCTCGATCGGTCGTGCGGGGTAGGTGGAGCTGGTGGCCGGCAGTGACTCGTCCACCTCGGCCACCGTAGCGGACGGATCGCGTCAGGGACGCGCGTGCACGCGAGTCAGGACGGAGTTCAGAACCGCGCCGCGAGCCCCGGGAGCACGGACAACAGGATGCTGCACAGCAGGAACAGCACCAGGAACGCCAGGTCCAGGCGGACCGGACCCAGCGTGAGCGGCGGCAGCACGCGGCGCAGCGCCCGCAGCGGCGGGTCGGTCACCGTGTACGTCGCCTCCGCGACCACCAGGGCCACCCCGCGGGGTCGCCACTGGCGCGCGAAGAACATCACCCAGTCCAGCACGAGGCGCACGAGCAGGAACAGGAAGAAGACGAAGACGACGAACGTCAGCAGCTGGAAGACGACGGCCACGCGTCAGCTCTGGTTGTAGAACCCCGCGCGGCTCGCGGCACCGGCCGCCGAGTCGCCCGCGACCTCGACGTGCGCGGGCGACAGCAGGAACACCTTGTTGGTGACCCGCTCGATCGCGCCGTGCAGCCCGAAGATCAGCCCTGCGGAGAAGTCGACGAGACGCTTGGCGTCCGCGTCGTCCATGTCGGTCAGGTTCATGATCACGGGCGTCCCCTCACGGAACGCCTCGCCGATCTTGCGCGCGTCGTTGTACGAGCGCGGGTGGATCGTCGTGATCCGGCGCAGCTCGGACACCGGCTGCGGCTGCTCGACCGCTGCGACGCGGGTCGGCCGGAACGGCGTGACCTGCGCCTCGTGCTCCTCGTGCTCCATCGGCACGTCCGCCCCCTCGAACTCGTCGGGGTACTCGCCGTTCGCGGCGCCGTCGTCGGCCAGGCCGAGGTACAGCATCGTCTTGCGCAGCGCTCCGGCCATGGCCCCGCTCCTCCCCCGGACGTCGTCCGGACCTGCTCGTCGCCCCACGTCTGCCGCGGCCCGTCACCACGACGACCGTGGGCCGTCCTTCTCCGCTGGTCACGCTAGCAACGGGCGGCGGATCGCTCGGCCCGCGACACGCCGTGTCGTGTGAGGGTCTCGTGCGCGTCTGTCAAGAGCGGATCCGCACAGTCGTCCCATGACGGACATGTCAGACAAGTCGCACGACCCCGGCGAACCGACCCGTGCGGCCGCCGTCCGCCGCGTTCCTGCGGTAGGAGAACAGCGAGCCGTCGAGCCACGTGTCGCGCACCGACCGCACGACCTCCCGGACCCCGGCGGCGCGCAGCTGGGCCTCGACGCCCGCGGGCAGGTCGAGCGCCGGCGTCCCCCACGCGGTGCGGGCCGCTGCCGCGGGGACGAGCGCCACGACCTCGTCGTGCAGCGCGGCCGGGACCTCGTAGGACACGCCCGCGACGGCCGGGCCGACCGCCGCTCGCACGCGCCGGACGTCGCCGCCGCGCGCCACGAGCGCGTCGAGCGCCGCTCCGACCACCCCCTCGACGAGCCCGCGGCGGCCCGCGTGCGCGGCGGCGACCACGCCCGCGTCGGCGTCCGCGAGGAGAACCGGCACGCAGTCGGCCACGAGCACCGCGAGTGCGACGTCACGGCTCGTCGTCACGAGCGCGTCCGCCGTCCCGGCCGGGGCCAGCACGTCGTCGGGCAGGTCGCCGGGACCCACCGCGAGGACGTCGGCGCCGTGCACCTGGTCGACGAAGGCCACGCGGCAGCCCACGCGCGCCGCGAGCCGGCGACGGTTCTCGGCGACGGCGTCCGGGTCGTCCCCCACGTGCGCGCCGAGGTCGAGCCCGTCGAACGGCGCCCGGCTCGCGCCGCCGCGGCGGTCGGTGAACCCGGCGACGACGCCGGGGCCGAGATCGACCTCGTCGAGGTGGATCCCGGCCCCGTCGCGGTCGGTCACGAGCGGGACGTCACTTGAGGAAGTCCGGCACGTCGAGCTCCTCGCGCTCACGCTCACGGCGCGGCTCGTCCTCCGTGAAGATCCGCGGCACCTCGAGCGCGCCCGTCACGGGGCGCGGCTCGGCGTCGGTCGAGAGGAACGCCGGGACCTCGGGCACGGGTGCCGTGGCCGCGGACACCGGCGCGGGCGCGAACGCCGGCGCGGGGTCGACGACCTCGGGGCGCGGCGCGGGCACGTTCGGGACCTGGCGCGGCGCCGCACCGGAGACCTGGCCGAGCGCGCGCGCGTCGCGCCGCACCACGGGCGAGCCCCCGTCGAAGCCCGCCGCGATGACGGTCACGCGCACCTCGTCGCCCAGGGCGTCGTCGATGACCGCGCCGAAGATGATGTTCGCCTCGGGGTGCGCGGCCTCCTGGACCAGTCGCGCGGCCTCGTTGATCTCGAACAGACCGAGGTCCGAGCCGCCCTGGATCGACAGCAGCACGCCGTGCGCGCCGTCGATGCTGGCCTCGAGCAGCGGCGAGCTGATCGCCATCTCGGCGGCCTGCACCGCGCGGTCGTCGCCGCGTGCGTACCCGATGCCCATGAGCGCCGAGCCCGCGCCCTGCATGACGGACTTCACGTCCGCGAAGTCGAGGTTGATGAGGCCCGGCGTGGTGATGAGGTCCGTGATGCCCTGGACACCGGACAGCAGCACCTGGTCGGCCGAGTGGAACGCGTCGAGGACGGACACCGAGCGGTCGGAGATCTGCAGCAGGCGGTCGTTGGGGATGACGATGAGCGTGTCGACCTCGGCGCGCAGCGCGTCGATGCCCGCGTCGGCCTGCACCGAGCGGCGCCGGCCCTCGAACGTGAACGGGCGGGTGACGACACCGATCGTCAGCGCGCCGAGCGAGCGCGCGATGCGGGCCACGACGGGCGCGCCGCCCGTGCCGGTGCCGCCGCCCTCGCCCGCGGTGACGAAGACCATGTCGGCGCCGCGCAGGACGTCCTCGATCTCCTCCGCGTGGTCCTCGGCGGCCTTCTTGCCGACCTCGGGGTCCGCGCCGGCGCCGAGGCCGCGCGTGAGCTCGCGGCCGACGTCGAGCTTGACGTCGGCGTCCGACATCAGCAGGGCCTGGGCGTCGGTGTTGACGGCGATGAACTCGACACCCTTGAGGCCGACCTCGATCATGCGGTTCACGGCGTTCACGCCGCCGCCGCCGATCCCGACGACCTTGATGACCGCCAGGTAGTTCTGCGGAGCTGCCACGGTGGGTGCCTCTCGTTTCGTGCCGATCGTGCGAGCCTGTCGGGCGCGGGCCCGGTGATGTCGTTCGGGGCGGTGAGCCGCTCCCACGACGTCCGCCCCCGCGACACGCCGCGGCGACGACCGCTCAAACCTTCACCCTCAACTTGAGGGTTATAGTTATGTCAGGTGTCCTGTCAGGGCGTGACGCTAGGTCGCGGTCACCCCTCGATCAACGACCGCGCGCGCGTGTCGCGTGACGAGCCTGCGCACATCCGTGCGGCACCGGGTGCCCGCGCGTGCGCGGGCCGCTCTCGACGCCCCGGCCCCGGCCCGGGGTCACTCGACGATCGGCATGCGCGGCGCCGACACGTCGACGACCTTCGCGCCCTCGACCGCGTCCGAGCCCAGCAGCGTCGCCAGCACCGCGGCCTTCAGCGGCGTCTGCGCCGAGCTCCCCCAGTCGACCCGCAGACCGCCGCGCAGCTTCATCGACACCGTGTCCTGCGTGCGCGCCGACACCGAGCCCACGCGCGCCGCGAGCTCCGGCGGCAGCTGCTCGACGACGTCCAGCACCGCCCCGAGCGTGCGCGCGTCACCCGCAGGCACGTCGACCACCGGCAGGTCCTGCGGCGCCTTCGTGACGTGCCCGACCTGCACGCCCGCCTCGTCGAGCAGCGTGAAGCCCTTGCGGCCGTCCGCGGGCACCGCCGCCACGGGCTCGCGGGCGACGATCGTGACGGTCAGCCCGTGCGGCCAGTCGCGCGACACCGTGACGTCCCGGACCCCCGGCACGTCGAGCACGTCCTGCCGGATCGCGCCCGTGTCCAGCCGCGGCAACGGCGTCTCGTCGCGTGCCTCGACGAGCGCGCGCACCTCGTCCGCCGCCACCACCGAGTTCGCACCCTCGATCTCGATCGTCAGCTCACGTGCGTCGAGGGCGAGCACGGGCGAGAAGAACAGGAGCCACGCGAGCGCACCCAGCACCGCCGCCGCGCTCACGAGCCCGATCGCCTGGCGCCGCGCGAGCGTGCGACGCATGCGTGCGCGCTCCTCGAACCGCGCGGCCGACGTGGTGGACACGACCGGGGGGACGCGGATCGCGACGCTCGGCGGGCCGCCGCCGCGGACCGGGACGCTCGCGGGCGCCGCGTCCGTGGACCCACCGCGGACGACGGTCCGGCCACCGGCCGGCGGTGTCGCCGGGGCGGGCGGCGCAGCCTTCGGCGTCGCCGCCCTGGCGGTGGCCGACCTCGGCCTCGCCGCCTCGGGTGTCTCAGCCTTCGGGGTCCCCGCCTTCGGGGTCCCAGCCTTCGGCGTCCCGGCCTTCGGGGTCCCAGCCTCGGGCGCAGACGGCTCGGTCGAGCGCGACGTCACGACCCGCGGGGTCGGACGCGGGCGCGGCGACGGCCGCGGGACGGGCGGCCGCGGCGGCCGGGACGGGCTCATGACGCGTCCCGCCCCCGCGCGGCGAGGTGGTCGAGGATCTCGGGTCCGAGCGCGGTGACGTCGCCCGCGCCGACCGTCAGCAGCAGGTCGCCGGGACGCGCCGCGTCCGCGATCGCGCGCGCGGCTTCGTGCCGGTCCGCCACGAACGTCGCCTTGCCGGGCGCCGGCACGCGGTCGACGACGAGCGCGCCCGTGACGCTCGGGTCCGGGTCCTCGCGGGCCGCGTAGACGTCGGTCACGACGACGACGTCCGCGAGGTCGAGCGCCGCGCCGAACTCGGTCGCGAACGTCCGGGTGCGCGAGAACAGGTGCGGTTGGAACAGCACGAGCACGCGCCCGGGACCCGCGACCGTGCGCGCCGCCCGCAGCAGCGCGGCGACCTCGGTCGGGTGGTGCGCGTAATCGTCGACCACCCGCACGCCGTCGGCGGTGCCGCGGTCCTCGAACCGGCGCCCGGTCCCCCGGAACGCGCCGAGCGCACGCGCGGCATCCTCGCCGGCCACGCCGAGGCGCACGAGCACCGCCCACGCCGCGGCGGCGTTGAGCGCGTTGTGCGCGCCGGGCGCCGCGAGCGTGACGCTCGTCGGTGCGGCGTCGCGGGGCGTGAGGTCGAACGTCCAGCGCTCGGTCTCCCCCGCGACGACCTCGCCCACACGCACGTCCGCGTCGTCCGAACGGCCGTACGTGACGACGTCGACGCCACGGGCCGCGAGGTCGTCGGCCACGCGCGCGACGAGGCGGCGCGCCCCGTCGTCGTCGCCGCACGCGACCAGCAGCCCGCCCGGGCGCAGGCGCGCCGTGAACGCGACGAACGCGTCCTCGAACGCCTCCCGGGTGCCGTAGTGGTCGAGATGGTCGGGCTCGACGTTGGTCACCACCGACACGAGCGGCGCGTACGCGAGGAACGAGCCGTCGGACTCGTCGGCCTCCGCGACGAACGCCGGACCCGCCCCGTCTCGGCCGCCTCCCACGGGCCCGTCGTCGGTCAGCACCGTGCCGCCGATCGCGAACGACGGGTCGGCGCCCACCGCGAGCAGGCCGGTCGCGATCATCGCGGACGTCGTGGTCTTGCCGTGCGCGCCCGCGACCGCGACACCGTCCCGGTCCGCCATGAGGGACGCGAGCGCCTGCGAGCGGTGCAGCACGCGCAGCCCCGCGGCGCGCGCCGCGGCGAGCTCGGGGTTCGTCTCGCGGACCGCTGACGAGACGACGAGCGTGTCGACGCCCGCGACGAGCGCGGCGTCGTGCCCCACGTGCACGTCCACGCCCGCGGCGCGCAGCCCCGGCAGCGCCGGGCCGTCGGCCGCGTCGGACCCGCTGACCGACAGCCCGCGTGCGGCGAGCAGCAGCGCGACCGCCGACATGCCGGCGCCGCCGACGCCCACGAGGTGGACACGTCCGAGCTCCGCGACGGGCACGGGCGTCGTGCCGTCGACCCCGGTCACGCGGCGCTCCCGGCGGTGAGCTGTGCCTCGACGAGGTCGACCACGCGGCCCGCGGCGTCGGGCACGCCCACCGACGCGGCCGCGGCCGCCATGCGGGCCCGCGCCTCCTCGGCCTGCGGGCCGACGAGCAGCGCGGGAAGGTGCGCGGTGACCCACGCGCCGTCCAGGTCGTCGTCGGCGACGAGCAGCGCGCCGCCCGCGGCGACCACGGGCGCCGCGTTGCGGCGCTGCTCGCCGTTGCCGATCGGCAGCGGCACGTACACCGCGGGCAGCCCGAGCGCCGCGACCTCGCAGACGGTGCCCGCACCCGAGCGTGCGAGCACGAGGTCCGCGCACGCGAGCGCGAGGTGCATCTCGTCGAGGTACTCGAGCACGTGGTAGCGCGCCACGTCCTCGGACGTCGCGCTGCCGCCCGCCACGAGGGCGTCGCGCGCCGCGACGACGGGCGCGGACTTGTCCCGTCCCGTGAGGTGCAGCACCTGGACGCCCGCCGCGAGCAGGTCGCCCGCCGCGGCCGCGACGGCGGCGTTGACGCTCGCCGCGCCCAGCGAGCCGCCGGTGACGAGCAGCGTCGGCAGGTCGGGGTCGAGCCCGAGCGTCCGCGCCGCGCGCCGGCGCGCGCCGGCCGCGTCGGCCGCCCGGTCGGCGACGAGCGCCGCGACGGGAGCGCGCAGCGGGAGCCCGGTGACGACCGCACCGGGCAGGGACGTGCCCGGGAACGTCACGGCGACGGCGCGGGCCCACCGCGCACCCAGCCGGTTCGCGAGTCCCGGCCGCGCGTTCTGCTCGTGCACCACCACCGGGACGCCGCGCCGGCGCGCGGCGAGGTACGCGGGCGTCGCGACGTAGCCGCCGAAGCCGACGACGACCTGCGCGCCGCTGTCGTCGATCGCGCGGCCGGCCGCGGCGATCGCCGCGCGCAGGCGGCCGGGCAGCCGCAGCAGGTCGAGGGACGGGCGGCGCGGCAGCGGCACGCGCGGGACCTCTGCGAGCGGCAGCCCCGCGGCGGGCACGAGGCGCGCCTCGAGGCCCTCCGCCGTGCCGAGCGCGGTGAGGGTCGCGTCGGGGTGCCGGCGGCGCAGCTCGTCGGCGACCGCCACGAGCGGGTTGACGTGACCGGCGGTGCCGCCGCCCGCCAGGAGTACGGACACGGGGCGTGCGTCAGGCACGTCCACCACCTCTCGACGTCGTGGAAGCTGCGGCCGTCCGCGACCGGTCGGCACGCGTGGCGCCCCGGCCGAGCCCGACGACCGCGAGCGAGCGTCGCACGGCACCGGCACGCGCCGCGAGCGCGTCCGCCGCCCCGGGCTCGTCGCGCGCGAACGCGATGACCACGCCGAGCGCGGCGAGCGTCATGATGAGTGCCGAGCCGCCCGCGGAGACGAGCGGCAGCGGCACGCCGATGACCGGCGCGAGGCCGATGACGACCGCGATGTTGACGAACGCCTGGCCGACGATCCACGCGAGCACGGCACCGGTCGCGATCTTGACGAACGGGTCCGGGTGCCGGCTGATGACGCGGATCATCGCGAACGCGAGCAGGCCGAACAGCCCGAGCACGATGAGCGTGCCGACCAGGCCGAGCTCCTCGCCCAGGATCGCGAAGATGAAGTCGTTGTGCGCCGCGGGCAGGTAGGACCACTTCTCGCGGCTCTGGCCGAGCCCGAGCCCGCCGATCCCGCCGCTCGCGAGCCCCCAGCTGCCGTGCAGCGTCTGGTAGCAGTCCGCCGAGGCCGAGCACTCGTCCCCGCCGAGCCAGCTGCCGATGCGCGCCATCCGGTTCGGGCTGAGCACGACGAGCGCGGCGACCGCGCCGCCGGCGAGCACGCCCGCGACCGCGAACATGCGCAAGGGCACGCCGGCGACGAACATCGCGCCGGCGACGAGCACGAACAGCACGAGCGCCGTGCCCAGGTCGTGGCCCAGGAGCACCGCGCCGATCGCGAGCCCCGCGACCGGCACGGCGGGGACGAACACGTGCTTCCACTGCTCGAGGTACGGCTGCTTGCGCGCGAGGACGGCACCCAGCCACAGCGCGAGCGCGAGCTTGATCGTCTCCGACGGCTGCGCGGTGATGCCGCCCGGCAGGCGCACCCAGTTCGTGTTGCCGCCCGCGCCGGTGCCCAGTCCGAGGAACACGAGCGACTGGAACGCGACCGCGGCGCCGAGCGCGGGCCACGCGATGGCCTTGAAGAACCGCACGGGCATGCGGGACAGCACGACCGCGATGGGCAGCCCGACGAGCGCGAACTTCGCCTGGTCGAGGAACACCGCGTACGCGTTGCCGTTCTTGTCGAGAGACTCGACGCTCGAGCTCGACAGCACCATGACGAGCCCGATGACGAGCAGCAGCGCGCTCGCGCCGATCAGCACGTAGTAGCTCGTGACGACGCTGTTCCAGTGGCCCAGGAGCGACCTGCGCGGGCGCGCGGTCGTCGGGTCGGTCGCCGGGTCGGTCGCTGCGTCGTCGGCGGCGACGCCGTGCGGCACGGCGCTCACGCGCGTCCGCCCGCCCGCTCGCCTCCCTCGCCCACCGCCGCACGCGCGGCCGCGGCGAACGCGTCACCGCGCGCGGCGTACGAGGCGAACTGGTCCATGGACGCGCAGGCGGGCGCGAGCAGCACCGTGGTGCCGGTCGCGGGCCCGGGGCGCACGAGGGTGCGCGCGGCGGCCACGGCGGAGGTCATCACGTCCCCAGTCTCACCGGGGACGATCTCGACGACGGGGACCTCGGGCGCGTGTCGGGCGAGCGCGTCCCGCAGCGGCTCGCGGTCGACGCCGATCAGGACGACGCCCGCGAGGCGGTCGCGGCGCGTGCGCACGAGGTCGTCGAACCGCGCGCCCTTCGCCAGGCCACCCGCGACCCACACCACGCTCGCGGCGGGGAACGCCCCCAGGGACGCCGCGGCGGCGTGGGCGTTCGTGGCCTTGGAGTCGTCGACGTAGCTCACGCTCACCGGCTGGTCGCCGACCGGGACGACCTCGGTCGCGACCGTCTCGATGCGGTGGCGTCCCGGCGCGAAGGCTCGCAGCCCGTCGCGCACGTGCGACGGCTCGACGCCGTGCGCGAGCGCGAGCGCGGCGGCCGCGAGCGCGTCGGCGACGACGTGCGGCGGCACGGTGCCGTCCGGGCCGGCCAGCGCCGCGAGGTCGTCGAGCGTGCCGAGCTCGGCCGCGTGCGTGTGCCGCAGCCGGGCGAACCCGCGGTCCACGAGCACGTCCTCGACGAGGCCGATCTGCCCGACGCCCGGCGTGCCGAGCGTGAAGCCGACCGCGACGGCGCCGTCGACGACGTCCGCGTCGCGCACCATCTGCTCGGTGCGCGGGTCCGCGAGGTTGTAGACGCACGCGAGCTGCGCGTGCTCGTACACGCGCGCCTTGTCGGCCGCGTACGCCTCGAGCGAGCCGTGCCAGTCGAGGTGGTCGGGCGCGACGTTGAGCACCGCGGCGGCCTGCGCCGACATGCTGCGCGTGAAGTGCAGCTGGAAGCTCGACAGCTCGACCGCGAGCACGTCCAGCGTCGGGTCGGTCGCCGCGTGCACGATCGGCGTGCCGACGTTGCCGACGGCGAGCGCGCTGCGCCCCGCGGCCGCCAGGATCGACTCGAGCATCCCGACGGTCGTCGTCTTGCCGTTGGTCCCCGTGAGCGCGAGCCACGGCGCAGGCGCCCCCGACGGCCCCGGAACGCGCACGCGCCACGCGAGCTCGACCTCGCTCCACACCGGCAGCCCCTGGGCGGCGGCCGCCGCGAGCAGCGGGTGGTGCGGTGCGAGCCCGGGCGACGTCACGACGAGGTCGGCGCGCGCGAGCCCGTCCCCGGCGAGGTACTCGGCGCTCGAGACGGCCTCGTCGGACGCGTCGTCGACCGGCACGACGCGGGCCCCGCGCGCCGCGAGCACCTCCGCCGCGGCGCGTCCGGACACGCCGAGCCCCGCGACGACGACGCGCGCGCCCTCGAGGTCGAGCGGCGGCTGGGCGGCCTCGTCGGGCCCCGGCTGGGCAGGTCCCTGCTGCGACACCTAGCCGGCCACCCACTCGGCGTAGAAGATCCCGACCCCGAGCGCGACGAACAGCCCCGCGATGATCCAGAACCGGATGACGATCGTGACCTCGCCCCAGCCCCCGAGCTCGAAGTGGTGGTGCAGCGGCGCCATCTTGAACACGCGTCTGCCGGTCATCTTGAAGAAGCCGATCTGGATGACGTCCGACAGGACCTCGAGCACGAACAGGCCGCCGACGATCGCCGCGAGGATCTCGGTGCGCGTGAGGATCGACAGGCCCGCGAGCGCGCCGCCCAGCGCGAGCGAGCCCGTGTCGCCCATGAAGATCTTGGCGGGGCTCGCGTTCCACCACAGGAACCCGAAGCACGCGCCCGTGATCGCGGCGGCCACGACGGCGAGCGCGAGCGGGTCGCGCGTCTCGTAGCAGCGCGGCCCGGCGGACGTGAGGATCTGGCACGACTGGTTGAACTGCCACACGCAGATCACGACGTACGCGCCGAACACGATGAGCGAGACGCCCGTGGCGAGCCCGTCGAGCCCGTCGGTGAGGTTGACCGCGTTGGACCAGGCCGTGATGAGGAAGTTCGCCCAGATCACGAACAGGATCAGCCCGATGGTCGCGCCCGCGAACGCGAGGTCGATCCCGGTGTCGCGGATGAACGAGATCTTGGTCGACGCGGGCGTGCGGAACAGGTCGTTCGGGAACTGCAGCGCGGCGACCGCGAACGCCACGCCGACCAGGCCCTGCCCGACGATCTTCCAGCGGGCCTTGAGCCCGAGGCTGCGCTGGCGGCTGATCTTGATGAAGTCGTCGAGGAACCCGACCAGGCCGAGGCCGGTCATGAGGAACAGCACGAGGATCTCGGACACCGACGGTCGCGTGCCCGTGAGCAGCAGGGCCGCCGCCCAGCCGAGCAGCGTCGCGCCGATGATCACGACACCGCCCATGGTGGGGGTGCCGCGCTTGGTGAAGTGCGCGGTCGGCCCGTCCTGGCGGATGAACTGCCCGTACTGGCGGCGCACGAGGAACCGGATGAACAGCGGCGTCCCGAGCAGCGCGACGAGCATCGCGACGCCGCCCGAGATGAGGACGGCCCTCACGAGCCGCTCACCTGCGCAGCCGCGGTGGGCGCGTCGGTGGGCGCGTCGGTGGGCTCAGCGGTGAGGATGTCACCCAGGCGCCACAGCCCCGCGCCGTACGACGACTTCACGAGCACGACGTCGCCCGCGCGCAGCTCGTCGGCCAGGAACGCCGCGGCCGCGTCGACGTCGTCCGCGAGCGCGACCTCGTCGCCCCAGCTGCCCTCGTGGTTCGCGCCGTCGCGGATGGCGCGCGCGCCCTCGCCGACGACGACGGTCAGGCCGATGTTGAGGCGCACCGCGAGCCGGCCGATCGCGTCGTGCGCCTCGCGGGAGCCCTCGCCGAGCTCGAGCATCTCGCCGAGCACGGCGATCGACCGCCGGTCGCGCCCCGCGACGACCGCGAGCGCCTTGAGCGCGGCGCGCATCGAGTCGGGGTTCGCGTTGTAGGAGTCGTCGATGACGGTCACGCCGTCGGCGCGGTCGACGACGTGCATGCGGTGCGGCGACAGCGCGTCCGCGGCGGACAGCCCGGCCGCGACCTCGTCGAGCGTGAGGCCCGCGGTGAGCGCCGCGGCGGCCGCGGCGAGCGCGTTGTGCACGTGGTGCTCCCCCACGAGGCGCAGCGCGACGTCCGCCTGCTCGCGCTCGGGCGTGCCGTCGCCCACGACGAGCGTGAACCGCGCGCGGCCCGCCCGGTCGACGCTCACACCGGTCGCGCGCACGCGGGCACCCTGCGACTGGCCGAACGTCACGACCTCGCCGGGCGCGAGCTCGGCCATCGCGACGACGCGCGGGTCGTCGGCGTTGAGCACGGCGACGCCCTCGGGCAGCAGCCCCTGGACGATCTCGGACTTCGCACGCGCGACGCCCTCGATGCCGCCGCCGAACCCGCCGAGGTGCGCGTGGCCGACGACGAGCACGACCGCCACGTCGGGCGGCGCGATGCGCGTGAGGTAGGTGAGGTGGCCCGGTCCGGAGGCGCCCATCTCGAGCACGAGGAAGCGCGTGCCCTCGTCGGCGCGCAGGACCGTCAGCGGCAGGCCGATCTCGTTGTTGAAGGACCGCACGGGCGCGACGGTCGGGCCGGCCGCGCCGCACAGCTGCGCGAGCAGGTCCTTCGTCGTCGTCTTGCCCACCGAGCCGGTGACGCCGATGACCTGCAGCCCGCTGCCACCGGGGGCGAGGGAGGCCTCGCGCAGCTGCGCGAGCACGTCGCGTGCCAGGTCGCCGAGCGCGACCTCGACGTCGGGCACGACGACCGTCGGCAGGGGCGTGCCGTCCTCGCCCGTCAGGGGCCGCGCGGCGAGCACGGCGGCGGCACCCGCCGCGACGGCCGCGGCCGCGAAGTCGTGACCGTCCACGTGCTCGCCGGGCAGCGCGACGAACAGCCCGCCCGGCTCGACCTGCCGCGAGTCCGTGACGACCGCACCCGCGACCACCTGCGCGTGCGCGACGCCGTGCAGCGTGCCGCCCGTCGCCTCCGCGATCTGCGCCGCGGTCAGCGCGATCACGCGGCACCGCCCGTGGCGGGCAGCGGCGGCGCGTCCGCGAGACCGTCGGCGACGGCCTGCAGGTAGACGTCTCGGTCGTTGTACCGGTGGAACACTCCGGCGATCTCCTGGGTCGGTTCGTGGCCCTTGCCCGTGACGATCACGGTGTCCCCCTCGCCCGCGAGCGCGACGCCGAGGCGCAGCGCCTCCGAGCGCGGGGACACCTCGTGCACGTCCGCCAGGTCGGGCCGCACCTGACGCACGCCGGCCAGGATGGCGGCGCGGATCTCACCCGGGTCCTCCGAGCGAGGGTTCTCGTCGGTCACGACGAGCACGTCGGCGAGCCGGGCGGCGATCTCGCCCATGATCGGGCGCTTGCCGCGGTCCCGGTCACCGTCGGAGCCGAACACGATGACGAGGCGGCCCGGCGTGATGGGCCGCACGGCCTCGAGCGCGAGCACGAGCGCGTCGGGCGTGTGCGCGTAGTCGACGATGCCGAGCGGGCGGCCCGGTGCGCGCTCGATCACGCGCTCCATGCGTCCCGGCACCGCGTGCGCGTGGCCGACCGCGTCGATCGCGGTCGCCAGGTCGACGCCCGCGGCGTGCGCGAGCACGATCGCGAGCGCGGCGTTCGAGACGTTGACCAGACCGGGCAGCGGGCTCGCGGCGACGTGCTCGGTGCCGTCCGGGCCGCGCAGCGTGAACGTCGAGCCCACGCCGTCGAGTCCGACGTCGGCCGACACGACCTTCCAGTCCGCCTCCGTGGGGTCACCCACGTGCGTCGCGACGGACTCGACGGGGATCCGTGCCTCGCGCACCAGCCGGCGGCCCCACTCGTCGTCGACGACGACGACGCCCCGGCGCGCCTGGCCCGGCTGGAACAGCCGCGCCTTGTCGCGGAAGTAGCCGTCCATGTCGCCGTGGAAGTCCAGGTGGTCGCGCTGCAGGTTGGTGAACCCGACGACGTCGAACGTCGTCCCGGCCACGCGGTGCAGCGCGAGCGCGTGCGACGAGACCTCCATCGCGACCGCGGTCGCGCCGCGCTCGACCGCCAGCGCGAGCACGTGCTGCAGCACGGGCGCCTCGACCGTGGTCCGCGGGCTCTCGATCGCCTCGGACCCGATGCGCAGCTCGACCGTGCCGAGCACCGCGGTGGTCGCGTGGACCGCGCGCAGCGCCGCGTCGACGAAGTACGTGGTGGTGGTCTTGCCGTTGGTGCCCGTGACGCCCACCGTGCGCAGGTGCCGCGCGGGGTCGCCCGCGACGTGCGCCGCGAGCGGCCCGGCGAGCGCGCGCGGGTCGTCGGCGAGCAGGACAGGGACCCGCTGCGCCAGGTCGCCGAGGACCTCGAGTCCCGCCGCGTCGGTGACGACGGCCACCGCACCGGCGTCGACGGCCTGCGCGGCGAACCGCGCGCCGTGCACGCGCGCGCCGGGCACCGCGACGAACAGCTCGCCGGGCAGCACGTCGTCGGACGCCATGCTCACACCGTGGATCGTCGTGCCCGACCCGTCCGACCCGACGCTGACCAGCGAGAACGCGTCGGCGAGAGCGGTCAGGGGGAGGTCGACGGGATGCGCAGGTCGCATCCGGGCCGTCGAGGTCATGGGGAGGAATCTACCGTGGCCGCCGTCGCCCGACGCGCGGCGGACCGCTCCGGCACCCGTCCCGGCGGCCGGGCTCACCACGTCGTCGGGAACAGCGTGGCCTTGGTCCCCGAGGGCGGGACGCCCAGCTCGCTCAGGGCGTACGCACCGATCTTGCTGAACACGGGCGCCGCGACCACGCTGCCGTACTCCGAGGTCCGCGGGTTGTGCAGGATCACGCTGATCGCGAGCCGCGGCGAGTCCGCGGGGACCACCCCGATGAACGACGCCGTGATGCCCTGCTTGCCGCCGTTGATCCAGTTCTGGGCCGTCCCGGTCTTGCCCGCGACGCGGTAGCCCGGGATCGACGCGGTCGATCCGGTGCCGTCGTCGACCACGGACTCGAGCATCGTCATGACCGTGCGCGCGGTCTCCTTCGAGATGATGCGCGTGCGTGCGGCGTCCTTCGACGGCGTGAACGTCCCGTCGGGTGACGTCCAGCCCTTGACGACGTGCGGCTGCACGCGCACGCCGTCGTTGGCCACGGTGGCGAGCACCTGCGTCGCCTGGATCGCGTTCACCGAGACACCCTGCCCGAACAGCACCACGTACGGCGTGCGCGCGTTGTTGCGGTCGCCGAACAGCCCCGCGGACTCCCCCGCGAGGTCGATGCCGGTCTTCGACCCGAAGCCGAACCGCTCCAGCCACCGGTACCGCTGGTCGATGCTCAGCTTCGAGCCGATCTGCACGGTCCCGGTGTTCGACGACTCCGCGAGCACGCCCGCGGTCGTCAGGTGCTGGGTCTCGTGCTCGTGCGAGTCCTTGAACGTCTGGCCGTTCTCGACCGTCAGCCGGTACGGCACCGTCCACTTGTCGGTCGGCGTGACGAGGCCCTCCTCGAGCACCGCCGCCATCGTGATGACCTTGCCCGTCGAGCCGGGCTCGAACACGTTCGAGATCGACGGCGCGAGCGAGCCGCCCGCCGAGTCGCCCGGCTTGTTCGGGTCCCGTGTGCCGGAGTCCGCGAGTGCGAGCACCTCGCCCGTGCGGACGTCCATCACGACGATCGTGCCCGAGTCGGAGCCCGTCTTCGTGATCTGCTCGGTGAGCAGGCTCTCGGCCTTCCACTGGATGTCGGAGTCGATCGTGAGCGTGACCGAGTCGCCCTGCGTCGCGGGCGTCCCCTCGAAGTAGCCGCCCGGCACCTCCTGGCCCTTCGCGCCGCGCTCGAACACCTCGGTGCCCGGCGTGCCCTTGAGGCGGTCGTCGAGCGACGCCTCCAGGCCTTCCAGGCCCTGGCCGTTGGAGTTGACGAAGCCGATGACGTTCCCGGCGAGCGCGCCGTTCGGGTAGACGCGGTCCGCGACCTTGTCGACGTTGATGCCCGGCAGGCGCATCGCGAAGATCTCGCGCGCGACCTGCGGCAGCACGCCCTTGCGCAGGTACTTGAAGCTCCGCTTCCCGACGAGCTCGCCGCCGAGCTGCGCGGCGTCGACCCCGAGCAGCGGCGCGAGCCGCTTGGCCACGCCGAGCGCGCCGTCCGGGTCGTCGGGCGCACCCTTGCCCCGGTACTCGCCCACGAGGCGCTGGTTCACCGAGATGTCGTACCGCTCCACCGACGTCGCGAGCGCCACGCCGTCCCGGTCCGTGATCTGGCCGCGCGCACCGATGATCGAGATGGTCGACAGGCGCTCGTCGCGCGCCTGCTGCGCGACCGACGGGCCGCGCACCGCCTGCACGTAGACGAGTCGCCCCGCGAACACCGCCACGACGGTCACGACCGCCACCACGAGGACGACGAGACGCGCCCGCCGCCCCGCCCGGACGGGCCGGGCGGGGCGGGGCACGACGATCGGCGGGGCCACCGAGCCCCGCGCGCGCGCCGGGGCGGCCTGCGCGGGCGCCCCGGCGCGGACGGTCGACGCCGTCGCGCGGGGGGCCTGGCGGCCGCCCGGCGGCCGACGCACCGTCGTGGAGCTCACGGAGCCACTGTGCCTGCTGCCGGTCCGTGCGTCCGGACCGCCACGCGGGGCACGGTCCGCGCGCCGCGTCGTGACGTCCGTCATCAGCGCCCGCCGGCAGCGCCCTGCACCGTGCCGTCGGACAGCCGGATCCACCCGGTGCCCTCCGACGGGACCATCCCGAGAGCGCTCGCCGCCTTGGCGAGCTGGGACGGCGAGCCCTTGGCGTCGAGCGCCGCGGACAGGTCCTTGGCGTCCTGGTCCAGGCGGCCCAGCTCGATGCCCAGGTCGTACTTCTCGTACGAGTTCTTCGCCATCTGCGTGTTGAGCAGGAGCGCGCCGAGCAGGGCCGCGGCGAGCACGCCCATGCACACGAGCACGAACGGGACGCGCGTGCGGGCGTGCGAGGGCGCGCGCACGAGCCGCAGCCGCGGCGGCGCGGGCTGACGGGCGGGGGTCGGCGCCGTCGTCGTGCCGTACGGACGGGCCGGAGCGGGGTACGCGCGGGCTGCGCTGCTGGCGCTCATGCTGCCCTCCTCGGTGCGGGACGCAGGTGGTCCGGTGTGGTGCGCAGACGCTCTGCCGCGCGCAGCCGCACCGACTGCGAACGGGGGTTGCGGGCGAGCTCGGCCTCGTCGGCCTCCTCCGCTCCGCGGGTCACCAGCCGCAGGTACGGCTGGTGGGTGTCCGGGACCACGGGCAGGTCGGGCGGCGCGCTCACGGTCGCGCCGGCCGCGAACGTCTGCTTGACCATCCGGTCCTCGAGGGACTGATACGCCTCGACGACGATCCGGCCGCCGACCGCCAGGGCCTCGACGGACTCCGGCAGCGCCCGCGCCAGCGCGTCCAGCTCGTGGTTGACCTCGATGCGCAGCGCCTGGAACGTGCGCTTGGCCGGGTGGCCGCCGGTCGCGCGCGCCGCCGCGGGGATCGCGGACCGCACGAGGTCGACGAGCTCGCCCGTGCGCGCCAGCGGCGCGCTCGCACGTGCCCGCACGATCGCGCGGGCGATGCGCGGGGCGAACCGCTCCTCGCCGTACGTCCGCAGGACCCGCGCGAGGTCGCGCTCGTCGTACGTGTTGAGCACGTCCGCGGCCGTGAGGCCGGTCGTGGCGTCCATGCGCATGTCGAGCGGCGCGTCCTGCGCGTACGAGAAGCCGCGCTCGACCTCGTCGAGCTGCAGCGACGACACGCCCAGGTCCATGAGCACGCCCTGCACCGCCGGGATCCCGAGGTCGGCGAGCACGTCGCGGATCTCGTCGTACACCGCGTGCACGCCCGTGAACCGGTCGCCGAACGGCGCGAGCCGCTCGCTCGCGAGCGCGATCGCCTGCGTGTCCCGGTCGAGGCCGACGACCCGCACGTGCGGGAACCGGCGCAGCACGCCCTCGGTGTGCCCGCCCATGCCGAGCGTCGAGTCGACCATCACCGCGCCCTCGACCTCGAGCGCCGGCGCGAGCAGCTCCAGGCAACGCTCGAGCAGGACGGGCACGTGCCGCGAGGCGGCGCCGCGGTCGTCGGGGTTCTTCTGCTGGCCCACGGGCTCCTCCTCTCGGCTGGGTCGCGGTCGTCGTGGGTGTGCCGGTGCGTGGACCGGGTGCTCGGTGGTTGGTGGTCGGTCAGCCCCTCCGCCGTCCGACCAGATCCCCCACCGGCCCTCTGCCGCGGGGAAGTGCGGCAGAGCGGTCGGGAGGAGATCTCGTCGGGCGGGAGCCGGGCTGGTGTCACGACGGGTGTCACCACCGCCCCTGCGGGAAGACCTCCTCGGTCGCGTCGGCGTATCCGGCCTCCTGCTCGGCGAGGTACGTCTCCCACGCCTGCAGGTCCCAGATCTCGACGCGCGTGCCGGCGCCGATCACGGCGACGTCGCGGTCGAGACCCGCGTACTGGCGGAGCATCGGCGGGATCGACACACGGCCCTGCTTGTCGGGCAGCTCGTCGTTCGCGCCGGACAGGAACACGCGCAGGTAGTCGCGCGCCTGCTTGCTCGTCACGGGCGCCTGCCGCAGCTGGTCGTGGTAGCGGCGGAACTCGTCCAGCGGCAGCAGGAAGAGGCAGCGCTCCTGACCCCGTGTCATGACCAGTCCCTGCGCGAGCTGCGGCCGGAACTTGGCCGGGAGGATGAGCCGGCCCTTGTCGTCGAGGCGCGGTGTGTAGGTGCCCAGGAAGGGCATGCCGGAGCCCAGGACGCCGACCGTCTCATGCGACACCACGCCTCCCTCCGAGCCCTCGACGCGGCGGCGGGACGACCGCCCGGAGAGCACCCGCTCCCCGCCTCACCACGTGCCTCCACGGTACTCCACTTCCCTCCACGAGCACGTCGAAAATCGGGGGTTTCACCCTGGTGGAGCAGCGTTATCGCAGGTCAGAGCCGTGGTGAGAAGTGGAGGAGAATTTCCGACACGCGTCCTGTTTCGTTCCTGCACAGGCCCGTCACACGCGCTTCACGGGTACCTCGTACCGCTCTGTCCGGGTATGTCCACGCCGGCGCTCACGAGCCCGGGAGAACCCGTGGAGGGAAGTGGGGGGACCCGCACCCGGGTGGAAGTCGTCCGAGTCGTCCCGCGACGGGCGAGGCGCACCGTAGGCTCGGACCCGACCGCAAGGAGGCGCCCATGCTGCAGTCCGTTCCCTCGTCCGACGAGCTCACCGACCTCGTCGGCACGACCGACCGGATGCGTTCCGCCATCGAGCACGTCGTGACCGGACGGCCCGAGCTCGTCCGCACCACGCTCGCCGTGCTGCTCGCCGAAGGACACCTGCTCCTCGAGGACGTCCCCGGGGTGGGCAAGACCACCCTCGCGAAGGCCCTCGCCCGGACGATCGACTGCACCGTCGGGCGCATCCAGTTCACGCCCGACCTCATGCCGAGCGACCTCACGGGCGTCAACATCTTCCGGACGCAGACCAACGAGTTCGAGTTCCGGCCCGGCCCGGTGTTCGCGCACGTCGTCATCGGCGACGAGATCAACCGCGCGTCCCCCAAGACCCAGTCCGCGCTCCTCGAGTGCATGCAGGAGGGCCAGGCGACCGTCGACGGCCGCACCTACCGCCTGCCGCGGCCGTTCTTCGTCGTCGCGACGCAGAACCCCGTCGAGATGGAGGGCACGTACCCGCTGCCCGAGGCGCAGCGCGACCGGTTCATGGCCCGCCTGACCGTCGGCTACCCGAGCGTCGAGTCCGAGCTCGACATGCTCGACCTGCAGGAGACGTCCGACCCGCTCGCCGGGCTCAAGCCGGTCACCGACGCCGCGCACGTCGCACGCCTCATCGACGTCACACGCCGCCTGTACGCGTCGCCCGCCGTCAAGCGGTACGTCGTCGACCTCGTCGGCGCCACCCGCGAGGAGACCGGGCTACGCCTGGGCGCGTCCCCGCGCGCCGCGATCCAGCTGCTGCGCGCCGCCAAGGGCCTCGCCGCGATCGACGGCCGCGACCACGTGCTCCCCGACGACGTGCAGAAGCTCGCGTCCTCCGTGCTCGCGCACCGGCTCCTGCCGAGCACCGAGTCGCGGCTGTCGGGGCGCTCGACCGAGTCGATCGTCGAGAGCCTCGTCGCACGCGTGGCCGTGCCGACCGCCGACGTCGCGGGCGCGGGCGCGCGGCGCGCGCTCTGACATGCGGCTGCAGCCCACGCTGCGCGGCTGGGCGCTCGGGGCGACCGGTCTGGTCCTGCTCCTGCTCGGGATCGGCGCCGGCTCGCGCGACCTCGTGCGGATCGGCGCGGTCGCGCTCGTCGTCGTGGGGGCGGCCGCCGGTCTGGTCGCCTGGCTCGACGCCGGCGGCGCCCGGCGCCCGCTCGCGGTGCAGCGACGCGTCCTGCCCAACCCCGTGCACGCGGGCGAGCGCGTCGGGGTCGAGGTGCACATCACGTCGTCCGACCCGTCGGGACGCGCGCGCCTCGCGGGCCTGAAGTTCGCCGAGCAGGCCGCGACCGAGCTGTCCGCGGGCCGTCCGTTGCGTGCCCGCGTGCACCGCTCCCCCGGCTCGGTCGTCGTGTCCTACGGCGTGCAGACCGCGCGGCGCGGGCGGTGGCCGCTCGGACCGCTCGTCGTGACCCGGACCGACCTGTTCGGGACGGTCGCCAGCACGACCACGCTCGGCGAGCAGGCGGAGGTCACCGTCTGGCCCGCCGTCGTGCCGCTGCCGGCGCCGAGCGACGTGCTCGTCGGCGAGCCCGACCGCGTCGCGCTGGGCGCCCGGTCGCCGTCGACCGACGACGCGTCGCTGCGCGACTACCGCGAGGGCGACGACCTGCGCCGCGTGCACTGGCGCAGCAGCGCCCGCCGCGGTGAGCTCCTCGTGCGGTCCGACGAGCGCGCCGGCATGCGCCCCGTGTCCGTCCTGCTCGACCTGCCGTACCGCGGCCAGCACCTGGAGTGGACGATCTCGCTGGCCGCGTCCATCGCGCTCGCGATGCTCGACGCGGGCCACCCCGTGCGGCTGCTCGACGGCGTGGGCGCGCACAGCACCCTGACCGGCGTGCCGTTCCTGCACACGCGGCACGACGGCGCACGCGCCGCGCTGCTCGACCGCACGGTGGACCTCGACGCGCCCCGCACCGCCAACGACGCGCAGTCGCGGCTCGTCGCCGGGGCGCACCTGCTGGAGAGCACCGAGGCGGGCGGCGAGATCGTGCTCGGCGTGCTCGGCCCGCTGGGCGCCGGTGCGCGCACCGCGCTCGCGCACGTCGCCGACACCGCGCAGGGCTGGGCCGTCGTCCGCAGCGACCCGCAGCAGACGGGCGGTCAGCGCGACGCGCGGGCCACGGTCGACGCGCTGCACCGCGCGGGCTGGCGCGCGTGCGAGGCGACGCCCGGCGAGCCCCTGCTCGACTGCTGGCTCCGACTCCTCGGGAGCGCGCGATGAGCCCCCTGCACACGACACCGCCGCGCGGCTGGCGGGCCGTCGCCACCACCGCGCTGTGCGCGCTCGGGACGATCACGTCGCTGCACGCGCTCACCAACCTGCTCGGGACCGTGCCGTGGCGCACGCCCGTCGTCGTGCTCCTGCTCGTCACCGCCGCGGCGGTCGCGGTCGTGCGGTCCGTGACCCGCACCGTCTGGGTGCCGTCGGTCGTCGGGCTCGTCGTCGCGTTCGTCGCCGTCCTCCTGCGCTACGGCGCGCCGCCCGGCCGCCTGCAGCTCGTGCCCGACCTCTCGTCGTGGGAGCGCACGAGCGCGCTGTGGTCGCAGGGCGTGCACCTCGTCGAGGTCGCGGTCGTCCCCGTCGACGTCGTCCGACCGCTCGAGCTGCTGCTCGCGGTCGGCGCGGTGCTCGTGTTCCTCGCGGCAGACCTGCTGGCCGTCGGGCTCGCGATGCCCGCGCTCGCCGGCGTCGCGTTCGCCGCGATGTGGACCCCGACGATCGTGCTGGAGTTCCCCGGGCGTGGCTCGGCGATCTTCTGGACCGGCCTGGTCTACCTGCTCCTGCTCGCGCTCAGCGTCGCACCACAGGGCCAGCGCTCCGACGGCGCACGCCGCGCGGGGCTCGCGTCCGCGTCCGCGGTCGGCGTCGTCGTCGTCGCGCTCGTCGCCGGACCCGTGCTCGCCGCGCTGCCCGGGTGGTCCGCGTGGGGCCTGCCGAACTTCGGCTCCGGCACCGGCGGCCCCGTGGACCTCGCCGCCGACCTCGACGTCCGCGCGAGCCTGGGCGGCCGCACCGACCGCGCCGTCCTGCGCTACCAGGTGCACCGCCCCGGCGGGTCGGACGACGTCGTCGATCCCGGGTCCGGCCTGCCGGAGGTCGGCGACTCCGACGACCCGGCCCCGTCGCCGAGCGCGACCTCCGCACCCGCCGTCAACGCGAACTCCGTCGGCCCGCTGCGTGCCATGACGCTCCTGTCCTTCGACGGGCGCTCCTGGCACGCCGACCGCGACTCCGGCCAGTCCGTCGACGTCGGCACGCTCGCCGGCCTCCTGACCTCCGACGCGGACCGGATCGGCACCGAACCCGACGACCGGCGGGGCACGCTCGCCGTGGTCGACGTCGAGGTCGGGGTCCTCGAGGACGACCAGCTGCCGATCCCGGTGTTCCCCCGCACGCTCGCGATCGAGGGGCAGTGGCGCTACGACCCCGTCCGCGACCAGGTCGACGGGGTGGACGACACGTACGAGGGCCAGCAGTTCTCGATGGTCGTCGAGATCCCGTCCCTGACGGCCGACGACCTCGAGGACGCCCGCGTGGGCGACCCGGGCGACCCGCGCGCGCTCGAGGTCCCGACGAGCTCGCACGCCGACGACATCCGCGACCTGGCCGTCGAGCTCACCCGCGAGGCGAGCACGCCCTACCGGCAGGCGATGGCGCTGCAGTCGTACCTGCGCTCCTCGGCCAACTTCACCTACGACACGCGCGTGGCGCCCGCGCGGACCGACGACGCGGTGTGGGACTTCCTCGAGTCGCGTCAGGGCTACTGCGTGCAGTTCGCGACCGCGATGACCGTCATGGCCCGCTCGATCGGGATCCCCGCGCGCGTCGGCGTCGGCTTCCTGCCCGGCTCGAACGACAACGGGACGTACGTCGTCACCGGCCAGCAGTCGCACGCGTGGCCCGAGCTGTACTTCGAGGGGCACGGCTGGGTGCGGTTCGAGCCCACGCCCGCCGTGCAGACCGGCGCTCCGCCGCCGTGGAGCGACCCCCTCATCAACTCCGGCGGCGGCACGGGCCCCACGCAGGAGGCCCTGCCCACGCTCCAGCCGGGCGCCGCCCCGACCGGGCTGCCGACCTTCGCCCCGAGCACGAGCACCACGACGCAGGGCGACACGTGGGTGCCCGTGGCCGTGACCGTCTCCGTCGTGCTCCTGCTCGCGGCCCTGGTCGTCGTCCTCACGACGCGACGACGGGCGCGGGTGCTCGCCGACCTGACGCCCGAGCAGGCCTGGACGCGCCTGCGGCGCGCGCTCGCGCGCTTCGGCATCCGGTGGTCCGCCGCGACGACGCCCCGCTCCGCCGTGGCGTCCGTGCAGCGGCAGGTCGACGCGCTCGCCGGGCAGCCCCTCGACGACGACGCGGTCGCCGCGTTCCGCGAGCTCGTGCACGCGCTCGAGCTCGCGCGCTACGCACCGCAGCCGCCCACCACCACCCCGGGTGCCGCGGCCGCCTGCGTCGACCGCGTGCTGGTCGGCGTCCGCACGGCCGGCGTCACACGTTCCGGTGCGGTCGCGCACACGCTGCGTTCCCTGCCGGGCGCGGCCTGGGTCCGCGAGCGGCGGCTGCGACGCGCGCGGACCGCGCAGCACCCTGTGGAGCCCGCCGACACGCACGCCGGCTCGCACCGCTGACCGGCACGACGAAGCACCCGCGTCCCGGTCACGGGTGCAGGTGCTTCGTCCTGCTCGAGAGCTCACGCGCGGGGAGGGCGGGCGAGCCTGGCGGGGGCCGACCCCGGGGGTCGGCGGCGGGGAACGGTCCGGTCAGACGCCGCCGTGCTCGCCGCGACGACGGTCCCAGCGCTCCTCCATGCGGGCCATGAAGCCCTGCCCCTTCGGACGCCTCGGCGAGGGCTTGCGGCCCGATGCCTTGCGCACGGAGCCGTCGTCGGTGACGACCCCGGTCGGCCCGGACGGGCGGTGCGGGCGCGCGAACGCGTACGCGACCGCGGCGAACATGACGATGAACCCGAGCACGCCGAGGAGCGGCAGGCTCCCGGCAGCCCCGATGACGAGCAGCAGCAGCCCGAGGGCCGCGCCGATCCCGGCGACGACGTAGCGCCCCACGGCCCGTCGACCGCGCTGGGTGAGCGTGTTCGCCAGGCGCGGGTCGTCGGACGCGAGCTGGCGCTCCATCTGCTCCAGGACGCGCTGCTCGTACTCAGAGAGAGGCATCCCGACCCCCGATGGTCTGTGTCGACGAACGTGTCGGGTTCAGGATAGATCCGCCACCTGGAAGGTGGTAGTCGAGCGATCCGGCGACGGCGCGTCGAGCGCGGCTGCCGAGCGGATCGCGAGCGAGCCGAAGCGCTCCCGCACCACGTCCATCGCCCGCTCCGCGTCGCGCCTCGCCTCGCCGGGCCCCGCACCCTCCCCCGCGACGTCGTCGAGAGTCGGCTGGAGCACCGCCTCGGCCGCCGGGGACAACGACTCGACCCGGACACCCACGAGCCGCACCGGCAGTCCTCGCAGGTCGACGCCCGCCAGGAGCGTGCGCGCGGCCAGGTAGATCTCCCGGCCCACGTCCGTGGGGGTCGCGAGCGTGCGCGAGCGGGTGAGCGTGCGGAAGTCCGACGTGCGCACCTTCACCGTCACGGTCCGCGCGACGAGCGAGCGCTGGCGCAGGCGCCGCGCGCACCGGTCCGCGAGCTCGAGCGCCTTGGACTGCACGACGCCGAGGTCGTGCTCGTCCGTGACGAACGTCTCCTCCGAGCCGATCGACTTCTCCTCCCGGCCTGGCTGGACGGGGCGGGGGTCCCGGCCCCA
Organism: Cellulomonas palmilytica; assembly: GCF_021590045.1. Classification (NCBI taxonomy): domain Bacteria; kingdom Bacillati; phylum Actinomycetota; class Actinomycetes; order Micrococcales; family Cellulomonadaceae; genus Cellulomonas; species Cellulomonas palmilytica. The sequence continues at coordinate 2,231,958 of NZ_CP062221.1, read as the reverse complement.
CGCGAGATCGTGCAGGTGCGCGCCCGCGACCTTGCCGATCGCGCGCTGCACGGTCGCGACGTCGCAGTCCGCGAGCTCGGCGACCGTCGTGATCCCCCACCGCGCGAGGGCCGCCTCGGTGCGCTCGCCGACCCCCCACAGCGCCCCGACCGGCAGCTCGCGCAGGAAGTCGACAGTCGCCGCCTTCGGCACGAGCAGGACGCCGTCGGGCTTGGCGTGGCCGGAGGCGAGCTTCGCGACGAACTTGGTCGCGGCGATCCCCACCGAGCACGTGATGCCGTAGCGCCGCTGCACCGTCTGACGGATGGCCGCCGCGATCTGGGTCGGCGGCCCGAGGCGACGCCGGGCGCCACCGACGTCGAGGAACGCCTCGTCGACGCTCACCTGCTCGACGAGTGCCGTGACGTCCGACAGCACCTCCATCACGCCGAGCGACACCTCGTGGTAGGCGCGGTGGTCGGGCGGCACCACGATCGCGTTCGGGCACAGCCGCAGCGCGGACGTCATCGGCATCGCCGAGTGGACCCCGTACGCACGCGCCTCGTACGTCGCGGCGAGCACCACGCCGCGCGCGGCACCGCCCACGATCACCGGACGGCCGCGCAGCTGGGGCCGCCGGGCGAGCTCGACGGACGCGAAGAACGCGTCCATGTCGACGTGCAGGATCGAGCAGCCGTCCTCGCTCGACCCCCAGTCGCGCCGGACGTGCGCCGCGCGCGGGCCGCGGCTCATGACGCCCGCACGGCGAGCATGCGGGGACCGGACCGGCGCTCGACGTCGACCTCCGCGTCCTCGGCGAGCACGAGCTCGCGCGCGGCGTCCACGAGGTCCTCCGCGGCGACCAGCGTGCGCTCCGCGCGGTCGTCGTCCACCAGGTCGAACCGTCCCGCGTCGACGGCCGAGCGCAGCGCCGCGCCGTCGGCGAAGAACTGCGCCAGCGACGCGAGCTCCGGGGCGACGCGGGTCAGCATCCCCCACACCGTCCGCGGCGCCCCGCGCCCCGACGGCGTGCCGCGGCGGGCGACGACGGCCGCACCGGCCCGCAGGCCGGCAAGGTGCGCGTGCCCGAACCGCTCCCACGGCTCGGACGAGTACTGGGCGGCGAGCAGCTCGGCGTCGGCGCGCGCCAGCAGCTCCTGAGCGCGACCGCTGTGCATCACCGCCATGCCCACCACCTCATCCTCTCGTCGCCGTACCACCAGTATCGAACGTCTGTTCGATCGTCGTCAACCCCGCCGCTCCGCCACCGACGTCGGACGCGTACGCGAGCGCCGGCCGCGGTCCGCCTAGAGTCGGCAGCATGCCCGACCGCGCACGACGCCCAGGCTCCCACCGACCACCCACACCCGGCGCCCTGCCCGGTCGCGGCCGGGGGCGCGCAGGATCGCGCGCGCTGCGCGAGACCTGGCCCGTCGGGCCGGTCGAGGTCCCCACGGGCACGGTGGAGGTCGTCCCGGACCCGGACCACGCCGCGGGGGCGACGCTGCTCGTCAACGGCGTGCCGAGCTCCTACGTCGACCTGGACGACCCCGGGGTGCTCGCGTTCGAGTACATGCAGCAGATGGCCCTCGTCGTCGACGCGCTGCGGCCCGGCGACCCCCTGGACGTCGTGCACCTCGGCGCCGCGGGCTGTGCGCTCGCGCGCGCGATCGACTGGACGCGGCCCGGGTCGCGCCAGGTCGCGGTCGAGCTCGACGCCCGCCTGCCGGAGCTCGTGCGCACGTGGTTCGGGCTGCCGCGCTCCCCTGCGCTGCGCATCCGCGCGGGCGACGCGCGCGCCCAGCTCGCGCAGCTGGCGGACGCGTCCGCCGACGTCGTCGTGCGCGACGTGTTCGCGGGCGACACCACACCCGCGCACGTCACGACGCTGGAGATGGTGCGCGACGTCGCCCGGGTGCTGCGTCCCGGCGGCGCCTATCTCGTGAACTGCGCCGACGGCGCCGCGCTGGCCCGGGCGCGCAGCGAGGCGGCGACGCTCGCCGAGGTGTTCGCCGACGTCGTCGCGATCGCCGAGCCCGCGCTGCTGCGCGGTCGCGGGTACGGCAACGTCGTGCTCGCGGCCAGCGACGACCCGGACCTGTTGGCGGTCGCCGGCCTGGCGCGGGCGGTGCGGAGCCTGCCCGCCCCGGCGCGGCTGCTGCGCGGCGACGAGCTGCGCGCGCTCGTCGGCGCCGCGCCGGTCCTGCGCGACCCCCCGCCGGACCCGCCGGCGGCAGCCTGAGCGCGGCCGAGCCGTCGCCCGTCAGGTCCCGCCGGACGACGAGCGGGGACGACGAAGAGCGGGGACGACGAAGAGCGGGGACGACGAAGGGGCCGCCCGCATGGGCGACCCCTTCGTGGACCGTGCGCGCGCCGACGGCGCGGGCAGGACTCAGAGCGGGCGGACCTGCTCGGCCTGCGGGCCCTTCTGGCCCTGCGTGATCTCGAACTCGACGCGCTGACCCTCCTCGAGGGAGCGGTAGCCCTGGGACTGGATCGCGGAGTAGTGGACGAAGACGTCGGCGCCGCCGCCGTCCTGGGCGATGAACCCGTAGCCCTTCTCAGCGTTGAACCACTTGACAGCACCCTGTGCCATGTCTTGCTTCCTTGTCGTTCCACTCGGTGACGCGTGCGGACCTGCTCCGCGCGCGTGCCGCAATGCCTCACGTCCTGCACCGGGTGGGCCAGCCTCGCGGCTGGTGGGACACCCGCTCCCGAGCCGGGGAGACCCCGGGGAGCGAGGGCACCGGTCAAGCGATCACGCCACTGCAACGGTGCGATCCTTGCATCGGGGGTGTGCGCTGCGCCACGGCTCACGCGGCTCGTTCGCCCCGATTCGACAACGATTGGGTAAACACCCGCGCCGTGCTGGGCCTAACGGGTGACCGCGGCGGTGCCGGACGGAGCCGGCACACGTGCCGACGGGGTGCCGGCACGGCCCGGGGGCGGCGTCAGTCGGTCGAACCGTCGCCCTGCTGCGCGAGGAACCGCTCGAACTCGGCGCCCAGCTCCTCGGCCGTCGGGATGTCGGTCGCCTGCGCGAGCAGGCTCGTGCGGCCGGCGCTGCGGCTGAACGCGTCGTACTGCTCCTCGAGCGCGGACACGAGCTGGCGCACCTCGTCGGACTGCTCGACCTGCCGCTCGATCTCGAGCGTCGCGTCGGTCGCCGCGCCCTCCAGCTCGCCGGTGCGCAGGTCGAGCCCGGTCGCGCGCTCGACGGCGCGCAGCCCCGCGATCGTCGCCTGCGGGTACTGCGACTGCGCGAGGTAGTGCGGCACGTGCACCGCGAACCCCATCGCGTCGTGCCCCGCCTCCCCGAGCCGGTACTCGAGCAGCGCGCCCGCGCTCGCCGGGACCTGCACGGTGCCGAACCACGACGGGTGGTCCGCGACGAGCTCGTCACGCGTCGCGTGCGCCGTGAGCGACACGGGGCGCGTGTGCGGCAGGCCCATCGGGATGCCGTGCAGCCCGATGGTCAGCGGGACGTCGAACCGCTCGACGAGCTGACGGACCGCGGCGACGTACCGCTCCCACTGGACATCCGGCTCGTGGCCGTGCAGGAGCAGGAACGGCACGCCCTCGGCGTCCCGCACCAGGTCGACGGCCAGCTCGGGCTCGGCATAGCTCGTCCAGGCGCTCGCGTCGAACGTCATCGTGGGGCGGCGCGAGCGGTAGTCGACGAGCTGGTCGGTGTCGAACGTCGCGAGGCGCGCGTGCGGCAGCTCCTCGATGAGGTGCTCGACCGCGAGCTGGCCGGTGGCGCCCGCGTCGACGAACCCGCGCACCGCGTGCACGAGCACGGGACCGGATCCCTGCGCCAGGGACCGGGCGCGGACCTCGGCCGCGACCGCCGGGTCGACCTCGTAGATCTCGCTGGGGTCCAGCATCGTCGTGGGTGCTCCTGTCGTGCCGTCGTCTCCCGGCCGTGGCCGGACGTCTGCGCACCTCAACGCGTACGCCCCGGCGAGGATTCCCGCCGGGGCGCACGACGACGACCGCTCCGCCGTCCGCGGGCGCGGCCGGTCGCGAGGTGGCGTCAGTGCTGCGGCAGCCGCACGACCTCGACGAAGAACTCGTCGATCTGACGGACGACGGTGATGAACGCGTCGAAGTCGACCGGCTTGGTCACGTACGCGTTCGCGTGCAGCGCGTAGGACCGCACGACGTCCTCCTCCGCCTCCGAGGTCGTGAGGACGACCACCGGGATCGACCGTAGCCGCTCGTCGGCCTTGAGCGCCTGCAGCACCTCGCGGCCGTCCATGCGCGGCAGGTTGAGGTCGAGCAGGACGAGGTCCGGCGTGGGCGCGTCGGCGTGCTCGCCCTCCTTGCGCAGGTACTCGAGCGCGCTGACGCCGTCGGCGACGACGGTCAGCGTGTTGCGGACCTTGTTGTGCTCGAACGCCTCCTTCGTCATCAGGACGTCGCCGGGATCGTCCTCGACGAGCAGGACGTCGATGGTCTTGCGAGGCATCAGGGTGCTCCGTTCGGCGCTGGTGCAGGGGTGGTCGTGCCGGGTGCTGCGTGCGGTTCCGTGGTCGTGGCGGCGTCGTCGGGCCGCGCGTGGGTGCGCTGCGGGAGCGTCCAGCACACGCGCGCCCCGACGCCCGAGGCGGGCTGGTCGATCCAGATCCGTCCGCCGTGGAACTCGACGATCTTCTTGCACAGGGCGAGCCCGATCCCGGTGCCCTCGTAGACGTCCTTGGCGTGCAGGCGCTGGAAGATGACGAACACGCGCTCGGCGTACTGCGGGTCGATGCCGATCCCGTCGTCCTCGCACGCGAGCTCCCAGCCCTCGTCGGTCTCGCGGGCGCTCACGTGCACGCGCGCGGGACGGTCCGGGTGGCGGAACTTCACGGCGTTCCCGACGAGGTTCGCGAACAGCTGCACGAGCAGGGGCTCCTCGCCGACGACGACCGGAAGCGGGTCGTGCGTGACGACCGCGCCCGCGTCCGCCACGGCCTCGGACTGCTGCTCGAGCGCCTGGGCGAGCGCGTCCTCGAGACCCACCTCGGCGAGCTCCTTGCCGACACGCCCCACGCGCGAGAAGCCGAGCAGGTCCTGGATGAGCCGCTGCATGCGCTTGGCACCGTCGACCGCGAACCCGATGTACTGGTCGGCGCGCTCGTCGAGCTGACCGCCGTAGCGCTTCTGCAGCAGCTGGGTGAAGCTCGCGACCTTGCGCAGGGGCTCCTGCAGGTCGTGCGACGCGACGTAGGCGAACTGCTCGAGGTCGCGGTTGGACCGACGCAGCTCCTCGGCCTGCGTCGCGAGCTGCGCGTGCGCGAGCTCGACCTCGCGGCGTGCCTCCCGGGTGCGCCCCATCTCGTCGACGAGCGTGGTGCGCATGTGCTCGACGTCGGCGGCGAGCGTGGCGACCTCCCCCGGGCCGCGCACGGTCACCGCGTGGTGCAGGTCGCCCGACGCGACGGCACGCACGTCGGCGCCGACGTGCTCGAGCGGTTCGAGCACCCAGCGGCGCAGCGCGACCCAGGTGCCGAGGCCCAGCACGACGACCGCTCCGACGAGCACGGGGACCACGACGCTCGCGACGCGCATCCAGGTGGTGAGCTCGTCCGCGACCTCGGCGCGCAGGCCGCGCAGCTCGTCGACGAACGCGACCGCGGCGGCACGCACCTCGTCGAACTGCGCGCGGCCCTGCTCGACCTGCGCGTCGTCGACGGACTGGGGCCCGTCCGCCTCGATCTGCGCGACGAGCGGCTCGGCGTAGTCGTCGTACCAGGCCTGCGCGAGGTCCTGCGCGTGCTGCGCGGCGGCCGTCATGCCGTCGTCCGCGCGCACGCCCGCGACGTCCCGGGCGACGTCGACGAACCCGATCGGACGGCCGCGCGCCGTGTCGTACGGGGCGAGGAACCGACGGTCGCCCGTGAGCGCGAACCCGCGCAGCCCGGTCTCGGCGTCGATGAGCGCGATGTACGCGTTGTCCGTCGCCGTGATCGCGTCGAACAGGTCCTGTGTCACGAGCTCCTGGCGCCGCACCTGCTGCGTGTACGCGACGGCGGCGAGCGTGACGACGAGCACGAGCAGCACGCCGACGAGCGCGAACCACCGCCGCAGACGCTCACGCAGCGTCCTCGCGTCGTGTGCGGGCGCCACGGCGGCGGAGTGCCTCACGCGTGCCACCCCACGACCACCACGGCGGCGTCGTCCACGAGGTCGCCACCGTGCAGCGCACGCACGCCCTCGATCACACGGTCGACGAGCACGGGCCCGTCGGGCTGCAGCGCGCACGCGGTGAGCGCCTCGTCGACCACGGCCACCAGCCCCAGCTTGCCGATCCGGTGGGGCGAGTCGGCGATCGTCGCCTCCATGAGCCCGTCCGTGTGCAGCAGGATCCCCCAGTCGTCGCCGAGCTCGAGCCGCAGCGGCTCCCACCCACCGCTCACGGGCACGCCGAGGGCGCGGCCGCGTGAGGCGGCGCTCACCATCGTGGTCGGCGGACCGAGCAGGAACGGCACCGGGTGCCCCGCGAGGTACACGTCGGCGGCCGTGCGGTCGGCATCGACCGCGACCATCGCGACCGTCGTGAAGATCTCGGGCGACGGACGCTCGGACTCCAGCACGCGCTCGAGGAGGCCGAGCACGTCCCGCGTGGGCACGTCGGCGAGCACGAGCGTGCGCCACGCGGTGCGCAGCGTGGCGCCGAGCGCGGCCTCGTCCGGCCCGTGCCCGCACACGTCGCCGACCATCGCGAGCACCGTGCCGTCGGGTCGCTGCACGGCGTCGTAGAAGTCGCCGCCGAGCACGCCGTCGCGCCCCGCGCGGTAGCCGACCGCGAGCTCGATCGTCCCGTCCTCGACCGCGGGACGCGGCAGCAGCGCCTGCTCCAGCCGCGTGGTCTCCTGCTCGCGCACCACGCTGCGGTACAGCGCACGGTCCGCGTCCTCGAGCCGGCGGCGCGCGATCGCGTACCGCACGGAGCGGGCGAGGCGCTCGCCGTCGACCTCGCTCTTGTCGAGGTAGTCCTGCGCGCCCGCGGCGACCGCGGCGACGCCCGCGAGCGCGTCCGCCAGCCCGGTGAGCACGACCACCGCGGGCGCGCCCGCGGCGAGCAGGCGGTCGAGCGCGGGCAGTCCGGCCGCGTCCGGCAGACCGAGGTCGAGCAGCACGCAGTCGACGTCGAGCATCGTGACCGCCTCGTCGAGCGTGCGGGCTCGCCGCAGGTCGACGTCGAGCCCCGCGTCGGCGAGGTGCTCGGCCGCGAGGACGAAGTCGCCCTCGTCGTCCTCCACCACGAGCAGGCGTGGCGGGGCGGGCTCGGCGTCCACGGGCGCGGCGTCGACCTCGATCACGGCTGTCTCCTTCCTCGGACCAAGCGCAGCGTACGGGCAGGTCGGCGACCGCGCAGGTCAGGGCGGCGGTCGCAGCGGCGGGTCCCGGCATGCGGGTGGTGTGCGGCGCGCTCGTCGCGGGCGGGCGCGTCCGGGTGGAAGAATGGACGGCCCTTGTCCGGACCTTGTCCGGCCCCGTCCCGACGGGGCCGGACGCCCCGGACGAGCCCACACCCACTGCCAGGAGGACGCGCGCGTGACGACCACGGACGACGAGATCGCTCTCGAGCAGCGACAGGTCGACGTCGTCTACGGCAGGCTCGACGAGCTGCGCGCGCAGACGCGGGCGCGGCTCGCGGCGGTGCGGCGTGAGGGACCGTCGGGGTCGCCGCAGAACCGCAGCGAGCGCGACGCGTTCGCCACGCTGTACGAGGACCGCGTCGCGCAGCTGGAGGCGGTCGAGGAGCGGCTCGTGTTCGGCCGGCTCGACCTGGACGACGACTCCACGCGCTACGTCGGGCGCATCGGCCTCACGGACCCTGAGCAGACGCCGCTGCTCACCGACTGGCGCGCGCCCGCCGCGCGGGCGTTCTACCGCGCGACGGCGGCGCACCCCGACGGTGTGCGCCGCCGTCGGCACGTGGTCACGCGCGGGCGGACCGTCACGGGCGTCGAGGACGAGGTGCTCGACCTCGACCTGCTCGAGGGCGACCCGCAGGCGCTGTCCGGGCTGTCGGGCGAGGGTGCGCTGCTCGCCGGGCTGCGGGCGGGGCGCACCGGCCGCATGGGCGACATCGTCTCGACCATCCAGTCCGAGCAGGACGCGATCATCCGCTCCGAGCTCACGGGCGCGCTCGTCGTGCAGGGCGGTCCGGGGACCGGCAAGACCGCGGTCGCGCTGCACCGCGCCGCCTACCTGCTGTACGCGCACCGCCGCGTCCTCGAGCGCTCGGGCGTGCTGCTGGTCGGGCCGTCCCGCACGTTCCTGCGCTACATCGACCAGGTCCTGCCGTCGCTCGGCGAGACCGGCGTGGTCACGACGACGGTCTCCGACCTCGTGCCGGGCGTCGTCGCGAGCGGCACCGAGCCCGACGAGGTCGCGGCGGTCAAGGGCCGTGCGGTCATGGCGCAGGTGATCGCGCGCGCCGTGCGCGACCGTCAGCGCGTGCCCGCCGAGCCGACGACCGTGCGCATCGACGGACGGACCATCGTCGTGCGGCCGTCGGACGTGAGCCAGGCGATCGCCCGCGCGCGGCGCCTGCACCGCCCGCACAACCTGGCGCGCGTGGCGTTCGTGCGCGACATGCTCGGCAGGCTCGCGTCGCAGTACGTCGAGCAGCTCGCGTTCGACGTCCCTCCCGACGAGCGCGGCGAGATCCTCGAGGAGCTGCGCACGACGCGGGAGATCCGCATCGCGCTCAACCTCGCGTGGATGCCGCTGACGCCGCAGAAGCTGCTCGCCGACCTGTACGCCAAGCCGTGGCGGCTCGAGTCCGCGGCCCCGCAGCTCTCGCCGCGGGAGCGCGCGCTGCTCGCGCGCGACGCGGACGCGCCGTGGACCCCCGCGGACGTCCCGCTGCTCGACGAGGCCGCGGAGCTGCTCGGCGAGGACGACCAGGCCGTCAAGGCGCAGGCCCGCGCGGCGGCGGACGCGCGGCAGCGCGAGGTCGCGTACGCGCGGCAGGTGCTCGAGCAGACGGGCGGCGGTGCGTTCGTGTCGGCCGAGCTGCTCGCCGACCGGTTCGCGTCGGGCGGCCCCGCGCTGACGACCGCGGAGCGTGCGGCGGCCGACCGGTCGTGGACGTACGGGCACGTGGTCGTGGACGAGGCCCAGGAGCTGTCCGCCATGGCGTGGCGCGCGCTGCTGCGCCGCGTGCCGACCCGGTCGCTGACGATCGTCGGGGACGTCGCGCAGACGTCGTCGGCCGCGGGCGCCCGGCGGTGGGCCTCGATGCTGGACCCGGTCCTGCGCGGCTCGTGGCGCCAGGCCGAACTCACGGTCAACTACCGCACCCCCGCCCAGGTCGCGGACACCGCGGGACGGGTCGCGGACGCGGCGGGGCTCGTGCGCTCGACGCTCACGTCGGCCCGCGAGGTCCCGGACGCGCTCGAGGTCTCGAAGGTCGCCCCCGACGAGCTGACCGACGCCGCCGTGGAGGCCGCCGCCGCCGCGTCCCGCGTGGTGCACGACGAGTCCGGCGCGGGCCGCGTCGCGGTCGTCGCCGCACCCGAGCGCGTCGCGGCGCTGCGCGCCGCGGGGGCCGCCGCGGGGCTGCCCCTGCCGGTCGTCGGGACGGGCCTCGACCTCGACGCGCCCGTCGTCGTGCTCGACCCCCGCGAGGCGAAGGGCCTCGAGTTCGACGTCGTCGTGCTCGTCGAGCCCGCGCAGGTGCTCGAGCTGTCCGCGGGCGACCTGTACGTCGCGATGACGCGCCCCACGCGTGCGCTGCACGTGGTGCACGCGCGCGACCTGCCCGCGGGCTTCTGAGACCAGACGCGCGATGTCCGCGAGTCGGACACCGGCGCGCCCAGCACCCGGACAGGCGCACGATGGGCCCGTGCCCAAGGCCCTTCTTCTCGAGAACCTCCACCCGCAGGCCCGCACCATCCTGGAGTCGGCGGGCTTCGACGTCACGACGCGGACCGGCGCGCTCGACGAGTCCGAGCTGGTCGACGCCCTGCGGGGTGTCCACCTGCTCGGGATCCGCTCCAAGACGCAGGTCACCGCCGACGTCCTCGCGCAGGCGCCCGACCTCGTCGCGGTCGGCGCCTACTGCATCGGCACCAACCAGATCGACCTGCGCGCCGCAGCCTCCCTCGGCATCGCGACGTTCAACGCGCCGTTCTCGAACACGCGCTCGGTCGTCGAGATCGCGATCGCCGACATCATCGCGCTCACCCGCCGTCTCACGGTCTTCGACAAGGAGATGCACGACGGCATCTGGAACAAGTCCGCGACCGGTGCGCACGAGGTGCGGGGACGCACGCTCGGGATCATCGGCTACGGCAACATCGGCACGCAGCTGTCGGTGCTCGCCGAGAACCTCGGCATGTCCGTCGTGTTCTACGACACCGCCGAGAAGCTCGCGCTCGGCAACGCGCGCCGCGCGACCTCGCTCGACGAGCTGCTCGCCACCGCGGACGTCGTCACGCTGCACGTCGACGGACGGCCCGGCAACGCCGGGTTCTTCGGCGCCGAGCAGATCGCCCGCATGAAGCCCGGCGCGATCCTGCTCAACCTGTCGCGCGGCTTCGTCGTCGACCCCGCCGCGGTGCGCGACGCGATCGTCTCCGGCCACCTCTCGGGCGCCGCGGTCGACGTGTTCCCCGTCGAGCCCAAGCGCAAGGGCGACCCGTTCGACTCCGAGCTGCGCGGCCTGCCGAACGTCATCCTCACGCCGCACACCGGCGGGTCGACCGAGGAGGCGCAGGAGGCCATCGGCCAGTTCGTCTCGAACAAGGTCCGCGACTACCTCGGCACCGGGTCGACCACCCTGTCGGTCAACCTGCCGAACGTCGCGCTCGACCAGCCGCCCGGCGTGCACCGCATCGCGTACCTGCACCGCAACGTCCCCGGCGTGCTCGCCAAGGTCAACGCGACGCTCGCCGAGCACGGCGTCAACATCGAGGGCCAGCTCCTCGCGACACGCGGCGACCTCGGATACGTGGTGACCGACGCCGGCTCGCCCGTCGACGACTCGCTCGTGACCGCGCTGCGCTCGCAGCCCGAGGCGATCCGCCTGCGCCTGCTGTCCTGAGCCGTCCCGCCTCGGACGCACGAGAGAAGGCCCCGACCGGGACTCCCGGTCGGGGCCTTCTCTCGTCCACGCGTCGCGCGGCTGCTCGCGTCAGGCCGAGCCCGACTTGCGCTGGAACCGGCGCTGCGCCGGACCGCTCGTCTCGGAGCCGTGCACCGCGCCCGTGTTCGACTGGCCGTCCGCCGTGCGGTGGGCGGCACCCTTCTTGCGCTCGAGCGCCTCGCGGAACTTCGCCTTCGCGTCCTCGCTGACGGCCGTCTTCGTCTCGTCGTGCGCCATCGGCACCTCCTCGTCGTCGAAGCCCCAGCGTGACGGACGCGCCGCGCCGATGCCACCTCAATGCCCGACCGGTCGCGGTCGGCGGCGGTCAGTGGTGGGTCAGTGCCCGGTCAGACGATCTCCCGTTCGGCCGGCTTCACGGGGAGCCAGCGCTGCCACCAGCGCAGCACGTGCTCGAACCGCACCGCACGGTGCGACGGCCGGCCCGAGCGCGTGAGCTCGTGCCCCTCGCCCGGGAACAGCAGCAGCTCGCTCGGCACCCCGCGGCGCCGCAGCTCGACGAACCACCGCTGCCCCTGCTCCACCGGGCAGCGCCAGTCCTGCTCGGAGTGCACCACGAGCGTGGGCGTCCGGACCTCGCCCACGTGCGCCATGGGCGACTGCGCCGCCACCAGGTCCGCCTCCGTGTCCGGGTCGCCCAGGTACTCCAGGCCGAAGAACCAGCCGATGTCGCTCGACCCCGTGAAGCTCACCGGGTCGAGGAACCCCCGCTCCACGATCGCCGCGGCGAACCGCTGCGTGCGCGTCGTGAGCCACGCGGTGAGGTACCCGCCGTACGACCCGCCCATGACGCCCGTGCGCTGCGCGTCGAGCCGCGGGTCGGTCAGCGCCTCGTCGAGCAGCGCGATCACGTCGTCCGCGTCGACCGTGCCGAACGCCCGCAGGATCGCCCGGCCGTGCGCGCGGCCGCGGCCCGACGAGCCGCGCGGGTTGCCGTGGACGACCGCGTAGCCGGCCTCGGCGAGGGTCTGCACCTCGTCGAACAGCTCGTGCGTGTACTGCGCGAACGGGCCGCCGTGGATCAGCAGGACCGTCGGGTGCGGACCCGCGCCGAACCGCTCCGGGTCGGGCGTGGTGAGCCAGCCCTCGACCCGGTAGCCGTCGGGTGCGTGCGCGACGAGCGGCTCGGGCGCCCGCACGCGACCGGTCGCGCGCAGCGGCGCCGACCAGTCGGTCAGCGCTCGTCCCGTGCGGGCGGCCTCGTCCGGCCCGTCGCCGACGAGCACGAGGTCACCCGCGCTGTCCGGCGTCCCCCGGACCGCGACGACCGCACCGGCCGCTGCAGCGGCACCGCCGACGACGACGGCACCGTCGAGCAGGTCGCGCGAGTCGCCGTGGACGCCGACACGCGTGAGGTGAACGGCGCCCGAGCGCAGCGGCGCGACGAGCACCCCGTCGCCGACGGGCACGAGGACACCGGGGTCGAGGTCCACCGTGTCGGCGTCCGTCAGGCGCCGGGCGGGACCGGTCGGGCGGCCCTGCGCGAGAGGAACCTCGAACAGACCCGTCAGCGCGGCGACGAAGTCGCGGCCCGACTCGTCGACGTCCTCGGCGAGGACCCACACGCGTGAGCCGTCGGGGGCCGGCACCGCGCGCGACACCGCCAGGTTCGCGCCCGCGTCCGCGTCGGTCAGCGGCACGACCGGGGCGGTGCCGTCGACCGTCTCGAGGTCCTGCGGGACGAGCAGCGCCACCGCGTCGCGACGCAGGTCGTCCTCGCGCCCGGCGTGCCGGCGCAGGAGCGCGGCGACCGCCGAACCGTCCGGGAACCAGTGGGGCAGGTCCACGTCGTCGTCGGCCGACGTCAGCGCGTACGACGGCGGGACCGCGACCGCCGCACCGCGGGTGTCCGGCAGCTCGAGCACGAACACCTGCCGCACCCGGTCGCGCAGGTGCCCGACCCCGTCGACGCGGTTGCGCAGCTGCGTGATCAGCCGCGGGCGCTCCGCACCCGGGTCACCGTCCGCGACGTACCGGCCGTCCTCGGGGACACGCGCCACGTACGCGATGCGGCGGCCGTCGGGCGAGAACCGCGGCTGCCCCGCGCCGAGCGGCTGGTCCGTGACCCGGAACGGCTCACCGCCGCTCGCCTCGACGACGTACAGCTGCGGCTTGGCGCCGCCACCGGAGCGCACGAAGACGACCCAGCGGCCGTCGGGCGACACGTCGGGGGCGCTGTCGGCATGGCCGCGCGTCAGCGGCCGCGCGGGCGAGCCGTCGAGCGGGACGAGCCACAGCCCGCCGAGGTACTCGTCGCGGTCCGCGTCGGGCTGCGAGAGCGGCACGACCGCGGCGGACCCGTCCGGGAGCAGGACGGGAGTTCCGGGCACGCGCAGGAGGAACAGGTCGTCAGGGAGCATGCCTCGACCGTAACCCGCGCCCGGTGAGGCTCCGACCAGCGACCCACGCCACCGCCGGCGTTCCGCTCGGCTTCCGGTCGGCGAGCGATCAGTCCGCGGCGCCCGCCACCGCCGTCGACCCCGCGGCCTCGGCCGGGGCGTCCTCCTCGTCGTCGCGCGCGCTCCGGTCGCGGTCGTCGCGCTCCGCGCGGAGCACCGTGATCGCGGCCTCGAAGTCCTCGAGCGAGTCGAACGCCTGGTACACGCTCGCGAAGCGCAGGTACGCGACCTCGTCGAGCTCGCGCAGCGGCCCGAGGATCGCCAGGCCGATCTCGTACGCGTCGATCTCCGCCGAGCCCGACGACCGCAGCGTCTCCTCGACCTTCTGCGCGAGCAGCGCGAGGTCGTCCTCGCTCACGGGACGCCCCTGGCACGCCTTGCGCACGCCGCCGGCGATCTTGTCGCGGCTGAACGGCTCGGTGGCGCCCGAGCGCTTCACGACCGACAGGCTCGTCGTCTCGACCGTGGTGAACCGCCGGTTGCACGACGGACACTGGCGCCGACGGCGGATGGACGCGCCGTCGTCGGAGGTGCGGGAGTCGACCACCCGGGAGTCGGGGTGCCGGCAGAACGGGCAGTGCACCCTGGAGCCTCCTGCTGCGTCGCTGTCGTCTGCATCGCTGTCGTGTGCATCGCTGTCGTCGGAACGGTCTCCCCAGCGTCGGCTGCGGCACCCGGATCCCTGGACCCGGAGCCGCACCGCGCCGCGCGGACCGCCCACGCGACCGTAGGCCACGCCTCCCCCGGTCGCAAGGTCGCGGACGCGCGCCGGGGACGAGCACGGATCGGGAGGACGGGCGGTGTCACACCGCGCCCGCTCGCCTCATCACGAGCCCCAGCAGGTCGATGAGGCGAACCCGCAGCCGTAACCCGCAGCAGTACCAGTAGTACGTGCGATTCCTCGGACCTTGTCAGCCGTGCGGCTCGGCCGCAACGCACGCGGCCGGGACCGGCGGTGCTCAGCCGCGCGGGACGACGAGCTCCTGGCCGGCGTCCACGTGCGTACCCGACATGCCGTTGAGCCGGACCAGCTCGCGGACCTGGTGCTGCACCGACTCACCTTCCGCACGGGAGGCCGCCGCGATGTCCCACAGCGTGTCGCCGCTGCGCACCACGTACCGCTCGACCGTCATGCCCGTGTCGGCGCCGGCCGCGGCGTGCGACCCCAGCACGAACGCGACGCCGGAGACCGCGAGGGCGAGGGCCGCCACGACCGCCCGCCCTCGTCGGGTGAGGCGCAGCGGGACGTCCCCCGAACGGTGGCCGACCGCGGGCGCGGCGGTGCGCTCACGCTGCGCACGCCCCGGACGGGCCGTCGGACGACCCGCACCGGCACGACCCGATCCGAACACCTCGGGACCGATCACCATCGCGCTCATCGCTCTCCCTCTCCCTGACATCCGCCTCGCCCCGCACCGCCCGGTCGGCGTCCGCTCCCGGCCGTCGCGACCCGATGCTTCGTACGTGCGTTCGTCATACACCTGTTCGTCGTACGTCTGTACGAGTTCTACCAGAGGCCTGCGACACGCGTCCAGGGATGTCGAACAGATGTTTGAAATCGCCCGTCGGCCTGCGTAGGCTTCCTGCCGAGGAACAGCGCACCACCGACCACTGACATCCCCCGCGACGAGGCCGAGGACCACGGCCGCGAGACCGGACGGAGTCACCCGGGTGGGGCGGACCGGACGGCGGACCGACGACGTACCGGGAGGCCGGCCGACCACGGCCGGCGGCAGGGCGGACCGAAGGGGTGGACGTGACGGACCAGCGAACCGAGGACGTGACCGGGCAGCAGCAGCCCACCGCGGGCGGCGCCGCCGACGACGAGGGACGTCTGGGCACGGTGCACGAGATGCCGGAGACGCCACCCGGGCCCGACGGGCTGACCGCCCGTCAGCGCCTCGTCCTGCAGACCATCCGCGTGTCCGTCGAGACGCGCGGCTACCCGCCGAGCATGCGGGAGATCGGTGAGGCCGTCGGGCTCACGAGCCCGTCCAGCGTCAAGCACCAGCTCACCGCGCTCGAGCGCAAGGGCTACCTGCGCCGCGACCCCAAGCGCCCGCGGGCGATCGAGGTCGTCCACCCCGACGACTCGCGCGGCGTCCCGCAGTGGGGTGGTCAGGAGGCACCGCCCGAGGTCTCCCTCGGGGAGACGGGCGACGAGCAGCTCTCCGCGCCTGCGTACGTCCCGCTCGTCGGCCGCATCGCGGCCGGCGGTCCGATCCTCGCCGAGCAGGTGGTGGAGGACGTGTTCCCGCTCCCCCGCCAGCTCGTCGGGGAGGGCGAGCTGTTCATGCTCAAGGTCAGCGGTGACTCGATGGTGGACGCGGCGATCTGCGACGGCGACTGGGTCGTCGTGCGGCGCCAGCCCGTCGCGGAGAACGGCGAGATCGTCGCCGCGATGATCGACGGCGAAGCGACGGTCAAGACGCTGCGGCGCTCGGACGGGCACGTGTGGCTCCTGCCGCACAACGCCGCCTACGCGCCCATCCCCGGGGACGACGCCACGATTCTCGGCCGCGTCGTCAGCGTGCTGCGGAGCCTGTGACCGCCGTGCCCGGCCGACGTCCCGACCCGCCGCCCGGCCTCGGCCGGCGTCTGGCGGAGCGCTTCGGACGTCCTGACGACGAGCCGTCGGGACGCGTTCCAGACCGCGACGCACCCGCCGACGTGACGGCGGGCGACCCGCTCGGCGACACGGCCGACGAGGCGCCCGAGCCCGACGACGAACGCTGGGAGGACCGCACCTGGTCCGAGTGACCGACCGGCGGTCGACAGACGCACGACGGCCCGCCACCCGGAACCCCGGGCGGCGGGCCGTCGTCGTGCGTCAGAAGCCGAACCGTCGCGCGACGTCCCGGACCGCCTGCGCCGACGACCGCAGGCCGGACAGCTCGTCCACCGACATCGGGACCGGCAGCCGGTCGAGCACACCCGCCGAGCCGACGATCGACGGCACGGACAGGCACACGTCGTCGATGCCGTAGTAGCCCGTCAGCAGCGACGAGACGGGCAGCACGCGGCGCTCGTCCTTGAGGATCGCCTCGATGATGCGCGACCCCGCGAGCGCGACCGCGTAGTTCGTCGCGCCCTTGCCCTCGATGATCCGGTACGCGGACTCGACGACCTCGCGCGCGATCTCGTCGCGCACGGCGCTCGTGAGCGGCCCCTCACCCTCGATCCCCTGCCACTCGAGCAGCGGGATCGCGCCGATGGACGCCGAGCTCCACAGCGGCAGCT
This sequence comes from Cellulomonas palmilytica, assembly GCF_021590045.1. Classification (NCBI taxonomy): domain Bacteria; kingdom Bacillati; phylum Actinomycetota; class Actinomycetes; order Micrococcales; family Cellulomonadaceae; genus Cellulomonas; species Cellulomonas palmilytica. The sequence goes on along the minus strand of NZ_CP062221.1, from coordinate 2,215,233 downwards.
CGGAGTCGCCGTGCTCGCCCGCGATGTACGCGTGCACGTTCTGCACCGCGACGCCGGTGTGCTTGGCGATCAGGTACCGCAGACGCGAGGAGTCGAGCACCGTGCCCGACCCAAAGAGCTGCGTGGGCGGCAGGCCGGAGATCTTGAGCGACGCGTACGTCACGACGTCGACCGGGTTGGTGACCATGACGTAGACGGCGTTCGGCGCGACCTCGACGAGCGAGGGCAGGACCTTCTTCACGAGGCCGATGGTCGCCTCGGCGAGGTCGAGGCGCGTCTGCCCGGGCTTCTGCTTGGCGCCGGCGGTGAACACGACGACGTCGGCGTCCGCGCAGACCGCGATGTCGTCGGACCCGACCACCTCGGCCATGGACATGAACTGGATGCCGTGGCCCAGGTCGAGCGCCTCGGCCTCGACCTTCGCCTTGTTGATGTCGAACAGCGCGACGGTGCGCGCGGCGCCGCGCATGAGCGCCGCGTACGCCATCGTCGACCCGACCGCGCCGGCACCGACGATCGCGACCTTCGAGGTCCGCCGGTGGCTCGTCGCACCGGTGAGGCTGGGCTCCTCGTCGGCGAGGCTCTCGGCGATCTGCTCGGACATCGTGCGCCTCCTGGCATGGCGGTGGAACGGGGTGTGTGGCCCAGGAACCCGGGCCCAGGAACCCGGGCCCAGGGACCCGGGCCCATGAGCTGGGCCCATGACCTGCGGCTCCGCTGGTCACGGGCCGGCCCCCGCAGGCTACCGGCTCAGGAGTCGCGCAGGCGCGTCAGCGCGGCGAGCGCCACGTCCCGGTCGGTCGTCCGCCAGAACGCCGGCATGGAGCGCGCGAGGAACTCGCCGTAGCGGGCGGTCGCGAGCCGCGGGTCGAGCACCGCGACGACGCCCTTGTCCTGCGGGCCGCGCACGAGCCGTCCCGCGCCCTGCGCGAGGAGCAGCGCCGCGTGGGTCGCGGACACCGCCATGAACCCGTTGCCGCCCGAGCGGGCGACCACGTCGGCACGGGCCGAGCGCACCGGGTCGTCGGGGCGCGGGAACGGGATGCGGTCGATGATCACGAGCCGGCACGCACGTCCCGGCACGTCGACGCCCTGCCACAGCGCGAGCGTCCCGAACAGGCACGTCGGCTCGTCGGCGGCGAACTGCGCGACGAGCGTCGGGAGCTGGTCGTCGCCCTGGAGGAGCACCGGGACGTCGAGCCGCTCGCGCATCGCCTCGGCGGCGGCGTTCGCGGCACGGCGCGACGAGAACAGCCCGAGGGTCGCGCCGCCCGACGCGCGCACGAGGGCCTCGATCTCGTCGAGCTGGGCCTCGGTCGCGGGCTCTCGACCCGGGGGCGGCAGCCGCCGAGCGACGTAGCAGATGCCCTGCCTCGGGTAGTCGAACGGGCTGCCCACGTCGAGCCCGCGCCAGCGCACGGGTCCCGTCGCGTCCGCCTCGGGGGCCGGGTCCGCGCCCGGGACGCTCGTCGGCCCGACCGGTTCCGCGTCAGGCCGCAGCTCGAGCCCGACCGACCGCGCCATCGGGTCGAACGAGCCCCCGAGCGCGAGGGTCGCGGACGTCAGCACCGCGGTGCGCCCGGCGAACAGCTGCGTGCGGATGAGGCCGTTGACCGACAGCGGCGCGGCGAGCAGGCGCGTCGTGACCGCGCCCGAGCGGTCTTCGCCGCGCGCGCACCACATGACGGTCCGGGCGAGGTCCTCGGGGTCGGCGGTCATGCGCTCGGCGGTCTCGAACAGCGTGAGGACAGCGGACTGCGCGACCTTGCGCCCGCCGTCGGCCGGAGCGCTGCCGCCGCTCGCCCCCGCCTCGGGCCGCAGCAGCGACAGCAGCGTGCGGGCGGCGTCGCGCACGGTCGCGACCGCGTCGTGCACCGCGGGCGGCAGGCCGTCGGGGAACCGTCCCTCGGGCAGCGGGACGATCGCACCGGCGAGCGCCTCCCCCGCGGCCTCGAGGTCGCTCGCGGGGACGCCGCCGTGGCGGCGCGCGACGCGCGCGGCGTGCTGCACGACGGGCAGGGACAGCTCGGCGGTGGCCTGCGCCGTGACCCGGTCGGCGAGCTCGTGCGCCTCGTCGACGACGAGCACCTCGTGGTCGGGCAGGACGTGCGGCGAGCCGGACGCGGCGATGCCGAGCATCGCGTGGTTCGTCACGACGACGTCGGCCTCGCGGGCCGAGGCGCGTGCGCGCTCCGGGAAGCACTCGTCAAGCTTGGGGCACGCCGACCCGATGCACTCGAGCGACGTGACGGACACCTGGCGCCACGCGCGGTCGGTGACGCCCGGGACCAGGTCGTCGCGGTCGCCCGTGTCCGTCTCCTGCGCCCACTCGCGCAGCCGGACGACCTGCTTGCCGAGGCTCGCGGGCGCCGCGTCCCCCGCGTCGGGGTGCTCGGCCGTGCCGGCACGCTCGGGGAGGTCGAACAGCGCACCCTGGTCGTCCGCGGGGTAGCCGCCCTCGACCTTGTGCAGGCACAGGTAGTTGTGCCAGCCCTTGAGCAGCGCGATGTGCGGCCGCCGGGGCAGGTGGGGGGCGAGAGCGTCCGCGACGAGCGGCAGGTCGCGTGTGAGGACCTGCCGCTGCAGCGCGAGGGTCGCGGTCGAGACGATCACGCGCTCGTCGGCGTGCACGGCGTGCCGGACCGCCGGCACCAGGTACCCGAGCGACTTGCCCGTCCCCGTGCCGGCCTGGACGAGCAGGTGCTCGCCGGTGTCCAGCGACTGCGCGGCCGCCCGCGCCATGAGGTGCTGGCCGTCGCGCCGTGCGCCGCCGAGAACACCGACGGCGACGTCCAGCAGCTCGTCGACGGCCTGGTCGCGCTCGGCCGAGCGGACCGGCGACGCCTCGACGTCCTCCGTGACCCCGTCGTCGGCGGAGGCTGCGGACGAGGGGGACGGCATCGGGCCAGCCTAGTGCGCGCCGAGGACACGCCCTGCGCCGGCGGGCCGCCGGGAGGTGCCGACGGGCGGTGCCGACGGGGGGTGCCGACGGGAGGCGCCGACCGCCACGCCCGCCGAAGGGCGGACGGCGTCAGGCGCGGCGGACCGCCGCCGCCTCGAGCTCGGCGGCCAGCGACTCGTCGACGCGCGCGCGCAGCGCGGTCCCGTCGGCCGTGTGCTCCTCGTGGTCGATGTCACCGTGCTCGTGCACGCGGCTCACCAGGTCGCCGCGGTGGTAGGGCACCACCACGTCGACGCTGACCCCCGGGCGCGGGAGCTGGTCCGCGATGAGCGCCTGCAGCTCGGTGATGCCCTCACCGCTGTGCGCCGAGACCACGATCGAGTGCAGCTCGCGCGAACGCAGGCGCGCGATCGCCTCGGGCGAGGCGAGGTCGGCCTTGTTGAGCACGATGATCTCGGGCACGTCCATCGCGCCGGGGATGTCGGCGAACACGTGGCGCACGGCCGCGATCTGACCCTCGGGGTCGGGGTGCGAGGCGTCGACGACGTGCAGGATGAGGTCCGCGTCGGCGACCTCCTCGAGCGTCGAGCGGAACGCCTCGACGAGCTGGTGCGGCAGCGCGCGCACGAACCCGACGGTGTCGGCCAGCGTGTAGACCCGCCCGTCGACGGTCTCCGCGCGCCGGACGGTCGGGTCGAGCGTCGCGAACAGCGCGTTCTCGACGAGCACGCCCGCGTTGGTGAGCCGGTTGAGCAGCGAGGACTTGCCCGCGTTGGTGTAGCCCGCGATCGCGACCGACGGGATGGCGTTGCGGCGGCGCGACGCGCGCTTGGTCAGCCGCGCGGGCTGCATCGCGGCGATCTCGCGGCGGAGCTTGGCCATGCGGTTGCGGATGCGCCGGCGGTCGAGCTCGATCTTCGTCTCGCCGGGTCCGCGCGAGCCCATGCCGGCGCCCGCGCCACCGACCTGGCCACCGGCCTGGCGGGACATCGACTCGCCCCAGCCACGCAGGCGCGGCAGCAGGTACTCGAGCTGCGCGAGCTCGACCTGCGCCTTGCCCTCACGGGACTTGGCGTGCTGCGCGAAGATGTCGAGGATCAGCGCGGTCCGGTCGACGACCTTGACGCGCACGATGTCCTCGAGCGCGCGGCGCTGCGAGGGCGCGAGCTCGCCGTCGACGACGACGGTGTCCGCGCCCACGGCCGCGACGACGGACGCGAGCTCGGCGGCCTTGCCGGAGCCGAGGTAGGTGCCCGGGTCGGGCTTCGCGCGGCGCTGCAGGAGGCCCTCGAGGACCTGCGAGCCGGCCGTCTCGGCGAGCGCCGCGAGCTCCCGCAGGGACACCTCGGCCTCGCCGAGCGTGCCGTTCGCGGACCCGGCTCCGCTCGAGCCCCAGACGCCGACGAGCACGACCTTCTCGAGACGCAGCTCGCGGTACTCGACCTCGGTGACGTCCTCGAGCTCGGTCGACAGCCCCGCGACGCGCCGCAGCGACGTGCGCTCCTCGAGGTCCAGCTGGTCGCCGTCGAACGACGAGTGCACGGTGCCGCCGGCGTGCAGCGCGGTCCCCGCCCTCGCGAGCACCCGCGCCACCACGTCGTCGGCCACCTGCTGCGGCGAGCGGGGCTCGTCCGGCGTGGGGCTCGGTGTGGTGGTGCTGTGGGTCTCGCTCACGCGGCTCCTTCGACGTCGCTGGTCCGGTCCGGCGCGGGGCGCACGCCTGCCGCGTCCCGTCCAGGGTCGCACGCCCGCGCGCACGCGGCGACGCGTTTTCGCTCCGGGCGCAGCGCGCGCGCAGCGATACCCTCGCCCCGTGGCCGTCGACCACTACTTCACCGCCCAGCCCGCGTCCCCCGACGAGCGTCGCACCGTCGTCGTGCACCTCGCGGGGCGCGAGCTGACCCTGCAGACCGCCGGCGGGGTGTTCTCCCCCGACCACGTCGACCACGCGACGCGCGTGCTGCTCGACGAGGCGCCGCCGCCCCCGAGTCGCGGCGACCTGCTCGACCTCGGCTGCGGGTGGGGACCGATGACGCTCGAGCTCGCGCTGCGCTCCCCCGGTGCCCGCGTGTGGGCCGTCGACGTCAACGAGCGCGCCCTCGACCTCGTGCGGCACAACGCGATCGCGGTCGGGGCCGCGAACGTCTCGGCCGTGCAGCCCGACGACGTGCCCGACGACGTGCGGTTCGCCGCGATCTGGTCGAACCCGCCGATCCGGGTCGGCAAGCAGGCGCTGCACGAGCTGCTGCTGCGCTGGCTGCCGCGCCTGGCGCCGGGCGGCTCCGCGTTCCTCGTCGTCGGCAAGAACCTCGGTGCGGACTCGCTGCACCGGTGGCTGGCCGACGAGCTCGCGGGGCGGGCCGAGGTGACGCGGCGGGCGAGCGCCAAGGGCTTCCGCGTGCTGGAGATCACGGCGGCCGACGCCGCCGCGTGACCGGTGCCGTGGGCGGCGGCGCCTAGGGTGCTGCGGTGCCCGCCACCGTGACCGCCGACTCCCGCGCCGCCTGGACCCGGCTGCGCGCCACCACGTGGGCGCTGTGCGCGATCGTCTTCCTCGCCGCGTTCGAGTCGCTCGCGGTGACGACCGTGATGCCCACGGTCTCGCTCGAGCTCGACGGCGCCGGGCTGTACGCGGTGGCGTTCGCCGCTCCCCTCGCCTCGGGCGTCGTCGGCATGGTGCTCGCGGGTGCGTGGGCGGACCGTGCCGGGCCCGCGAAGCCGCTGGTCGCGGCCGCGGCGGCGTTCGTCCTGGGCCTGCTCGTCGCGGGCCTCGCGCCGACGATGGTGGTCCTCGCGGGGGGCCGGCTCCTGCAGGGCCTCGGCGGCGGCGCGCTCACGGTCGTGTCGTACGTCGTCGTCGCCCGCCTGTACCCCGGTGAGGTGCACGCACGGGTCTTCGCGGGGTTCTCCGCGGCGTGGGTCGTGCCGTCGCTCGTCGGCCCGCCCGTCGCGGGCTTCGTCACCGAGCACCTGCACTGGCGCTGGGTGTTCCTCGCCGTCGCCGTGCTCGTCGTCCCCGTGGTCGCCGTGGTCCTGCGGCGCGTCGCGTCGATCCCCGCGCCCGACGCGAAGGACGGATCGTCCGACGACGCGGCGGACGGCTCCTGGGCCGCCGCGCGGCGCCGCGTCCGGTGGGCCGTGCTCGCGGCGGTCGCGGTCCTCGCCCTCGGTGCGAGCGCCGAGCTCGGAGGTGCCGCGACGGCCGTGACCGCGCTCGTCGGCGCCGTCGGTGCGCTCGTCGCCCTCGCACGGCTCGTCCCCGCAGGCACGTTGCGCGCGGTGCGCGGCCTGCCCGCGGTCGTCGCGTCGCGCGGGCTGCTCGCGGGCGCGTTCTTCGGCGCGGAGGTGTACCTGCCGTACCTGCTCACGCGCCGGTACGACGTCGCCGCGACGCTCGCGGGCGTGACGCTCACGGGCGCTGCGCTGACCTGGGCGCTCGCCTCCTGGGTGCAGGGTCGGCTCGGCGAGACCCGGCTCGCGCACCCCCGCGCGATCGGCGTGGGCACGCTCGTCGTCGCCGTCGGGATCGCGGGCACGACGCTCGCCGCGGCGGTGCACGCGCCCGTCCCCGTGCTCGTCGTGACGTGGGCGACCGCCGGGTTCGGGATGGGGCTGACGTACGCGCGCCAGTCGGTGCTCGTGCTGCGGTACTCGTCGAAGGACGCGGCCGGGACCAACAGCTCGGCGCTGTCGGTCGCGGACTCGATCGGCGCGTCGATGGCCCTCGCGGTCACCGGGGTCCTGTTCGCGGCCGTGTCCGACCGCGGCGGCGACGTGCCGTACGTCGCGTGCCTCGCGCTGACGGTCGTCCTCGCGGTGGGCTCCGGCCTCGTCGCCCGCCGTGTGGGTACGCGTCAGGCCACGGAGGTCGGGCCCGCCGACGTGGCGCCCACCGACTCGAGCGCCGCGCGGACCTGAGCCAGCCGCGGCACCCCGGCCGCCAGGAACCGCACGACGCCGTCGGCGTCGAGGACCAGCGTGGTCGGGGTGGACAGGACGTCCAGCCGACGCCCGAGCCTCTCCCCCAGCGGTCCCGCGACGTCGAGCTCGACCAGCCGCACGCCGTCGGTCGTCCCCACTGCGCGCTGCAGCACGACGCGCGCCATGCGGCACGGCTGGCAGAACGTGCTCGACAGCTCGACGACCGTGGCGCGCGCACCGAGCGACCCGCCCAGCTCGTCGGGCGTCACCGTGACGCGTCCGGTGCCGGCCCTCTCGTCGGCCTGCACGCCGCTCACGCGCCGAGCAGCGCCGTCACGTCGACGTCCATCTCCCCGACGAGCACCGCAGGCCCCGCGAGCTCGGCGTGGCCGCCCGCGAGCGCGGTGACCCGGACGGTGCCGCCCGGCACGTCCACGAGCCACACGTCGGGGGCGCCGGCTCCGGCCCAGGTCCGCACGGCCATGGCCGCGGCGACCGCACCCGTCCCGCACGAGCGGGTCTCGCCCACGCCGCGCTCGTGCACGCGCATGCGCAGCCGCCCCGTGAGGCTCCCGTCGACGACGGACTCGCCGAGCGGCACGACGAGCTCGACGTTCGTGCCGTGCGGGGGGCCGGGCTCGACGCGCGGTGCGGTCGTGAGGTCGGCGGTCTCGAGTACGGCGGCGTCGGGCAGCGCGAGGACGCTGTGCGGGTTGCCGACGTCGACGGACAGCGCGGGACGCGGGACGTCGAGCCCCGCGACCGTGACCTCGGCGTCGCGGCCCGCGGCCTCCGCGGCGGCGCCGCCCGGCAGGTGCCAGCGGCCGATGTCGAACGCGAACCACGCACCGTCGGGGGCCTCCTGCGGCACCGGGACGCGACGCACGCGCATGACGCCCGCGCGCGTGCCGACCGCGAGCTCGTCGCCCTCGCCCCACAGGCCGAGCCGGTCGAGGTACAGCGCGAACACGCGCACGCCGTTGCCGCACATCTCGGCGACCGAGCCGTCCGCGTTGCGGTAGTCCATGAACCAGCGCGCGTCGGGTGCGCTCTCGAGCAGGTGCGCGCCCTCGGGCACGTGCTGCGTGCCGACGAGCCGGATCACGCCGTCGCCGCCCACGCCCGCGCGTCGGTCGGCGAGCGCCCGGACGAGCGCCGCGGACAGGTCGAGCCGGCCGTCGCGGTCGTCGATCAGGACGAAGTCGTTCTGCGTCCCGTGGCCCTTGGTGACGTGCAGGGTCCCGGTGAGGGACGTGGCTGCGGCGAGGTCCACGGCGGCGGAGGTCATGAGCCCAGACTACGGCGGGGCGCGGGGTCGTCCGTGGCGTGTCCGAGGCGGCCCGCGTCGGCCTCGCCGACGAGCGCGAGCGCCCGCGCGACGAGGTCGGGGTCGCGTGAGTCGAGCCAGTGCACGCGCGGGTCCCGCCCGAACCAGCCCATCTGCTTGCGCGCGAGCCGCCGCGTTCCGGCGGTGATCGCGTCGCGCGCCTCGTCGGGCGTCAGCTCGCCGCGCAGCAGCGCGGCCGTCTCCGCGTACCCCACCGCGCGCGCCGCGGTACGCCCCAGGCCGTGCTCGAGGAGCCGCTCGACCTCGGCCACGAGGCCGTCGTCGAACATCCGCGCGGTGCGGGCCGCGACGCGCTCGTCGAGCACCGCCCGGTCGCAGTCGAGCCCGATCTGCACCGCGGGCACCTCGTACACGTGCTGCGGCAGCGACGAGGAGTACGGGCGGCCGGTGAGCTCGATGACCTCGAGCGCGCGCACGACCCGCCGCGCGTTGCGCGGCCCGATCGACGCGGCCGCCGTCGGGTCGAGGCGCTCGAGCTCGGCGTGCAGCGCACGCGACCCCTCGGCCTCGACGCGCTGCTCGAGCCGCGCGCGCACGTCCGGGTCGGTCCCGGGGAACTCCATGTGGTCGAGCAGGGCGCGCACGTACAGCCCCGATCCGCCCGCGGCGACGACGCGCGCACCCCGCGCGTGGCAGTCGTCGACCGCGGCGCGGGCGAGCGCCTGGTAGTCCGCGACGCTCGCCTCCTCGCGCGGGTCGAGCACGTCGAGCAGGTGGTGCGGCACGCCGCGCCGCTCGTCGGGCGTGAGCTTCGCAGTGCCGACGTCCATGCCGCGGTAGAGCTGCAGCGCGTCGGCGTTGAGGACCTCGCCGCGCAGGGCGAGCGCGAGCTCGACGGCGAGGTCGGACTTGCCGGTCGCGGTGGGGCCGACGACGGCGACGACGAGCGGGCTCATGCGGCCACCCACGTCCCGACGACGTGCTGCGCGCCGAGCAGGAGCGCGCTGTGCACGTCGGCGACGACGTCGGCGCGGCCGCGCGCGCCGAGCAGCACCTGCCACGGCCCCCAGCCGGTGACGGCGAGCGCCGCGGCCTCGTCGGCGTCGAGCGCGGCGAGCCGCCCGGCCGCCTCCGGGTCGGCGGTCGCGAGGTCCGCCACCAGGCGCTCGTCGTAGGCGGGCGCGGCCGGGTCGTCGGCGAGGGGCGCGTCGGGGCCGTGCCGCCCGCTCGCCGACCCGACGACGACCAGGGCCGTGCGACCCGCGTCGACGACGAGCCGTCCGGCGGCCCGCAGCCCGTCGGCCGCGCCGGCGCGCGGGACGCTCCCGACGAGGAGGCACGCGGTCGGCCCGGACCAGCCGGCGGCGGCGAGCAGGTGCAACGCGACGGCCGCACCGGCGGGCGCGACCAGGCGGTCCTGCGCGGGCACGGCACCGGGGTCCGCGGCGTCGACGAGGTCACGGACGACCTCGTCGACCAGCAGGTGGTCCGGCACGCCGACGGGCGCGAGCGACGCGCGCACCCGCCCGACGAGCGCCACGACCGCGTCGTCGGGACGGGGAGGCGGCCGGTCGTCGGGCGCGACGACGACCACGCGGTCGACGCCACGCGTCGCCGCCGCGACCGCGTCCAGGGCGGCCGCACGCAACGGACGCGCGGCGTCGCGGCGTCCGCTCGCCCCGGGGACCAGCAGGACCGTGTCGGGGACGAGGGCGGCGGCGACGAGCATGGGACCGAACCTAGCCGCTCGCGCGGCCCGCCCCGCGCCGGTGCGGGCTCAGCTCTCGCGGGCCGCCGCGATCCGTGCGCGGTGCTCCTCGACCGCCTGCGGGTAGGCCTCGTCGAGGTGCGCGAAGAACGCGAGCGCCGTCGACACCGCGCAGCCCAGGTGCTGGTCGATCTGCTCGTCGGCGACGCCCGGCGCGTAGTCCACCGCGTGCTCCGCGTAGATCCCCAGCTGGTCCTCCTCCACCCGCACGTACGTCTTCGGGAACACCTTGGCGGTGTTCCACGCGTTCGCGAGCTCGAGCACCTCGAGGTACGCCGACGCGGGCAGCACCCGCGACCAGCGTCCGCGCACCTGCAGGAACTCGCGCTCGGGCCCGATCCGCACGAAGTAGAAGACGTGGTCGTCCCAGATCCCGCCCACGTCGCCGTCGGAGTCGATCGCGTACCGGTACCCGTGCGCGTCCAGCGTCGCGGTGATCCGCTCGTTCGTCAGGGGCTCCAGCGCCGTGGTCGGCTCGGGTGCGGGCCCGGCGGGCTCGGGCTGGTCGTTCCGGGTGAAGAAGCCCACGGGGGCACCGTCCTCGTCGTCGTCGTGCGCGATCGTCGCGACCCTAGCCCGCGCGCGGGGCACCCGGCGAACGCGCCACCCGGCCCGCGGTGCGCACCCCGCGTCCACCTTTCGGGACGCCCACCGCGATCCCGTGCGGGCGCCCGGGTAGTGTCGCCCCATGACCGCCAAGCCCGACGAGCACCGCCCCTGGTGGCGGCGCCGGCGAGCGTCGACGGGCACCGGGCGGGCCCGCGGACCCGCCGCCGACCCGAGCGACGACGAGCTGCACGACAGCGTCACGCGGCTGCTCGCGCGCGAGCTGGGCGTCGCCGAGCCCGCGCCGGAGCACCCGCGGGCGGTCACGCCGGCCCGCATCGCCGCCTGGATGAGCGACAACCACTTCAGCTACTTCGTCGACAACGACGGCGACCTCGGCGGCCTGTGGCGGGGGCGGCTGTTCTACTTCTTCCTCTTCGGAGAGAGCTCGGAGATCCTGCAGGTCCGCGGCCAGTGGCACCGCGAGATCGCGATCGAGCGTCTCGAGGAGGTGCTCGACCTGTGCAACGAGTGGAACGCCGACCGGATCTGGCCCAAGGCGTACGTGCGCGTGCGGGACAACGGGCGCGTGCACGTCGTCTCGGAGGTCGCGACCGACCTCGAGCACGGCGCGACGGACGCGCAGCTCTCGCAGCTGCTGTTCTGCGGGCTGTCGACCGGGTCGATGTTCTTCGACGCGCTCGACGAGAAGTACCCCGACCCCGCCGGGAGCATGCCGTGAGCGGGCCCGGCTGGCTGCTGCGCGTGCTCGGCGGCCTGCCGAAGCCGCCGAAGGACGTGCCCTCCGACGACGAGGAGCCGCGTCCCGTCACGCGGGACCGCATCGGCGACTACCTGCTGAGCAAGGGGTACCGCTTCATCGTCGACGACGACGGCGACCTCACCGGCACGTGGGACGGCAGCCGGTTCTGGTTCCTGCTGCTCGGCGAGCACGACGAGATCGTGCAGGTGCGCGGCCGGTGGCAGCGGCAGGTCCCGCTCGAGCAGCGCGGCGCGGTCGCGCTCGCGATGAACGACTGGAACCGCGAGCGCATCTGGCCCAAGGCGTACGTGCGCGAGGAGGAGGGCATGCTCGCCCTGTACTCCGAGGTCAGCGCGGACTTCGAGCCGGGTGCGACCGACGCGCAGCTCGCGCAGGTGCTCGCGTGCGGGCTCGGCACGGGCGTGCAGCTGTTCGCGGCGCTCGAGGCCACGATCCCCGGACCGGGTCCGGCCACCGCGCTGCCCGACGACTGACCTGCCCGACGACTGAACTGCCCGACGACTGCTCTGCCCGACGGCTGGGCGGACCGGTCGCTGCGCTGCCGGGCTTGCGTCAGCGGACCGCGAGCGTCGGCATGCCCAGGCTCACCGGGCCGGCGGGCGCGCCGCCCGTGCCGCACGCGCCACCCGCGTGCTCGTCGTGCTCGTCGTCGCCCGCCTGCCGCGCCGCCCACGCGTCACCGGCGCGCGTGCGGCGCACGGCGAACGGGCCGCCCGTGACGGCCGAGTCCGCGACGAGGTGGTGCGGGGCGCCGTGCGTGACCTGGACCGTCACGAGGTCGCCGGGCCGCGGCGCGTCGGCCGCGGCGAGGTCGGCCGGCAGCGCGAGGTGCACGAGCCGGTTGTCCGCCGCGCGCCCCGAGATGCGGCGCGTCTCGCCGTCCTTGCGCCCCTCGCCCTCGGCGACGAGCACCTCGACGACGCGCCCCTCCTGCGCCGCGTTCTCCTGCGCGCAGATCCGCTCCTGCAGCGCGACGAGCCGCTCGTAGCGCTCCTGCACGACGGCCTTCGGCAGCTGGTCGGGCAGGTCCGCGGCGGGCGTGCCCGGGCGCGGCGAGTACTGGAACGTGAACGCCGACGAGAACCGCGACGCCTCGACGACCCGCAATGTCTCCTCGAAGTCCTCGTCGGTCTCCCCCGGGAAGCCGACGATGACGTCCGTCGTGATCGCGGCGTGCGGGATCTGCGCGCGCACCCGGTCGAGGATGCCGAGGAACTTCTCCGAGCGGTACGAGCGGCGCATCGCGCGCAGGACGCGGTCCGAGCCCGACTGCAGCGGCATGTGCAGCGACGGCATCACCGTGGGCGTCTGCGCCATCGCCGCGATGACGTCGTCGGTGAACGCCGCCGGGTGGGGCGAGGTGAACCGCACGCGCTCGAGGCCCTCGACCGCGCCGACCGCGCGCAGCAGCTTGGCGAACGCGCCGCGGTCGCCGAACCCCACGCCGTAGGAGTTCACGTTCTGCCCGAGCAGCGTCACCTCGATCGCGCCCGTCGCGACGAGCGCCTCCACCTCGGCGAGGATCTCGCCCGGCCGACGGTCGCGCTCCTTGCCCCGCAGGTGCGGGACGATGCAGAACGTGCAGGTGTTGTTGCAGCCCACGCTGATCGACACCCAGCCCGCGTAGACGGACTCGCGGCGCGTCGGCAACGTCGACGGGAAGACCTTGAGGGACTCCTCGATCTCGACCTGTGCGCGCTCGTTGTGCCGGGCGCGCTCCAGCAGCGCCGGCAGCACGTCGAGGTTGTGCGTGCCGAACACCACGTCCACCCACGGCGCACGCTCGACGATGCCTGCGCGGTCCTTCTGCGCGAGGCAGCCGCCGACCGCGATCTGCATGCCGCCCGGGCGGCTGCGCTTGGTGCCCGCGAGGCGCCCGAGGTTCCCGTACAGCTTGTCGGCGGCGTTCTCGCGTACCGCGCACGTGTTGATGACGACGACGTCCGCGTCCTCCGCGGCGACCTGCTCCGGCGTCGCGGCGACGTAGCCCGCCTGCTCGAGCATGCCGGCCATGTGCTCGGAGTCGTGCACGTTCATCTGGCAGCCGAGCGTCTTGACCAGGTACGTACGCGCCTGCGCCTCGGCGGGCGCGGGCGTCGTCGCGGACGCGGGCGTGCGGGCGAGGGCGGGGGCAGGCAGGGTCGTGGACATCACCGACCAGGGTACGACCGCTGTCGGGGGGCTCAGGTCGACGCAGTCCCGACGTGCACCGCGAGCCCCCCGACCGCACGTCCGGTTCGCGCAGATGTTGCCTGATCGAAACCCGCAGAAGGATGCACTACCAGGCATTTCCCCCTACGTTCGTCGAATGGCGGACCTCGCGACAGGACCTTCCGGACCTGCTGCACGCGACGACGTGGGCGCGCCCCTCGTCGAGCTGCGCGGCGTCGACAAGCACTTCGGCCCCCTGCACGTCCTCAAGCAGATCGACCTCACGGTCGCGCGCGGCGAGGTCGTCGTGATCATCGGGCCCTCCGGGAGCGGCAAGTCCACGCTGTGCCGCACCATCAACCGGCTCGAGACCATCGACTCGGGGACGATCACGATCGACGGGCGCGAGCTGCCCGCCGAGGGGCGCGAGCTCGCCCGGTTGCGCGCCGACGTCGGCATGGTGTTCCAGTCGTTCAACCTGTTCGCGCACAAGACCGTGCTGGAGAACGTCACGCTCGGGCCGATCAAGGCCAAGGGCGTCAAGCGGGCCGCGGCGCGCACGCGCGCGATGGAGCTGCTCGACCGCGTCGGCGTCGCGAACCAGGCCGAGAAGCTGCCCGCGCAGCTCTCGGGCGGCCAGCAGCAGCGCGTCGCGATCGCCCGCGCGCTCGCGATGGACCCCAAGGTCATGCTGTTCGACGAGCCGACCTCGGCGCTCGACCCCGAGATGATCAACGAGGTCCTCGACGTCATGGTCGGGCTCGCGCGCGACGGCATGACGATGCTGGTGGTGACCCACGAGATGGGCTTCGCGCGCCGCGCCGCGCACCGCGTGGTCTTCATGGACGGTGGCGAGATCGTCGAGCAGGCCGACCCCGAGACGTTCTTCACGTCACCGTCGAGCGCGCGCGCCCGCGACTTCCTGTCCAAGATCCTCACCCACTGACGCCACCCACCGGCTCACGACCGAAGCCCGACCGACCCGCCGACCGGCCCCCGACCGACCCCGCTGAGCTTCCCGAACGGAACGCAGTCACCCGACACGAAGGGACCCACCATGACCCGCTCCACGCACCGCCCACGCCGCACCGCAGGCGTCGCCGCGCTCGGCCTCGTCGCCGCCCTCGCCCTGGTGGCCTGCTCCTCCGACGACGGTGACGACGGGGCCACCGACGGCGGCACGGGAGGCGGTGGCGGCACCATCCGCATCGGCATCAAGTTCGACCAGCCGGGCCTCGGCTTCAAGGACGGCGACGAGTACACCGGGTTCGACGTCGACGTCGCGCGCTACGTCGCGGACAAGCTCGGCTACTCCGAGGACCAGATCGAGTTCGTCGAGTCCCCGTCCGCGCAGCGCGAGACCATGCTGCAGAACGGCCAGGTCGACATGATCTTCGCGACGTACTCGATCACCGACACGCGCAAGGAGGTCATCTCCTTCGCCGGTCCGTACTTCGTCGCCGGTCAGGACCTGCTCGTCGCGGTCGACGACACGTCCATCGGCGGGCCCGAGGACCTCGACGGCAAGAACCTGTGCTCGGTGACGGGGTCCACGTCCGCGCAGCGCATCAAGGACGAGTACGCCACGGGCACCAACCTGCTCGAGCAGCCGGGCTACAGCGAGTGCGTCACGGCGCTCACCGCCGGCACCGTCGACGCGGTCACCACCGACGACATCATCCTCGCCGGCCTCGCGGCCATCCCCGCGAACGAGGGCAAGGTCAAGGTCGTCGGCAACCCGTTCTCCGAGGAGAACTACGGCGTCGGCCTGCCGAAGGACTCCGACAAGTGCCAGGCCGTCACCGACGCGATCAACGCGATGCTCGAGGACGGCTCGTGGCAGAAGGCGCTCGACGACAACGTCAGCGCGTCCGGGTACGAGCCGAACGCCGACCTCAACCCGCCCACGCCCGCGGCCTGCGAGTGACCCCTGACGTCCGGTCGGGCTGCCACGGCGGTCCGGCCGGACGTCGGCGGACGGACGGATACGTGCACCACGCGTGACAGGAGGATCGGTGGACGACTTCACGTCGTTGTTCAGCGAGTTCGACGTGCTCGGGGCGTTCTGGACCAACATCCAGCTGACGTTCTTCGCGGCGATCTTCGCGCTCGTCGTCGGGACCGTCCTCGCGGTCATGCGCATCTCCCCCGTGCCGAGCCTGCGCTGGGCCGGGTCGACGTACGTGACCCTCATCCGCAACACGCCGCTGACCGTCATCATCGTGTTCTGCGTGCTCGGCCTGTGGGGCCAGCTCGGGATCACGCTGTCGTCGGACTTCCAGCGCAACTTCTTCTGGCTGTCCGTGCTCGGCCTGACCGTCTACCACGCGGCGTTCGTGTGCGAGGCGCTGCGCTCGGGGGTCAACACCGTGCCCGTCGGGCAGGCCGAGGCGGCGCGCGCGATCGGGCTGGACTTCGCCGCGTCCGCGCGGCTCATCATCCTGCCGCAGGCGTTCCGCGGCGCGGTCGCCCCGCTCGGCAACGTGCTCATCGCGCTCACCAAGAACTCGACCGTCGCGGCCGCGGGCTCGGTCGCCGAGACGTCGGGGCTGCTGCGCACGATGATCGAGAACCGGCCGGACCTGATCCTGGCGATCTTCTTCATCTTCGCGTTCGGGTTCGTCCTCATCGTGGTCCCGATCGGGCTCGCGACGACGAGCCTGTCGCGGCGGCTGGCGGTGGCGCGATGAGCGGGTCCGTCCTGTTCGACGCCCCCGGGCCGCGCGCGCGGCGCCGCATGGTGTGGATCAACATCGCCGCGACCGTCGTCGTCGCGGGCATCGCCGTGTACGCGCTGGTCCTGCTCGACCGCAAGGGCCAGCTCGACGGCGACCTGTGGCAGCCGCTGTTCACCGCGAACGCGTGGGAGAACTACTTCCTGCCGGGCCTGCGCCAGACGCTCGTCGCGGCCGGCCTCTCGATCGTCACGTCCGGGCTGTTCGGCATCGTGTTCGGCCTCGGGCGGCTGTCCGCCTCACGCACGGTCCGCGTGGTGTCCGGCGGCGTCGTCGAGTTCTTCCGGGCCGTGCCCGTGCTCATCATGATGGTGTTCTTCTACATGGCGATCCCCCAGCTCGACCTGGTCTCGCCGAAGGACCTGCCGCTCGTCGCCGTCGTCCTCGGGCTCACGCTCTACAACGGCTCCGTGTTCGCCGAGCTCGTCCGGTCCGGTGTGCACAACCTGCCCCGGGGTCAGCGCGAGGCCGCGCTCGCGATCGGGCTGCGCCGCCCGCAGTCGCTGCGCCTCGTCGAGGTGCCGCAGGCCGTCATCGCGATGCTGCCGGCCATCGCGAGCCAGCTCGTCGTGATCCTCAAGGACACCGCGCTCGGCGCGATCATCACCTACCCCGAGCTGCTCGCGGCCGCGCGCCGGTTCGGCTCGGGCAACGGCAACATCCTGCAGGCTCTCCTGGTCGCGGCGGTCGTCTTCATCGTCATCAACTGGCTGCTGACGCGGCTCGCCGAGGCGCTCGCCGGCCGGGTCGGCCGCCGCACCGCCGGCAAGGCGCGCGCCGAGGCGCCGAGCATGGCGGTCACCGCCGGCGTCGAGGACTGACCTCCCGAGCGGCGCCCCGGGCCGACGTCCGGGGGCGCCGTCCCTCGAGGTCGGTGCGCGGTCCGGACGCCTTGGTGAGCAGGCACTTCAGCAACGCGTCGACGTCGATCCCGTGCTCCTCGAACCACCGACGCCCGCCGTCCTGCGCGGAGAGGCAGCCGACCAGGTCGACCACTGCGCCGCCCGGCTCGCCGCGCGGCGGCGCGCCGGTCCCGCGCACCGCGACGGCGCCCAGCAGCTGGTCCCGGGTGAACCGCTCCCCGCGCCGCGTGCGCCCCGTCGCCTGGACGAGCACCCGCCAGGCGCCGCCCTGGGTGAGGACGAGGTCCCCGGCATAGGCGCCGCCACCCTCGTGCGCGAGCGGGACGTCCAGCGTCACGCCGTCCGGCCGGACGACCCGCGCGACCACACGCGCCCCGGCCTCGACCGGAAGGCCGTGCTCGGTGAGCACCGCCGTGACCCGGGCGCGCGCACCCGGCGTGAAGCCGTCCTGGTCCACGCGCGCACGCATCCGCACGTTGCTCCACGCCGTCACGGTGACCGAGTACCGCGCACCGTGCGCGAGCAGACGCTCGAGCCGCGCCCGCGCCTCGGAGTCCTCCTGTGCGGCGTCGCGCAGCTTCGAGACGAGCCGCTTGTACGCCCGCGCGTCGATCTCCAGCAACGCCTCCCAGCCGCCGCCGTGGTGCGTTCCGCCGAGCGGCAGGGCGAACCGCGCGAACGTCTGGTTCGTGCCGTGGGTGACGGTGCCGCCGAGCCCGACGACCGCCGCCTCGTCGAGCACCTGGCCGTCCGGGGTGCGCAGCGACAGCGAGACGACCGGGTTGTCGTACAGGAGCACGACGGTCGCCTCGATGTCCGAGGCGAGCGCATGGAACGGGATGCGCTGCACGGTCCCGGGCAGCAGGTACCCGTCCGGGTCGGTGACGATGTCCTCGTTCGTGGCCGACACGAGGATCTGCTGGAAGTACTTCGACAGCAGGAAGTAGGAGTCGGTGGCCGGCGTGAGCGCGCCCGTCAGCAGCAGGTACCCGTCCGTCTGCGCGGCGATCGTCGACAGCGCCTCGCTCGAGACCTGCTCCGCGGACCCGAGCCCGACCGCGAACGTGCGCGCGTCGATGCTGCCGCCGACGTCCGCGAGGAAGGCCGCCGAGTTCTCCAGACCGTCGGTGAGCGCGACGAGCGCCGTGCCGTCGAACGGACCCGCACCCGCGCCGAGCGTGGCGCGACCGAGGACGAGCCCGTCGCCGATCGACGTCGCGCCGCCGAGCGTCAGCCCGTCCGACGCCCCCAGGACGTCGTCGCGGTGGCTCGTCGCTGGGTCGAAGGGCTCCAGGTCGACGCCCGGGTACGCGTCGTGGTCGAAGCTCACGAGCCCCGCCCCGCTGCCGTCCCGGATCAGCTCCACGGACCGCGCGACCGCCTCCTTGAGCAGCGCGAGCCGCGACGAGCCCGTGCCCGCCGGCAGACCCATGCTGCCCGACCGGTCGAGGGCGAACACGACACCTGTCGTCGGCCGGGGCACCGTGCTCCCCGTGAGCGTCACGTCGAACACCTCGCCCGTCTCGACGCACAGGATCTGCACGCCACCGACCGGCGCGGGCCCGGGCGCGGCCTCGCCCGTGAACGCGAACCACACACGCACCTCGTCGTACGGCTGCTCGTCGACCGGCGGGACGTGCGTGACGCTGCCCCCGAGCGGGGTCAGCGAGTACGGCGCGTTCGGCCCGCTGCCCGCGACGACCTGGAGGTGCACGGTCGAGCCCGCGCGCACGTGGAACACCGCGGCACGCCACGTCTGCTCGAGCGTCGGCACGTCGGCGAACGACACCACCGGCGTCGCCAGGTCGACCAGCGGTGGGTCGGTGTCGTACACGTACCCGAGCGTGCGCCGGTAGTCGAGGGACGCGTTGGGCGTCGGGCTCGGCAGCGTGAGGAACTGCATCGCGTCGGGACCGTTGTGCCCGGGAGGTCCACCCGCCTGCGGCAGGTAGCCCGACGCGGGGTGCGCGTGCTGCCAGGCCGCCCAGATGCGGTCGATGTTGCCGTGGTGGAGGAAGAACACCGGGTCGTTCGGGGACGTCCCCGGACCCATGTCCCCACCGATCCAGACGTGCACCGCGTTGTGCAGCTGCGAGCCGACCTCGCCCGCCTCCTGCAACCAGCCCTCGAGCCGGTTGCGGAAGCTGCCGGCGCTCGCGGTGCGCCACGGCGACGTGTCGTAGACCGGGTAGTCGGCAAGCACCCCGTCGACCTGCGCCTGGGTCGGGAACGCGCCCGACCCGAAGTTCCGGATGATCCCGCCGGGACGGTCGACCAGACTGCCGTCGATCGCCTCGACCAGCGCCGTCCAGCCCGCGAACGGGCCGGTCGTCAAGGTGCCGTCGCCGCCCACGTAGTGCCGCTCGCCCGGCGCCGTGCTCCACAGGGGCGCGGCGAACGGGTCGGCCTCCGTCTCCCAGTCCCAGTACGGCAGGGTGACGCCCGGCCGCTTGTCCTGGAGCATGAGCTCGAACTCGCGCAGGAAGTAGCGGTGCCACGGCAGGAACGCCGGGCCGCGGTGCGCGACGTTGCGCAGGTTGGACCCGCCGGCCTCTCCGGGCATGAGCGTCGCCGTCATCATCGAGTGGTGGTGCCGCTCGATGAACTCGTCGTAGCTGCCGTCGGCCTTCGCGGCGTTCACCGCGTCCTGGAACCGCGCCAGCTCCGTGTCGGTGAGCGAGTAGATGCGCTTGCGGATGTCCATCAGTGGTGCCCCCCGTCGGGCTCGTGCGCGGGGTGCGGGTGCGGGTGGTGCGCGTGCGTGAAGGACCACAGCGTGCCCTCGTTCGCCATGAGCGAGTCGACGAGCGCGAAGACGTCGTCGAACCCCTCGAACATCCCGGCGAGGTGGCTGTAGTACCGACCGTCGACGATCTCGACCTCGACCTCGTGGCCGTCGATCACGAGCGTGACGACGCCCTGGTCGTCCTGCTCGACCTCCACCTTCCGCCCGCCCCGGACCAGCTCCGTGCGGGGGATCGCGTCCTTGCCCACTGTTCCGCCTCCTGCCGACCGGCGCCGCCCGTCGGCGGTCGCGTCATGGCATCAGGAGGCGACCCGCCCGGGGCGTGATACGGCCCGGGCGGGTGGTCAGCCCCGGCGGGCGGGTCAGCCCCGACGGCTGGTCAGTCGGCGGTCGCGCTCGCGCGGATCTCCCGCACGACGGTCACGGTGATCTCGCCGGGGTACGTCAGGTCCGCCTCGATGTGGCGGGCGATGGCACGAGCGAGCTCCGGCAGCGCGTCGTCGGCGACCTCGGACGGCTCGACGACGACGCGCACCTCACGGCCCGCCGCCATCGCGAGCGCGCGGCGCACGCCGCGGTGCGCCGCGACCAGGCTCTCGAGCCGGTCCATGCGCTCGAGGTACTGGTCGAGCTCCTGCCGGCGCGCACCCGGACGCGCCGCCGAGACCGCGTCCGCGATCTGCACGACGACCGCCTCGACCGTCTCGAGCGGCACCTCGTCGTGGTGCGCGGCGATCGCGTTGACGACGACGTCGTCCTCGCCGTGCCGCCGCGCGAGCTCCGCACCCACCGCGGCGTGCGTCCCTGGGATCTCGTTCGTGAGGGCCTTGCCCACGTCGTGCAGCAGCGCCGCACGCCGGGCGCGCTGCTCGTCCGCACCGAGCTCGGCCGCGACCGACCCCGCGAGGAGCGCGCACTCGACCAGGTGCTCGAGGACGTTCTGGCCGTAGGACGTCCTCAGGCGCAGCCGCCCGAGCGTCCGCACGAGCACCGGGTGCAGGTCCTCGACTCCCGCGCGCTCGGCCGCCGCGTGCCCGGCGGCGACCGCACGCTCGTCCGCTCCGGCGAGCGCGTCGGCGTACGCCTCCTCGATGCGCTGCGGGTGGATCCGACCGTCGGCGACGAGCGCCTCGAGCGTGACCTGCGCGACCTCGCGGCGCTCCGCGTCGAAGCACGAGAGCACGACGGCGTCCGGCTGCTCGTCGACCAGCACGTTGACGCCCGTGAGCGCCTCGAAGGACCGGATGTTGCGGCCCTCCTTGCCGATGATCCGGCCCTTCATCTCGTCGGACGGCACGGTCACGACGGTGAGCCCCGCCTGGGCGCTCGTGGCCACGGCGGTGCGGTGCACCGCGGTCGCGAGGATGCGCCGCGCGCGGGCCTCGGCGGTGCGGCGCGCCTGCGCCTCCGCGCGGCGCACGTACGACGACGCCTCGTTCTGCGCCTGCTCGGTGATGCGCCGGGTCAGCGCGGCGCGCGCCTCGTCCTGCGTCAGGCCGGCTGCGGACTCGAGCTCGGCGCGGGCCTGCGCCTGCGCGCGCTCGACCGTCTCGCGCGCCTGCCGGGCGGCGTCGTCCACCCGGGCGGCGCTGTCTCGCTCGGCTGCGGCGAGCGCACGCTCGGCGGCACGCTCGGCCGCCTGCGCGGTGCGCTCGTGCTCGCGCGCGCGCTCCTCGGCGGCCTGCGCCTGGGACTGCGCGGCCGTCGTCGCCTCGTCGCGCTCACGCGCGCGCTGCTCGCGGCGCTCGGCGGAGGCGAGGAGCTCGCGCGCCTCCTCCTTGATCTCGGCGACGTCCTTGGCTGCCTGCTCGCGCTGCGCGGCCGCCTCACGGCGCGCGAGGAGCACAAGGATGAGCGCGACCAGGCACGCGCCGAGCAGCCCGACGACTGTCGCGACCCCGCTCTCGCCCACGCGTACCTCCGCTCGTCGCGGTCATTGTCGCGCACCGGCGACGCATCGCCGGCCACGACACCCGTACGGGCGGACCGTATCCATCCTGGTCAGTGCGGCATGGCCGCGTCGTGGGCCACTCGTCCCGATCTCGCGGCCGCCCACACACCTGCCGCGTCTCACCCCGAGCCGTGCGTCTCAGGCGTCCCAGAAGTCGACGTCGCCCCCGGCGCCGTCGTCAGACCCTGCCTCGGCCGCGAGCTCCTCGCGGGCCAGCCGCAGCGCGAGCCCCGGCGCGTAGCCCTTGCGTCCCAGGGTCCCCGCGACCCGGCGCAGTCGCGTCGCCTCGTCGAGCCCGGTGGTCGCCCGCAGCTTGCGGCGCACGACGGCGCGCGCCGCCTCCACCTCGTCGTCGCCGTCGACCTGCTCGAGCGCGCCGGCCGCGGTCTCCTCGTCGATGCCCTTGCGCCGCAGCTCGACGGCGAGCGCTCGACGCGACAGCCCACGCTCCTCGTGCCGGGTCCGCACGAGCATCCGCGCGTACTCCGCGTCGTTCACCAGGCCGACCTCGGTGAACCGGTCGAGCACGCGCGCCGCGACGTCCTGCGGGACCTCGCGGCGCGCCATGGCCTCCTCGAGCTGCGCGCGGCTGCGCGGGGCGCCCGTGAGGAGGCGCAGCGCGATCGACCGCGCGACCGACTCGGGATCGGGCTCGGCGTCCTGCGCCGCGGCGCCCGTCGACGGCGGCTCCTGGGCGGGCCGCCGTCGACGGGCACCTGCGTTGCTCATCGCCATGCCGGTGCCCCGGCGCGGCGTCAGAAGTCGACCGGCGGCGTCGCGTCCGCCGGCGCGTCGAGGCGTGCCCCGATGCCGAGCTTCTCCTTGATCTTCTTGTCGAGCTCCTCGGCGAGGTCCGGGTTGTCGCGCAGGAACTTGCGCGCGTTCTCCTTGCCCTGGCCGAGCTGGTCGCCCTCGTACGTGAACCACGCACCGGACTTGCGGATGAAGCCGTGCTCGACGCCGAGGTCGATCAGCGAGCCCTCGCGCGAGATGCCGACGCCGTACAGGATGTCGAACTCGGCCTGCTTGAACGGCGGCGACATCTTGTTCTTGACGACCTTGACGCGCGTGCGGTTTCCGACCGCCTCGGTGCCCTCCTTGAGGGTCTCGATGCGGCGGATGTCCATGCGGACCGACGCGTAGAACTTCAGCGCCTTGCCACCGGTGGTGGTCTCGGGCGAGCCGAAGAACACGCCGATCTTCTCGCGCAGCTGGTTGATGAAGATCGCGGTGGTCCCCGACTGGTTGAGGGCACCGGTGATCTTGCGCAGCGCCTGCGACATCAGGCGCGCCTGCAGACCGACGTGGCTGTCACCCATCTCGCCCTCGATCTCGGCCTTGGGCACGAGGGCCGCGACCGAGTCGATGACGATGATGTCGATCGCGCCCGAGCGGATCAGCATGTCCATGATCTCGAGCGCCTGCTCACCGGTGTCCGGCTGCGACACGAGCAGCGCGTCGGTGTCGACCCCGAGCTTCTTCGCGTACTCCGGGTCGAGCGCGTGCTCGGCGTCGATGAACGCCGCGATGCCGCCGGCCCGCTGCGCGTTGGCGACCGCGTGCAGCGCGACCGTCGTCTTTCCCGAGGACTCCGGGCCGTAGATCTCGATGATGCGGCCGCGCGGGAGGCCGCCGATGCCGAGCGCGACGTCGAGCGCGATCGAGCCGGTGGGGATCACCTCGACGGGGGCACGGCCCTCGTCGCCGAGGCGCATGATGGAGCCCTTGCCGAACTGGCGGTCGATCTGGGAGAGGGCGGCCTCGAGGGCCTTCTCGCGGTCCTGGGGTGCGGGAGGCATGTGCTCCACCTTCGTCTCGAGCAGCTGTCGTGCTGCGCCTGCGGGGGCTGGTCTTCTCGTCGTGCGGTGACGCTATGCCCGACCACCGACACAGCCGTCGCGGACCCCCGCCCCCTGTGGACGAGCCCCGACCGGGACCGACCTGTGGACGGGTGGACGCCGCGGACGTCGCCACCGCGCACCACACTACCGAACAGACGTTCGATCGCGCGCGACACGCCGACGAGCACGCGCGCCGGATCACCGCACGCGCAGCCGCACCTGCTCCCCCGGCTCCAGCACGTGCACCGCGCAGCCCGGCACCCGCCGTCCCACGGCCGCCGCGAACGCCGGCCCCGCCGCGTCCATCCAGCCCGGCGGCAGCCGCCGCGACACCGGCGCGTGCAGCGTGCCCCAGTGCACAGGCACGGCCGCGGCGGCCCGCACGGCCGCCACCGCCTCGGCCGCCTGGACCGGGTCCATGTGCCCGCCCGACAGGCGCGGACCCCACCCGCCCACGGGCACGAGCGCCAGGTCGATCGGCCCGCCCGCGAGCGCGGGCAGGTCCGCCATCTGCGGGAACGGCGCGGTGTCCCCCGCGAACCACACGCGCACGCCCGGTGCGACGACGAGGAACCCCACCGCCGCGTTCGGCCGGTGCGGCATGGGCCGGTGCCCGTGCACGGCGGTCACCGGCCGCACGCGCACGCCCGTGCCGGGCACCTGCCACCACGTGCCCTCAGGCACCGGGACGCCGTGCACCCCGTGCCGCGTGAGCCAGTGCGCGTTGCTCGGCGGGGCGAGCACGGGCGTCTCACCGAGCAGCTCGAGCGAGCCGAGCTCCGCGTGGTCGTGGTGCAGGTGGGAGACGAGCACGGCGTCCGCGTCGCACCAGTCCTCGCGCCGCGGGGCGCCCCCGCGCCGACGCAGCAGTCCCGCGTGGCGGCGCAGCAGCGGGTCGGTCAGCAGGCGCACGCGCCGCGCGACGCCCGGGCGCTCGCCGGGCGGCGCGAGGTCGAGCACGACGCTCGCGTGACCGAGCCAGCGCACCGCCACGGCGGGCACCTCGTCGTCGCGCACCTCGTCGTGCACGCCGCTCGTCACGACGCCCGCCGCACGCACCCCCGACGACACCTCACACCTCCCGCAGCCCCGCGCTGCGCGCCCACCGCACGAGCTGCGCGTGCACGGACTCCGCGCCCACGAGCAGGTCCCGCGCCCCGACCGCCTCGCGCAGCTCGTCGTCCACGGGCCACTGCGCGGGGTGCAGGAGCATCGCGAGGTTCTGCGCCCCGCCGATCCCGCCGTGCGACCCGACCTGTCCCTCGAACGCGTGCACGTGCCCCCGCTCGGTGACGCGCGAGACGAGCAGCAGGTCGCCGGTGTGCGGAAGACGCGCGGCGCGCGCGAGGTCCGCACGCCCGCGCGGCCCGTAGGGCGCGAGCGGGTCCTCCCCCTCGACCGCGTCGGCAGGGTCGGCGTCCGGGTCGGGCTCCAGGAGCACGAGCCCGCGCGGGCCGATCGCCACGAGCCCACGCGCCCGCGTGTCGACGACGACCGCCCCGACGCCCGGCCGTGCCGCGAGACCGGGCACGAGCGCGGGCCAGCGTTCCTGCAGCTCCTCGAGCACCAGGCGGTGGTCGACCCGCGGGAACCACACGAGACCGAGGTTCCCGGACCCGACGACGACGACCTCGGGCGGCTCGGGCGTCGCGGCGTCGCGCACGCGCCCCGACGCGCGACCGGCGTCCGGCCCGACCGCCCGGCTGCCGCCCGAGCCGACGACGCTCGTGAGCAGCGCGTTGAGCGGCCCCCAGTCCTCGCCCGTGCCGCTCTGCACGCCGCTCGCGTCGGGTGCCGCCATGAGCTCGCGCACGACGTCGAGCAGGCTCGTGCCCTCGAGCTGCTCGAACGTCTCCCCGAGCGCCTGGCCGTGGTCGGACAGCACGACCACGCGGTAGTCGCGCGGCGCGACCGCGACCGCCTGCTCGAGCGTGCGCAGCACACGGTCGAGGCCCTCGAGCGCGCGCAGCGACTCGGGGCGCGTGGGTCCGGCGTGGTGCGCGATCTCGTCGTAGTCCACGAGGTCGACGAACACCACGGGGTCGCCCCGCACGACGGCCTCGGCGACGAGCGACGTGGACAGGTCCCGCATGAGCACGTTCGTCACGCCGCGCAGCACCACGTACCAGCCGCCGCGCGAGATGCGCGGGCGCACGTCGCGCACGTGCTGGCGCCGTGCCTGGTAGAGCTCCTTGACGATCTCGCCGATCGTGAGCGACACGGCGCGCGCGAGCACGAACGGGCTCGCGAAGAACCGCACGAACTCGGCGCCCGGCCCGAGCCCGCCGCCGGACCCGTCGGGGGCGCGCGTGCGCGTGCGGCTCATGACGACGTACGCGCGCTCGGCGTCGCCGGTGAACATCGTCGAGACGGCGGTCCCGCCGCCCGCCAGCAGCCCCTTGCCGTCGGTGAGGCGCGCCTCGACGAGCGCGGCGTCCGCGGGGTGGTTCGTCACGACGAGCCGACCGAGCCCGCGGTCCCACCAGCGGAACGCGGGGATCTCGCCGGACTCGCCGTGCAGCAGGCCGGCCTGGCTCGCGGGCGTGGTCGACGGCACGCGCGCCCACCACGTCTCGAGGCGGTGCGTGCCCTCGGTGAGCCACCGCTGCATCGTCGGCGCGAGCCCGGCCTCGATCGCCTCGCGCAGCACGGGCTCGGCGACGCCGTCGAGCTGCACGACGAGCATGCCCGCGGGGCGGCCCTGCGGGACGCGCCCGTCGAGCCGGCGGGCCTTGCGGCGCGCGCGGCGCAGCACGTCGGAGATGACGTACTCGGAGTCGTTGGCGCCCAGCAGCCAGCGGCCGACCGCCATGACGACCGCGGCGATCACGATGACGCGCACCACGGCCCACGCGGACGACACCTCGATGCCCGGGACGAGGCTCAGCGCGGTCCACGCGATCGCGACCTGCGCGACGAGGCCCAGCACGAGCGCTCCCATGGCGCCGAGCGGACGCGCGAGCGCGCGCAGCGGGGGCCGCAGGGCGAGGTCGCCGACGAACACGAGCAGCGCGACGACGAGCACACCGCCGACCCCGGTGGCCTCGACGCCGTCGACCAGGGCGATCGCGACCCCCAGCCCGCCGGCGGTCGCGACGAGCCCGACGAGCGCGTCGGCCGCGTCCCCGAGCGTGGGCAGCCACGGCGCCCGCAGACGCCTCGTGTCCCCTCGTCCGTCGTCCACCGGCCGTCCTCGGGTCGTCCTGGTCTACCGGCGGTCTACCGGCGCGGAGGTGCGGGCCGGCGCTGGTCGGCACCCCAGCGCCGGGACTCGGGGATCTGCAGCTCGTCGCACATGGCGTGCCAGACCGCGCGCGGGTCCGCGCCGTCCTCGAGCGCCGCGGCGGGCGTGCGGTTCTCGAGCGCGCCGACGACGAGGGTCGCGACCAGCTCGCGCCCGTGCGCGCTGCCGAGCACCTCCTCGACCAGCTCCCAGAACTCGCTGTACCTCACGGCGCCAGCCTGTCACGCGCACGGACCCGAGCGCAGCACGGCCCGCGCGCGGCCCGCTGTGAGTCGCGAGACCTCCCGGCGCGGCGGTGCGCCGACCGTCGGCCGCGCGCCCGCGCGGGCGGCGACTGTGGGCGCGGCCTGCGACGATGTCGGGCGTGGTGCTCACCCGGTTCTCCGAGCCGACCCGCACGTGGTTCACCGGCGCGTTCGCCGAGCCGACCACCGCGCAGGTCGGCGCCTGGGACGCGGTCGCCGACGGCCGGCACGCCCTCGTCGTCGCCCCCACCGGCTCCGGCAAGACGCTCGCGGCGTTCCTGTGGGCGTTGGACGGCCTCCTGACGAGCAGCCCGCCGGACGACCCGACCCGCCGGTGCCGGGTCGTGTACGTCTCGCCGCTCAAGGCGCTCGCGACCGACGTGGAGCGCAACCTGCGCTCGCCCCTCGTCGGGATCCGGCAGGCCGCGACACGGCTCGGGGCGCACCTGCCGGAGGTCACGGTCGGCACGCGGACCGGCGACACGCCACCGGCCGAGCGACGGTCGTTCGCGACCCGGCCGCCGGACGTCCTCATCACCACGCCGGAGTCGCTCTACCTGGTGCTGACGTCGGCCGCGCGCGCGGGTCTGGCGGGCGTGCACACCGTGATCCTCGACGAGATCCACGCGGTCGCGGGGTCGAAGCGCGGCGCGCACCTCGCGCTGTCGCTCGAGCGCCTCGACGCGCTGCTCGAGGCGTCGGGCTCCGGACCCGCCCAGCGCATCGGGCTGTCCGCGACGGTCCGTCCGGTCGAGGCGGTGGCCTCGTTCCTCGCGGGCGCCCGGCCGCGCAGCGAGGGCGGGCGCGAGGTCGTCGTCGTGCAGCCGCCCACGACGAAGCAGATCGCGGTGGACGTCGTCGTACCCGTGCCCGACCTCACGGACCTCGCGTCCGCGGCGGACCCCGGCGCGTCGGGCGGTGCGACGGTCGGGGCGGGTGGCGCCGGAAGCCCGGACGCGTGGTCGGCGGCCGCCGCGGCGGACCTGTCCGGCGACGCCGACCGCCCGCAGCGCCGCGCGTCCGTGTGGCCGCACGTCGAGGAGCGCGTGGTCGACCTCGTCGCCGAGCACCGCTCGACGCTCGTGTTCACCAACTCGCGGCGCGGCGCCGAGCGCCTCACGTCGCGCATGAACGAGGTCTGGGCGCAGCGCACCGGCCTGGACGTCCCGGACCCGGGCGAGCTGCACGCCGCCGCGGTGCCCGGGCAGTCCGGCACGGGCGTCGGGGTCGACACTCGCGACCCGTCGACGATCCTCGCGCGCGCCCACCACGGGTCGATGAGCCGCGCGGAGCGCACGCGCACCGAGTCCGAGCTCAAGGCGGGCGCGCTGCCCGCGGTGGTCGCGACGAGCTCGCTCGAGCTCGGCATCGACATGGGCGCGGTCGACCTCGTCGTGCAGGTGGGCGCGCCGCCGTCCGTCGCGAGCGGTCTGCAGCGCATCGGCCGGGCGGGTCACCAGGTCGGCGCGGTGTCCCGCGGCGTGGTGTTCCCGACGTACCGCGGCGAGCTGGTCGCGGCGGCCGTCACGGCGCAGCGCATGCGCACGGGCGAGCTCGAGCCGCTCTCGGTGCCGAGCAACCCGCTCGACGTGCTCGCGCAGCAGGTCGTCGCGATGGTCGCGGTCGACGAGTGGCCCGTCGACGAGCTCGCGCGCGTGGTGCGGCGCGCGGCGCCGTTCGCGCACCTCGGCGACGCGACGCTGCGCGCGGTGCTCGACATGCTCGCGGGCCGGTACCCGAGCGAGGAGTTCGCGGAGCTGCGGCCACGGCTCGTCTGGGACCGCGTGCGGGACGTGCTCGTGGGCCGTCCGGGCGCGCTGCGGCTCGCCGTGACGAGCGGCGGCACGATCCCCGACCGCGGCATGTTCGGCGTGTTCCTCGCGTCCCCCACGGCCGCGACCCCGGGCGTCGCGGTGGACCCCGAGATCTCGGCGGGCCGCACGCGCGGCGGCAGACGCGTGGGCGAGCTCGACGAGGAGATGGTCTACGAGTCGCGCGCGGGCGACACGTTCACGCTCGGCTCGTCGACCTGGCGCATCGAGGAGATCACCTCCGACCGCGTGCTCGTCTCCCCGGCGCCCGGCGTGCCCGGACGACTGCCGTTCTGGAAGGGCGACTCGCCGGGCCGGCCCGCCGCGCTCGGCCGCGCGATGGGCGCGTGGGTGCGCGAGCTCGCCGCGCTGGACGACGAGGACGCGCGTCTCGCCGCGACCGCCGCCGGGCTCGACGCGTGGGCGGCCGACAACCTGATCGCGTACGTGCGCGAGCAGGTCGCCGCGACCGGGGTGGTGCCGAGCGACGTCGCGGTCGTCGTCGAGCGGTTCCGCGACGAGCTGGGCGACTGGCGCGTCGTCATCCACTCGCCGTACGGCGCGCGCGTGCACGCACCGTGGGCGGTCGTGCTGGGCGCACGGCTGCGCGAGCGGTACGGCGTCGACGCGGCCGCGATGCACTCGGACGACGGGATCGTCCTGCGGCTGCCGGACACGCTCGACGCCGAGCTCGACGCGCTGTGGGACGAGCGCCGGGACCCCGGGGGCGACGCGCCCGGCCTCGACCTGGAGGACCTGCTGGTCGACCCCGACGACGTCGTGGCGCAGGTCCGCGCCCAGCTGGGGTCGTCCGCGATGTTCGGCGCGCGGTTCCGTGAGGCCGCCGGTCGTGCGCTCCTGCTGCCGCGCCGCCGCCCCGACCGGCGCAGCCCGCTGTGGCAGCAGCGGCAGCGCTCCGCGCAGCTGCTGTCCGTCGCGGCGCAGTACCCGGACTTCCCGATCCTGCTCGAGGCGACGCGTGAGTGCCTGCAGGACGACTTCGACACGGCCGCGCTCGCCGAGCTCATGCGCGGCGTCGCCGCGGGCCGCGTGCGCGTCGTCGAGGTCACCACGCGCTCACCCTCGCCGTTCGCGCAGTCGCTGCTCTTGGGCTACACGGCGCAGTTCCTCTACGACGGCGACGCGCCACTCGCCGAGCGCCGCGCGGCCGCGCTCACGCTCGACCCCACCCTGCTGGCCGAGCTGCTCGGCCGGTCCGGCGAGTCCCAGCTCGCCGACCTGCTCGACCCGCAGGCCGTCCTCGACACCGAGGCCGAGCTGTCGGGCCGCGCGCCGGACCGGCAGGCGACGACGCTCGAGCAGCTCGCGGACACGGTGCGCCGCCACGGCCCCCTGCCGGTCGCGGACCTGCTGACCCGCACCGCCCCCGAGGTCCACGACCACGTGCCCGCGTGGCTCGCCGAGCTCGCGGACGCCCGGCGCCTGATCGAGGTCCGGCTCGCGGGCGTCGCGCCGCACCGCGCACGGCAGTGGGCGGCGGTCGAGGACGCGGGCCGGCTGCGCGACGCGCTGGGCGTCGCGTTGCCCGTAGGCGTCCCGGAGGCGTTCACCGAGGTCCTCCCCGACCCGGTGGGCGACCTCGTGCGCCGGTACGCGCGGACGCACGGGCCGTTCACCGCCGCCGCGCTCGCCGCGCACCACGGCTGGGGCGTCGCGGTCGCGCAGCAGGCACTGGGCCGCCTCGAGGACGCGGGAGTGCTCGTGCGTGGCCGCCTGCGCCCCACCGAGCTGGGCGGCACGGGCGACGAGTACTGCGACGCGAACGTCCTGCGCACGCTGCGCCGGCGCTCGCTCGCCGCGCTCCGCTCGCAGGTCGAGCCCGTCGACCCGCGCGCGCTCGGGGTGTTCCTCCCCCGCTGGCAGTCGGTCGCGCCCACGCTCGGCGGCGGCGCGGCGGGGCTGCGCGGCGTCGACGGCGTCGCGCGCGTGGTCGAGCAGCTCGCGGGCTTCGCGGTGCCCGCCTCGGCGCTCGAGTCGCTCGTGCTGCCCGCTCGCGTCGTCGACTACCGACCCGAGATGCTCGACGAGCTCACGGCCGCGGGCGAGGTCGTGTGGGCCGGGCACGCGGCCCTGCCCGGGCACGACGGCACGGTCTCGCTGCACCCCGCCGCTGTCGCCGACCTCACGCTCGCGGCTCTCCCGCCCCACGACGAGGTCGCGACGACGAGCGCGGTGCACGTCGCGGTGCTGGACGCCCTGGGCGACGGCGGCGCGTGGTTCGTCGGCGCGCTCACGGCGCGCGTGCGCGACCGGCTCGAGCAGGTGGGCGCCGAGCGCTCGGACGAGGCCGGCGGCACGACCACCGAGCCGCTCCTGGTCACGGAGCGCGACGTCGTGGCCGCGCTGTGGGACCTCGTGTGGGCGGGCCTGGTCACCAACGACTCGCTGTCACCGCTGCGCGCGTGGCTCGGCTCGGGCACCACCGCTCACCGCACGCGCAGCGCGCCCCCGCGTGGGCGCCCGCTGCGGCCCCGGCTCGGGCTGCGCGGCCTCGGCGGCGCGCCGGTCGCGCGCCCGCGGGCCGACGGCAGCGCGGCGGGACGCTGGTCGCTGCTGCCCGCCCGCGAGGGCGACCCGACGCTGCGTGCCCACGCGCTCGCCGCGCAGCTGCTCGACCGGCACGGCGTCCTCACGCGCGCCGTGGCCCCGCTCGAGGGCATCGGCTCCCGGTTCGGCGACGTCTACCGGGTGCTCGGCGCGCTCGAGCACGGCGGTCAGGTGCGTCGCGGGTACTTCGTCGAGCGGCTCGGGGGCTCGCAGTTCGCCCTGCCGGGTGCGGTCGACCAGCTGCGGGCCGACGCGTCGACCGTCCAGCTCGCGCAGGAGCGCGCCGACGAGCGCACCGAGGGCGCCCGGACAGCCGATCCCGCGTGGGACTCCGCACGGGACACGGCGCGCGCGTCGCGGGACGCCGCTCGACGCTCCGGTGCGCTCGTCGTCGTGCTCGCTGCGACCGACCCGGCCAACCCGTACGGCGGCGCGCTCGCGTGGCCCGACCCCATGGGCGCCGCCGAGGGTGCGGGGCACCGCCCGGGCCGCAAGGCGGGCTCGCTCGTGGTGCTCGTCGACGGCGCACTCGTGCTGTACGTCGAGCGTGGCGGCCGGACGGTCCTGTCGTTCGCCGCCGACGAGGACGCGCTCGACGCCGCCGCGCGCGGGCTGGCCGCCGTGGTGCCGCGCACGGGCCGTCTGACGATCACGCGCATCGACGGCGCCGCGGTGCTCGCGGACGGTGCCGCGCACTCAGGTGTGGGCCGCGCGCTCGTCGCGGCGGGGTTCTCGACGACCCCGCGCGGCCTGCGGCTGGGGTCGTGAGGGTGCACGATGCCCGAGGGTGACGTGCTGCGACGCACCGCGACCCGGCTGGACGACGCGCTCGCCGGGCAGGTCCTGGTGCGCGCCGAGCTGCGCTGGCCGTCCGCCGCGGGCGTGGACCTCGTCGGGCGGACCGTGCTCGGGACGCGCCCCTACGGCAAGCACCTGTTCACGCGGTTCGACGACGGGCGCACGCTGCACACGCACCTGCGCATGGAGGGCATGTGGCGGGTCGCCGCGACGGGGACGCCGCGCGCCGCGGCGCGCGCGACGGAGATCCGCGCGGTCCTCGCGACGGACCGGTGGACCGCGCTGGGCCGGCTCCTGGGGATGCTCGACGTGGTGCCGACGCGCGACGAGCGGCGCCTGGTCGCGCACCTCGGGCCCGACGTCCTCGCCGACGAGCTCGACCTCGACGAGATCCTCCGGCGCTGGCACGCGCAGGGCCCCACACCCGCGGCCGAGGTGCTGCTGGACCAGCGGGTCGCCGCGGGGCTCGGCACGATCTTCTGCGCGGAGTCGCTGTTCGCTCTGCGGCTGTGGCCCTGGACGCCCGCCGACCAGGTCGAGGAGCCGGGGCGCCTCTACGTCGTCGCGCGGCGCCTGATGCAGCGCTCGGTGCTCTCGGGCCGTCCCGACTCGCGCGTGCACGGCCGGCTGCGGCGCCCGTGCACGCGGTGCGGCACACCGATCGCCGTCGCGCCGGCTCGTCGCCCACCGATGGAGCGGCCGGTCTTCTTCTGCCCGCGCTGCCAGGCCCGCCCTGCGTCGTGAACCGGCGCGTCAGCGCGGCGCGGTCCTCGTCGACCGCGCGCACGTCCGTCGCACCGACGCACGGGCGTGCCCGTGCCCCGACCCAGCAGGGCCGGGTGCGCGGGACGTCAGCCGATGGGGGCGAGCTCGGAACGCGGACGGGCCCAGCCGCCCTCGCCCGTGCAGCCCATCGACGCCGCCAGCTCCGCCGGAACGGT
Organism: Cellulomonas palmilytica; assembly: GCF_021590045.1. NCBI lineage: Bacteria > Bacillati > Actinomycetota > Actinomycetes > Micrococcales > Cellulomonadaceae > Cellulomonas > Cellulomonas palmilytica. Next base: position 2,182,130 of record NZ_CP062221.1, on the reverse strand, counting down.
GTCCGGGATGAGCAGGCCTTCGGCGACCGCGACACGGTCGCTCACCTCGCGCAGGACGAGGGACATCGGGACGTCCAGAGCGGCGCAGATGCTCTGCAGCAGCTCGGACGACGCCTCCTTCTGCCCCCGCTCGACCTCGCTCAGGTACCCCAGCGAGACCCGCGCCGCCGACGAGACCTCACGAAGGGTCCGGCCCTGGCGCTGACGCGCATCCCGCAGCACGTCGCCGATCTCACGACGCAGCACGATCATCGGGGCTCCCCCTCTCGTCTCGTCCGTCACCCGAGGACCGACCGCACGGGACAACCCGTGAGCCGCCTCTCGTCCACCCTCGCGTGCCGGCAGCCTGTCGACCGACACCCTGTCACCGTACCGTGCCCCGCTGACACGCGCGGGACGACGCCGTGCCGGGGGGCGAGTGTTCATCACGCCTCGTCCAACGTCGGACCAGGTCCCCGTGTTCCCGACGGCGGCGGGGCACGTCGCGACGCGCGCGAGGATTCACCCGGCTGCGGGGTCGTCGCCCTCGACGAGCGCGACGACGAGCCGCAACGCCGCCTCGACGCTGCGCTCGCGCACCTGCGCGCGGTCGCCCGCGACCCGCAGCGAGCGGACCTCGCGCCGCAGCGGCGTCACCACGGCGACGTGCACGGTCCCCGGCGGGTGCCCGTCCTGCGGGTCGGGCCCGGCGACGCCGGTCGTCGCGACGCCCACGTCCGCACCCAACCGCCGGCGCACCCCCTCGGCCATGTGCAGCGCGACGTCCGGGTCGACCGCGCCGACCGCGTCGAGCAGCGCTGTCGGGACGCCCAGCAGCGACCCCTTGAGGTCGGTCGCGTACGCCACGACCGCCCCGCGGTGCACGGCCGACGCGCCCGGCACGTCGACGACACGCGCGCTCAGCAGCCCGCCCGTGAGGGACTCGGCGACCGCGAGGGTCCAGCCGTGCGTCGTCAGCGCGCGCAGCGCCTCGGCCGCGGGCACGTCAGATCCCCGGCGGGACGGGCGCCGCACGCCGGATGCGCACCGCGGCACGCACGTAGTCGAGCCCGGTCACGACGGTCACGACGAGCGCCGCGGCCATGACGACCGCGGCGACCACCTCGACGGCGTCCGGCATCGCGAACAGCGGCAGGACGTACAGCCCGATCGCGAACGACTGCAGCACCGTCTTGAGCTTGCCGCCGCGCGAGGCCGGCAGCACCACGTACCGCAGCAGGAAGAACCGCATGACGGTGATCCCGAGCTCGCGCACGAGGATCACGACCGTGACCCACCACGGCAGCTCGCCGAGCGCGGACAGCACGACGAGCGCCGCGCCGATGAGCAGCTTGTCGGCGATGGGGTCGAGGAGCTTGCCGAAGTCGGTGACCTGCCCGGTGCGACGCGCGTACCAGCCGTCGATCCGGTCGGTCACGGCGGCGACCGCGAACACGCCGGCCGCGAGCAGCCGGTACCCGACGCTCTCGCCGCCCTCGGCGAGCAGCGCCCAGACGAACACGGGCACGAGCAGGACGCGCGCGACCGTCAGCACGTTCGCGAGGTTCCACGTCGGCTGCGGTGCGGGACTCACGCCGGACAGCCTAGGTCGTCGGCGCGCCTCGCCCGGTCACCGGCGACGCGTGGCGCGGCGACCGGGTGGACTCGCCGCGGCACGCGCGCGCGAGGTCACGGACCCACCGCGACGGCGGCTAGGGTCCCGCGTGTGACCCGCCACGCCCGACGCCCCCGACGGTCCTCGCTGCCCGTGGCGCTCGCCACGCTCGTGCTCGTCGTGTCCTGCGTCGGTGCCGCCGCGGCGGCGCTGCGCCCCTGGGAGGGGTCGGCCTCCTCCGGGGACGGCGCGCAGGTCGTCGCGACGACGACCGCCGCGACGCCGAGCCCCACGCCGACGCCGTCGCCCACGCCCGACCCGGACGCCGAGTTCACGATCGTCGCGACCGGCGACGTGCTCCCCCACCAGCCGGTCGTGAGGTCCGCGACGACCGGCGGCACGGTCGACTTCGAGCCGCTGCTCGCACCGCTCACGCCGTGGGTGCAGGCGGCGGACCTCGCGCTGTGCCACCTCGAGGTGCCCGTCGCCCCGCCGGGCACCAAGCCGAGCGGGTACCCGATCTTCGGCGCGCCCGTCGAGGTCGTCGCGGGGCTCGCCGCGCAGGGCTGGGACGGCTGCTCGACCGCGTCGAACCACTCGGTGGACCGCGGCTTCGCGGGCGTGAGCGCCACGCTCGACGCGCTCGACGCGGCGGGGCTCGGGCACGTGGGCACCGCGCGCACGCAGGCCGAGGCGGCCGCACCGCAGGTGTACACGCTCGAGCGCGCGGGCCAGCTGATCACGGTCGCGCACGTCGCCGCGACGTACGGCACCAACGGCATGCCGGTCGACGCGGACAAGCCGTGGTCAGTCACGCTCATCGACGTGCCGACGATGATCGCGCAGGCGAAGGACGCACGCGCGGCGGGCGCGGACCTCGTCGTCGCGAGCGTGCACTGCTGCGTCGAGTACCAGACCGCGCCCACCGCGGAGCAGCAGGAGATCGCGCAGCAGCTCGCGGACTCCGGCGAGATCGACCTGTACATCGGGCACCACGCGCACGTGCCGCAGCCCGTCGTGCGGCTCGACGGCGGCCCGGACGGCTCGGGCATGTGGGTCGCGTACGGCCTGGGCAACTACCTGTCGAACCAGGACGGCGCGTGCTGCTCCCCGAAGACCGACTCGGGCCTGCTCCTCACGGCGCACGTGCGAAGTCCCGGAGCGTTCGGCGCCGAGGGCCGCCGGGCCGGACCGGTGCGCGTCACGGGCGTCGAGTGGACCGCGGTGACGGTCGACCGCACGAGCGGGCACCGCGTGCACGCGCTGGCCGACATCCCCGACGGGACGGCGACGCTGTCGGCCGGCGAGGTCGCCGCGCGACTCGAGCGGGTCACCGAGGCGGCCGGGAACCAGGCGCCGCAGCGCACCGCACCCGTGACGCCGACCGGCGACGCCCCCGTGGTGGTGCGTCGGCCGACCTGACGCGGGTCAGGCGTGCTCGGTCGGTGACGTCGCGGGGCCAGGGTGCGGGCGCGCGCCGTGGGGCTGCGCCGGCCGGTGCGGCGCAGCCATCCCGGCGAGCGGCGGCGCGACAGGTGTGGGGCGGGCCGCCGGGTCGGGCCGACGCACGACCCCGGGCAACGGCACCGTGGCCGCGGCCTCCGGCGAGCCGGGGGCCGGCTGCGCTCCCCCGTAGAGCCAGCCCTGCCCGTACCGCCAACCGTTGCGGTGCAGGTACTCGGCCTGCTCGGCGTGCTCGATGCCCTCGGCGATCGTGACCATCGCGAGCTCGCGCGCGAGCGCCCCGAGCGCGCGGACCACCTTGCCTGCGGTGGGGTCGTCGGGGATGCCCGACGTGAACGACATGTCGAGCTTCACGCCCGCGACCGGCAGGTCGCGCAGGTAGGACAGCGGCGAGACGCCGGTCCCGAAGTCGTCGAGCAGGATGGGCACGCCCGCGGCGGACAGCTGCGTGAGCTCGTGGCGGATGCGCGTCCCGGACGCCACCAGCGAGGACTCCGTGAGCTCGACGACGATGCGCCCCGCCATGAGCCGGTGCCGCGAGATCTCCGCGAGCAGCGTCGTGGCGAACTCCCCGTCACCGAGCTGGTCCGCGGACACGTTGACGGACACCCACGTGGTGCGGTCCGGCGCGGACGCGACGAACTCGCAGACCTTCGTCGCGACGAGCTGCCCGAGCGGCACCGCAAGCCCCGCCTCCTGCGCGAGCGACAGGAACGCGGACGGCAGCAGCAGCCCCCGGTACGGGTGCTGCCAGCGCACCAGGGCCTCGTACCCGACGACGCGCCCGTCCGCGAGGTCGACGATCGGCTGGTAGTGCACGACGAGCTCGTCGTCCTCGAGCGCCTCGGTCAGCTCGCGCAGCAGGTCGACGCTCGAGGACCGGTCCATCGAGTGGTCGTAGACCTCGGTGCGCCCGCGACCCGCGGCCTTGGCGCGGTACAGCGCGGAGTCCGCGGCCGCGAGGAGCCCGGGCGCGCCGCCCTGCACGGTGTCCGGGTCCGCGAGGGCGATACCGATGCTCGCGGCCACCTGCATGCGGCGGCGCGCGACGCGCACGGGCTCCGCGAGGCCGGCGTGGATCGCGGCGGCCACCTCGAACACGGCCCGCGGCCCGTCGATGTCCTGCACCACGACGACGAACTCGTCGCCGCCCAGGCGCGCGACCGTCCCACGCCGCGCCGTGGCCGCCCGCAGCACGCCGGCGACGTGCACAAGGACCTCGTCGCCCGCCGCGTGCCCGTACCGGTCGTTGATCTCCTTGAACCCGTCGAGGTCGCAGGCGAGCACCGCGACGCGGTCGACCACGCCCGGCTGCTCGAGCACCGACTGCAGGACCTCCTGCAGCAGCGTGCGGTTCGCGAGGCCCGTGAGCGGGTCGTGCATCGCGCGGTGCGTGAGCATCTCCGCCTGGAGCTTGGACTCGGTCGAGTCGCGGACCTGCACGACGAAGTGGTCCGGCTCGCCCGTGGGCGAGCGCACGAGCGCCGCGTCGAGCACGACCCACACGAGGTGGCCGTCCGCGCGCTGGTAGCGCTTCTCGACCGAGAACCGGTGCTGCCCGCCGCCGAGCAGCCGGTCCACCTCGAGGCGCTCGCTCGCGCGCGACTCCGGCGTCCCGAGCGCCTCCATGGGGTAGCCGCGCAGCGCGTCGACCGTCGTGCCCAGCAGCTCCGCGAGCGCCGCGTTGGCCTCGACGACGTGCCAGTCGAGGTCGACGAGCGCCATGCCGATCGGTGCGTTCTCCATCGCGACCCGGAACTGCGTCTCCGAGCGCGACAGCGCCGCCTCGACCTGCCGCGAGCCCGTGACGTCGACGAGCGTCGTGAGCACCGCCGGCGCGTCGCCGTCAGCCGCGGCGACGAGCTGGCTCGCGACCTGCACCATGCGCGCCTGCGTCCCCGTGGGGCTCGCGACCGCGACGCCGACGAGCTGCGAGTCGACCGTGTACCCCGCGCGTCCCGTGCGGTACCCGAGCACCGCAGCGGGGTTCATCGCCAACCCCTGCTCGTTGACCAGCACGACCGCGAGGTCCGTGAGGTGGCGCCCGACCGCGGCCTCCGGCTCCACGCCGAGGATCGTCGCGGCGCGCTCGGAGATGTCGAGCACCGTGCCGGACAGCGAGACGACGAGCACGCCCTCCTTGGTGACCGCCTGCAGCGCGTCGTACCGGTGCCGCAGCTCGCGCGACAGGTCGAGCAGGTCGTTCGCGCGGTGCACCTCACGGCGCTGGCGGGCGAGCAGCACGAGCACCCAGACGAGCGCGACCACCGCGATCGCGGCGATGACGAGCGAGACGAGCCCCACGGCGTCGTCGGTCTCGGCGAGCAGCGCCGCGGGCGACGAACCGGTCAGTGCTCGCGCGAGGGTCACCGTCTGCCGCCGGACCAGTCCTGGCCCTCGTCCTCGAGGTCGTCGTGGTAGTCGGTCGCGACGGGGATGCCCTCGTCGCCGGGCAGCGGGCCGTCGTCGGCGGGCTCGCCGCGCAGCATCGCGAGCGTCCCCGGCAGGTCGTCGGGCTGCACGAGCACCTCGCGCGCCTTCGACCCCTCGGACGGCCCGACGATCTCGCGCGACTCGAGCAGGTCCATGAGACGTCCCGCCTTGGCGAAGCCGACGCGCAGCTTGCGCTGCAGCATCGAGGTCGACCCGAACTGCGACGTCACGACGAGCTCCGCGGCCTGCAGCAGCAGGTCGAGGTCGTCGCCGATGTCCTCGTCGACCTGCTTCTTGGGCGCCGCCTGCGCGACGTCCTCGCGGTACACGGGCTTGAGCTGGGTCTTGACGTGCTCGACGACCGCGTGGATCTCGGACTCCGCGACCCACGCGCCCTGCGTGCGCATGGGCTTCGCGGCGCCCATGGGCAGGAACAGCGCGTCGCCCTGGCCGATGAGCTTCTCCGCACCGGGCTGGTCGAGCACGACGCGCGAGTCGGTGAGCGAGCTCGTCGCGAACGCGAGGCGCGAGGGCACGTTCGCCTTGATGAGACCAGTCACGACGTCGACGGACGGACGCTGCGTCGCGAGCACGAGGTGGATGCCGGCCGCACGCGCGAGCTGCGTGATGCGCTGGATCGACGCCTCGACGTCGCGCGGCGCGACCATCATGAGGTCCGCGAGCTCGTCGACGATCACCAGCAGGTACGGGTAGGTCGCGATCTTGCGCTCGGAGCCCGGCAGCGGCTTGACCTTGCCCGCCCGGACCGCGGCGTTGAAGTCGTCGACGTGCTTGAACCCGAACATCGCGAGGTCGTCGTAGCGGGCCTCCATCTCCCGCACGACCCACTCGAGCGCCTCGGCGGCCTTCTTGGGGTTCGTGATGATCGGGGTGATGAGGTGCGGGATGCCCTCGTAGATCGTCAGCTCGACGCGCTTGGGGTCGACCAGCACCATGCGCACCTGGTCGGGCGTCGAGCGCATGAGGATCGAGACGATCATCGAGTTCACGAACGACGACTTGCCGGCACCGGTCGCACCCGCGACCAGCAGGTGCGGCATCTTCGCGAGGTTCGCGACGACGTAGCCGCCCTCGACGTCCTTGCCGACGCCGATGATCATCGGGTGGTCGGAGCGCTTCGCGGCCGACGAGCGCAGCACGTCGCCGAGCGCGACGGTCTCGCGGTCCGTGTTGGGGATCTCGATGCCGATCGCGGACTTGCCCGGGATCGGCGACAGGATCCGCACGTCGGCGGACGCGACCGCGTACGCGATGTTCTTCGACAGCGCGGTGACGCGCTCCACCTTCACGGCCGGGCCGAGCTCGACCTCGTAGCGCGTGACGGTCGGGCCGCGCGTGAAGCCCGTGACCTTCGCGTCGATCTCGAACTGCTCGAGCACGCTCGTGAGCGACTCGACGACCCGGTCGTTCGCGGCCGAGCGGACCTTGTGCGGCGGACCCTTCGCGAGGGAGTCCTCCGACGGCAGCAGGTACACCACGTCGCCGCCGAGCATCGGCTGCTCGCCGCGCGGGACGCCCGTCGTCGGCGGCGCCGTCAGCGCGGCGGGCTTCGCGGGCGCGGGGGCCGCGCCGGTCGCGCCGACGACCGCGGTGGGCTCGGTCGGCGCGTCGGGCGCGGTCGCGCGCTCCTCGTCGTCGGGGGCCACGGGGTCGACGACGGCGGCGCGGACGAACGCCTCGTCCGCCTCGTACTCGTCGAGCGCGGCCTCGCCGACCGCGGCGGCGCGCTCGGCCCTGCGGCGGCGCAGGCCGCGGCGCCGGCGCGGCGGCTCCTCGGGCTCCTCGACCGCCGTGTGCCCCGCGTTGATGACGAGCGGCGCGTCGTCGTCCTCCCCCGCGGCCTCGTCGTGCTGGCCGGTCAGGCGCCGGTACACGGCGCGCAGGCGCGGCACGACCTGGTGCACGGGGGTCGCGGTGACGACGAGCAGGCCGAAGAACGTGAGCAGGAACAGCAGGACGACGGTGACCGGCACGGTCACGAGCGTCACCAGGGGCGTCCCGACGATCAGGCCGAGCATGCCGCCCGCGTCGCGCACCGCCTCCATGTCGTCCGTGCCCGGACGGTCCTGGAACACGTGCACCAGGCCGCACACCGCGAGCAGGATCGCGGCGAGGCCGATGCCGATGCGCCCGTTCGCCTGCACGCGGTCGGGGTGGCGCATGAGCCGGATCGACGTCGCGAGCAGCAGGATCGGCACGACCACCCCGACGACGCCGAACGTGCCCGCGACGACGTTGTGCACGACGCCGCCCGCGGTGCCCGACATCGACCACCACTCGCGCGCCGCGACGACGACCGCGAGCCCGAGCATCGTGAACGCGAGCCCGTCGCGACGATGCGCCGGGTCGAGGTCGCGCGCGTCGCGCCCGACGCGGCGCGCGGCCCCGCCGAGAAGGTGCGCCGAGCCCATCCAGACGCCCTTGACGATCCGCACGGGCAGCGCCGGGCGCGAGGGCTTCGCGGGCGCGGCGGAGCGGCCCGCCGGCCGCGTGCCCGTCTGCTTGGGGCGTGCGCCCGAGCCCGATCGCGTGCCGGCGGACCGTGCTGCGGGCGCGCCGGAGCGCGACCGTGGGGTCGTACGGGTCGCCATGGTCCTCACGGTAGCCGGACCCACGCCCGCCGACGGGGATGGCGCGGTGCCGTGTCGCCCGCGCGGGTGGCGTCGAGGGGCGGACGAGCCGGGGCGCGGACGGCTGTGTCGGACCCTCGCCCTACGGTGGCCCCGAGCGAACCGCGCTCGCCGCGCGAGGCCGGCAGGAGGCACCCGTGACCAGACGAGGCTGGGCGCTGCTGGTCGCGATGGGCGTGATCTGGGGCGTGCCGTACCTGCTCATCAAGGTCGCCGTCGAGGAGGTCACGCCGGCCACCGTCGTGCTCGCCCGCACGGGGCTGGGCGCTCTGCTCCTGCTCGCGTTCGTGCCGCGCGCCGGCGGGTTCCGGACGCTGGGGGGCCACTGGTGGCCGCTGGTCATGTTCGCGGCCCTCGAGATCGTCGGGCCGTGGATCCTGCTGTCCAACGCCGAGCGGACGCTCACGAGCTCGACCACCGGGCTGCTCGTCGCGACCGTCCCGATCCTCGCGGTCGTGATCGGCCGGTTCGTGGACGGGCAGGCCGTCGCGCTCGTGCGGTGGGCCGGGCTCGCCGTCGCGCTCGGCGGCGTCGCCCTGCTGCTCGGGCCGGGTGCCGCCGGGGGCGACCCGTGGGCCGTCGCCCAGGTGCTGCTCGCCGCGCTCGGCTACGCGGTCGCCCCGATCGTCGCCGACCGGCGGCTGCGCGACGTGCCACCGATCCCTCTGACGACCGCATGCCTCGGCCTCACGGCCCTCGTCTACCTGCCGGTCGTCGTGCTCGAGGCCCCGCACCCGCGCCCCGAGATCGACGCGCTGCTCGCGCTCGCGCTCCTCGGGGCGGTGTGCACCGCGCTCGCGTTCGTGCTGTTCTTCCGGCTCATCGCCGAGGTGGGCGCGGCCCGCTCGACGCTCGTCGCCTACCTCAACCCCGTGGTCGCGGTCGCGCTCGGGGCACTGGTGCTCGACGAGCCGCTCACGCTCGCCGTCGTCGCCGCGACCGCGCTCATCCTCGTCGGCTCGGCCGCCGCGTCGCGCCGCACGGGCGCCGCGCCCGCACCGACGGGTCTGGCGCACGCGGCGGACGCCCTGTCAGAGGTCGACTCGGAGGTCGGCTCAGAGGTCGACCCCGAGCCCGGGGACCAGGAGCCTGATCAGTCGAAGTCCCAGATCGAGTTCCGGTCGTAGAACGTCAGCACGTAACGGCAGCGCGTGCAGATCAGCAGCGTCTTGACGTGCGTGGTGAAGCCCCACCGCCCGTCGGTGCGCTCCTGCTGCTGCTCGTACTCGGCGTTCTGGCACAGCGGGCACGCGGGGAGGTTCATGGCACGCGACGGTAGCGGCTCGGACCGGCGCGCGGACGCCGTTTCGCGGAGTGAGGCACGCGGGCCGGCTCCCACCGGTCGCGCACGTCACACCGGCGTGGGGACGCCGCGGTCGAGCAGGACCAGGCGGTCGCGGCGACCACCCGCCTCGAACCGGGCCACGAGAGCGTCGAGCGGCTCGACGAAGTGCGCCCAGTCGCTGTGGTGGACGGGGACGACGCGCGCACCGGCGAGCAGGTCCGCCGCGGCGCTCGCGCGACGCGCGTCGAGCGTGAGCGGCTCGTCGCCGAACCGGCCGACGTTCGCGCCGCCGACGAACAGGACCGCGAGACCGATCGTCGGGAACCGGCGCGCCACCTGGTCGACGACGTCGAGCGACGCGTTGTCGCCGGACACGTAGACCGTCGGCCGGCCGGCGGCCTCCAGGACGAAGCCCACGACCGGTCCGCTCAGCGGCTCGCTGCCCTCCGGACCGTGCCGCGCGGGCACCGCCGTGACCCGCACGCCGCCGTCGTCACCGAGGTCCAGGTCGACGTGCTCCCACGGCTCGAGCCCGCGCACGCCGGGCACCCGCCCGCCCGCCCCGGTCGTGGACAGGACGGTCGGGACGTCGGCCAGCAGCGCGCGACCGGCGACGTCCAGGTTGTCGGCGTGCTCGTCGTGCGACAGGAGCACGACGTCGACCGGCCCGAGCTCGGCCGGGGTGAGCGCCGGGCCGACGAGCTTGTGCAGGACGACGCGGCCCGGGTACTGCGCGGGAGCCGGGTCGAACGTGGGGTCGGTGAGCAGGGTCGCGCCCGCGTAGCGCAGCAGGAGGGTCGGGCCACCGACCCACGTGACCTCGACCCGACGGTGGGTCGACGCGGTCGGGGCGGCCGCGGGTGTCGGAGCGGGTCGGGTGGTCGGAGCGGGTCGGGTGGTCGGAGCGGGGAAGACGGTCCGTGCGTCCGTGGGTGTGGTCATGGCTCCACCCTCGCGCGCTGCCAGCCGCCCGACGAGTGGCCTGGATGCCACACATCACTAGGATCGGGCCATGACCGTCACCGCACCGCACCGCGTGGCCGTGCTCGCCTTCGGCGGGATGAGCCCGTTCCACCTCGCCGTGCCGAGCGCGGTGTTCGCGTCGGGCGGCGGCACCGCCCCCGAGACGGGGTACGAGGTCGTCGTGTGCGCCGAGCAGCCCGGGCGCATCGCGACGAGCGCCGGCTACGACGTCGTCGTCGACCACGGGCTCGAGCAGCTCACGGACGCGGACACCGTCGTCCTGCCGAGCTGGGACCCGGCGCGCGACCCGAGCCCCGCCCTCGTCGCGGCGGTCCGCTGCGCGCACGTCCGCGGCGCGCGGGTCGTCGGGCTGTGCCTCGGCGCCTACCTCGTGGCCGCGAGCGGGATCGCCGACGGCCGCACCGTGGCGACCCATTGGCACGCCGCACCGGACCTCGCCCGCCGCTTCCCCGCCGTGACCGTCCGCTCCGACATCCTGTGGAGCGACCTGGGCGACGTCGTGACGTCGGCGGGCGTGGCCGCCGCGCTGGACACGTGCCTGCACGTCGTGCGGACCGACCACGGCGTCGCGCTCGCCGACGCCGTCGCGCGGGCCCTCGTGCTCGCACCCCACCGCGACGGCACGCAGACGCAGTTCATCCCCGCGCCCGTCTCACGCCACCCGGGCGAGGACCCCGTCGACCGCGCGATCGACTGGGCGCTCGACCGGCTCGACGAGCCGATCGACCTCGACACGTGGTCGCGACAGGTCCACGTCGCGCGCCGGACGTTCACGCGCCGGTTCCGCGACCGCACGGGTGTCAGCCCCGGCCTCTGGCTCGTGCAGCAGCGCCTCGCGCGCGCCCGGGCGCTGCTCGAGACCACGGAGCTCACCGTCGACGAGGTCGCGCGGCGCGCCGGGTTCGGCTCCGCGGCGACGCTGCGCCTGCACTTCACCGAGCACCTGCGCACCACGCCGCGCCGGCACCGCGAGGCGTTCCGCCGCACGGAGCCGACGACCGTGCCCTGACGCGAGCCGCCGCTGCACCTGCGGTCGGCCTGCCGCCGAGCGTCAGGCCTCGTACCGTCGGTCGGCCTGCCGCTGCGCTCCGCTACGGCCGCCGACCGCTGACGCGGTCGTCGACCTCCGCTGCGCTCCGCGTCAGGCCTCCACCACCACGGGGATGATCATCGGACGCCGGCGCAGGCGGCTCGAGACCCAGCGGCCGACCACGCGGCGCATGATCTGCTGCAGCTGGTGCGTGTCGGTCGCACCCTGCGCGATCGCCTCCTCGAGCGTCCGCGTGAGCTCCGGGAGGATGTCCTCGAAGACGTCGTCCTGCTCGGCGAACCCGCGCGCGTGGATCTGCGGACCCGCGAGCACCTTGCCGTCCGCGGACGACACCACGGCGAAGATCGAGATGAACCCCTCGTCGCCGAGGATCCGGCGGTCCTTGAGCTCGGCCTCGGTGATGCCGCCGACGCTCGACCCATCGACGTACACGTACCCGCACGGCACGGCGCCGACCACCGACGCGCGCCCGTCGACCAGGTCGACGACCACCCCGTCCTCGGCGAGCACCACGCGGTCGGCGGGCACGCCGGTCTGCACGGCGAGCGCGCCGTTCGCGACGAGGTGGCGCACCTCGCCGTGCACGGGCATGACGTTGCGCGGCCGCAGGATGTTGTAGCAGTACAGGAGCTCGCCCGCGGACGCGTGCCCGGACACGTGCACCTTCGCGTTGCCGGAGTGCACGACGCGCGCACCGAGGCGCGTGAGCCCGTTGATGACGCGGAACACCGCGTTCTCGTTGCCGGGGATCAGCGACGACGCGAGGATCACGGTGTCCCCCGCGCCGACCGAGATCTTGTGGTCGTTGTTCGCCATGCGCGACAGCGCGGCCATGGGCTCGCCCTGCGACCCCGTGCACATGAGGACGACCTCGTCGTCGGGCAGGTCGTCGACGCCCTTGAGGTCGACGAGCACACCGTCGGGCACCTTGAGGTAGCCGAGGTCGGCGGCGATCGCCATGTTGCGGACCATCGAGCGGCCGACGAGGGCCACGCGCCGCCCGTGCGCGGCGGCGGCGTCGAGGACCTGCTGCACGCGGTGCACGTGCGAGGCGAAGGACGCGACGATGATGCGCTTGCTCGACTCGGCGAACACGCCGTCGAGCACGGGGCCGATGCCGCGCTCCGGCGCGACGAAGCCCGGCACCTCGGCGTTGGTCGAGTCGACCATGAACAGGTCGACTCCCTTCTCGCCGAGCCGCGCGAACGCGCGCAGGTCGGTGATCCGCCCGTCGAGCGGGAGCTGGTCCATCTTGAAGTCGCCCGTGTGCAGGACGGTCCCGGCGGGGGTGGTGACCGCGACGGCGAGCGCGTCCGGGATGGAGTGGTTGACCGCGACGAACTCGCAGTCGAACACACCGAGCTGCTCGACCTGACCCTCGCGCACCGCGAGCGTCAGCGGCGTGATGCGGTGCTCCTTGAGCTTGGCCTCGACGAACGCGAGCGTGAGCTGCGAGCCGACGAGCGGGATGTCCGAGCGCAGGCGCAGCAGGTAGGGCACGGCACCGATGTGGTCCTCGTGACCGTGCGTGAGCACGATCGCCTCGATGTCGTCGAGCCGGTCCCGGATGTAGTCGAAGTCCGGCAGGATCAGGTCGACGCCGGGCTGGTGGTCCTCGGGGAACAGCACGCCGCAGTCGACGACGAGCAGGCGCCCGCCGAACTCCAGCACGGCCATGTTCCGGCCGACCTCGCCGAGCCCGCCGAGCGCGACGACGCGCAGGCCCCCCTCGGGGAGCGGGGGCGGCGGGGTCAGCTCGGGGTGGGGGTGGCTCAAGACTTCTCCTGCGACGGGCGGGGCGACCGGTGCGCGCTCCCGCGGGGGTGGCCCGACGGTGCGGGCCCGGTGGTCAGGTGAGGGCGGCGTCGAGCAGCCCGGCGGCGCGCAGCGCGTCGCGGATGGCGTCGACCTCGTCGTCGGTCGCGGGCACGTACGGCAGGCGCACGGTGCGACGCGGGATCATGCCGAGGATCTCGAGCGCGGCCTTGACGTGCACGGCCTGGAAGCCCGCGCCGTTGACCGCGTCGGTCACGGGCAGCGTCGCGGCGTACGCGCGCTGCGTGCCTGCGACGTCGCCGCGGTCCCAGGCGTCGAGCAGCTCGCGGAACATCGCGCTCGCCGCCTGGGTGACGACGCCGACGACGCCGACCGCGCCGACCGCGAGGAACTGCGCGACGAGGCCGTCGTCCCCCGAGTACCAGGCGAGCCCGGTGCGGGCGATCCGGCGGGCGGCGTTCACGGTGTCACCGGTCGCGTCCTTGAACGCGACCACGCGCTCGTCGGCCGCGAGCGTGTCGATCGTGGCGTCCGCGAGGCGCACGCCGGCACGACCGGGGACGTCGTACAGCATCGTGGGCAGGTCGCTCGCGTCGAGCACGGCGCGCACGTGCGCGACGATGCCCGGCTGCGACGGCCGGGAGTAGTACGGGCTCACGACGAGCAGCGCGTGCGCACCGGCCTCGGCGGCCTGCTCGGCCATCCGCACCGCGTGCAGCGTGTCGTTGGAGCCCGCGCCGGCGACGACGTACGCGCGGTCGCCGACCGCCTCGACGACCGCGGCGATGAGCTCGGCCTTCTCGGGCGCGTGCGTCGTCGGCGCCTCGCCCGTCGTGCCGTTGAGCACGAGGCCGTCGTGGCCGGCGTCGACGAGGCGGCGCGCGAGCCGGACCGCGGCGTCGAGGTCGACCTCGCCGTCCGGGGTGAAGGGTGTCACCATCGCGGAGAGCAACGACCCGAACGGGCGGGAGCTCGACGTCACCTGCGGCATGGCGCCCACCGTACCGCGCACGACCCGACCCGACCGCGCGCTATTCACGCTCCGAGCGGGACCCCGGTCCCGCGGACCGCCGCGGCGGGCTCAGGCCGGCGCGCGGAGGTACGTCTCGAACCGGTAGCGGACGCCCGACGACGACGTCGACCAGCCGACCGCCGGCTCCGCGTGCTCCCGCCGCCACTGCTGCGGCGCGAGCCGGGGCGCGTGCGTGTCGCCCGCGACCACCACGTCCAGCACGGTGGCCTCGACCCGGTGAGCGTGCGGCAGGGCGAGCGCGTACACCGCTCCCCCGCCCACGACCCAGACCTGCTCGCCGCCGGGCGCGTCGGCCGCCGCCGCGAGCGCGGCCGCCAGGTCGTGCACGACGATCGCGCCCTCGAGCTCGAGGCCCGCCTGCCGCGTCAGCACCACGTTCGTCCGGCCCGGCAGCGGTCGCCAGCGCGGCGGGAGCGAGTCCCACGTCGCGCGGCCCATCACCACGGGGTGCCCGGCGGTGAGCGCCTTGAACCGGGCGAGGTCCTCGGGCACGTGCCACGGGAGCGCGCCGTCGGCGCCGATGACCCCCGCGACGGACTGCGCCCACACGAGCGCGACCTCGCTCATACGGCGATCGGCGCCTTGATCGTCGGGTGGTGCTGGTAGCCGACGACCTCGACGTCCTCGTAGGAGTAGTCGAAGATCGACGCGGCCTTGCGCAGCCGCAGCGTCGGCGCGGGGTACGGCTCGCGGGTCAGCTGCTCGCGCACCTGCTCGACGTGGTTGTCGTAGACGTGGCAGTCGCCGCCCGTCCACACGAAGTCGCCGACCTCGAGGCCGACCTGCTGGGCGACCATGTGGGTGAGCAGCGCGTAGGAGGCGATGTTGAACGGCACCCCGAGGAACAGGTCCGCCGACCGCTGGTAGAGCTGGCAGGACAGCCGACCGTCCGCGACGTAGAACTGGAACAGCGCGTGGCACGGCATGAGCGCCATCTGCGGCAGGTCGGCGACGTTCCACGCCGAGACGACGTGCCGCCGCGAGTCCGGGTTCGCCCGCAGGTTCTCGACGACCTGCGCGACCTGGTCCACGTGACCGCCGTCGGGCGTCGGCCAGGACCGCCACTGCACGCCGTACACGGGCCCGAGCTCGCCGTCCTCGTCGGCCCACTCGTCCCAGATCCTGACGCCGCGCTCCTGCAGCCAGCGCACGTTCGAGTCGCCGCGCAGGAACCACAGCAGCTCGAGCACGACCGACTTCAGGTGCACGCGCTTCGTCGTGACCAGCGGGAACCCGGCGGACAGGTCGAACCGCATCTGGTGCCCGAACACCGACCGCGTGCCCGTCCCGGTGCGGTCCGCCTTCGGCGTACCGGTCTCGAGGACCAGCCGCAGCAGGTCCTCGTAGGGGGTGGGGATCGCGGACGGCTGCGTCATGCGCGTCATCGTACGTTCGCGCCGCGCCACGCGGGCGAACCGTCCGGCCGTGGCGCGCGGCGCGTGTGCGACCCTGTGCGCGTGACGGACGCGGAGCGGGACGAGGTGCGCGCGGCCGTCCGGCAGGCGGTCTCGGTGTCGTTCGCGACCGGCCTGTACGGCGTCTCGTTCGGGGCGCTGTCGGTCGCCGCGGGGCTCGACCTCGCGCAGACGATGGCGCTGTCGCTGCTCATGTTCTCCGGCGGGTCGCAGTTCGCGTTCATCGGCGTGGTCGCCTCGGGCGGCACGGCGACCGCGGCCGTCGCGACCGCGGGGCTGCTCGGCGTGCGCAACGGCCTGTACGGCCCGCAGGTGGCTCCCCTGCTCGGCGCGCACGGGTGGCGCCGGCCGCTCGCCGCGCAGCTCACGATCGACGAGTCGACCGCGGTCGGCACCGCGCACCCGCCGGGGCGGGCGGCGCGCGCCGGGTTCTGGTGGACGGGCGTCGGCGTGTTCGTGCTGTGGAACCTGTTCACGCTCGGCGGCGCGCTGCTCGGCGACGCGCTCGGCGACCCGCGCCGCTACGGCCTGGACGCCGCCGCGGCCGCGGCGTTCCTCGCGCTCGTCTGGCCGCGCCTCTCCGGGCCGCACGCGCGCCTCGCGCGGCTCGTCGGCGGCGCCGCGGTCGTCGCCGCGCTGGCGACCACACCTGTGCTGCCCGCGGGCGTCCCCGTGCTGCTGGCCGCCGCGATCGCGATCGTCGTCGGCATGCTGGCGCCCGCGGCGCCCGAGCCTCACCGCGACGAGGCACGCTCGGCCGATCCCGCCGACGAAGGAGGTCGCCGGTGAGCCCCACCGTCACCTGGGTCGCGGTGCTCGTCGGCGCCGCCGTCGTGTTCGCGATCAAGCTCGTCGGGCACCTGGTACCCGAGCACTGGCTCGCCGAGCCGCGCGTCGCCCGCACCGCGTCGCTCGTGACCGTCGCGCTGCTGTCCGCGCTCGTCGCGGTCCAGGCCGTCGCCCAGGGGCAGGCGCTCGTCGCGGACGCCCGCCTGCCCGCGCTCGCCGTCGCGGCGGTCGCGCTCGCGCTGCGCGCGCCGTTCGTCGTCGTGGTGGTGCTCGCCGCCGCGACGGCCGCCGGCCTGCGTGCGCTCGGCATGTCCTGACCCGACCCGGCCACGCCGCTCGCCGCGGCACCTGCGCGACGCCCGGCGCGTTGTACCCTCGCCCGACGACGAGGCCGCGCACGCGGCCCCCGCCCACCGGAGGACCGATGGCCCAGGCCACCACCACGCCGACGAACCCGTCCGGCGTCGAGACCGTGCAGCGCTCCGCGGTCGGCACGCTGATCTTCGCCTCGCGCTGGCTGCAGCTGCCGCTGTACCTGGGCCTGATCGTCGCGCAGGCGTTCTACGTGTGGCAGTTCATGCAGGAGCTGTGGCACCTCGGGGTCGGGCTGTTCACCGGCGAGGTCGAGCACGTCGACGGGCACGGCGAGGTGCACGTCGAGGCGTTCACGAGCGGCGACATGATCATCGCCGTCCTGGGCCTCGTCGACGTCGTGATGATCGCGAACCTGCTCATCATGGTGATCATCGGCGGGTACGAGACGTTCGTGTCGCGCATCCGGCTCGACGACCACCCCGACCAGCCCGAATGGCTCTCGCACGTCAACGCGAACGTCCTGAAGACGAAGCTCGCGATGTCGATCATCGGCATCTCCTCGATCCACCTGCTCGCGAGCTTCATCGAGGCCGAGGCGACCATCGAGGCGACGGGCTACCAGCCGCTGCTGTGGCAGACGCTCATCCACCTCGCGTTCATCGTGTCCGCGATGGCGCTCGCGTGGATCGACCGCATCTCGACCAAGCACCCGCCGAAGCCGGTGCCGTCGGCGCCCGTCGTCGCGCACGCGGACGCGGACGCGTCGTGACCCTGTTCCGCGAGACCGCCGACGTCTCGGTCCGGCCCGCCGTCGCGGGCGACGAGTCCGCGATCGTCGACATCCAGGTCGGGGCGTGGCGCGGTGCGCACGGCGACCTGCTCGCCGGCGCGCTCGACGTGCTCGACCTCGACGCCATGCGGGCGCAGTGGGCCGCAGCCGTGACCACGCCGCCCGCCGGGCACCGCGTGCTCGTCGCGTGCGCGGGTGCCACGGTCGTCGGCTTCGCGTCCGTGGCGCCCGTGCCGGCCACGCGCGCCGGTGACGCGCCCGGCGGTCTGCTCCTCGCGCTCGAGGTGGACCCCGCGCACCAGCGTGCGGGGCACGGCTCGCGGCTGCTCGCGGCCGCCGTCGACCTGCTGCGCGAGGACGGCGCCGACCAGGTCCAGACGTGGGTCCTCGACGGCGACTCGGCGCGGGCGCAGTTCCTCTCGGGTGCGGGCCTCGGGCCCGACGACACCGTGCGCGAGCTCGCCTCCGACACGCTCCCGGACGGGACGACGCGCACGGTCCGCGAGCACCGGTGGTGGGCGACGATCTGACGTCACCCGTCGCCCGTCACCCGTCGCCCGTCACCCGTCGACCGTCACCCGTCGACCCGCGCGCCGGGGTCTCGTCAGGACGCGGTGCGACCCCGGAACAGCCGGCGGGCGTGCGCGAGCGACTCACGCGCCCGGCGCCGGTCACCCGCGGCGTCGTACGCGAACGCCAGGTGGTACCACGAGCGCCAGTCGTCCGGTGCGGCCTCGCACCGTTCGCGGACGTCGTCGAACGCCTCCCGGGCCGCCGCACGGTCCACGCGGCCGCCGGGCGAGCGTGGCAGGTCGTCGACCGGGAGCTCGTCGGCGTCCGCGAGCCGGTCGGCCATGCGCTGCACGTCGATCGCGAGGCTCCACTCGCGCGCGACGAGCCACACGGCCAGCACCGGCAGCACCCACATCGCGACCCCGAGCCCGATCGCGATCGGCTCGCCCGTGCGGACCAGCGAGGTCGCGCGCGACGCGACGAGCAGGACGTACAGCGCGAGCAGCGCGGTGAGCGCGACCGCACCCGCGATCGCGACGACCGCCGACCGGCGGCGAGGGGCGGCCACCGCTCAGCCCAGGTCGAGCAGGTGCTCGAGCCCGACCGTCAGACCCGGGCGCGAGCCCACCTGACGCACGCCCAGCAGGACGCCCGGCATGAAGCTCACGCGGTCGAACGAGTCGTGCCGGATCGTGAGCTGCTCGCCGGGATTGCCGAGCAGCACCTCCTCGTGCGCGGTCAGGCCGCGCAGGCGCACCGCGTGGACGTGCACGCCGTCGACCACCGCCCCGCGCGCGCCGTCGAGCGACTGCTCGGTCGCGTCGGGACCGGCCGCGACCCCCGCGGCCCGGCGCGCGGCGGCGATCGCGTGCACGGTGTGCAGCGCGGTGCCCGAGGGCGCGTCGACCTTGTCCGGGTGGTGCAGCTCGACGACCTCGACCGACTCGAACCAGCGGGCGGCGCGGGCCGCGAACGCCATCGTGAGCACCGCGCCCAGCGCGAAGTTCGGGGCGATCAGCACGCCGACGCCCGGGCGGTCCGCGAGGTGGTCGGCCACGCGCGCACGGGACGCGTCGTCCCAGCCCGTCGTGCCCACGACGGCGTGCACGCCCGCGTCGACGAGCGCGTGGACGTTGCCCTCGGTCACGGACGGCACCGTGAAGTCCACCGCGACCTGCGCGCCCGCGTCCGTGACCTTGGCGAGGTCGTCGCTCGCGTCGAGCGCCGCGACGAGCTCCAGGTCGGGCGCGGCCTCGACCGCGCGCACCGTCGTCGACCCCATGCGTCCCGCCGCCCCGAGCACGGCGACCCTGATCCGTTCGCTCACGGTCAGCCACCCTATCCGTCGCGCACGGCGGCCCCGGACGCCGGGCGAGCGCGCGCGGCCCGTCGCGCGTCGGCGGACCGGCCGGTGCGCGTCAGTGCGAGGCGATGGTCTCCGTGAGCCGGTCGACCACGCGCCGCAGCTCCGCAGGCCCGAGCCCCGTCGTCCGCTCGACCTCCCGCGGCACGGGCCCGCTCTCCTCGTACCACCGCAGAGCGGACACCACGTCCCGCGGCGCGACCGGCCCGGGACCCGTCGCCTGCCGCACGAAGCCCGCGAACCGCACCGCCGCCAGGTACGCCGACGGCTCGACGCCCACGAGCCGCACGCACCAGCGGTGCAGGTCGCTCACGGTCACGCCCTGCGCGCGCGCCAGGTCCGCCGCGGAGACGAGCCCGCGCGTGCGGTCCACCTCCGCGACGACCTCCGCCATCGCGGTGACGCCGGTGGGCCGGTCCCGCGTGCGCGAGCGCGCCACGAGCGCCGCGACGAGCACGCGCGCCGCGTCCTCGTCGTCGCCGTGCGCGAGCGCGTCGCGCGCGAGCACCACGTCGGCTTCGTCGACGACCGACGCGAGCGGGGCCGCGTGGTCGACGAGCAGGTCGTGCGGGCGCAGCAGGGCGAGGGCGAGCGGGTGCAGCTGCAGGCCGAGGCGCGTGGCCGGTCCCGCCTGCTCGCGCACCACCGCGCGCGACGAGAATCCACGTACGCCGCTGTCGTCGTCCGCCCGATCGCCCGTGAGGACGTCCGTGCGCGCGCCGGGCGTGCCGACGACGAGCTGGACGAGCCCGCGACCGTCGGGCAGCAGCACCTCGCGCTCGCCCCCGTCGTCGCGCAGCACCCACGCGTGCTCGACGAGCAGCGGGGCGGACGCCTCGATCCAGCGGTACCCGGTCACAGGCCCATCATGGCGCTCCGGAGCGCCCGACGTGCCGGGACGGTGCGAGGAACAGGCCTGGACGCACCGCTCGCGCGGGTCAGTCCCCGAACGGTCCGACCCGCACCACGGACCGGGGCCGCGACGCGAGCTCGGCGGCGAGCTCCTGCACGTCCTGGGCGGTCACGGCCCGCACCCGCTCGAGCGACTCGTCGATCGACAGCAGCGCGCCGTGCACGAGCTCGGCCTTGCCGAGCCGGCTCATGCGCGACCCGGTGTCCTCCATGCCGAGCACGAGGCCGCCCGACAGCTGCCCGATCGAGCGCTCGAGCTCCGCGGGGGTGATGGGCGCCTGCGCGAGCCGCTCCCACTCCGCGACCATGAGCGCGACGACCTCGTCGACCTTCGCGGGCGTGCAGCCCGCGTACAGGCCGAACACGCCCGTGTCGGCGTGGCCCGACGCGAACGAGTACGTCGAGTACGCCAGCCCGCGCTTCTCGCGGACCTCCTGGAACAGGCGCGAGGACATGCCGCCGCCCAGGACCGCGTTGAGGACCGACAGCGTGAAGCGCCGGTCGTCGGTCGCGGTCAGCGACGTGCAGCCGACGATGACGTTGGCCTGCTCGGTGTGCCGGCGCACGGAGCGCTCGAGCCCGACGATCGGCAGGCCCTGCTCCCCCGCGCCCAGCTCGCGCGGCACCTCGCGGCGGCCCGTGGGGCTCGCGTCGTCGGCGAGGTCCCAGCCACCCGCGGCGAGCGCGTCGGCGACCTGCTCGCACAGCGTGTCGTGGTCGACCCCGCCCGCCGCGCTCACGACGAGCGTCTGGGGCCGGTAGTGCCAGCGGTAGTGCTCCCACACGGCGTCGCGCGGGACCTCGCGGATGGTCTCGGGCGTCCCGCCGATGGGACGTCCCAGCGGGTGCTCACCGAGCACCGCGGTCGCGAACTGCTCGTGCACGACGTCGCTCGGGTCGTCGTCGTTCATCGCGAGCTCTTCGAGGATCACGCCGCGCTCGGTCTCGAGCTCGTCGGTGTCCAGGCGCGCGGACGTGACCATGTCCGCGATGACGTCGACCGCCATCGGCAGGTCCGTGTCGAGCACGCGCGCGTAGTAGCACGTGTGCTCCTTGCCCGTCGCCGCGTTGGCCTCGCCGCCCACCGCGTCGAACGCCTCGGCGATGTCCATCGCCGAGCGGCGAGCGGTCCCCTTGAACAGCAGGTGCTCGAGGAAGTGGGTCGAGCCGAAGTGGCCGGACGTCTCGTCGCGCGAGCCGACGCCGACCCACGCCCCCACCGTCGCCGAGCGGAGCCCGGGCATGTGCTCGGTGAGGACCCGGACCCCGCCGGGCAGGACGGAACGACGCACGTGGGCGTCGCCGTCCTGCCCGGCGGACTGCTCCGCGCCCGGGAGGCCCGGGCGCACGAGCGGGAGGTCGAGCGGCACGTCAGGCGTCGGCCGGGGCGTCGGCCGGGGCCTCGGCCTTGTCCTCGTCGACCACCGCGTGCAGCGACAGCTTGCCGCGCGGGTCGATCTCGCCGATCTCGACCTGGACCTTCTGCCCGATGGACAGCACGTCCTCGACGTTCTCGACGCGCTTGCCGCCGACGAGCTTGCGGATCTGGCTGATGTGCAGCAGACCGTCCTTGCCCGGCGACAGCGAGATGAACGCACCGAACGTCGTCGTCTTCACGACGGTGCCGACGAAGCGCTCGCCGACCTCGGGCATGTGCGGGTTCGCGATCGCGTTGATCGCGGCCCGCGCCGCCTCGGCCGACGGGCCGTCGGTCGCGCCGATGTAGACCGTGCCGTCGTCCTCGATGGAGATGTCGGCGCCGGTCTCCTCCTGGATCTGGTTGATCATCTTGCCCTTCGGGCCGATGACCTCGCCGATCTTGTCGACCGGGACCTTCACCGTGATGACGCGCGGCGCGAACGGGCTCATCTCGTCGGGGACGTCGATCGCCTCGGCGATGACGTCGAGGATCGCGAGGCGCGCCTCCTTGGCCTGCGTCAGCGCGCCGGCCAGGACGCTCGCGGGGATGCCGTCGAGCTTGGTGTCGAGCTGGATCGCGGTGACGAAGTCGCGCGTGCCGGCGACCTTGAAGTCCATGTCACCGAACGCGTCCTCGGCGCCCAGGATGTCCGTCAGCGCGGCGTAGCGGGTCTCCCCGTCGACCGTGTCGGACACCAGGCCCATCGCGATGCCGGCGACCGGCGCGCGCAGCGGCACACCGGCGTTCAGCAGCGAGAGCGTCGAGGCGCAGACGGAGCCCATCGACGTCGAGCCGTTCGAGCCCAGCGCCTCGGAGACCTGACGGATCGCGTAGGGGAACTCCTCGCGGCTCGGCAGCACCGGCATGAGCGCCCGCTCGGCGAGCGCGCCGTGGCCGATCTCGCGGCGCTTCGGCGAGCCGACGCGGCCCGTCTCACCCGTCGAGTAGGGCGGGAAGTTGTAGTTGTGCATGTAGCGCTTGCGCGTCTCCGGGGAGAGCGTGTCGAGCTGCTGCTCCATGCGGAGCATGTTGAGCGTCGTGACGCCGAGGATCTGCGTCTCGCCGCGCTCGAACAGCGCGGAGCCGTGCACGCGCGGCAGCACCTCGACCTCGGCCGAGAGCGTGCGGATGTCGCGCAGGCCGCGGCCGTCGATGCGGAAGCCGTCGGTCAGGATGCGCTGGCGGATGAGCTTCTTCTGCACCGAGCGGTACGCGGCCGAGATCTCCTTCTCGCGCCCCTCGAACGACTCGGCGAGCTCGGCCTGGACCTCGGCCTTGATCTCGTCGAGGCGGCCCTCGCGGGTCTGCTTGTCGGCGATGCTCAGCGCCTCGCCCAGGCGCGCCGTCGCGGCGGTCTCGACCGCGGCGTAGACGTCGTCCTGGTAGTCCGGGAACGTCGGGAAGACCTGGGTCTCCTTGGCGGCCTTCGCGGCGAGCTCGGACTGCGCCTCGACGAGGACCTTGATGAACGGCTTCGCGGCCTCGAGGCCCTGCGCGACGATCTCCTCGGTCGGCGCCTGGCCGCCCTCGTCCTTGATGATGTTCCACGACTTCTCGGGCGCCTCGGCCTCGATCATCGCGATCGCGACGTCGTCGCCGACCACACGACCCGCGACGACCATGTCGAACGTCGCGCGCTCACGCTCGGAGTAGCGCGGGAACGCGACCCACTGGCCGTCGACGAGCGCGATGCGCACGCCGCCGACGGGGCCGGAGAACGGCAGGCCCGACAGCTGCGTCGAGATCGACGCCGCGTTGATCGCGAGCACGTCGTACGCGTCGTCCGGGTGGATCGCCAGGACCGTGATGACGACCTGGACCTCGTTGCGCAGGCCCTTGACGAACAGCGGGCGCAGCGGGCGGTCGACCAGGCGGCAGGCCAGGATCGCCTCGGTCGAGGGACGACCCTCACGGCGGAAGAACGAGCCGGGGATCTTGCCGGCGGCGTACTGCCGCTCCTCGACGTCGATCGTCAGCGGGAAGAAGTCGAACTGCTCCTTGGGGTGCTTGCCGGCCGTCGTGGCCGACAGGAGCATCGTCTCGCCGTCCAGGTACGCGGCGGCGGAGCCGGCGGCCTGCTTGGCGAGCCGGCCGGTCTCGAACCGGACGGTGCGGGTTCCGAAGCGACCGTTGTCGATCACGGCCTCGGCGAACTGGATCTCGGGACCCTCCACGGGTGCCCTCCTCGTCTGTCGAAGGCGCCGGCCGGTCCCGGCGGTCTTCGATCGAGGCCTACGGAGCTCGTGCTCCGGGGGCCACTACCGAGGACCGGACAGGTGGACCGACGCGGTGGTTGGTGCGGTGGTGCGGGTGGTGCGCTGTGGTGGCGGCCGGGTGGACGTCACGCCCACCGGGCTCGCGCGGCACCGCCGACGATCATGCCGGGGGTGCGGCCGGGATGTCGCGCGACGCGCGGACCCGACATGCGGACCAGCCCGGACCCCGCACGGGATCCGGGCTGGTCACGAGGCTCAGCGGCGCAGGCCGAGGCGCTCGATGATCGAGCGGTACCGGTTGATGTCGACCTTCTGCAGGTAGCCGAGAAGGCGACGACGACGACCGACGAGCAGCAGCAGGCCGCGGCGGCTGTGGTGGTCGTGCTTGTGCTCCTTGAGGTGCTCCGTCAGGTCCTTGATGCGCTGCGTCAGGACAGCGATCTGGACCTCGGGGGAACCGGTGTCGCCCTCGTGCGTGGCGTACTCGGTCATGATGGCCTGCTTGGTGGCAGCGTCGAGGGACACGGCTCTCCTTGTGTGAATCGTTGCGCGGTGCGCCGGGGCACATCCACCCGGGCTCTCTGGATCCGCGGCCGTTCTGACGGCTCCCACAGACTACCAGGCCCGGTCGCACCACCGGCCGGGCCGGTCGGCGCACCGTCGGCAGGGGTCAGGCAGTCGGGTCGTAGAGGCGCACGAGGTAGGAGCACGACGACTGGCCCCCGCCGCGGATGCCCGTCACGGTCACGCGGTAGTACGCGACCGCCTTGCCCGTCGGGTGCGCGACGCCGGACACGTCGAAGACCACCGTGTTCGGCCCGTAGCCGGTGGCGACCGGGTGCTTCTTCACCGAGTGCGTCTTGACGACCTTGCCGTCCGTCGTCACACGCTGCACCTTGACCGACGCCTTGTCGAAGCTCACCGCGCCGTTCGACGACGACAGCGACCACCGGCCGTCGGGCTCGATCTGCTGCGGGAACCAGCCGCGCGCGGGCCACTCGATCCACTTCGGCTTGGCGGCGTTCGCCGACGTCCCGAGGCCGAACACCGTCAGGGCGTTGGCGTTGGTCGTCGAGCCGGTCGCGATGTGCGTCGTCGTCGGGTTGAGGATCCAGCGGCGGTGGCCCGCGGCCGTGTTCCCGTCGCCAGGCTCGTCCATGTACGCCGCGATCGCGCGTGAGCCGGTCGCGCCGAGCGCGAGGTTCGACGAGCCGGCGGCCTCCTTCGCGGCGGGCGTCCAGCACTTCGGGAAGTCGCTCTTGCTCGGCGAGTGGGACAGCTTGCGGTTGGCGTCCATGAGCAGGGCCGCCTTCTGCGCCTTGCCGCTCGCCGTCGTGTCCAGCTTCACCGTCGAGAGCTGGACGAGCAGGCGCATCGAGTTGACCATGCGCAGCGTGGCCGCGCGCGACGCGTCGGACTCCCGCCCCATCGAGCACTTCGAGACGCTGCCCGACCACGAGACCTTGGTGTCGAGCGCCGGCACGATGCGCGTGCGGTAGAGGTTCGTGACCCAGGCCTTCGTCGGCATGCGGTCGGAGGTGCTGGACGCCGCGACGTCGGTGGCCGCGGCGGTCACGAGCGCGGCGCGCGGCGCGGGCGCCGCGGTGGCGGCGGGCGCGGCGGAGGCCGGAAGTGCACCGGCCGCGAGCAGCGTGGACGAGGCGAGGGCGAGGGCAAGGACGCGCGTGCGGGCTGGGCTCACGCGGCACCTCCAGGACGGCGGCAGACGGTCGGCAGGACGCGGACCCCGGTGCGGGGTCCCGACTCGGCCATCGGCACGTGATGCGGCCGACCTGAGGCTTTCGTCCGAAGATCCGCGTGACCTGCGGCGTCGCCGTCCCGTTGGTCGGGACTGTCGCATTCCTCCGGACCTCGTGCGTGTGACGCGGCTCACCTCGCGGGCGTCAGCCGTCCGCGGCGAGGACCTCGCGGACGCGCTCGACGTCCGCGTGCATCTGCTCGAGCAGCTCGTCGACCGACGAGAACCGCAGCGTGGGGCGCAGGCGCGCCACGAGGTCGACGACGACCTCGTCGTCGTACAGGTCGAGGTCGGTCCGGTCCAGCACGTAGGCCTCGACGCGGCGCTGCACGCCGTCGAACGTCGGGTTCGTGCCGATCGACACCGCGGCGGGCAGCCGCGGGTCGTCGGCCACCGTGCCGTCCGCGCGGCGCGTGCGCCGCAGCCAGCCCGCGTAGACGCCGTCCGCGGGGACCATGCCGTCCGCGTCCTGCGCGAGGTTGGCCGTGGGGAACCCGAGCTCGCGGCCGCGCGCGTCGCCGTGCACGACGAGCCCGCGCAGGCGGTGCGGACGGCCCAGGACCCGCGCCGCCTGCTCGACGTCTCCCGCCGCGAGCGCCTCGCGCACCCACGTCGAGGACCAGCGCCGCGCCGCACCGGCCTCGTCGTCCGGCGTGATGTCGTCGATCACCTCGACGTCGAAGCCGTGCCGGCGCCCGAGCTGGACCATGGTCGCCAGGTCGCCCGAGTTCTGCCAGCCGAACCGCACGTCGCGCCCGACGACCACCGTGCGTGCCCGCAGGCCGTCCACGAGGTAGGTGCGGACGAACTCCTCGGGGCTCTGCCGCGCGAACTCCAGCGAGTACGGAAGCAGCAGCACCGCGTCGAGACCCGTCGCCTCGAGCAGGTCCAGCCGGTCCTCGTCGCCCGTGATCAGCGGCGGCGCGTCGTGGGGTCGGTGCACCTGCAGCGGGTGCGGCGTGAACGTCACCGCGACCGCCGACGAGCCCTGCGCCCGCGCGTCGGCCGCCATGCGCCGCAGGACGCTCGCGTGGCCGCGGTGGACGCCGTCGAAGTTGCCGAGCGTGACGACGGTGGGGCCGAAGTCCGCGGGGACGTCGGCGAGGTCGGACCAGCGATGCACCCGCCGATCATGCCACCGCGTCACGGCCCGCCACCGCACCGTCCCACCGCCGCTCGCACACGGCGACCCCGCCACCGACGCCCCGAGGGGGCCGGTGGCGGGGTCGCCGTGTGGTGCGGTGACGTCACCCGCGGCCGGGACCCGGCTTGGGTGCGGGGACGATCGGACCCGGGCCCTTCGGCGCGGGGCCCTTGGGGCCGGGCAGCACCGTGACCGTCGCGACGTCCGTGACGACCGTGCCGGACGCGTTGCGGAACACCGCGCGGTACCGGGCGCCGTCGGTCGCCGCCGACACGATGACCCGCAGCGTCGTCGTCTTCCCGCCGGGCACGTCGACCCATGCGCCCTTCGCGTTGCGCACCTGCCACTGCACGGTCGGCGCAGGCTTGCCGGCCGCAGCAGCGCTCAGCGCGACCGAGGTGCCCTTCTTCGCCGACACCGACGACGGGTGCTTGGTCACGACCGGCGCGGCCGGGACCCCGCTCACGCCGAGGTCGGCCACGAAGGAGGCGACCCAGGACATCGGGGCGTTCCAGTTGATGGTCAGCTCGTTGACGGACCACGCCTCGATGTCGTCGATGTAGCAGAGCTGCGGGGCGCAGTCGTGACCGGGCGGGTAGATCCGGTTCATGACCGGGTCCCACGTGCTGCTCTGCGAGTTCGGGCCACCCGAGATCGTCCCCGGCGGCGGCGGGACGAGCCACCGGCTGTGCTGGTGCGATGAGAACTTCGTGCCGTACCCCGTGATGTACGAGTTGTTCAGCGCGTTGCGACCCAGCAGGTAGTCCATCGACTCCAGCACCGCGTTCGCGTACTTCGCGTCGCCCGTCAGGTCGTACGCCGTGGCGAGGACGACCTGGTTGTTGAGCACGGACGAGCTCGAGCCCCAGACGTACGAGCCGTCGTCGTTGCCCGGGTACGCGGTGCCGAACGCCTCGGCCCGCTGCCACGCGAGGAGCTTGTCGGCCCCGGCCACGACGGACGCCTGCACGGCCTTGCGGGTCGCCAGCTTGCTCGGCACCGTCGCGAGGTCGAGGCGACCGAGCGCCGCCACGCTCCCCCACGAGAACCCGGAACGCTCCCAGATGTCGCTCGTCGCGACGGGGCTGTTCTGCAGGTCCTTCTCGAAGGCCTTCTCGCCCGTCGTGAGGTAGAGCTCGGCGGCCGCCCAGTAGAACTCGTCGGTCACGTTCGTGTCGTCGTACGGTCCGCCGCCGTTCTGGCCCGCGGACTGCGGCGCGTACAGGTCGGGCACCCGCTTGGCGGCCGCGTACGTGGACCGCGCGACGCTCAGGAGCTGCTGGGCGAACGCCTTGTCGTACTTCTCGAACAGGCGCGCACCCTGCGCGGCCGTGGCGGCCACGTTGAGCGTCGCAGCCGTCGAGGGCCGGTGCAGGCGTCGCTGCTGCGGGTCCTCCGAGGGCAGGAGCCCCAGGCCGGTCCAGCCGACGTCGTGGATCTTGTGGTGCACGAGCCCGTCGAGCGAGCGCTGGTCGGTCGCGGAGACCGTCATGCCGGACTTCGCGGGCACCTGCATCGCGAGGAAGAACTCGAGCTCCCAGCGCGCCTCGTCGAGGACGTCCGGCACGCCGTTGCCGCTCTCGTCGGCCGGCACGTCGAGCGTGCCGTCCGCCAGGGCGCCCTTCGCCGCGTTCTTCGTGTGCAGGGTCCGCTCGTACGTGCTCAGGAGCTGCGCGACCGCGATGCCGCCGTTGACGACGTACTTGCCGTGGTCACCGGCGTCGTACCAGCCGCCGACGACGTCGAGCGAGTAGCCCGTCGGGCAGGTCCACGTGCCGTAGGACCAGCTCGCGCCGTCCTCGGCCGCGGTGAGGCACTTCACGTCGAGATCGCCCTTGTTGACCTCGCCGTCCGGCCCGGACACGTGGCCCGCGGGCCGGTCGTACCGGTCGTCCGGCACGTCGACCGCGATGCCCGAGCGCACCGGGTAGAAGTAGTTCAGCGCGTCGTAGCGCAGCTGGGCGTACAGGTCCGACGCGATCGCGAACGGGTCGCTGCGGTCCTCCCCCACGACGAGCGTGTAGCCGGTGCCGGACTTCTTGTACGACGAGAAGTCGATCGTCTGCACCTCGAGCTGCGACGAGGCGTCGAGCCCGGCGGGCGTCGCCTCACCGGAAGCGACCGTGGTGCCCGACGAGTCCTCGAGCCGCCACGCGAGCGGCTCGGCCGCGTCGCTCACGACCGTCGCGTTCTTCGGCCCGTCCGGCAGGTAGCCGAGCTGGTTGACGCGCACGGGACCGCGCACGTCGGGCTCGTACGGCGGCGGCGGCGTGGCGACCTTCTTGAGCGACAGGCTCGTGATGCAGAACGTGAACGCGCCGCGGTCACCCATCTGCAGCGCGACCTGCCCGACGCCGACCGCCGGGTCGTCGGACTCGGCCGGGAAAGACACGGGCGAGGTGAACGCGAGCACGTGCTCGGTCAGCTCGGTCGACAGCGGCGTGTTGTCGGCGAAGGCCGCGCGCCACGGCTCGGCGTTCTCGCCGACGATCGTGCGGATCGTCGCGGCGTTGCTCGAGCTGGCCGTGAACGTGAGGCGGTAGTTGGAGCCCTCCTCGATCGGCAGGCCGTTGAGCACGAGACCCGCGTACTGGTTCGAGTCGGCCGGGACCTCGAAGCACAGCGGCTCGCCCTCACCCGGCTCGGACGTCACGGTCCAGCCGGCCGCGCTCCAGCCCTCGGGCAGCACACCGTCGAAGCTGGTGTCCGGGATCAGCTCCCGGTCGCCGACCAGCTGGAAGTCGTCGAGGCAGAACGTGTAGTCGACGTCCTGCGCCCCGAGCTGGAACGACAGGTTGCCGGACCCGCTGAACTCGGGGGTCCAGGAGAACGAGTACTCCTGCTCCTCGGGTGCCAGGGCGACGGTCGACGACACGTCGTCCGGCCACCCGATGCCCGCCCGCAGGTTGACCGAGACCTCCTCGGTCGCGTGCGCGGTGAACGACACCGTGTAGGTGCCGCCCGCCTCGAACGTCACGTCGTCGTGCTGCGCCGCGACGTCCCACGGGTTCGTCGTGCCGGCGGGCACGACCACGCAGAGCTCGCCGTCGACGACCGAGGACGACGAGTCGCCCCCGTAGCTGTACCAGCCCTGCGTCCCGGACTCGAAGTCGTGCGACGACTCCACGGGGTCGGCGAGGGCGGCGGGCGCGACGACCGTCGCGGTGATCAGGGCTGCGGCGGTGACGCCGGCAGACAGGACAGCCGTGCGTGCACGGCGGCGGGACCAGGAAACCACATCGTCTCCTCGAGGCCGGGCCAGGTGGCCGGGACGGCGCTGCCACGAGAGCCGGACACCACCCTCGATCGTCGCCTCGTGGGACCGTACCGCGCAAACCGGACGCGCGGAACCGGTTCCGAGCAGCCGAACCGGTTCAAGGTGCACGTCAGCGCGCATGTCACCCGGACCGGTGACCTCCGCACGAGTGCCGCGGGCCGGGCCGGTCACGCGGTCGGCGGACGGCTGTCGGCGGGTCAGTCGGCCGGGAGCACCAGCACCGGACGCGCCTTGCCCTCCCGCAGCCGCAGCAACGCGACCAGGCGGCCGGTCGGGCCGATCGCCGCGACGGTCGCCTCCGGGTCGTGGGCGGGCGCCGAGCCGTCGGCGCGCAGGGCCTGCCCGCACCCGAGCGACCGCTCCTCGGCCTCGTCGACCAGGCGCACGGGGAACGTGGCGCGCGCCGCGTCCGCGAGCGCCATGACCTCGACGGGCACGTCGTCGGGGGACGCCGCGAGCTCCTCGAGCGTGCGGGCGTCGTCGAGCGTGTAGCCGCCCACGCGCGTGCGCCGCAGCGCGGTGAGGTGGGCACCGACGCCGAGCGCGGCACCGAGGTCGCGCGCGAGCGCACGCACGTACGTCCCCGACGAGACGACGGTCCGGATGTCGACGTCGAGCACCCGCACGCCGTTCGCCTCGGCCTCGCGCACGTCGTCGACGACGAGCTCGTGGACGGTCACGGGCCGCGCCGCGAGCTCGACGTGCTCGCCCGCCCGGACCCGCGCGTACGCCCGCTCGCCGTCGACCTTGATCGCCGAGACGGCGCTGGGGACCTGCAGGATCTCGCCGGTGAGCGTGCGCGCCACGGCCTCGACCTGCGCGCGCGACACGTGCGCGGCGTCGTCGGCGTGCGTGACCTCGCCCTCGGCGTCCTCGGTCGTCGTCGCGACGCCCAGCCGGACGGTCGCGGTGTACGCCTTGTCCGCGCCGACGACGTAGGTCAGCAGGCGCGTCGCCCGCCCCACGCCGACGACGAGGACGCCGGTCGCCATCGGGTCGAGCGTGCCCGCGTGCCCGACCTTGCGCGTGCCGGCGATGCCCCGCATGCGCGCGACCACGTCGTGGCTCGTCCACCCGGCGGGCTTGTCGACGACGACGAACCCGTCCGCGGCGGTCGGCCTGCGTCGTGGCCGCTCGCCCTGCGCCGCCCGGCGCGCACGGGCCCGCGTCGTCGCGTCGGCCCGGGCGCGGTCCCGCGCGTCGGCCTGGGCAAGGTCCCGCGCGTCGGCCTGGGCGCCGGTCCCGGGGGCGGTCACGCGCCACCCGCGGCCGCGCGGTGGGCGGTCAGAGCGACGCACTCGAGCAGCCCGTCCATGCCGGGGTCCTCGCCCGGGTGGGACTCGGCGTCGGTCGCGACGAGCACGTTGAGCAGCATGCCGAACGCGACGAACTGACGCGCCTCGTCGGGGGTCGCGCCCGTGGCCTCGACGTAGAGCCGGTACGCCTCCCCCAGGCAGTGCCTCGCGGCGCGCCCGACCTGCTCGTCGGCGCTCGCGATGAAGCCGTGCATGAGCAGGCGCAGCAGGTCGCGGTCCTCGATGAGCTCGAGGTACGCACGTCCCATCGCGTCCTTGGGGTCGTCCTCGCGCGCGGCGAGCGTGAGCGTGCTGACGACCCGGTCGGCGGCCTGCTGGTACGCCTCGAGGAACAGGTCCCGCTTGGAGCCGAACAGGCGCACGACGTACGGCTGCGAGACGTCGGCCGCGCGGGCCACCTCGTCCGTGGTCGCGGAGAAGCCGCCCTCGGCGAACACCCGGCGCGCGGCCGCCAGGATCTGCTCGCGACGGGCGTCGCCCGACATCCGGACGGAGCGCCCGGGCTCCGTCGCGCGCTGGTGCGCCTCGCTGATCATGTTGACAGGTTATCAGCCGATGCCTACGGTCGCTCTTGTTAGTAATCACTCAATGCCAACAAGCAGCCCCGGGCAGCAGTCGTCCGGGCGGGACCCAGCAGGGGAGCTTCCGATGACCACGCACCAGACCGACGGGACCCCACCGGGCGCGGCACCCGCGGCCCCGGGCAGAGACGCTCGCCGCGCCGGCGCCGGCACCGGCATCGCGCTCGTCGCGGCGTCGCTGCCGATGTTCATGGCCACCCTCGACAACCTCGTCATGACCACGGCCCTGCCCGTGCTGCGCACCGAGCTGTCGGCGTCGCTGGCGGAGCTGCAGTGGATGGTCAACGCGTACACGCTCGCGTTCGCCTCCCTCATGATCGCGGCCGCGAGCCTCGGCGACCGCCTCGGCCGGCGGCGCGTGTTCGTCGGCGGCATCGTGCTGTTCGCGCTCGCGTCGATCGCGTCCGCGATGTCCACCACGCCCGAGATGCTCATCGCGGCGCGCACCGTGCAGGGCGCGGGCGCCGCGGCCGTCATGCCCCTGTCCCTCACGCTCCTCGCAGCGGCCGTCCCACCCGCGCGGCGCGCGATGGCGATCGGTGTCTGGGGTGCGGTGTCCGGGCTCGGCGTCGCGCTGGGGCCCGTGATCGGCGGCGCGGTCGTCGACGGCATCTCCTGGCAGGCCATCTTCTGGATCAACGTGCCCGTCGCGGTCGTCGCGATCCCCCTCGTGATGCGCGTGCTGCCCGAGTCGTACGGGCGCGCCCAGCGCATCGACGTGCTCGGCCTGATGCTCGCCGGACTCGGCGTCCTGCTGCTCGTGTGGGCCGTCGTGAACGGCAACGACGAGGGCTGGGGCTCGGCCCCGGTCGTCGGCACGACCGTCGTGGGCGTCGGCCTGCTCGCCGCCTTCCTGCGCCGCGAGGCCCGCACCGACCACCCGCTGGTCCCACTGTCCCTGTTCCGCGTGCGCTCGTTCTCGGTCGCGAACGGCAGCGCGTTCCTGTTCTCGGTCGGCGTGTTCGGCACCGTGTTCGTGCTCTCGCAGTACCTGCAGATCGGCATGGGCTACAGCCCGCTGGAGGCGGGCGTGCGGACGCTGCCGTGGACCGCCGCGCCCATGCTCGTCGCACCCGTCGCCGGTCTCCTGGCGCCGCGGCTGGGCGTCCGCCCGCTCCTCGCGTCCGGCCTCGCCCTGCAGGCCGTGGGTCTGGCGTGGCAGGCGGCTGTGGTCGGCGACGCGACCGTGTACGCGGACCTCGTCCCGGGCCTGGCGCTGGCCGGGATCGGCATGGGCCTCACGTTCGCCCCGTCCGCGACCGCGGTCCTCGCGGACATGGCCTCGCCCGACCACGGCACCGCGAGCTCGGTGAACTCGACCATCCGCGAGGTGGGCGGTGCGGTCGGCGTCGCGGTGATCGTGGCCGTGTTCCAGGCTGCCGACGGCACCCTCACCCCGGACGGCTTCGCCCAGGGGCTGCGGCCCGCGGCCTTCGTGGGCGCCGCGGTCGTCGGCCTCGGCGCGGTCGTCGCGGCGTTCATGCCGCGCTCGACGGGCCGCATCACCCCCGACACCCCGCCGCTGTCCACCAACGGCACCGAGGCGGACGCACGGGCGGACGCAGCGGCCGAACCGGCCCTCGCCACCCGCTGAGCCCGGACACACGCCGAGGGCGCCCCGAACGGATCGGGGCGCCCTCGGCGTGTGCATGGACGGCGGATCAGGCGCGCGTGTCGCCCTCGTCGTCCTCGTCCTCGTCGGCAGGCCGACGGTACGGGTCAGGCTCACCGGCGTACGACGCCGAGCGCGCGATCGCCTGCAGCTCGGCGTCCCGGCGCGCCGCGTCGGCGAGCGCCTGCTCGAGGTGCGCGGCCGTCTCGGGCACCGCGTCCAGGTGGAACGCGAGCGTCGGCGTGAGCCGCACCCCGGTCTGCTTGCCGACCTCGGAGCGGATGACGCCCTTCGCCGACTCCAGCGCCGCGGCGCTGCCGGTGCGCGCCTCGTCGTCCCCGTACACCGTGTAGTAGATGTCGGCGTGCTGCAGGTCGCCCGTGACACGCACGTCGGTCACGGTCACGAACCCGAGCCTCGGGTCCTTGATCCGCGTGTCGAGCATCTGCGCGACGACCTGCTGGATCCTCTCGGCCAGCTTCCTGGCCCGCCCTGTGTCCACCATCAGGGACCCTCCTTCTCGAAGTCACCAGCCTCGCCCGCCCGCACTGCTCGCGCGGGGACGAGAAGACCGGTGACGGGTCTCCTCACGGCCGTGGTTGGGCCTGGCGGGTGGCCGCCCCGTCGGGGCGGCCACCTGGTAGGCCGTGAGGAGACCCGTCACCGGGCCACGAACATCAGGCGCGCGGCTTCTCGCGCATCTCGAACGTCTCGATGACGTCCTCGAGCTGCAGGTCGTTGTACGACCCGAGCCCGATACCGCACTCGTAGCCCTCGCGGACCTCGGTGGCGTCGTCCTTGAACCGCTTGAGCGACTCGATCGTGAGGTTGTCCGCGATCACCTTGCCGCCGCGCAGGACACGCGCCTTCGAGTTCCGTCGGATCTCGCCCGAACGGACGATCGAGCCGGCGATGTTGCCGAACTTGGAGGAGCGGAAGATCTCGCGCACCTCGGCGGTGCCGAGCTGTGCCTCCTCGTACTCCGGCTTGAGCATGCCCTTGAGCGCGGCCTCGACGTCGTCGATCGCCTGGTAGATGACCGAGTAGAAGCGCACGTCGACGCCCTCGCGGTCGGCCAGCTCCTCGACGCGCTCGGCGAACTTCACGTTGAAGCCGATGATGATCGCCGAGTCGACGGTCGCGAGGTTGACGTCGTTCTGCGTGATCGCACCGACACCGCGGTGGATGACGCGCAGGTCGACCTCTTCGCCCACGTCGATCTTGAGCAGCGCGTCCTCGAGCGCCTCGACGGCACCGGACACGTCACCCTTGATGACCAGGTTGAGGGTCTCGACCTTGCCCTGGGCGAGCGCCTGCGTGAAGTCCTCGAGGCTGATGCGCTTGCGGCGCTTGGCCAGGAGGGCGGCACGCTCGGCGGCCTCACGCTTCTCGGCGATCTGGCGGGCGGTGCGCTCCTCGGGCGCGACGAGCAGCGTGTCGCCCGCGGACGGGACGGACGCGAGCCCGAGCACCTGGACCGGGCGGGACGGGCCCGCCTCGTCGACGGTCTCGCCGTGCTCGTCGAACATCGCCCGCACGCGGCCGTAGGCCGTGCCTGCGACGATCGCGTCGCCGACGCGCAGCGTGCCGGACTGGACGAGGACGGTCGCGACGGAGCCGCGGCCCTTGTCGAGGTTCGCCTCGATGGCGACGCCTCGCGCGTCCTTGTCCGGGTTGGCGCGCAGGTCGAGCGCGGCGTCGGCCGTGAGCAGCACGGCCTCGAGCAGCTGGTCGATGTTCAGCCCCTGCTTCGCGGAGACGTCGACGAACATCGTGTCGCCGCCGTACTCCTCGGCCACGAGGTTGTACTCGGTGAGCTGCTGGCGGATCTTGGCGGGGTTGGCCCCCTCCTTGTCCACCTTGTTGACCGCGACGACGATCGGCACGTTGGCCGCCTGGGCGTGGTTGAGCGCCTCGATCGTCTGGGGCATCACGCCGTCGTCGGCCGCGACCACGAGGATCGCGATGTCCGTGACCTGGGCACCGCGGGCACGCATGGCGGTGAACGCCTCGTGACCCGGGGTGTCGATGAACGTGATGGGGCGCTCGACGCCCTCGTGCTCCTTGACGACCTGGTAGGCACCGATGTGCTGGGTGATGCCGCCGGCCTCGCCCGCGACGACGTCCGTGGAGCGGATCGCGTCGAGGAGCTTGGTCTTTCCGTGGTCGACGTGACCCATGACGGTGACGACCGGCGGACGCGGCGCGAGGTCCTCGTCGGACTCGCCGGCCTCCTCGGCCTCGAGGTCGATGTCGAAGGCACCGAGCAGCTCGCGGTCCTCCTCCTCGGCCGACACCATCTCGATGACGTAGCCGAGCTCGGCCGCGAGCGTGCCGAACGTGTCCTCGTCGAGCGACTGCGTCGCCGTGGCCATCTCACCGAGGTGGAACAGCACGGTGACGAGGGCCGCGGGGTTCGCGTCGATCTTGTCGGCGAAGTCGTTCAGCGACGAGCCGTGGCGCAGGCGCACGACGGTCTTGCCGTTGCCACGCGGGACCTGCACGCCGCCGAGCGACGGGGCCTGCATCGCCTCGAACTCCTGGCGCTTCGCCCGCTTGGACTTGCGCCCGCGGACGGGACGACCACCGGCGCGGCCGAACGCACCCTGCGTGGAGCCGCGACCGGCACCGCCGGGACGACCACCGCCGCCACCGGGGCGACCGGCGAAGCCGCCGCCACCGCCGGGAGCACCGCCGCCGCCACCGGGACGACCGCCGAAGCCGCCGCGAGCGCCGCCGCCACCGCCGCCGGGGCGCGCGGGGCGCTCACCGGGACGACCGACGCCGCTCGAGGTGCGGCCGGGCATCATGCCCGGGTTGGGACGCGGACCGCCCGGACGCGGCGCGGGACGCGGGCCGCCGGGACGGTCGCCCGCACCGGCCGCCGGAGCGCCCTCGGGACGCCGGTCGCCGGGACGCGGCATGCCCTGCGACGGCGCGAACGGGTTGTTCCCCGGACGCGGCCCACCGGGGCGCGGGCCGCCGGAGCGCTCGCCACCGCCGGCGCGGGGCATGCCCTGCGACGGCGCGAACGGGTTGTTGCCGGGACGGGCCGCGGGACGCGGCGCACCCGGACGGGCGCCACCGGCACCACCGGGACGCTGGCCCGCGGGACGCGGGGCGGGGGTCGCACCGGGCGCGGGGGCCTTGGCCGCGGGCGCGGGGGCGGCCGGACGTGCCGGGGCGGGTGCCGCGGCCGCAGGCTGCGCCGGGGCCGGGGCGGCCGGGCGGGCAGGTGCGGGCGTGGGTGCCGCTGGCGCGGCGGGCGCGGGGGCTGCCGCGGCCGGACGTGCCGGTGCCGCGGGTCGCGACGGTGCGGGGCGCGCTGCGGGCTGCGCGGCGCCACCGCCGGCAGCGGGGTACGTGTCGCGCAGCTTGCGCACGACGGGCGGCTCGATCGTCGAGGACGCCGAGCGCACGAACTCACCCATCTCGGTGAGCTTCGTCATGATGGTCTTGCTGTCGACCCCGAGCTCCTTCGCGAGCTCGTAGACGCGAAGCTTGGCCACTTCTCTCCTGTCTCGGTCCGCCCGAGACAGGGTCGGACCGTCGTTAGTGCTGGGTGCGCATGCGCATCTGCTGGGTGCTCATCGCGAGGCACTCATCGGTGCGTGCTCATCGGGTCGCCATCGGCTTCCAACCCGCTTCCTTCATCGACGGTCGGCGTCGGTTCTCCCGACGCCGTGAGCTGGTGCTCGAGGTGCTCCCGCACCGCAGCCACGTCCGGCGCGGCCTGCAGTCGCAGGGCCCTGCCGAACGCGCGTCGGCGCGTCGCGAGATCGAGGCATCCAGGATCGAGGTGCAGCCAGGCACCCCGGCCCGGCATCCGGCGGGCGACGTCCACGACGAGCGCGGGCTGACCCGCGCCGTCCACGACGGCGACCACCCTCAGCAGGGCGGACCTGGGACCGGTGGCTCGACACCCCACGCACGTGCGGACCGGCGCACCCGCGGTCTTCCTCGTGAGACGGACGTCTCGACGTCCTGAGGAGGTCACGGACTGCGTGCCGACGGTCGCGTCGGCGTGCGGGGACTGCCGGGCGTCCGGCCCAGCCACGGTGAGTCTACCCCCGCGGGTCACCCCGCGTCGTCCGGGTTGCGCTCGGCGGCGTGCCCGACGGCCGGTGCCGCGCCCGCGTCCTCGCCCTCGGCGTCCGAGCGGATGTCGATGCGCCAGCCGGTGAGCTTGGCGGCCAGACGCGCGTTCTGGCCCTCCTTGCCGATCGCGAGCGACAGCTGGTAGTCGGGCACGACGACACGCGCCGCGCGTGCGTCGGGGTCGGCGACCGTGACCGAGATCACGCGCGCGGGCGACAGCGCGTGCGCCACCATCTCCGCCGGGTCGTCGCTGTGGTCGACGATGTCGATCTTCTCGCCGCGCAGCTCGGCCATCACCGCACGCACGCGGCCGCCCATCGGGCCGATGCACGCCCCCTTGGCGTTCACCCCGGCGACGGTCGCCCGGACCGCCATCTTGGTGCGGTGGCCGGCCTCGCGCGCGAGCGCCGTGATCTCGACCGTGCCGTCGGCGACCTCGGGGACCTCGAGCTCGAACAGCTTGCGCACGAGGTTCGGGTGCGTGCGCGACAGCGTGACCTGCGGGCCGCGCGCGCCGCGCGCGACCTCGAGCACGTAGCCGCGGATGCGCTCGCCGTGGACGTAGGTCTCGGACGCGACCTGCTCGTGCGGCGGGAGCACCGCCTCGGTGCCGCCGACGTCGACGAGCACGACACGCGGGTCCGGGCCCTGCTGGATGACGCCGCCGAGGACCTCGCCCTCCTTGCCGCGGAACGTGCCGAGCACCTGGTCGTCCTCGGCGTCCCGCAGTCGCTGCACGATGACCTGGCGCGCGGTCGCGGTCGCGATGCGCCCGAAGCCCGAGGGCGTGTCGTCGAACTCCGGCGCGTCCGCCAGGACGTGCCCGTCCTCGTCGACCTGCGCGGGCTCGCGCGCCCACACCGTGACGTGGCCCGTACGGCGGTCGACCTCGACGCGAGCACGCTGGTGGGCACCGGGCGTGCGGTGGTAGGCGGACAGCAGCGCCTGCTCGATGGCGGCGACCAGCACCTCGAGGCTGATCTCCCGCTCTCGCTCCAGGCTGCGCAGCGCCTGCATGTCGATGTCCATCAGATCTCCCGTCCGGCGTCGTCGCCGCCGTCGTCGTCGGGGCCGAGCCCCGACAGGTCCACCTCGACGCGCGCGTCCGCGACGTCGTCGAGCGCGATCGTCAACGGGGCACCGACCTTCGGCGGCCGCCCCTTCACACCGGGCGTCACGGGCACGACGACGAGCGCGTCGTCGTCCTGCACGGCGGTCAGCCGGCCGGTCACGACCTCGCCGCCGTGGCGGCGCACGCGGACCGCGCGGCCGACGGCGCGCACGAAGTGCCGGCGCGCGACCAGCGGGCTGTCCGCTCCGCGCGTGCCCACCTCGAGCGTGTACTCCCCCGCGACCGGGTCGGACTCGTCGAGCGCGTCGGACACGGCGCGCGTGACCTCGGCGACGCGGTCGAGGTCGACCTCGTGCTCGTCGTGCTCGTCCGGGCCCACGAGGACCTCGACGACCTGCCGGCCGCCCGAGCGGCGCACGCGCACGTCCTCGAGGACGAGACCGGAGGCGGCGACCACGGGGTCCAGCACCTGCCTGACCCGCTGCGCGGATGCGGCTGCGACCATGACCGCCTCCTTCGTGTGCACGGGGCCGTGGCCCTCGAGTTGTCGCTCCAGGGTAACGACTGTCGCGGGCACGCGACGGCCGGTACCGGGCGCGCCGGGGTGCGCGTGGCAGGATCGCCGCGATGAGCACCGCGATCTCGCCCGACCCGTCCACCTCCCGCGTGGCGAGGATCACGCGCGCCCGGGCGCGCCGCGGCACGCACGCCGCCGTCGTCGGCGCGCTGCTGGCCCTCGCGCTGGGCGGATGCGGGCTGCGGCTCGAGACCCCGCCGCCCGTCGAGCCTTCGCCCGACGCGCTCGAGCAGGTCCGCGGCCGCACGGTCGCCGACGCGCTCGCGCTCGAGGCCGCGGCGGACGGCGCGCTCACCGTGACGGCCGACGAGGCCGTCGCGCCGCTGCTCGAGCAGGTCGCCGACGTCAGCGCGCAGCACGCCGCCGCGCTCGGCGGCGCGTACGACTCCGGCATCGTCGACCCCGACGCCGAGCCGACCCCCACGGCGAGCCCGACCACGGAGGCGACGACCGCGCAGGACGTCCTGGCGTTGCTGGGCACGACGAGCAGCACGGCCCGGACCGACGCGAGCACGACCGACGACGGCCCGCTCGCGCGCGTCGTCGGGTCGGTCGCGGTCGCGCGGGCGGACCTGGCGCTGCGGCTCGCGCTCGCGCTCGGCGAGGACTCCCCCGCGCCGGGCGTGCCCGACGAGCTCGTCGTGCCCGCCGAGGTGGACCCGGCGGTCGGCGGGCCGCTCGCACGCGCGCACGACGAGGCGGGCTTCGCGCTCGAGGTCGTCGCGGCACGCGGGGCGAAGGACGTCCGCGCGACCGTGCTCGCGCAGGCGCGCGGGCAGCGCGCGCGGGCCGAGCAGTGGGCCACGGCCGCGGGGGTCTCGGGCACGGGCGAGGAGACGCGCCTGGGTCAGTACGCGCTGCCGGCCGACCTCGACGCCGACGGCGCGCTCACCGCGCTCGTGCGGGACGTGCACGCGGGTGTCGGGCACGCTGCCGCGGCAGCGCTCGCACAGGTGCCCGCGGGCGCGCGCGAGCCGTACCTCGACGAGCTGCGCGTCGCCGTCGAGCGCGCCCGGGTGGCGGGTGCTCCCGTGCAGGCGTTCCCCGGCCTGCCGGAGCAGACGGATCCGGAGCAGACGGAACCGGAGCAGGCGGAACCGGCGCCGACCCCGACGCCCTGAGCCGCCGCCCGCGAGGGCAGGCGACCCAGGACGTCGCGTCAGCGACTCGGACCACGGCGCCGGGTCGACGCCGTGCGGTCAGAGCAGCGCGGAGACCTTCCCGGCGACGACCTCGACCGCGTCGGCGACCGGCACGTTCTCGCTGTCGCCACCGGCGCGCGAGCGCACCTCGACGACGCCGTCGGCCAGGCCGCGGCCCACGACCACGACGAGCGGCACGCCCAGCAGCTCGGCGTCGGCGAACTTCACGCCGGGCGAGACCTTCGGGCGGTCGTCGTAGAGCACCTCGACGCCGCGCGCCTCGAGCCCGCGCGCGAGCTCGTCGGCGGCGTCGAACACGGCCTGGTCCTTGCCGGTCGCGACCAGGTGCACGTGCGCCGGGGCGACGTGCGCCGGCCACGCGAGGCCCTTGTCGTCGTGGTTCGCCTCGGCCAGCGCCGCGAGCACGCGCGTCACGCCGATGCCGTACGAGCCCATCGTGACGACCTGCGCCTTGCCGTTCTGGTCGAGCACGGTCAGGCCGAGCGCCTGGGCGTACTTGCGGCCGAGCTGGAAGATGTGGCCGATCTCGATGCCGCGCGCGAGCTCGAGCGGGCCCGAGCCGTCCGGCGCGGGGTCACCCGCGCGCACCTCGGCGGCCTCGACCGTGCCGTCGGCCGTGAAGTCGCGGCCCGCGACGAGGTCGAACACGTGCCGGCCGGGCTCGTTCGCACCCGTGATCCAGCGCGTGCCGGCGACGACGCGCGGGTCGAGCAGGTAGCGGACCGCGGTCCGCTCCTCGTCGTCGGCCGCGCG
The DNA here is from genome assembly GCF_021590045.1 of Cellulomonas palmilytica. NCBI lineage: Bacteria > Bacillati > Actinomycetota > Actinomycetes > Micrococcales > Cellulomonadaceae > Cellulomonas > Cellulomonas palmilytica. The sequence continues at coordinate 2,140,774 of NZ_CP062221.1, read as the reverse complement.
GCCGTCCGCGTTCGGGCCCAGCACCGCCGGGCCGATGTACCCGCGCACGAGCTCCGGGTGCGCCGCGAAGTCCGCGTCGCCCGCGGCCTCGACCTCGGCGGGCGCGACGGCCGCCTCGAGGCGCTTGAGGTCGACCTCGCGGTCGCCGGGCAGGCCGACGACGACGAGCTCGCGCTCGCCGCTCGGGTGCACGAGCGCGAGCACCACGTTCTTCAGGGTGTCCGCGGCCGTCCACGCGCGGTCGGGGCGCGCGAACCGCTCGTTCGCGAGCGCGACGAGCGTGTCGATCGTCGGCGTGTCCGGCGTGTCCTCGACGTGCGCCGCGGGCGCGTCGTCGAACGGCAGCGGCTCGGGCGCGATCGTCGTGACGGCCTCGACGTTCGCGGCGTACCCGCCCGGCGACCGCACGAACGTGTCCTCGCCGATCGCCGTCGGCGTCAGGAACTCCTCGGAGCGCGAGCCGCCCATCGCTCCGGACGTCGCCGCGACGACGACGTACTCGAGCCCGAGCCGGTCGAAGATCCGCTGGTACGCCAGGCGCTGCGCCTCGTAGGACGCCTCGAGGCCCGCGTCGTCGACGTCGAACGAGTACGCGTCCTTCATGACGAACTCACGCCCGCGGATGAGGCCGGCGCGCGGGCGGGCCTCGTCGCGGTACTTCGTCTGGATCTGGTAGATCGACAGCGGCAGGTCCTTGTACGACGAGTACAGGTCCTTGACCAGGAGCGTGAACATCTCCTCGTGCGTGGGCGCGAGCAGGTAGTCGTTGCCCTTGCGGTCCTTGAGCCGGAAGATGTTCGGCCCGTACTCCGTCCAGCGGCCCGTCGCCTCGTACGGCTCGCGCGGCAGCAGCGCCGGGAAGTGCACCTCCTGCGCGCCGGCGGCGGCCATCTCCTCACGGACGACGGCCTCGACCTTGGCGAGCACGCGCAGGCCGAGCGGGAGCCAGGTGTAGATGCCGGGCGCGGCGCGGCGGATGTACCCGGCGCGCACCAGGAGCTTGTGGCTCGCGACCTCGGCGTCGGCCGGGTCCTCGCGCAGCGTGCGGACGAACAGCGTGGACATACGCAGGAGCATGAGGCGAAGCCTAGTTGCCCGCCGCGGTCCGGCCGACGCGATCGTCGGGCGTCTGGCGCACACCGGCCCCGGTTCGGGCGCGGTGCGGGGGTGACGTGGGCCACGATGGTCCCGTGCCCGAGCTCCCCGAGGTCGAGGCGCTCGCCGCGTTCCTGCGCGAGCGCGCCGTCGGCCGCACCGTGACGCAGATCGGCGTGGGCGACATCGCCGCCCTCAAGACGTTCCGACCGCCGCCGGACGCGCTCGTCGGCGGCACGGTGGTCGACGCGAGCCGGCACGGCAAGTGGCTCGACCTGCTCGTCGCGACGCCGACGGGCGAGCCCCTGCACCTCGTGTGGCACCTGTCCCGCGCGGGGTGGGTGCGCTGGTCGGAGAAGCTCGCGACGACGCCCGTTCGCCCCGGCCGCTCGCCGCTCGCGCTGCGCGTGCGGCTCGACGACGCCTCGGGGTTCGACCTCACCGAGCAGGGCACGCGCAAGCGGCTCGCCGTGCACGTCGTCGAGGACACCGCGGACGTGCCGCAGATCGCCTCGCTCGGCGTCGAGCCGCTCTCCCCGGAGTTCACGCGCGAACGGTTCGGCGCTCTGCTGACCGCGCGCAACCAGCAGGTCAAGGGACTGCTGCGCGACCAGGGCACCATCGCGGGCATCGGCAACGCGTACTCCGACGAGATCCTGCACGCGGCCCGCACGTCACCGTTCGCGCTCACCGCCAAGCTGTCCGACGAGCAGGCGGACGTCATCTACGCGGCGGTGCGCGAGGTGCTCGCGCAGGCCGTCGCCGAGGCGTCCGGCAAGCCCGCCGCGGAGCTCAAGGACGCCAAGCGCCGCGGCATGCGCGTGCACGGGCGCACGGGCGAGGCGTGTCCGGGCTGGGACGGGGTGCCGTGCGGGGACACCGTGCACGAGGTGTCGTTCGCGGACTCGTCGCTGCAGTACTGCCCGACGTGCCAGACCGGCGGCAGACCGCTCGCCGACCGCCGCATGTCGCGGCTGCTGCGCTAGAAGAGCACCGTCGCGTACGAGCCGACCTGGCGGAAGCCCACCGCCCGGTACGCCGCGATGGCGCGCTCGTTGTAGTCGTTGACGTACAGGGACACGACGGGCGCGACGTGGTCGCGCGTCGCCTCGACCACGGCCGCCATGCCGTGCTCCGAGAGCCGCATCCCGCGCCGCTCGGGCTCGACCCAGACGCCCTGCACCTGGGCGACGCCCCCGGCGACGGCGCCGAGCTCGGCCTTGAACGTCACGCGCGGTGCACCGCCCGGTCCGGACTCCATGCGCACGAACGAACGCCCCTGGTCGATGAGCGTGCGCACGCGGGTCTCGTACGGTCCGCGCGGTCCGCTCGCCGGCGAGTAGCCGACCTCCTCGGTGAACATCGCGATGCACGCGGGCAGCACCAGGTCGAACTCGTCGGGACGCGACAGGCGCACCTGTGGGTCCACCGCGACCGACGGCGCGGAGTCGATCACCATCGACGGCTGGTCGTGGCGCACCTCGCGCACGCCCGGCCACACCGTGCGCAGCCGGTTCCACAGACCCAGGACCGCGGGGGCGGGACCGACGATCGACGAGCAGCGCCGGCCCTGGCGCGCGGCGCTCGTCGCGAACGCGTCGAGCGCGTCGGAGACGACGGCCGGGTCCTCGACCGGGACCACGGGCACCATGTTCGCGCCCGCCCAGCACACCGCGACGAGCGAGCCGCCGTGCTGGTAGCCCCACAGCGCGCCGCCCGCGCTGCCGAGCCGGGTGGCCCGCGCCGCCTCGATCCGGGCGGTCGCGAGCACCGAGCCGACCGGGTCGAGCGCGCACACCTCGAGAGCCGCCCCGAGGTCGACGTCGTCCAGGACACGTGCCCCGGGCCGGCGGTCGAGCACCATCGCGCGCCGCGGCCCCATGAGGCGATTGTGCCTCACGCTCACGGGTGCTGCGTCCGGGACTCGCGGCCGGTCTGCACTCGTGTCACCGACCGTGCCGGCGCTCGCGCCGGCACGGGTCTCGGCGGCGTCGGGTCGACGGCTCGCCACCCTCAGCCGACGGTGACGACCGGGCTGGTCCCGCCTTCGCTCGGCTCCATCGTCTCGGCGATGCGCATCGCCTCCTCGATGAGGGTCTCCACGATCTTCGACTCCGGGACGGTCTTGACGACCTCGCCCTTGACGAAGATCTGCCCCTTGCCGTTGCCGGACGCGACGCCCAGGTCCGCCTCGCGCGCCTCACCGGGGCCGTTGACGACGCAGCCCATCACGGCGACGCGCAGCGGCACCTCGAGGCCCTCGAGGCCCGCCGTGACCCGCTCCGCGAGCGAGTAGACGTCCACCTGCGCGCGACCGCACGACGGGCAGGACACGATCTCGAGCTTGCGAGGCCGCAGGTTCAGCGACTGCAGGATCTGGATCCCGACCTTGACCTCCTCGACGGGCGGCGCGGACAGCGAGACGCGGATCGTGTCGCCGATGCCCTTGCTCAGCAGCGCGCCGAACGCGGTCGCGGACTTGATCGTCCCCTGGAACGCGGGCCCGGCCTCGGTCACCCCGAGGTGCAGCGGCCAGTCGCCGCGCTCGGCGAGCAGCTCGTAGGCGCGCACCATGACCACCGGGTCGTTGTGCTTGACCGAGATCTTGAAGTCGTGGAAGTCGTGCTCCTCGAACAGCGACGCCTCCCACACGGCCGACTCCACGAGCGCCTCGGGCGTCGCCTTGCCGTACTTCGCGAGCAGCCGCGGGTCGAGCGAGCCGGCGTTGACGCCGATGCGCAGGCTCACGCCCGCGTCCGCCGCGGCCCTCGCGATCGCGCCGACCTGGTCGTCGAACTTGCGGATGTTGCCGGGGTTCACGCGCACCGCGGCGCAGCCCGCGTCGATCGCCGCGAACACGTACTTCGGCTGGAAGTGGATGTCGGCGATCACCGGGATCTGCGACTTGCGCGCGATCGCGGGCAGCGCGTCCGCGTCGTCCTGGCTCGGCACCGCGACGCGCACGATGTCGCACCCGGACGCCGTGAGCTCGGCGATCTGCTGCAGCGTGGAGTTCACGTCCGCGGTCAGCGTCGTCGTCATCGACTGCACGCTCACCGGGGCGTCGCCGCCGACCTCGACCTTCCCGACTCGGATCTTGCGGGAGGGGCGCCGCGGCGCCAGGACCGGTGCGGGTGCCTCGGGCATACCCAGGGAGATCGGAACGCTCACCGGGCCATCATCCCACCTACCGCCGCACCATCCGGCGTGACGAGCCGCACGGTGGCCGATCGTGCACACGACGACCGCACGACAGCCGCACGACGAGCGCACGACGAGCGCACGACGAGCCGCACCGCACGCGCGCCGCAGGCCGCCGGGCGGGCGGGGCTCAGGTGATCGTGACCGGGTCGACGATGTCCGCGTAGATCAGCAGCACGCCCATCGCGCCGAGCACCACGAACACCGAGTACGCGAGCGGGACCAGCTTCGCCGAGTCGAACGGGCCGGGTCGCGGCAGCCGTCGCAGGCGCGCGACCTGCCGCCTGCCGCCCTCCCACAGCGCGGCTGCGACGTGCCCGCCGTCGAGCGGCGGCAGCGGGATCAGGTTGAACACGAACAGCGCGATGTTCAGCGTCGCGAGCATCTCGAGGAGCATCGCCAGGCGCACCCCCCAGTCGATGCCCTCACCCTGGACGGACGCGACCTCGCCCGCGAGCCGTCCGACGCCGACGATCCCGACGATCGAGTCCGCGCCGCGCTCGCCGTCGCCGAACGTCGTGGCGACGAGGTCGACGACGCGCGCCGGCAACGTCGCGACGACCGACACCGTCTGCCAGGTGCGGTTCGCGACCTCCTCGGGCACCTGCGCGAGCGTCGCCGACCGGTACTCGACGGTCGGCGACACGCCGACGAAGCCGACGGGCACCGTGACGAGCTCGCCGTCCTCGTCGTGCACGGGCGCGCCGTCCTCGTCGTACGCCGGTCGCTGCGCGACGACGGGCGTGACGCTCAGGTCGAGCCGGGCGCCGTCGCGCTCGACGACGACGTCCGTGGGCTCGGCACCCGTCGCACGGATGAGCGTCGAGAGCTCGTCCCACGACGAGACCGGTGTGCCGGCCCAGCTCAGCACGGTGTCCCCCGGCTGCAGGCCCGCGGCCGCCCCCGGCGCGGCCGGGTCGGCGTCGGTGCACGCGCGGTCCGCCTCGGCGCCCGCAGGGATCACGCACTGCGAGACGGAGTCGAGGGTCGTCGAGGTCACCGGGACGCCGAAGCCCATGAGCACGATCGCGAGCAGGACGAACGCGATCAGCAGGTTCATCACGGGGCCGCCGAGCATCACTACGAGCTTCTTCGGCGTCGACAGCCGGTAGAACGCGCGGTGGTCCTCACCGGGGTGGATCTCCGCGGCGCTCGCGTCCCGCGCGTCCGCGGCCAGCCGCCCCACCCACGTGCGCGCGGGCGGGTTGCCCACGGCCTCGGCAGGCGCGTACATGCCGACGAGCCGCACGAAGCCGCCCAGCGGGATCGCCTTGACGCCGTACTCCGTCTCGCCGCGCGTGCGCGACCACAGCGTCGGCCCGAACCCGACGAAATAGTGGCTCACGCGCACACCGAAGCGCTTCGCGGGCACCATGTGCCCCACCTCGTGCAGCGCGATCGACCCGAGCAGCACGACCAGCGCGATGAGCACGCCGAGCAGGTACGCCACACCAGCCTCCTTCAGCCCCGAGCACCCCCACGGGTCCCGGCCGGCCCATCATCCCCCGAGAACCTGTGCCGACGTGCCGCCGCCACGTCCTGCGTGGCGAGTTGTCCGCGCGGGGCCGCGGGGCCAGCATCGGCGGATGGACCTGCGTGCGCTGCGCCGCCCGATCGACTCGCCCGACGACCCCGCGCCGTGGGCCGACGAGTCGGCCGCACCCCGGCCCGCGCTCGACGGCGACACGACGTGCGACGTGCTCGTCGTGGGCGCCGGGCTCACCGGCCTGTGGGCCGCGTACTACCTGCTCGAGGCCGACCCCGCGCTCGACGTGCTGCTCGTCGAGTCCGGCGCGAGCGGCCAGGACGAGCGCGGGATCGGCGCGTGCTCCGCGCGCGTGGGGCTCGACGCGGACGGCATCGCGGAGCGCTACGGCGAGGCCGCCGCGCGCGACGCGCGGGCCGCGCTGCGGGACGCGGTCGTCGAGGTGGGCGGCGTCGCCGCCGTCGAGGAGGTCGAGTGCGGCTTCCGGTTCGGGGGCGAGCTCGTCGTCGCCGGCGACGACCACGCGTTCGCCCGGCTCGCGCGCCAGGCCGCCGCCGCGACGCGGTGGGGCGACGAGACGCACGTGCTGGGCGGAGCGGCGCTCGCCGAGCACGTGCGCCTGGAGGGTGCCGTCGGCGGCACCTGGTCGCCCGAGGCCGCACGGCTCGACCCCGGCGCCCTCGCGCGCGGGCTGCGCGACGCCGTCCTGTCCCGCGGTGCGCGCGTCGTCGACCGCACCGACGTCGCCCGGCTCAGCGCGGGCGCGGCGGTGACGACCCACGGCACCGTGCGCGCGGCGACGGTCGTCGACACGCGCCCGCACGGGACCAGGCGGACCGCCGCGGCGCTCGCCACCGCTCCCCTGCCCGAGGCCGTCTGGGAGCAGGTCGGGCTCGCACGCGGCGAGGTCCTCGCGCACACCGACGGGCTGCGCGTCGTGCGGGAGGCCTCCGGGCGGCTCGTCGCGGGCCGTGCCCCCGCCGCCGGACGCACCCGGCCCGTGCGGGCCGCGGCGCGCTCGTCGGACGCGCTGCACGCCGACCTCGTCACGCTGGTGCCCGTGCTCGCGGACGCACCCGTGACGCACGCGTGGCAGCGCCCGCTCGCGGAGCCCGGCGCGCTCCCGTCCGTGGGGCTGGTCGACGACCACGCGTGGGCACGCAGCGGCGGGACGGGCCCGGCCGCGGCCAACGTCGCGGGGCGGACGCTCGCCGAGCTCGTCACCGGCACGCAGTCGGCGCTCACCCGCGCACCGTGGGTGCGGCGCGGCTGACCCTCGTTCGCCCGGTCGCCCGTTCGTCCGGTGGCCCGGTCGCCCGGGCGGTGCGGGCCGCGCGTCAGACGCGCGCGAGGATCTCGTCGGCGCGCGCCCGCGCCCAGCGCTCCGCGTCCAGCACGACGTCGAGCGTCAGGTCCGCAGCACGCGTCCCGTCGTGCTCGTCGACGACCCGCTCCACCGTGGAGACGATGTCGAGGAAGCCGATCCGACCCGCGAGGAACGCCGCGACGCACTGCTCGTTCGCGGCGTTGTAGACCGCCGGGTGCGTCGCGGACGCGGCCACCGCGTGCCGCGCGAGCCGCACGGCGCCGAACAGCTCCTCGTCGAGCGGCTCGAACGTCCACGCCGTCGGGCTCGACCAGTCGCACGCCGCCGCGACGTCGTCGAGCCGGTCCGGCCACGACAGCCCCAGAGCGATCGGCAGGCGCATGTCGGGCGGAGAGGCCTGCGCGATCGTCGAGCCGTCGACGAACTGCACCATCGAGTGCACGACCGACTGCGGGTGCACGACGACGTCGATCCGGTCCACCGGCACGTCGAACAGCAGGTGCGCCTCGATCAGCTCGAGGCCCTTGTTCATCAGGGTCGCGGAGTTGATCGTCACCACGGGGCCCATCGCCCACGTCGGGTGCGCGAGCGCCTGCTGCGGCGTCACCACCTTGACGTCGTCGGCGCTCCATCCGCGGAACGGCCCGCCCGACGCGGTGAGGACCAGCCGCGCGACCTCGGGACGCGCACCGGAGCGCAGCGCCTGCGCGATCGCCGAGTGCTCCGAGTCCACGGGCACGACCTGGTCGGGCCGCACCGCCGCGGCGTGCACGAGAGCGCCGCCCACCACGAGGGACTCCTTGTTGGCGAGCGCGAGCGTGCTGCCCGCGCGCAGCGCCGCGAGCGTCGGGCGCAGACCCACCGAGCCCGTGATCCCGTTGAGGACGACGTCCGCGCCACCGCCCGCGAGCTGCTCGGCCGCATCGGGGCCCGCGAGGACCTCGACACCGGGCGCCCCCGCGGCCACGAGCGCCTCGCGCACCGCCGGCACCGCCGACGCGTCGGCGACCGCGACGACCGGGACGCCGAACCGCGCCGCCTGCGCCGCGAGCGCGGCGGGGTCGCCGCCGCCCGCCGCCAGACCCGCGACCGTGAACCGGTCGGGGTGCCGGGCCACGACGTCGAGCGCCTGCGTCCCGATCGAGCCCGTCGAGCCCAGCAGGCACACGGTCCTCGTCATGGTCGCCCGACCGTCACTCGACGCCGAGCAGGACCTCGACCGCGCGCGCCATGAACGCGTCGACCGCCGGCTCGCCGTACGCGTCACGGCCCTTGCGACGCCGGAACGTCGCCGAGCGCACCTCGCCCGAGGTCAGCGGGACGCCGCGGTCGAAGTACGCCACCAGCCGGTGGCACAGCTCGTCGACGTCGGCCGGCTCGTAGCCCTGCTCGCGGCCCTCGGGCGGCGCGAACCGGTCCCCGTCGGGCCGGCCCAGGCGGCCGTACAGCGTGCGCGCCTGCTCGCCGAGCTGGCCCATCCACGCCTGCTGGCCGTGCTGCGCGACGTACTCGGCACGCGCCCGCGCGACGAACGCCGACTCCAGGCGGTCGAGCGCCGCGTCGACCGCGGCCGTCGCGTACCCGCCGCGCACCATCTCGAAGCCGACCCGCCGCACGTCCTTCGCGGACAGCGCCGTGCCCGGACCCTGCTCGTAGAGCTGTCGGGCGTGGTCGAAGAACTCGTCGACCTCGTCAGGGTCGTACCCGGAACGTAGACGCGACACGGTCCGGAACATCCCGTCGCTCACTCGTCCTCCTCCGCGGCGAGCTGGCCGCACGCACCGTCGATGTCGCTGCCACGGGTGTCCCGGATGGTCGTCGGGATCCCGTGCGCACGCAAGCGTGCCACGAACTCCTGCTCGACCCGGGGATCGCTCGCCGTCCACTTCGAGTTCGGCACCGGGTTGAGCGGGATCGGGTTGCAGTGCACCCAGCCCCTGCCGCGCGCGTTGAGCTTCTCGCCCAGCAGGTCCGCGCGCCACGCGTGGTCGTTGATGTCCCTGATCAGGGCGTACTCGATCGACACCCGGCGGCCGGTGACCTCGAAGTAGTGGTACGCGGCGTCCAGCGCCTCGTCGACGTCCCAGCGCGTGTTGACCGGCACGAGCTCGCTGCGCAGCTCGTCGTCCGGCGCGTGCAGCGACAGCGCGAGCGTCACCGGGATGCCCTCGTCGGCGAGCTTGCGCATCGCCGGGACCATGCCGACCGTCGACACCGTGACGTTGCGCGCCGACAGCCCCAGACCCTCGGGCGCGGGCGCGACGAGCGTGCGGACCGTCGCCATGATCGCCTTGTAGTTGGCGAGCGGCTCCCCCATGCCCATGAACACGACGTTCGACAGGCGCGTCGGGCCGCCCGGGACCTCGCCCGCCTGCAGCGAGCGCGCCGCCTCGCGCACCTGCTCGACGATCTCCGCCGTCGACAGGTTGCGTGTCAGGCCCATCTGGCCCGTCGCGCAGAACGCGCACGCGAGACCGCAGCCCGCCTGGCTCGAGATGCACAGGGTCGTGCGGTTCGAGTACCGCATGAGGACCGACTCGACCTTCGCGTGGTCGAACAGGTGCCACAGCGTCTTGACCGTCGTGCCGCCGTCGGCCGTCTGCGTGCGCGCCTTCGTGAGCAGCGTCGGGAACAGGTCCTCGACCAGCTTCTCGCGGCTCGCGGCGGGCAGGTCCGTCATCGCGTCCGCGTCCGCCGTCAGGTGCGTGAAGTAGTGCGTCGCGAGCTGCTTGGCACGGAACGGCTTCTCGCCGAGGGCCGTGACGGCCGCGACACGCTCGTCGGGCGTGAGGTCGACGAAGTGGCGCGGCGGCTTGCCGCGCGGCCCGCGCACGGGCGACGAGAGGTCAAGGCGGACGGGGGTGGCAGGCACGGGGGTACTCCGGGACGAGAGGGCGGTGCTCAGAACAGCACGGGCGGCGGCTGGAGCATCGTCAGGATGAGGTAGACGGCGGGCGCCGTCAGCAGGAGCGAGTCGAGGCGGTCGAGGACCCCGCCGTGACCCGGGACGAGGCGGCCCATGTCCTTGAGCTCGAGGTCGCGCTTGAGCATCGACTCCGCCAGGTCGCCGAGCGTCGCCGACACCACGGTCGACAGCCCGAGGAACACGCCGACCAGCGGCTCGCCCTCGAACGCCACCTGGATGCTCACGACGCCCACGACGCACGCGAGGACGACCGAGCCCGCGAGCCCCTCCCAGGACTTCTTCGGGCTCACCGACGGTGCGAGCGGGTGCCGGCCGAGCAGCACGCCGACCGCGAACCCGCCCGTGTCGCTCGCGACGACGAGCAGGATGAACACCAGGACGCGCGAGGGCCCGTCGCTCTCCGCGAGCATGAGCATCACGAAGCCGGCGAGGAACGGCAGGTACGCCGCCGCGAACGCGCCGCCGATGATGTCGCGCAGCGCGCGCGACCCGCTGCCGTCGAGCACGCGCCACACCATGACGCCGCCGACGGTCAGCATGAACGAGACGAACAGCGCCTCGGCGCCCGCGGTGTACGCCGAGACGAGGATGCCGACCGCGCCGACGAGCAGCGGCAGGAGCGGCAGGTGGATCGCGCGGCGCGCGAACGCCTGCGCGAGCTCCCACAGACCCGCGCACACCACGAGCACGGCGAGCGCGACGAACGCCTCCTTGCGGATGAACAAGGACACGACCACCACGACGAGGAGGCCGACGCCGACCGTGATCGCGACCGGGAGGTCGCGACCCGGCTTCGTCGAGCGGGGGGCTGCGAGCTGCGTCATCAGACCTCGAGGAGCTCGCTCTCCTTGGCCGCGAGCAGGTGGTCGATGAGCTCGACGTGCTTCTTGGTGAGCGCCTCGAGCTCCTTCTCCGCGCGCGTGACCTCGTCCTCGCCGGCCTCACCGTCCTTGACGATGCGGTCCAGCTCCTCCTTGGCCTTGCGGCGCACCGAGCGCACCGAGATGCGCGCGTCCTCGGCCTTGTGCTTCGCGAGCTTCACGAAGTCGCGCCGACGCTCCTCCGTGAGCGCGGGCAGCACCACGCGGATCACGTTGCCGTCGTTCGTCGGGTTCACACCCAGGTCGGAGTCGCGCAGCGCCTTCTCGACCGCCGCCATCGACGACTTGTCGAACGGCGAGACGAGGATGGTGCGCGCCTCGGTCACGTTGAACGACGCGAGCTGCTGCAGCGGCGTGGGCGCACCGTAGTAGTCGACGAAGATCTTCGAGAACATCGCCGCGTTCGCACGACCGGTCCGGATGGTCGCGAAGTCGTCCTTGGCGACCTCGACGGCCTTGTCCATCTTCTCCTCGGCCTCGAAGAGAGTCTCGTCGATCACCGGTGCTCCTAGGTGTCGGTCGTGCCGGGTGGCGGGGTGGGACTGCGGTACGGGCCGTCGGCTCAGCCGACGGTCACGGTCGTGCCGATCTTCTCACCTCGCAGGACGCGGGTGACGTTGCCCGCGCCCTCGAGGCCGAAGACCTGCATGTGCATGTCGTTGTCACGCGCCATCGACAGCGCGGTCTGGTCCATGACGCCCAGGTCGCCCACGATCGCGTCGGTGTAGCTCAGGTGCTCGAGACGCTTCGCGTCGGGGTCCTTGCGAGGGTCCGCGGTGTACACCGCGTCGACGCCGTTCTTCCCCATGAGCACCTCCTGGCAGTGCGTCTCGAGGGCGCGCTGCACGCAGACGGTGTCGGTCGAGAAGTACGGCATGCCGGCGCCCGCACCGAAGATCACGACGCGGCCCTTCTCGAGGTGCCGGATCGCGCGCAGCGGGATGTACGGCTCCGCGACCTGGCCCATCGTGATCGCGGTCTGCACGCGCGTGCTCACGCCCGCCTGCTCGAGCAGGTCCTGCAGCGCGAGGCAGTTCATCACGGTGCCGAGCATGCCCATGTAGTCGGCGCGCGCCCGGTCCATGCCGTTCTGCGCGAGCTCGGCGCCGCGGAAGAAGTTGCCACCGCCGACGACGATCGCGACCTGCACGCCCGCCCGGACCGCCACCGCGATCTCCTCGGCGATGCGCCGGATGACGTCGACCGCGAGGCCGACCGCGCCACCCCCGAACGTCTCGCCCGAGAGCTTGAGGAGCACCCGCCGCGGGGCGGCGCTCGTCTCGTCGGTGGTGGGGTCCGGGGTCACAGCGCCTCCTGCAGGCTGTCGGGGTGGTCCTATGACGGTGGCCCCGGCCGTGGGCCGGGGCCACCGATCAGGTGTGTGCGTCAGGCGCCCACGCGGAACCGCACGAACGCCGTCACCGAGCCGCCGACCTCGGCCAGCACCTGGGCGACCGACTTCTTCGGGTCCTTGGCGAACGGCTGGTCGAGCAGCACGGTCTCCTTGAAGTACCCGCCCAGGCGACCCTCGACGATCTTCGGGAGCGCGCCCTCGGGCTTGCCCTCGTTGCGCGCGGTCTCCTCGGCGATCTTGCGCTCGTTCTCGACGGTCTCCGCCGGGACCTCGTCACGCGAGAGGAACGTCGGCGAGTACGCCGCGATGTGCGTCGCGATGTCGCGCGCCACCGAGGCGCCCGCCGCGTCCGTCGCCACGAGGACGCCGACCTGCGGGGGCAGGTCCTTGTTGACCTTGTGCAGGTACACCTCGACGTGCTCGCCGGCCACGCGGGCCAGGCGACGCACGACGACGCGCTCACCCAGGGTGGCGGCCGTCTCGTCGACGATGTTCTGCACCGTGGTGCCCTCGTGCTCGGCGCCCGTCAGCGCGTCCGCGTCGCGCGCACCCGTGGCCACGGCAGCGGCCAGGACGCGGTCGGCGAGCGAGATGAACGCCTCGCTCTTCGCGACGAAGTCGGTCTCCGAGTTGACCTCGACCAGCACGCCGGTCTGGCCCTCGCCGTCGGCCGTCGGGCCGACGTGCGCCGCCACGAGACCGTCGGAGGCCGCGCGGCCCTCACGCTTGCCGACGCCCTTGAGGCCCTTGACGCGGATGATCTCGAGCGCCTTCGCCGAGTCGCCGTCCGCCTCCTCGAGCGCCTTCTTGACGTCGAGCATGCCGGCGCCGGTCTTCTCGCGCAGGTCCTTGATGTCCTGGAGCGAGTAGTTCGCCATCAGTGGTGTCCGTTCTTGTCGATGGAGCGGGGTGCGGACGAGCGGGTGCTCAGGCCTCGTCGGCCGGCGCGGCCGGCTCGTCGGCGGCGGGAGCCTCGGCAGCGGGGGCCTCGGCGGGAGCCTCGGCGGCAGCCGGCGCCTCGGGGGCGGCCTCGGCAGCCGGCGCGGCGGCGAGGTCGGCCTCGGCGCCCGCGAGCAGCTCGCGCTCCCACTCGGCCAGCGGCTCGGCCTCGGCCTCGGCGCCGCCCTCGGCCGACGCCTTGCCCGAGTGACGCTTGAGCAGACCGTCCGCGACCGCGTCCGCGATCACGCGGGTGAGCAGCTGCACGGCGCGGATCGCGTCGTCGTTGCCCGGGATCGGGTAGTCGACCACGTCGGGGTCGCAGTTGGTGTCGAGGATCGCGACGACCGGGATGCCCAGCTTGCGCGCCTCGTCGACCGCGAGGTGCTCCTTGTTCGTGTCGACGATCCACACGGCCGAGGGGACCTTGGCCATGTCACGGATGCCGCCGAGCGTCTTCGCGAGCTTGTCCTTCTCGCGGCGCAGGACCAGGAGCTCCTTCTTCGTCAGGCCCGAGGCCGCGACGTCGTCGAAGTCGATCTGCTCGAGCTCCTTGAGGCGCTGCAGGCGCTTGTGCATCGTCGAGAAGTTGGTGAGCATGCCGCCCAGCCAGCGCTGGTTGACGTAGGGCATGCCGACGCGGGCGGCCTGCTCGGCGACCGGCTCCTGCGCCTGCTTCTTGGTGCCGACGAACAGGATCGACCCACCGTGCGCGACGGTCTGCGACACGAAGTCGTAGGCGCGGTCGATGTAGGTCAGCGACTGCTGCAGGTCGACGATGTAGATGCCGTTGCGCTCGGTGAAGATGAAGCGCTTCATCTTGGGGTTCCAGCGGCGGGTCTGGTGCCCGAAGTGGACACCGCTCTCGAGCAGCTGGCGCATGGTCACGACGGCCATGGCACTTCCTTCCGTGGCGTGCCGCAGCGGCGGCACGCACGTCGGGCGGGGCGCATCTGATGAGCCCCGCGTTGCGGTTGTCGGCCCCGGCGGTCGCCGGTGCCCCTGGCGCCATGACGGCCCGCACCGCGACCACCGGCGAGCCGGCGTCCACGGACCTGTGCGGGCACGCCCCGCGGTACGTGACCGGGCTCGGCAGCGGGTAGCCGCCGGACCGGTCGCGACCAGGATGATGGCGCGCGAAGTCGACCGGCTCTCACCGGTCGCGCGGCAAGTCTAGCCCACCACCGCCCGTGCCCCCGACCGTGCCCCCGACCGTGCCCCCGACCGCGCCCCCGACCGCGCCCCCGACCGCGCCCCTGACCGTGACTCCGACGGCCGCCCCGCACGCACCAGCGATCGCGCCGCCCGGGCACGCCCCACGCGCGACCCGACCCCAGCCCCGCGCGAGCCGCGCCGCGTCCACAGCGACCCACCCGGCCCGGGCGCCCACCGCGACGGCACGGCACGGTGGCGCCATGAGCGAGAGGCGCCCGGACCGCGGACCCGAAGGAGGACGACGGCCGGCGCGAGCCGTGCGGGTGGGCCTCGTGGTGTCCGCGCTCGTCGCGGCCGTCCTCGTGGCCCCGGCGGCAGCGTCCGTCGTCGCCCCCGTGCCCGCGCGGGAGGCGGCCGGGTCGGGCTACGAGCTGCCCGTCGTCGGAGCACGCGTGGTGCGCGGGTTCGAGGCGCCGCCCCAGCCGTGGGCAGCCGGTCACCGCGGCGTGGACCTCGCGGCGGACGTCGGGGGCGTCGTCGTCGCACCGCAGTCCGGCGTCGTCGCGTTCGCCGGACGCGTCGCCGGCAGACCGGTGGTCACCGTCCGGCACGACGACGGGCACCTCACGAGCCTCGAGCCGGTCACGACGAGCGCGGCCGTGGGCACGCGCGTCACGCGCGGCTCCCCCGTCGGCGCCGTCGACGACGCGCTCGGGCACTGCGCGCCGGCGACGTGCGTCCACTGGGGCGTGCGCGTCGCACCCGAGCGCTACGTCGACCCGCTCACGCTCGTGAGCGGTCTCGGGCCGGTGGTGCTGCTGCCCGGATGACCGCCACGGGGACGACTGCGGGACGGGCAACGGTCCGGCCGCCGCCGGTCGGGCGCCTGCGTCGGCCGCGCTGGGTGTCCGTCAGCCGCGCTCGGCGTCCGTCAGCCGCGCTCGGCGTCCGTCAGGCGCGTGCGCAGGCGCGTCATGGCCGCGGTGTGCATCTGCGAGATGCGCGACTCGGTCACGCCGAGCACCCGGCCGATCTCCGCGAGCGTCATGCCCTCGTAGTAGTACAGGACGACGACGATGCGCTCCCGCTCGCCGAGCTGCTCGATCGAGCGCGCGAGCAGGTGCGCGGTCTCCGCGTCGGCGAGCGTGCCGGCCGGGTCGTCGATCCGGTCGTCGCACAGCGTGTCGCCGAGCGAGACGCCGCCCGCGCGGTCCTCGCCGCCGAGCAGCTCGTCGAGCGCCGCGAGGTTCGACGTCGCAAGCTGCGAGCACACCTGGCGCAGCTCGGTCACGGGCACGCCGAGGTGGGCCGCGAGCTCCGCCTCCGTGGGCGCGCGGTGCAGCGTCGCCTCGAGCTCGGCCTGCGCCCGGTCCACCGAGCGGGCCTTGGTGCGTACCGAGCGCGGGACCCAGTCCATCGCGCGCAGCTCGTCGATGATCGCGCCCCGGATGCGGGAGGACGCGTACGACTCGAACTTCACCGACCGGTCGAGCTGGTACTTCTCGATCGCGTCGATCAGGCCGAACATGCCGTACGAGACGAGATCCGCCTGCTCGACGGTCGCGGGCAGGCGCATGCCGACTCGGCCGGCGACCGCGGTCACGAGCGACGCGTAGTGCAGGATCAGCGCGTCGCGGTGGGCGCGCTCGCCCGTGCTCTTGTACGCGGCCCACGCCTCGGCGACGTCCGGCGTCGGCACGCCGCGCTGGGTCGGGACCTCGGGGAGTGCGATGACCTCAGCGAGCTCCGCGAGCTCGGCGTCGGCGAGCTCCGGGTCGAGCGCGGGGTCGAGCGCGGGGTCGACGACCTCGAGGTCGTGGTCGGCGGGCGCGGCGACGTCGGTGTCGACCGCCTCGTCGAGCTCGACCGCGAACACGCCACGCTGCTGCGGGATCGTCCCGACGGGCGCGGCGTCGTCACGTGCGACGGCACGCACCGCTGCGGGGGCGTCCAGGTGGATCGTCATGATGGGAGTCCGTCCTCAGGCCCGGGGGTGTGCCTGCGCGTAGGCCGAGCGCAGGCGCTCGGCGGATACGTGGGTGTAGCGCTGGGTGGTCGAGAGGCTGGAGTGGCCGAGGATCTCCTGCACGCTGCGCAGGTCCGACCCTCCCTCCAGCAGGTGGGTCGCGGCGGAGTGCCGCATGCCGTGGGGGGCGAGGTCGACGCCGGTCGCGCTCGTCGCGCGGTGCACGACCGTGCGGACCTGACGCTGGTCGACGCGGCCGCCGCGTGCACCGACGAACAGCGCGTGGCCGGCGTCGGCGACCTGGCCGCGCACGCGCAGCCACGCCTCGAGCGCACGGGCCGCCGGGACGCCGAACGGCACGACCCGCTGCTTGTCGCCCTTGCCCGTGACGCGCACGGTGCGCTGCGCGAGGTCCACGTCGCCGACGTCCGCGCCGCACAGCTCGCCGACCCGCACGCCCGTGGCGTACAGCAGCTCGAGCATCGCCCAGTCGCGCACGCTCAGGGGCTCCTCGTCGTGCGCGAGCTCGGCGAGGGCGTCGAGGGCGTGCCGGGCGGAGTCCTGGGACAGCACCGCGGGCAGCGTGGCCGCCGTGCGCGGGGACGCGAGCCGCAGCGCCGGGTCGGCCGCGACGTGACCGGTGCGCGTGGCCCAGCCGAAGAAGGTCCGGGCGCTGGCGCCGCGGCGGGCGAGCGTGGCGCGGCTGCGCTGGTCGGCGGCCATCGAGGCGAGCCAGGCGCGCAGCGTAGCGAGGTCGACGTCGGTCAGGGCGCGGGCACCGTGCCGTGCGGCGTACGCCAGCAGCGCGTCGACGTCGCCGACGTAGGCGCGCACGGTGTGGGGGGACAACCCGCGCACACTGCTCAGGTAGGTCGAGAACTCCGCGAGCAGGCGCGCGCGACCCGGCGCCTGGGCGGTGATCTCAGCCACGTTCATGCGAATACGGTGACGGCTTTCTGACGCGGGAACAAGCCTCGAATTCACCCGTGCGGCGTAACCGTGGGCAATTCTTTCCCGATTGTCCGAATTACACCGGACATTCTGCGCAGACCACTGACGCGTTTCACCCGCTGCGTTACCGAGATCACACCGGACTCGCCGTCCAGCCTCCGCCCCCGCGTCGCGCGAGGCCCGCGAGCTCGAGCAGGCCCAGCGCGCCGATCGCCTCGGTGGCCGAGACACCCGCCGCCCGGGCAACCGTCTCGACGGGTCGTGGCGCCCGCGTGCTGAGCGCGTCGTGCACGCGCCGTGCGAGCGGGTCGACCGCGTCCAGCGCGCGCGAGGGCTCGGCGTGCTCGGGCGCCGCGTCCGCACCGATCGCGCCCGCGAGCTCGAGGACCTCCGCGGCGTCGGTGACGCAGACCGCTGCGCCGTCGCGCAGCAGCCGATGGCACCCCGCCGAGGCCATCGACGTGACGGGCCCGGGGACCGCGCCCACGGGCCGGCCGATCCGCAGGGCGTGGTGCGCGGTCGACAGCGCGCCCGAGCGCCACGCCGCCTCGACGACGACCGTGGCCGCACCCAGCGCCGCGATCAGCCGGTTGCGCTGCAGGAAGCGGCTGCGCGTGGGCAGGCTGCCCGGCGGCACCTCGCCGACGACGGCACCACCGCAGGCGACCGCCTCCTCGACCAGGCGCGCGTTGCCCGCCGGGTAGGCGCGGTCGACGCCGCCCGCGACCACGACGAGCGTGCGGCCGCCGCCCGCGAGCGCACCGCGGTGAGCGGCCGCGTCGATGCCGTACGCGCCGCCGGACACGACCACCCGCCCGGCCTGCGCCAGCCCGACCGCGAGGTCGACGGCGACGCCCTCGCCGTACGCGGTCGCCGCGCGGGCGCCGACGAGCGCGACCGCACGCGCCCCGCCCAGCTCGCCGCGCACCCACACGCAGCTCGGCGCTGCGGCACCGAGCCCGTCGAGCCCGACGGGCCAGTCCGGGTCACCGGGCACCACGACCCGTACGCCCTCGCCGCGCACCGGCGGCGGCCGCCCGGGCGACCAGCCGTCCTCCCCCAGCCGGCGCGCGCGCGGACCCCAGCGCGTCACGGCCCGCGTCAGCCGCGCGGCGGACCGCGGGGACGCGGCCGCGGGCAGCGGCGCACGCCCGCCTGCGCTCGCGACGACCCACCGCCACGCGTCGGCCGCGCCGAGCTGCGCCACGAGTGCGCCCGCGACCTCGTCACCGGGCTCGGCGAGCGCACTCCACGCCGCGCGGGCCCAGCGCTCCTCGTCGGCGATCACGCGCCCCTCCCTCGCGTCCGCAGCGCGAGCGCCCGGCCCACCTCGGTCCGGCCCGGCGCGGTCCGACCGGCGAGGTCCGCGAGCGTCCACGCCACACGCAGCACGCGGTCGGCGCCGCGCCGGCTGAGCGTGCCGCGGTCGACGGCCCGGTCGAGGTCCGCGACGAGCGCGCGGTCGGGTCCCAGCCGCTCGCGCAGCCACGGCCCCGGAGCCTGCGCGCACGTGCGCCACGGCAGCCCGGCGAAGCGCTCGGCCTGCGCGGTGCGCGCGTCGGCGACCCGGCGGGCGACCAGGCGCGTCGGCTCCCCGCTCGCGTCGGTCGCGCGCGACGGCTGCAGCTCGACCTGCAGGTCGACGCGGTCGAGCAGCGGACCGGAGAGCTTGCCGAGGTACCGGCGACGCTGCTCGGGGCGGCACGTGCAGGCCAGCCCCTTGCCGACCGCCATGCCGCACGGGCACGGGTTCGCCGCGAGCACGAGCTGGAACCGGGCGGGGTAGCGCGCCGTCCCCTGCGCCCGGTGCAGCACGAGCTCGCCGTGCTCGAGCGGCTGGCGCAGGGTCTGCAGCACGGCGGTCGTGAACTCGGGCGCCTCGTCGAGGAACAGCACGCCGAGGTGGGCGCGCGACGCCGCCCCGGGACGCGGGACGCCCGAGCCCCCGCCGATGACGCTCGCGGGCGTCGCCGTGTGGTGCGGGTCCTCGTACGGCGGGCGGCGCAGCAGCCCCTCGCCCGCGTCGAACGTCCCCGCGACCGAGTGGATCGCGGTGACCTCGACGGCCTCGTCCTCGGTGAGGTCGGGCAGCAGGCCGGGCAGGCGGGACGCGAGCATCGTCTTGCCCGTCCCGGGTGGGCCGACCATGAGCAGGTGGTGCCCGCCCGCCGCGGCCACCTCGAGGCACAGCCGCGCCTCGTCCTGGCCGACGACGTCCGCGAGGTCGGGCACGACGGCCGCCGGCGACGCCGCGACCGGCTCGGGCGCCGTGGGTGCGACGTCCGGCACCTCGACGTCCGCGCCGTGGGCGGCGAGCACGTGCGCGAGCGTGCGGGCGCCGTGCACCCGCGCACCCGGCACCAGCGCCGCCTCGGCGACGCTGGCCTCCGGGACGACGACCCGGGGCCGGCCGGCCGCCACCGCGGCGACGACCGCGGGCAGCACGCCGCGCACGGGACGCAGCCGCCCGTCGAGGCCGAGCTCACCCAGGTGCACGACGCCGCGTACACGCTCGGGGTCCACCACGCCCGCCCCCGCGAGCGCTGCGACCGCGATCGCGAGGTCGAACCCCGAGCCGGACTTCGGCAGCGTCGCGGGCGAGAGGTTCACGGTCACGCGGCGGTTCGGCCACGTGAGCCCGCTCGACGTCACGGCCGCGCGGACGCGGTCGCGCGACTCCGCGAGCGAGGTGTCCGGCAGCCCGACCAGCGTGAACGCGGGCAGGGCCGCCGCGAGGTGGGCCTCGACCTCGACGACGTGCCCGACCATGCCGACGAGCGCGACGCTCAGCGTGCCGCCCAGCGCCACGTCAGCACACCCCCCGCAGGTGCTCGACCTGCGCGGCCCCCGCGCGCGGCAGCAGCACGGCGATCACGTCGACCCGGACCGACGCGACGCGCACGTCGTGCTCCGCGAGCCACTGCGCCGCGAGCCGCCGGACGCGCGCGAGCTTGCGCCACGTCACGGCCTCGGCGGGCGTCCCGTACGCGGTGGAGCGACGCGTCTTGACCTCGACGACGACGAGCTCGTCGCCGTCCATCCCGACGAGGTCGAGCTCGCCGTGCCGGCACCGCCAGTTGCGGTCCAGCACCCGCCACCCGCTCGCCTCGACGTGGGCAGCGGCCACGTCCTCCCCGTACCGCCCGACGGCGTCCTTCGCGCGCACGCGCACCACCTCCGCCGCCGATCGTGGCGGGGTGGACGCCCCGGGCCGCGGGGGGCGAGCCCCTGCTGTGGAGCGGCAGCGCCGCGCAGGGGGCTGGGGTCGGGTGGCGACGAACCGCGCCGAGGCGCCGGCCCGCCCCGGCCGGCAGGCGTCAGCGCGGGAAGCCCGCGCCGCCGCCCAGGTCGAGCTCCGCCTTCGCGAGCTCCTCGACGTTGACGTCCTTGAACGTCACGACACGGACCGACTTCACGAAGCGCGCCGAGCGGTACACGTCCCACACCCACGCGTCGGCGAGCGTCAGCTCGAAGTACACCTCACCGGCCGCCGAGCGGACCTGCAGGTCCACGTGGTTCGCCAGGTAGAACCTGCGCTCGGTCTCCACGACGTACGAGAACAGGTTCACGACGTCCCGGTACTCGCGGTAGAGCGCGAGCTCCATGTCGGTCTCGTAGTTCTCCAGGTCCTCGGCACTCACGTGCTCATCATCCCCCACGCGACGGCCTCGTCGTCCCACCGCGCCGCACCGTCGTCGTCCAGCCGCGCCGAGCGCGGGGAGCCCGCCACGAGCGGCACCGCGTCGGCGGCGGCCGGGTCCTGCGCCGCCGGGCCCGTCAGGCGCCACGAGCGGCGGTGCAGCACGCACGGCCCGAGCTCCCGCAGCGCGGCCAGGTGGTCGGGGCTCGCGTACCCCTTGTTCTCGTCCCAGCGGAAGTGCGGGTGCTGCGCCGCGAGCTCGACCATGAGCGCGTCGCGCTCGCACTTCGCGAGCACGCTCGCGGCGGCGACGCTCGCGCACGTGCGGTCCGCCTTGACCTTCATCTGCACGCGCGGCGCCGCGAGCACCGGCGCGTCGAGGTCGAACAGGTCGCGCTGCGCGGGCGGCGTGAGCCAGTCGTGCGAGCCGTCGAGCACGACGACGTCCACGGGCCCGGTCGTCGCGCACGCTGCGGCCAGCGCCCGGTGACCGGCGAGCCGCAGCGCGGCGATGATCCCGATCTCGTCGATCTCCGCGGCGCTCGCGTGACCCACGGCCCGCGACAGTCCCCAGCGCCGCAGCCGCGGCAGCAGCGCGGTGCGCGCGGCCGGGGTGAGCAGCTTGGAGTCGGCCACACCCTGCGGCGCCGAGCGCGTCCCGGCGTCGACGACGACCACGCCGACCGAGACCGGACCCGCGAGCGAGCCGCGACCCACCTCGTCCATGCCCGCGACGAGCCGTGCGCCGTCCCGCAGGAGCGTGCGCTCGAGCCGCAGGTGCGGACCAGGTCGCGGTGCGCGCGCCCGCACGGGACCGGTCGGCCGGTCCGGCGCGGTCGTCGAGCGGTCGTCGAGCGCGGTCATGACGGGTCGGGGACGTCCTTGAACGTGTCGGCGGGGTTGCGCAGCACCTCGGCCCGGTCGAGAGGCCAGACGAGCACGAACGCCTTGCCGACGACGTTGTCGATCGGGATGGAACCGCCGCCCGCGTCACCCAGGTGGGCGCGCGCGTCGCGCGAGCTCTGCCGGTTGTCGCCCATGACCCACAGGCTGTCCGGCGGGACGGTGATGTCGAACGCGAGCTGGCTGGGCATCGCGCCCGCCGCGAGGTACGGCTCGTCGATCGCGACGCCGTTGACCGTGACGGGCTCACCCGGGCCCTTGCACGCGACGCGGTCGCCGGGCATCCCGATCACGCGCTTGACCAGGTGCTCGCCCGCGTCCTGCGGGTAGAGGCCGATGAACGTGAGCACGTCGTTCACCGTGTGCCGCCAGCCCGTGGTCTCCTCGGGCTTCTGGCCCTCGAGCCAGCCGCCCGGGTCCTTGAACACGACGATGTCGCCGCGCTCGAGGTCGAACGGGCCGGGCGTGAGCTTGCTGACCATGATGCGGTCGTTCACGAGCAGCGTGTCGTACATCGACGAGCTCGGGATGAAGAACGCCTGCACCAGGAACGTCTTGATGAGCCAGGACAGCACCAGCGCCGAGACCAGGATGATGCCGGTCTCGCGCAGCAGCGATCCGCCCGCGCTCGTCCTGCGCCGCGGGCCCTTGCCGCGCTCGGCGCGGCGCCGGTCGGCCCTGCTCAGGGGCTCTGCCGGCTGCTCGCCCGGCGCACCGCCCTCGTCGGGTCGGTTCCCGTTCGGGTCGCCGGGTCCCTCGACAGCCGTCGCCGCGCCGTCCGCGGTCCACGTGTCCGGTTCGTGCATGCTCTCCTGCTCCGTCTCCCCGCGCCCCGACGGCACCGCCGCCCCGGCCTGCCCCTGCCCGGTCTCCTGGTCACGCGGCGGCCAGCCGAACGCGCCGGAGGGCGCCTGCTCGTCGTCGGGTCGCAGGGTCACCGGGACACTCTCGCACGTCGACCCGTGTGCCGGGTGCACGGATCGCGACGTGGTCGGGCGGTTCGCCCGACGACATCCCGACGGCGGAGACCGTGAGGGCGGCCACCCGGAAGGTGGCCGCCCTCACGGACGGGAGTCGTGCGCGTCGACTCAGGCCTGAGCGGCCGTGTTCTCGCGCTTCTCCTTGATCTTGGCCTTCTTGCCCCGCAGGCCACGCAGGTAGTACAGCTTCGCGCGGCGGACGTCACCACGGGTGACGACCTCGATGGACTCCAGCGAGGGCGCGTGCACCGGGAACGTGCGCTCGACGCCGACCTGGAAGCTGATCTTGCGGACGGTGAACGTCTCGCGGACACCGGAGCCCTGGCGGGCGATGACGACGCCCTGGAACGCCTGGACGCGCGAGCGGTTGCCCTCGACGACCTTGACGTTGACCTTGACGGTGTCGCCCGGGCGGAACTCCGGGATGTCGGACCGCAGCGCGGCGGCGTCGACCTGGTCCAGCGTGTGCATGGTGTTCTCCTCGTCCTGCGCACGGGTCAGGAGCGTGATGTCGGGGGCGGGCGCAGCGCGTCGTGCGCGGGCTCGCCCCGGTGGTCTGGTTCGGCGGTGCGTCCGGACCGGCTGCGCCGGGACCGGTGGGTCGTCGGTCGTCTCCCCCGTGGCAGAGACGCGACCGCGCGCGCACCAGCGGACAAGTCTGCCACAGGGCAGGTGACGCCCGGTAATCGGACGCCGGTGCGACCCGGGTGTCCCGCGTCAGCCGCCCTCGGGCGCCGCGTCCGCCCCCGGGTCGTCGAGCTGCGCGAGCACCTCGCGGTCGTGCCGGTCGAGCGCGTCGTCACCGAGCACCGCCAGCATGTCCGGCCGGCGCGCGGCCGTGCGGCGCAGGGCCTCGTCGCGACGCCAGCGGGCGATCCGGGCGTGGTGCCCCGAGAGCAGCACGTCGGGCACGTCGAGCCCGCGCCACGACGGCGGCTTGGTGTAGACGGGGTACTCGAGCAGCCCGGCCTCGCCGTGCGACTCCTCGACGAGCGAGTGCGGGTTGCCCACGACGCCCGGCAGGAGCCGCGCGACGGCCTCGACGAGCACGAGCGCGGCGACCTCGCCGCCGTTGAGCACGTAGTCGCCGATGGAGTACTCGGTCACGCGCACCCCTGCCGCGCCGTAGTGCTCGGCGACGCGCGCGTCGATGCCCTCGTACCTGCCGCACGCGATCACCAGGTGGTCCTCGCCGGCCAGCGCGTGCGCCGTGCGCTGCGCGAGCACCTCGCCGGACGGCGTCGGCAGCAGCAGGTGCGCGCCGGGCGTGAGCACGTCGTCGAGCGCCGTGCCCCACACGTCGGGTCGCATGACCATGCCCGCACCGCCGCCGAACGGGGTGTCGTCGACCGTGCGGTGCCGGTCGGTGGTCCAGTCCCGCAGGTCGTGCACGCGCAGGTCGAGGATCCCGGCCTCACGCGCCTTGCCGACGAGCGAGAGCCCGAGCGGCGCGAGGTAGTCGGGGAAGATCGTCAGGACGTCGATGCGCACGGGCGTCAGCCGTCCTGCCCGCCGGCGTCCGGCGCGTCGTCCGGGCCCGCCGTCTCGTCGGACACCACGAGGTTCGCCGCGTCCGCGGCGAGCAGACCGCCCGGCGGGTCGAGCACGACCCGTCCGCCCGGCACGTCGACGACCGGCACGATGGCCCGCACGAACGGCACGAGCGTGCGCGCGCCGTCGGGCTCCCGCACGACGAGCACGTCCTGGGCCGGCAGGTGCTCGAGCCCGACGACCTCACCCAGGACGCGCCCGTCGACGTGCTCGACCCGCAGCCCGCGCAGCTCGTGCGGGTACCACGCGTCCTCCTCGTCGGACGCGTCGTCCTCGACGACGAGCGAGACCCCGCGCAGCGCCTCCGCGCCCGTGCGGTCGGTGACCTCCGCGAACGTCACGTACCAGCGGCCCTGCTGGATGCGCGTGCGCACGACGGTCAGCGGGCCGACGCCCGAGCGGTCGGTGCCGAGCACCGTCCCGTCGGCGAGGCGCTCCTCGGGGGTGTCGGTCCGCAGGTCGAGCGCGACCTCGCCGCGCAGCCCGTGCGCGCGTCCGACGCGCGCCACCGTCAGCAGCATGTGGGGGTTCTCCTCAAGGGTGTTCGGGACGACGAGAGGCCCGGCCCCAGGGTAGGGGCCGGGCCTCTCGTCACGCGGCTCGGCGGCCGCGCGACGGCTCGTGCTCGTCGGCTCCGCCGGTCAGCGGCGGTCGACGTCGACCACGTCGACGCGCACCGGACCGTCGGTCGACAGCGCGCCGACCACGGTCCGCAGCGCCTTCGCGGTGCGGCCGCTGCGGCCGATCACGCGCCCGAGGTCGTCCGGGTGCACCCGGACCTCGAGCAGCTCACCGCGACGCAGCGCCACCGAGCTCACCCGGACGTCGTCCGGGTGGTCGACGATGCCGCGCACCAGGTGCTCGAGCGCGTCGGCGAGCATCAGGCCTGCTCGTCCTCGGCGGCGGCCTCGGCCGGCGCCTCGTCCGCCGGCGCCTCGTCGGCGACGGTCTTCTTCTCGGAGGCCTTCGCCTTGACCTTCTCGGCGTCGGCGGCCGCGGCCTCGACGGCGGCCTTCGGGTCGGCCTTGCCGGCCTTGACCTTCAGCGTGCCCTCGGCGCCCGGAAGGCCCTTGAACTTCTGCCAGTCACCCGTGACCTTGAGGAGGGCGAGGACCTGCTCGGTCGGCTGCGCGCCGACGCCGAGCCAGTACTGCGCACGCTCGGAGGAGATGTCGATGAGCGACGGCTCCTCGGTCGGGTGGTACTTGCCGATCTCCTCGATGACGCGGCCGTCACGCTTGGTGCGCGAGTCCGCGACGACGACGCGGTAGTACGGCGCCCGGATCTTGCCGAGACGCTTGAGACGGATCTTCGTGGCCACTGTGTGGTCTCTCCTGGGTTCAGCTGGGGTGTCGCACAGCGCCTTCCCGTGGGGTTGGGCATGCACGTGGCGACGAAGGACGCGTCGAGCGCAGGTAGAGGGGCTGCGCACGACGAGTACAGCCGACCATCATGCCAGACGTCGCGACCCGGCCCCAAGCCGGCCCGACGCGAGCCTCGACGCTCCGCGGGCCGTCCGCGTCACACCTCGTGCGCGGCGGCGCGTCCCACCCGCACGCGGTCGACGGTGTACACGACGAGCGCCGCGGCGCACGCGGCGAGGGTGACCACGAGCACGGCCACGGCGAGCGCGTGGAGCCAGTCCGGCACCGACCCGAGCAGGAACGCCAGGCCGGACGTCACCTGCTCGTCCTCGACGTCGTCGCCGAAGCCTCCGTACCCGAGGAGCACGCCGAGCCCGAGACCCCACCCGAGCACCCGGTACCGGCGCGGCGCGTGGCCGAGGTGGGACCGGACGGTCCCCAGCCCGACGAGCGGGCGCAGCACGGTCGCCACCGCGGCGACGGGCAGCACCACCGTCACCGGCCACCACATGAGCAGCGCGACGCCGCTCCACCCGAAGAACGCGACCTTCGCGACCACGCCGAGGACCGAGCCGACCACGAGCACCGCGGCTGCGACGAGCGCGCGGGTCCGGGTCGCGTCGGGGTCTCCCGCCCGCGTCGTGGGGGCCGGCGGTGCGGCGGGCGTGCTGGTCGTCATGGTCCCTCCGGCCTGCGTGCTGCGGTCACACGATGCAACCACGGCCACCGGCGGCGCGGCAGGCGCACGGCGCGGCCTCACCCGTACGCCGCGACGGGGCCGACCGTGCAGGTGAACGCGACCTCCCGGCGTCCATGCTGGTCAGCGACCCATCAGCGGCAGGTCAGCCGCCCGTCAGCGACCGATGAGCGACACGTCAGCGGTACCGGACGCCCCGCAGGACCACCGCCGACGGCTCGGCGAGGGCGCGCACGTCCCGGCGCGGGTCGCGGTCGAAGACCACGACGTCGGCGCTCGCCCCCTCCGTGATCGCGTCCACGCCGAGCCACTCGCGCGTGCGCCAGCTCGCGGCCGCGACGACCTCGCGCGCCGGGATGCCCGCGGCGACGAGCTCGGCGGCCTCGTCGGCGATCCGGCCGTGCCCGATCGTGCCGCCCGCGTCGGTGCCGACGAGCACCGGCACGCCCGCGTCGTGCAGGTCGCGCACGTGCGCGTGGCGCCGGGCGCCCATCGCGCGCATGCGGGCCGCGAACCGCGGGAAGCGCGCGGCACCCTGGTCCGCGATCGCGTCGAACTGCGCGACCTGCAGCAGCGTGGCCGTCACCGGGACGCCGAGCAACGCGATCCGCTCGATCTGCTCGGGCGTCGCGCCCGTGGCGTGCTCGAGGCAGTCCACGCCGGCGTCCAGGAGCGGGTCGAGCGACTCGGTCGCGAACGTGTGGGCGGTCACGCGCGCGCCGCTGTCGTGCGCTGCGCGCACCGCGTCGACGAGCACGTCGTCGGGCCACAACGGCGTGAGGTCACCGCCGCCGGGCAGGTCGCGGTCGATCCAGTCGGCGACGAGCTTGACCCAGCCGTCGCCGCGCACCGCCTCGTCGTGCACCGCCCCGGGCAGGTCGTGCACGGCGGCGAGCTCGCGGCCGTAGTGCCGCAGGTAGCGCCTGGGGCGCGCCAGGTGGTGGCCCGCGCGGATCAGCCGCGGCAGGTCCCGGCGCGCGTGCACCCACGACGTGTCCGCGGGCGAGCCCGCGTCGCGCACGAGCAGGACGCCCGAGTCGCGGTCCGCGACCGCCTGCCGCTCGGCCGTCGCGGCGTCGACCGCGCCGTCCGCCGCCAGCCCGATGTGGCAGTGCACGTCGACGAGCCCGGGCAGCACCCAGCCCTCGATCCTCGTCGTCGCGCCGCCCGCCGGACGCTCGAACGTGAGCCGGCCGTCGACGACCCACGCGTCGCCGACCTCGCGCTCGTCGTCGAGCACGACCGTCCCCGACAGGTGCAGGACCTCGGACCGGCTCATCGGGTGCGGGTGCCCGTCGTCAGCGGCCCAGGAACTTCTCGAGGCCCGCGGGCAGCTCGAGCGACGCCGGGTCCGGCTCGGGCGCCTGCCGGCCGAGGCCGAACGCCGACCCGGCCGGCGCGCTCGTCGCGGGGCGCCCCTCGAGCGCGGCCTTCTCCTGCGCGGCGCGCTTCGCGGGGTTGCCCGACTTGCCGCGCACCTTGCGCTGGGGCGCGGACTTGCCGCGCGCCTTCTTGCCCATGCCCGGCAGGTTCCCCATGCCCGGGATCCCGCCCGGCATGCCGGGCATCCCCCCCGACTTGGCCATCTGGCGCATCATCTTCTGCGCGCCGTCGAACCGCTCGAGGAGCTGGTTGACGTCCGTGGGCGTGGTGCCCGAGCCGCGCGCGATGCGCGCCCGGCGCGAGCCGTTGATGATCTTCGGGTTGTCGCGCTCGGCGGGCGTCATCGAGTGGATGATCGCCTCGATGCGGTCGACCTCGCGCTCGTCGAAGTTGTCGAGCGCGTCGCGCATCTGCGCCATGCCCGGGAGCATCCCGAACATCTTCTTGAGCGAGCCCATCTTGCGCAGCTGCTGCATCTGCTGCAGGAAGTCCGCGAGCGTGAAGCCCTCGCCGCTCGCGAGCTTGCCGGCCATCTCCTGCGCCTGCTGCTCGTCGAACGCCTTCTCGGCCTGCTCGATGAGCGTCAGGACGTCGCCCATGTCGAGGATGCGCGAGGCCATGCGGTCCGGGTGGAAGACCTCGAAGTCCGTGAGCTTCTCGCCCGTGGACGCGTACATGATCGGGCGGCCGGTGACCGACGCGACCGACAGCGCGGCGCCACCGCGCGCGTCGCCGTCGAGCTTGGAGAGCACGACTCCCGTGAAGCCGACGCCGTCCGCGAACGCCTGCGCCGTGTTCACGGCGTCCTGGCCGATCATCGCGTCGATCACGAACAGGATCTCGTCCGGCTGCACCGCGTCGCGGATGTCCGCGGCCTGCGCCATGAGCTCGGCGTCGACACCCAGGCGGCCCGCGGTGTCGACGATCAGCACGTCGTGCTGTCGCGCGCGCGCCGCCTCGAGGCCCGCGCGCGCGACCGCGACGGGGTCCGCCCCGGCGGGCAGCACGTCGTCGGCGCCCTGGTTGCCCGGGTGCGGCGCGAACACCGGCACGCCCGCGCGCTCCCCCACGACCTGCAGCTGCGTGACCGCGTTCGGACGCTGCAGGTCCGCCGCGACCAGCAGCGGCGTGTGGCCCTCGCCCTTGAGCTGCAGCGCGAGCTTGCCCGCGAGCGTCGTCTTGCCGGCACCCTGCAGACCCGCGAGCAGGATGACCGTCGGCGGGGTCTTCGCGAACCGCAGCGTGCGCGTCTCGCCGCCGAGGATCGACACGAGCTCGTCGTTGACGATCTTGACGACCTGCTGCGCCGGGTTCAGCGCCTGCGACACCTCGGCGGACAGCGCGCGCTCGCGCACCGCACCCGTGAACTGGCGCACCACGGGCACCGCGACGTCCGCGTCGAGCAGCGCGCGACGGATCTCGCGCACCGTGGCGTCGACGTCCGCCTCGGACAGCCGGCCCTTGGTGCGCAGGTTCTTGAACGTCGACGTCAGACGGTCGGACAGAGTGGCGAACACGTGCGTCCTCGCGGGAGAGGGATCAGGGTCGTCCCAGGGTACCCGGGGCGCCCGCCGCACGGTCGCCGAGCTGCACGCGCGCCCGCGCGACGAGGTCGTCGACGAGCGTGCCACGCCACTGGCTCCACGCCGCGGGACCCGCGGCCACGGCGTCGGCCTCGGTGAGCAGGCGCAGCGCGTGCAGCAGGTCACCGCGGTGGTCGACCGCGTCGAGCAGCCGCTGGACGGTCGCCGGGTCGTCCGGGTCCGCGCTCGTCGCGAGCTCGACGAGCGTCAGGTGCTCGCGCACGAGCCGTGCGACGTCCGCCGCGACGTGCTCGCCGAACCCCATGCGCTCGACGATCGGCCCCGCGAGCCGTGCGCCCTCGACCGAGTGGTCGCCCGCACCCGCGCGCTTGCCGATGTCGTGCAGCACGGCCGTCAGCAGCAGCGTGTCGCTGGGCGCGCCCTGCGCGAGCGCCGTGACGTTCGCCGCGGTCTCGACGAGGTGCCGGTCGACCGTGTGCCGGTGCACGGGCGAGCGCTGCGGGCGGTTGCGCACGCCCGCCCACTCGGGGATCCACGTCGTCACGACGCCCGCCAGGTCGAGCGCCTCCCAGATCGGCACCTGGGCGTGCCCCGCGCCGAGGACCTGCAGCAGGTACGTGCGCGCCTGCCGCGGCCACGGGGTCGGCAGCGGCGGCGTCACCGTGAGGTGCTGCACCGACACGGGCGACAGCTGCAGGCCCGTGCGCGCCGCGGTCGCCGCCGCGCGCAGCGCGAGCAGCGGGTCGTTCTCCGGCTCGGCGTCGACCGCGAGCACGATCTCGTCGTTGTGCTGCACCAGGCCCTCGGCGATGGGCCGCAGCCGGGGCGGCAGCCGACGACCCCGCACGAGCCGGGGCCCGCGCGCCGGACGCTCGAGCGCCTGACGCGCGTTGCGCGCCGTGGTGTCGAGCGCGTACGAGATGATCCGGGCTGCCTCCGCGACGCTCGCGAGCAGGTCGTCGCGGTCGTCGAAGCCGACGAGCTCGGCGACCTCGTCCTGGTCCGCGAGCAGCAGACGGTTGGTGTGCCGGCGCGTCGCCACCTGGACCGCGTCGCGCACGTCCAGCAGGTGCGCGTACGCGTGGTCCACCGCGCCGTGCGGGCGGTCCGTGAGCCACGTGGCCGCGAGTGCCGAGAGCACCACGGCGTCCCGGATCCCGCCGCGCGCCTCCTTGAGCTCGGGCTCGATCAGGTACGCGAGCTCGCCGTGCCGCTCCGCGCGCTGGCGGGTCGACGCGAGCAGCTCGGGCAGGCGCCGACGCGCCGCCGCGCGCCAGTCCTCCAGCAGCGCGGACGTCGCGCGCGCGATCACCACGGGGTCCCCCGCGACGTGCTGCAGGTCGAGCATCCCCACCGCCGCCGGCAGGTCCTTGGACGCGACCTGGCGGCACTGGGCCAGCGAGCGCACGGAGTGGTCGAGGTCGAGCCCCGCGTCCCAGATCGGGTACCACAGGCGCTGCGCGAGCGACTGCAGGTCCTCCGCGGACCGCGAGCGGCCCTCGTGCACGAGCAGCAGGTCCAGGTCGGAGACCGGGCTCGCGTCACCGCGACCGACCGAGCCGACCACGCCGAGCGCGACCCCCGTGGAGTCCTCGCCCTTGCTGGCCTCGTCCCACAGCTCCGCGAGCCGCGTGCGCACCAGGCCGGCGATCCGGCTGCGGCGCGCCACGCCGTCACTCGTCGGACCCGTCAGCCGCGTCGCGAGGTCGAGCCGTTCGACGCGCAGGTCCCGCACCCCACGAGCGGGGTGCGGGACCTGCGTGTCGTTCTCGTCCCCGGCCGCGCCCCCCACAGGCGACCGTTCGTCGGACATCGGGCCTACAGCGCGTCGTCGCCGTGCTCACCGGTGCGGACGCGAGCCACGTCCTCCACCGGCACGACCCAGACCTTGCCGTCGCCGATCTTGCCGGTCTGCGCCGCGCGGACGACCACCTCGACGACCCCGGCGACGTCCTCGTCCGCGACCAGCACGTCGATCTTCACCTTCGGGACCAGGTCGACCGTGTACTCCGCGCCGCGGTAGACCTCGGTGTGACCGCGCTGACGGCCGTAGCCGCTCGCCTCGCTCACGGTCAGACCGCGGACACCCGCCGCCTCGAGGGCCGACTTCACGTCGTCCAGCCGGTGCGGCTGGATGACCGCCGTCACGAGCTTCGTCATCACTTCACCTCCGTCACGACCCGGGCGCCGCCCAGGGTCTCGTACGCGGACTCACCGTGCACCGCGAGGTCGATACCGCCGACCTCCGCGTCCTCGCTGACCCGCCATCCCAGCGTGGCCTTGAGGACCAGGCCGATGACGAGGGTGACCACACCCGAGAACACGATCGCGACGAGAGCGATGATGACCTGGATGAGCAGCTGGTCGAAGCCGCCGCCGAAGAACAGGCCCGTGTCCGCGGCCAGGAAGCCGATGAGGACCGTGCCGACGAGGCCACCGACGAGGTGGACGCCGACGACGTCGAGCGAGTCGTCGTAGCCGAACTTGTACTTCAGGCCCACCGCGAGGGCGCACAGCACACCGGCGATGACGCCGAGGATGATCGAGGTGACCGGGCGCAGCGAGCCGGCGGCCGGCGTGATGGCGACGAGGCCGGCGACGATGCCCGAAGCAGCACCGAGCGACGTGGCGTGTCCGTCACGGATCTTCTCGGTGACGAGCCAGCCGATGACCGCGGCGGCCGTCGCGGCCGTCGTGTTGATCCAGGCGAGACCGGCGTTGCCGTCGGCGGTGAACGCCGAGCCCGCGTTGAAGCCGAACCAGCCGAACCACAGGAGCGCGGCACCGAGCATGACGAACGGCAGGTTGTGCGGGCGCATCGGCTCCTTGCCGAAGCCCTTGCGCTTGCCGATGATCAGCGCGAGGACGAGGCCCGCGACACCGGCGTTGATGTGGACGACCGTGCCACCGGCGAAGTCGATCGGGGTCGTGTTCGCGACCTCGTCCGTCACACCGAAGATCGACGCGGCGATCGAGCCCTCGGCACCCGAGAGAAGGCCGCCGCCCCAGACCATGTGGGCCATCGGGAAGTAGGCGAGCGTGACCCAGGCGGCCACGAAGACCAGCCAGGTGCCGTACTTCACGCGGTCGGCGAGCGAGCCGCTGATCAGGGCGACCGTGATGATCGCGAACGTCACCTGGAAGGCGACACCCACGGCCTGCGGGACGCCGAAGCCGTCGATGATGAACTCGCCCGAGTCGTCCCACAGCGTCCCGGCCAGACCGAACTGGTCGAACGGGTTGCCGAAGATTCCGGCGACGTCGCTGCCGTACGACATCGACCAGCCCCAGAGCACGTAGACGATGACCGTGACGGCGATAGCGCCGAACGACATCATCATCATGTTCAGGACGGACTTGCCGCGGACCATGCCGCCGTAGAAGAACGCCAGCGCAGGCGTCATGAGCAGCACCAAGGACGCTGACGTCAGCATCCAGGCTGTCGCTCCGGTGTCCAGCTCCATGAGTCGCTTCTCCCCTCGCCAGCCCGGGGTGGCTGGTCGCGGACAACATTCGGGGAGCGGCGTTTCACCAGGACGCTGCGAGCGTTACCGGCAGGTGACAAGGGCCACCCTCGTGTAAACGTTCGGTTTCGCAGCGGGTCGCTCGTCCCGCATGACCGAAGCGTTCCCGGGGGGCTCGACGGGCGCGGGCTACTGCAGGAGGCCGTCGACGAACGCCTCGGGGTCGAACGGCGCGAGGTCGTCGGGACCCTCGCCGAGCCCGACGAGCTTGACGGGCACGCCCAGCTCGCGCTGCACCGCGACGACGATGCCGCCCTTGGCGGTGCCGTCGAGCTTGGTCAGCACGATGCCCGTGACGCCGGCGACCTCGCCGAACACGCGCGCCTGCTGCAGGCCGTTCTGACCGGTGGTCGCGTCGAGGACGAGCAGGACCTCGGTGAGCGGCGCCTCCTTGGTGATGACGCGCGTGATCTTGCCGAGCTCGTCCATGAGGCCCGCCTTGTTCTGCAGGCGGCCGGCGGTGTCGACGACGACGACGTCCACGTCGGCCTGCTTGCCCGTGCGGACGGCCTCGAACGCGACCGACGCGGGGTCGGCGCCCTCGCGCTCGGAACGCACGGTCGGCACGCCGACGCGCGAGCCCCACGTCTCGAGCTGGTCGGCGGCGGCGGCGCGGAACGTGTCCGCGGCGCCGAGCACGACGGAGCGGTCCTCGGCGACGAGCAGGCGCGTGAGCTTGCCGATCGTCGTGGTCTTGCCCGTGCCGTTGACGCCGACGACGAGCAGGACGGCGGGCGTGCGCGTGCCGTCGTCCGCGACGCTCGGCGCGGTGTGCAGCTCGCGGTCGAGCGTGGGGTCGACGAGCTCCAGGAGCTGGGCGCGCAGCAGGGCCCGCACCTGCAGGGGGTCCTTGAGGCCCTCGACGCGCACGCGCGTGCGCAGCGCCTCGATGAGCTCGCCCGTGGGACCAGCACCGACGTCGGCGAGCAGGAGGGTCTCCTCGAGCTCGTCCCAGTCGTCCTCGGACAGGTGGTCGCGGGAGAGCACCGCGAGCAGGCGCGTGCCCAGCGGCGAGCCCGAGCGCGACAGCCGGTCCCGCAGTCGCGCGAGCCGCCCCGCGGCGGGCGCCGGGACCTCGACCGCGACGGCCTCCTCGAGCGCTCCGACGTCGACGGCCTCGGGCGCCTCGACCGGCGTCGGGACCTCGTCGGTGCCGAGCCCCGCGGTGGGCGGGACGTCGACCGTGACGCCGGACGCGTCGTCGTCGGGCGCGGCGGCCTGCGAGGGGACGCGCTCGACCGTCGTGGTCGTCGACGAGGTCGGCGACGTGGTCTCGTCGTCGCGCGAGCGGCGGCGCGAGACGAACAGGGTCGCGACGACCGCGACGAGCGCGATCGGCACACCGGCGGCGATGAGGGTGGTCAGGACGTCGGGGTTCACCCCCACAGTCTGACGGGGCACGGGGCGGGGACGCGAACCCGGGCCGCACGTCGGGACCGCCGCGGCGGCGCGCGGCGGCGACGCAGGATCCGGGACCGGGTCCGGCCGGGCGATTCGTTTCGCCTCGTGGTCGCGGTCGCACCGGGTGGGTACGTTCACAGACCGATGCGGCCGACTCTCGGTCGCGCTGGGAAAGCGCCATCCACGACGGAGGTACGCCATGACCCGCAAGAACGCCGGACCCGCTCACCGGGTGCCGCCCACGCTCAGACGCGCGCGCCTGACCCTCGCCGCGGTCGTCGTCGGGGCGCTCGCCGGCACGCTCGGCCTCGTGTCCGCCCTGGGTGCCACCGCGGCCACGGTCGACCCGAGCGCCTGGTACGTGCTGGTCAGCCGCAAGAGCGACAAGGTCCTCGACGTCCAGGGGCAGGCGACGAGCGACGGCTCACCCCTCGTCCAGGCCACCCGGACCGACGCGACGAGCCAGCAGTTCAGGCTCGTCGCGGTGGGCGACGACCGGTACGAGCTGCTCAACCGCAGGTCCGGCAAGGTCGTCGACCTGTGGGAGTGGAGCACCGCCGACGGCGCCACGTTCCGGCTGTTCACCGACCTCGACGGCGCGAACCAGCGGTTCCGGCTCGTCGACCAGTCGGGCTACGTCCGCCTCGTCAACCAGCACTCCGGCAAGGTCGTGCAGGTCGCGGGCGCCTCGACCGCCGAGGGCGCGGCGATCGTGCAGGGCACGGACGGCAAGTCGTACCACCAGCAGTGGCAGCTCGTGAAGGTGGGCAGCGGCAGCGCTCCGACCGCCACCGCGTCGGCCTCGTCGTCGCCGAAGCCCACATCGTCGCCGACGTCCGGGACGGGCGGCTCGACCTCCTGGCCCAGCGCGACCGGCCAGCAGAAGGTCTCCTCCACCATCGCGGTCAGCGGCACGTTCGACGGCAGGCTCGTGCGCTACTACGGCATCTCGTCCGGCGGTCAGGACGAGTCGCAGCCGCCCATGTTCCAGCTCTCCGACGGTGCCGTGCTCAAGAACGTCATCCTCGGGTCGGGGGCGGGCGACGGCGTCCACTGCACCGGCACCTGCACGCTGCAGAACGTGTGGTGGGAGGACGTCGAGGAGGACGCCGCGACCCTCAAGGGCAGCTCGTCCTCGCAGGTCATGACGATCGACGGCGGCGGCGCGCGCTCCGCGTCCGACAAGGTGTTCCAGCACAACGGCCCGGGGACGTTCGTCATCAAGAACTTCCAGGCGTCGGACATCGGCAAGCTCTACCGCTCGTGCGGCAACTGCTCCAAGCAGTACGCGCGCACGGTCGTCGTGCAGGACGTCACGGTGACGGTGCCGGCGAAGTCGCTCGTCGGGATCAACCCCAACCTCGGCGACCGGGCGACGCTGTCCGGGATCACGATCGTCGGCGACTCCTCCCGCAAGGTCGCGATCTGCGAGGAGTACAAGGGCGTGACCTCGGGCGAGCCGTCGAAGGTCGGCTCCGGTCCGAGCGCCGCGTGCGGGTACACCGCGTCGGCGGTCGTCTACCGGTGACGTCCCACCGGTGACCCGCACGGCCCCGCGTCGCCCGGCTCCCGGGGCGGCGCGGGGTCAGCCGTGGCGGCGCAGCGGGTTCGCGCGCGCGGCCTTCTCACGGGCGCGGTGCAGACCGGCCTGCAGGTCGTCGACGTGCAGGTAGCCCTCGCCCTGCTCGGCGGTCGCGCGCAGGAAGTCGGCGAGCGACAGGTCGACGGGCTCGGCCTCGGCGGCGATCGCGGCGTCGACCTGGTCCGGGGCGGGGTTCTTGCGCGCCCTCCAGCCGCGGCGGAACGCCTGCAGGGGCGACTCGTCGTCGCGACGGTCGTCAGCGTCGGACGCGCTGGCGACGAGCAGCACGACACCCGCCACGACGAGGGCGACGAGGATTCCGATGATGACGGGAAGCACGGGACAAGTGTCGCCCGGTGCTCGCGGGAACGCCCTCCGTGGGAGGACTTCGCTCGCGTTCCCACACACGATCTTCACGCCCGCGTGCGCGTCAGGCGGAGTCCCTCATCCGCTGGCTCACGACGGTCGTCACGCCGTCCCCGCGCATGGTCACGCCGTACAGCGCGTCGGCGATCTCCATGGTGCGCTTCTGGTGCGTCACGACGATGAGCTGCGAGTCCTCCTGCAGCTCGCGGAAGATCTCCAGGAGCCGCCCGAGGTTCGCGTCGTCGAGCGCGGCCTCGACCTCGTCCATGACGTAGAACGGGCTGGGCCGGGCCTTGAAGATCGCGACGAGCAGCGCGACCGCGGTCAGCGAACGCTCACCGCCCGACAGCAGCGACAGCCGCTTGACCTTCTTGCCCGCGGGACGTGCCTCGACCTCGATGCCCGTGGTGAGCATGTCGCCCGGGTCGGTCAGGACGAGCCGGCCCTCGCCGCCCGGGAACAGGCGCGGGAACACGTCGTCGAACGCCGCCGCGGTGTCCCGGTAGGCCTCCGCGAACACCTGCTCGACGCGCTCGTCGATCTCCTTGACGATCTCGAGCAGGTCGGCGCGGGACTTCTTGAGGTCCGCGAGCTGGTCGGCGAGGAACTTGTGCCGCTCCTCGAGCGCGGCGAACTCCTCGAGCGCGAGCGGGTTGACCCGGCCCAGGAGCGAGAGAGCGCGCTCGGCGGCGCGCAGCCGCTTCTCCTGCTGCTCGCGCACGTACGGCACGTGCGTCGGGGCGTCGGGGTCCGGCTCGGTGCCGGGAGCGACGACGACGGGCACGTCACGGTGCGGACCGAACTCGTCCAGCAGCACCGCCGGGTCGAGCCCGAGCTCCTCGACCGCGCGCGTCTCGAGCTGCTCGATGCGCAGCCGCTGCTGGGTGCGCGCGACCTCGTCGCGGTGCGCGACGTCGG
Source organism: Cellulomonas palmilytica (assembly GCF_021590045.1). Taxonomy (NCBI): domain Bacteria; kingdom Bacillati; phylum Actinomycetota; class Actinomycetes; order Micrococcales; family Cellulomonadaceae; genus Cellulomonas; species Cellulomonas palmilytica. The sequence goes on along the minus strand of NZ_CP062221.1, from coordinate 2,103,640 downwards.
TCAGCCGCCCCAGCTCCGCGGCCTGCTGCTCGACGGTCACGCGCGCCGCCGAGATCGCCTCGTCGCGCCGCGCGCGGGCAGCCTCGGCGGACTCGCGCTCGTCGGACGCCCGCCGCAGCGAGCCCTCCAGCAGCGCCAGGGCTCGCGTGGCGCCCTCGCGCACCGCCTCCGCGACGGCGGCCTGGCGTGCCCGCTCGCGCTCGCGCTCGGCGGCGCGCTCCCGGGCCACACGCTCGGTGCGGGCCGCACGCTCGAGCGACTCGGCACGCCCCGCCAGCGCGCGGGCCCGCTCCTCGGCCGTGCGCAGCGTCAGCCGGGCCTCCGTCTCGCGCTGGCGCGCACTCGTGGCGGCCTCCAGCAGCGTGTCCCGGCGGGCCGTGCCCTGCGTGATCTGCGCCTCGCTCTCGACCGGCTCGACCTCGGCGGCGGCCAGCCGCGCCGTGAGCTCGGCGAGCTGCGCCGTGTCCTCCTCGAGCGTGCGGGACGCCGCGTCGAGCGACGCCTGCACACGCTCCGCCTCGGCCTTCGCGGCGCGCGCCGTCGAGCCCAGGTTGCCGAGCTGCTCGGCGACCGCCGCGAGCTGCGCGTCGGACTCGTTGAGCCGCTCGAGCGTCTCGTCGTACCGCGTGCGGGCCTCGGCCTTGTCCTGCGTGGCCCGCGTGACCTCGAACCGCAGGCGCTCGGCGTCGGCCGTCGCGGCCTGCGCCGCCTGGCGAGCCTGGTCGAGCGCGGCCTGCAGGTGCAGCGCGCTCGGCGCGCTCGCCGAGCCGCCCGACGCGCGCGTCGCCGACAGGACGTCGCCGGCGCGCGTCGCGACGACGAGGTCGGGCGCCTGCGCGAGCACCGCGCGCGCCCCCGCGAGGTCGTCGACCACGACGACGTCCGCGAGCAGCGCGTGCACCGTGCCGCGCACGTTCTCGGGCGCTCGGACCAGGTCGACCGCGCGCACGGCACCTGCGGGCAGGTCCGTCGGGAGGTCCGTCGGGAGGGAGTGCGCCGCGGACGTCCCGCCGCCGACGAGCAGGCTCGCGCGACCTGCGTCCTCCGTGCGCAGCCAGCGGATCGCGTCGACCGCCGCCTCGAGCGACTCGACCGCGACCGCGTCGGCCGTCGCGCCGAGCGCGGCGACCACCGCCTCCTCGTCCGCCTCGTCGACCGCGAGCAGCGCCGCGACCGAGCCGATGGTCCCGGGCAGCGAGTCCGCCGCGAGCAGCGCTCCCGCGCCGTCCTTGCGCGTGAGGCTGAGCTCGAGCGTCTCGGCGCGCGACTCCTGGTTGGCGCGCTCGCGCTCGGCCGCGGCCAGGTCCTCGGTGAGCTCCGCGAGGCGCGTGGTGGCGGCCTCGAGCGCCTCGGCCGCCGACTCGTGCGCGGCGTCGAGGCCCTCCTCGCCCTCCTCCGCACCCGCGACCTGCGACTCGAGCGCCGCGAACTGCGCGGTCGCCTCGGCGCCGCGGCGCTCGGCCGCGACGAGCGACTCGCGCAGGCGGCCGAGCTCGGCCTGCGTCGCCTCGACGCGGCTGCGCCGCGCCGCGACCTGGCCCGCGAGCCGCGCCACGCCCTCGCGGCGGTCCGCGGCACCGCGCAGCGCGGTCGCGAGCTCCTTCTCGGCGTCGGCCGCCTGCTGCTCGACCTCCTGGCGCGCGGCGACCGCCGCCTCGAGCGCGCCGCGCGCGAGGTCCACCTCCGCGGCGAGCTCCGCCTCGGCCTGACGCACGCGCTCGGCCTGCGCCGCGAGGTCGTCGGGGTCCCGACCGTCCGTGCGCTCGGGCGCCGCCGAACCGAGCAGCCGCACGCGGTCCGCCGCGAGCGACGCGGTGCCGCGCAGGCGCTCGCGCAGCGACGACAGCCGGTACCAGACCTCGCTGACCTCCGAGAGGGCCGGTGCGGCCTCGGCCGCCTCGCGCTCGAGCGTCGCGAGGCGGGCGCGCGTCTGCGTGAGCGCGGCCTCCACCTGCTCGCGCTGGCGCGCGACCGCGGTCTCGTCGGCGATCTCCTGCTCGAGCTGCGCGGTGAGCTGCGCGAGGTCGTCCGCGAGCAGGCGGGCGCGGGCGTCGCGCAGGTCCGCCTGCACCACCGCGGCCTTGCGGGCGACCTCCGCCTGCCGGCCGAGCGGTCCGAGCTGGCGGCGGATCTCGGCGGTCAGGTCTCCCAGGCGCGTGAGGTTGGCCTGCATCGCGTCGAGCTTGCGCAGCGCCTTCTCCTTGCGCTTGCGGTGCTTGAGGACGCCCGCGGCCTCCTCGATGAACCCGCGCCGCTCCTCGGGCGTCGCGCGCAGCACCGCGTCGAGCTGGCCCTGCCCGACGATCACGTGCATCTCGCGGCCCAGGCCGGAGTCCGAGAGCAGGTCCTGGATGTCGAGCAGGCGGCAGCCCTGCCCGTTGATCGCGTACTCCGAGCCGCCGTTGCGGAACAGCGTCCGGCTGATCGTGACCTCGGTGTACTCGATCGGCAGCGCGCCGTCGGTGTTGTCGATCGTCAGCGACACCTCGGCGCGGCCCAGCGGAGGACGCCCCGCGGTGCCCGCGAAGATGACGTCCTCCATCTTGCCGCCGCGCAGCGACTTCGCGCCCTGCTCCCCCATGACCCATGCGAGCGCGTCGACGACGTTCGACTTGCCGGACCCGTTCGGCCCGACGACGCACGTGACGCCCGGCTCGAAGCTCAACGTCGTCGCCGAGGCGAACGACTTGAACCCGCGCAGGGTCAACGTCTTGAGGTGCACGTCCGCGAGTGTAGGTGGCGCGCGGTCCCGAGCCGGGGACGTGGACGGCGAACGGGCCGGACCGGGGCGCGCGCCCCCGTCCGGCCCGTCCGGGATGTCACAGGTTCGGGAACCAGAGCCCGATCTCCCGCTCGGCCGACTCCGGGGAGTCCGAGCCGTGCACGATGTTCTCGATGACCTTCTTGCCCCAGTCGCGCGCGAGGTCGCCGCGGATGGTGCCGGGCGCCGCCGTCGTCGGGTCGGTCGCACCGGCGAGCGAGCGGAAGCCCTCGACGACCCGCTGGCCCTCGACCACGGCCGCGACGACCGGTCCCGAGAGCATGAAGTCGACGAGCGGCTGGAGGAACGGCTTGCCCGCGTGCTCGGCGTAGTGCTCCGCGAGCAGCTCGGGCGTCGCCCGGCGCAGCTCGAGCGCGACGAGCGTGTAGCCCTTCGCCTCGATGCGACGCAGGACCTCCCCCACGTGGCCGCGCGCGACGCCGTCGGGCTTGACGAGGACGAGGGTGCGCTGCGAGACGGTCATGGCGCCCACCCTAGTGTCGGGCGGCCGCCCGACGGCCCGGTCGTCCACGCTCGTCGGACGTCACCTTCGTCACGTCTCGTCCGGGTCCGTCGTCGGGCGCACGGGGTCAGGCCGTGGCGGTGCCGCCCGGCTCGAACGGGTGCGCGGCGTCGTACTCGGCGCGCTCCCGGTCGATGCGCCCGCCGATCCGCAGCGCCGCGACCCACAGCCCGACGAACACGAGCGCGACGAGCACCGCGATGTCACGCGCGACCGCCGGCAGGACGATCGCCGCCGCGACGAGCCAGCCCTGCAGCACCCAGCCGACGAGGTACCCGCCGCGGCGCGTGACCAGGCCGGACGCGACCACCAGCAGGAGGGCGAGCCCGCCCCCGACGGCCCACACGACGGGCGTCGGGGCCACGCGCAGGCCGTACGCCACGAGGGTCGCGAACAGCACGCAGCACGCCTCCAGCACGAGGATCGTCTGGGTGAACTGCGGCTTCGCGGGTCGCTTGCGGCGCACGGCCGGCGCAGGGGACGTCACCGGCCCAGGCTACCCGCGCGCTCGTCGTCGACCGTGCCCCGGACCGAGTCCTCGGCCGTGCCCTCGGCCGTGCCCTCGGCCGTGCCCTCGGCCGTGCCCTCGGCCGTGCCCTCGGCCACGGTCTCGACGTGCTCGGTGAGCTCGTCGACGACCGTCGCGGACGGTGCGCCCGACCCGTCGGCGGCCACGGCCTCGCCGCGCGCGACCATGCCGGCCACGTCGGAGAGCGTGACCTCCTTGAGGAACAGCGCGAGCACGAGCCCGATGAGCACGAGCGGCACGAAGTACCAGAACGACGGGGCGAGCGTGCTCGCGAACGCGTCGATCACGCCGGACTTGTAGGGCTCGGGCAGCGCTGCGACGGCCTCCGGTGTGATGTCGGAGGCGCCGGCGCCGCCCTCCGGGGCACCGGCGAACACGTCGGTCAGCTTCGCGAACAGCGCGGTGGTGAAGATCGTCGAGAAGATCGCCGTCCCGACGGCCGCGCCGATCTCGCGGAAGAAGTTGTTCGCGCTCGTCGCGGTGCCGAGCTCGTGCGGGTCGACCGCGTTCTGCACCGCGAGCACGATCGTCTGCATCACCAGGCCCATGCCGGCGCCGAGGACGAAGATCATCGCGCCGAACAGCACGAGCGACATGTCTCCCGTGATGCGCGTGAGCCACATCAGGCCGAGCGCGGTCACGAGCAGGCCGACGACCGGGTAGATCTTGTAGCGGCCGGTCTTCGTGATCGCGACGCCCGAGCCGATCGCGGTGAGCATGACGCCCGCCATCATCGGCAGCAGCAGGAACCCGGACTCCGTGACCCCCACGCCCGTGGACATCTGCAGGAACGTCGGCAGGAACGCGAGCGCCGCGAACATGCCCGCACCCAGGATGAAGCCGATGAGCGTGGCGATCGTGAACGTCGGGTTGCGGAACAGCCGCAGCGGCAGGATCGGGTCCCGCGCGAACCGCAGCTCGACGACGACGAACGCGACGATCGCGAGGACCGTGCCGGCGACGAGCGCGACGAGGCGCTGGTCCGACCAGTCGTAGTCGCGGTTGCCCGAGAACGAGGTCCACGAGCTCGCGAGCACCAGGCCCGACGTCGCGACGACCAGGAAGAAGATCCCCGCGACGTCGACCGGCCGCTCCGAGCGGTGCGACGGCAGCTGCAGCGTCACCCACGCGGTGACGAAGGCCGCGATGCCGATCGGGATGTTGATCCAGAAGCACCAGCGCCAGTCGGCGTGCTGCGTGAACAGGCCGCCGAGCAGCGGGCCGATCACGGCCGCGATGCCGAACAGCGCGCCCATCGGCCCCATGTACTTGCCGCGGTCCTTGGCGGGGACGATGTCCGCGATGATCGCCTGCGACAGGATCATCAGACCGCCGCCGCCGAGGCCCTGCACGCCGCGCCAGAACACGAGCTCGCCGAACGACTGCGCGAAGCCCGCGCCGGCCGACGCGAGCGTGAACAGGCCGATCGCGACGAGGAACGGCCAGCGCCGGCCCCAGATGTCGCCGAACTTGCCGTAGAGCGGCATGACGATCGCGATCGCCAGGATGTACGCGGTCACGACCCAGCCCTGGTGGGCCACGCCGTCGAGCTCGCCGACGATCGTCGGCATCGCGGTGCCGACGATGGACTGGTCGAGCGAGGACAGGAACATGCTCGCGAGGAGCGCGCCGAAGATCAGCCAGACTCGGCGCTGGGTGAGCACGACGAGCGGTGCGCCGCTCGTCTGCTCGGGCGTGGTGGCCACGGCCATGGGTACCTCGTTCAGGGTCGTACGGCCCGGGCCGAGGGACGGTCCGGGAGCGGGGGTCGGACGCCGAGAGGCGTCGGTGGGTCACACGACGAGCGCGCGCAGGCCGTCGACGAGCGCCGCGAGGTGCGTGCGCGGGTCGGTGCCCGGGCTCGCCTCCCAGCGCATCGCGGTCGAGTGCACGAGGAACAGCGCGAGCGACGCGACGACGTCCGGGTCGACGGCCGGCGCGCGGTCGTCGGCGGTGGCGAGGCGCTCGGTGGCGAGACGCTCGGTGGCGAGACGCTCGGTGACGAGCTCGGCCATCTGGGTGCGGTGCGCCTCGACCCACGCGATGTGCCGCGCGAGCAGCCGCGGGTCGTGCGACGCCAGCTCGAGGGTGCGCAGGAAGCGCTCCTGCCCCATGGGCGGGTGTCGCATCGCGTCGGCGAGCAGCTCCTGCAGGTCGGTCAGCAGGTCGCCCGTGGGTCCGCCGTCGACGAACGTGCCGGTCGCGGGTGTCGACAGGACCCACGGCGCGTGCCCGAGCACGGCGTCGTCCTTCGACTCGAAGTAGTTGAAGAACGTGCGGGTGGACACGCCCGCGGCCTCGCAGATGGCCTCGACCGTGACGGCGTCGAGCCCGTCGCGCGCGACGAGCCGGTGCGTGGCGTCGATGAGGGCCTCGCGTCGCGCGCGCTTCTTGCGCTCGCGCAGCCCGACGTCGCCCGTGGGCTCGAGCGCACGCGCGAGCTCCGCCAGCGTGGGCCGCCCGTGGTGCTCGGGCGGGGCCCCGGGCTGCGCAGGCTGCGCGGGCTGCGTGGGCGCAGCGGGACGGGCGTCGATCACCCGGCGAGATTACATCGACTGCAACTTTGCAGTCGATGCATTTCCTGCGACGTGCGTCACGCCCGCGATCAGATCTCGCCGAACCCCGCGTCGATCGCGTCCGTGAGCGCCATGACCGCGGCCTGCGCCTGCGGCCCGCTCGCCTCGACGTGCAGCTCCGCGCCCTGCGTCGCGCCCAGCTTCATGAGCTCGAGCACGCTCGCGGCGTTCACGCCGTTGACCGAGACCGTCGCGTCGAAGCCTGCGAGCATCCGGGCGACGACCGCCGCGGGCCGCGCGTGCAGGCCGAGCGGGTTGAGCAGCGTGCGCGTCGCACGCACCACTCCGCCCGCGTCGACCTCGTCCGTCGTGTCGACGGTCTGACCGGGCACGGATCCTCCTGAGCTGTCCGAGGTGGGAGCGGAACCGAAGATCGACCCCGCATGGGCGACGGACGCGAGCACGCCCGTCAGGTCGGCGCCGCCGTGCGCCGTCACCGCGGCGGCGACGGCACCCTCGACGAACGGTCCGTCCGCGACGCGCACGCGCGCCGCGAGGTCCGGCTCGGCGAGCTCCAGCACGGACTCGGTGGTCAGCCCCGCGGAGCCGAGGTCCGCGAGCACGGCCACCGACCGTCCGCCCTCGGCCGCGCGCGCGAGCGCAGCCTCGACGCGGCCGTAGTCCGTGCCCAGGCCGCCGCCCTCGAGCCCGCCGGCGGGCACGATCAGCACGCCCGGGGCCATCTGGCCCGCGAGCTCGGCGGCCCCCGCCGCGAGCGCCTCCGAGTGCGAGACGAGCACGAGCGCGACCGCGGCGAGCGTGCGCGGCTCCTCGTCGGGCCCGTCGGCGGCGCGCTCGTCGGGCACCGTCGTCACGACGCCCGCCCGGCGGCCACGACCGCCGCCTCGAGCAGCAGCTGCGTCGAGCGGGCGCCGGGGTCCAGGTGGCCGGCCGAGCGCTCGCCGAGGTAGCTCGCGCGGCCCTTGGTCGCGACGAGCGGCACGGTCGAGTCCGCACCCTCGGCCGCCGCGTGCGCCGCCGCGGTCAGCACCGCGACCGGGTCACCGCCCGCGGCGGCGGACGCCGCGGCGGCCTCGGCCGCGGGCGACCAGGCGTCGACCATCGTCTTCTCGCCCGTCGTGGCCTTGCCGCGCGCCACGACGCCGTCGAGCGCGGCCTCGACGAGCGCGACGACACCCGCGGGGTCGAGCGCGGGGACGGCGGTGGCCTTCGCGGCGCGCAGGTACGCGGTCCCGTACAAGGGGCCCGCGGCGCCACCGACGGTCGACATGAGGGTGGTCGCGACGAGCTTCAGCACGTCACCGACCGCGGCGGGCGGCTCCGCGAGCGCGTCGAGCTTGCCCACGACGGCGGTGAACCCGCGCTTGAGGTTCTCGCCGTGGTCGCCGTCGCCGATCTGCCGGTCGAGCTCGACCAGCTCGTCACGGTGCTCGACGACCGTCCGGGCGCTCTCGCGCACCCAGTCCACGGCCCACGCCACGTCCAGCGCCATGCCACCTCCTCGAAGTCGGTCCCTGCCAGGGGTTGCCCCGGTCATCCTCGCACTGCCGACCGGGTCACCAGCGCAGGGCCGTGGTGTGCACGGGGGCGTCCCACAGGGTGGTGAGCTCGCCGTCGAGCCGCAGCACCGTGACCGACGCACCCTGCATCTCCAGCGACGTCACGTAGTTCCCGACGAGCGAGCGCGTGACGTTCACGCCCCGCTCCTCGAGCAGCGCGCGCGCCTTGCGGTAGACGATGTACAGCTCGGACGCGGGCGTGCCGCCCATCCCGTTGACGAACAGCAGGACGTCCTCGCCGGAGGCGAGCCCGAGGTCGTCGACGACCGGGGTGAGCAGCAGCTCGGTGATCTCGTCGGCGCTCGCGAGCGGGATGCGCCGGCGGCCGGGCTCGCCGTGGATGCCGATGCCGATCTCGATCTCGTCCTCGGGCAGGTCGAACGACGGCTTGCCCGCGTGCGGGACGGTGCACGCCGTGAGCGCCACGCCCATGGAGCGGACGTTCGCGACGACCTTGCGCGCCACGGCCTCGACCGCGTCGAGGTCGTCGCCGCGCTCCGCGGCCGCGCCCGCGATCTTCTCGACCGCGACCGTGCCCGCGACCCCGCGCCGCCCGGCCGTGTACAGCGAGTCCTGCACCGCGACGTCGTCGTCGACGACGACCGTGCGCACCGCGACGTCCTCGGCCTCGGCGAGCTCGACGGCGGTCTCGAAGTTGAGCACGTCGCCCGTGTAGTTCTTGACGATCGCGAGCACGCCCGCGCCCGCGTCGGCGGCCTGCAGCGCCGGCAGGATCTGGTCGGGCGTCGGGCTCGTGAACACCGCGCCCGGCACGGCCGCGTCGAGCATCCCCGCGCCGACGAAGCCCGCGTGCAGCGGCTCGTGCCCGCTGCCGCCGCCGCTGACGAGCCCGACCTTGCCGCTCACGGCACCGCCGGCCCGCGTGACGTAGTCCGGGTCGTGGTGGACGGCGACCACGTCCGCGTGCGCCGCACCGAACCCGTCGAGCGTCTCGCTGACCACCTGTGCCGGGTCGTTGATGAGCTTCTTCACTCCCGCTCTCCTGTCTCTGGGCCCTCGTCCGGTCCCGTCCCGGGCCCGGGTCGACCAACGCCCCCGCTCGTCCCTCACCTTCGCGTCGGGCCTGCGGCGCGGCAAGTGGCGGGCGTGCACGAGCGTTGCACGTTTGTGCACGGGCCGCACCGACGGGTGACCGGCGACCCCGTTCCCGGGGTCGCAGCGGTCAGGGACGGCCGAGCAGGATGCGCGCCTCCGCGACGAGCAGGATCGACCCCGTCACGAGCACGGCGGCGCCGCGCTCGACCTCGGACTCGGCGCGCTCGACCGCGAGCGCCACCGCGTCGTCGAGCCGCTCGACCACGTGCACGCGGTCCTCGCCGAACACGTCGACGGCGACCTGCGCGAGCTCGTCGGCGGGCAGCGCGCGCGACGTGGACGCCTGCGTGACGACCACCTCGGCGAGCTCCGGCTCGAGCACCGACAGGATGCCCTCGGGGTCCTTGTCCGCCATGACGCCGACCACGCCGACGACGCGCTGGAACGCGAACGCCTCGTCGAGCGAGGAGACCAGGGCCGTGGCACCCGCCGGGTTGTGCGCGCCGTCGACCAGCACGGTCGGGCTCGACCGCACCACCTCGAGCCGCCCGGGCGAGGTGACGTCCGCGAACGCGGCGCCGACCACGTCGCCGTCGAGCGCTCCCCCGCCGGTCAGCAGCGCCTCGGTCGCGACGAGCGCGAGCAGCGCGTTGTGGGCCTGGAACTCGCCGTGCAGCGGGAGGAACACGTCCGCGTACACGCCGCCCAGGCCCCGCAGCGTGAGCATCTGCCCGCCCACGGCGACCTGACGCTCGACCACCGCGATGTCGACGCCCTCGCGCACGACGCGCGCCCCGCGCTCTGCCGCGACGGCGAGGACCACGCCCTCGACCTCCTCGTCCTGCTCCGCGAGCACGAGGGTCGCGCCGTCCTTGACGATCCCCGCCTTGACCTCGGCGATCTCGACGAGCGTGTCCCCGAGCCACCGGTCGTGGTCCATACCGACGGGCGTGATGACCGCGACCTCGCCGTCCGCGACGTTCGTCGCGTCCCACGAGCCGCCCATGCCCACCTCGACGACCGCGACGTCCACCGGCGCGTCCGCGAACGCCGCGAACGCCATGACGACGAACACCTCGAAGAACGACAGCTGCGGCTCGCCGCGCTCGGCGGAGCGCGCGTCGACCATCTCGACGTACGGCAGGACGTCGCGGTACGTCGCGACGAACGTCTCGTCGTCGATCGGCTCGCCGTCGACCGCGATGCGCTCGTTGACGCGCGTGAGGTGCGGGCTCGTGAACCGCCCGGTGCGCAGGCCGTGCTCGCGCAGGAGCCGCTCGACCATGCGGCTCGTCGACGTCTTGCCGTTGGTCCCGGTCAGGTGGACGACGCGGTAGGCGCGCTGCGGGTCGCCGAGGAGCTCGCACACCTCCTGCACGCGGCGGAACGACGGGTCGAGCTCGTGCTCGGGCGTGCGGCGCAGGATCTCGCGGTAGACCGCGTCGGCCTCCTCGCGCGCGGCCCGGGCGCGCTCGGCGGCGCGACGGTCGGCCTCGCGCCGTGCGCGGTCGGCGGGGCTCACCGGGCGACCTCGAGGGCACAGGGGACGACGAGGGCGGCGCGAGGGGTCATGCGGCCATTCTGCCGTGCGGTGCGCGCGAGGGCCGCGGTCGTCCGTCCGGCCGTTCCCGGGTGCGTGGCGCTGCGGCTACCGTCGGCGCATGATGACCGCCCCCCGCTCGTCGTCCCGCCGCGGGCGCCGTGCCCGCCGCACCCGCGCGGCCGCGCTCGTCGGCTCCGCCGTGCTCGTCGCGACCGCTGCGCTCGCCGCGACCGCTGCGCTCGCCGCGCCCGCTGCGCTCGCCGCGACCGCGTCGGCCGCCACCCCCGGCACGGCCGCCGTCGTCAAGGTCGTCGGCACCGGCACGCCCGCGTCCTGCACGCCCGCCGCGCTCGCGTACGCCGTGAAGTCCGGCGGCACCGTGCGCTTCGACTGCGGACCGAAGAAGGTGACGATCGCGCTCGACCGCACGCTGTTCGTGTGCAACACCACCACGTGCAAGCACCCGTGGCAGGACCCGAAGGCGAAGGTCGTGCAGCAGCTCGTGCTCGACGGCGGCGGCAAGGTCACGCTCTCGGGCAAGGGCGCGCGCGGGATCCTGTACGCCAACACGTGCGAGAAGTCGTTCGGCTGGCTCGACGCGCACTGCGACACCCAGACCACGCCGTACGTGCTGGTCAAGGACATCACGTTCACGCGCGGCGACGCGAGCAGCACGCCGTCGGGCAAGGCGTCCGTCGGCGGCGGGGGCGGCGGCGGCGCGATCGCGATGCGCGGCGGGCGGCTCACGGTGCAGCGGGCCACGTTCCGCGACAACCACTGCATGCAGAAGCACTCCGACGCGGGCGGCGGCGCGATCCGCGTCGTCGGCCAGAAGGAGTCGGCGCGGGTCCTGGAGTCGACGTTCGAGGACAACGCGTGCGCGAACGGCGGCGCGGTGTCGTCGCTGCAGGCACCTCTGCTGGTGCGCGACTCGACGTTCACGGGCAACACCGCGACCGGGACGGGCGCGTCGAGCGGGCAGGGCGGCAACGGCGGCGCGATCTACTTCGACGGCACGCGCCAGTCGGTGACGATCGAGCGCTCGACCATCCAGGGCAACGTGGCGCCCGAGGGCGGACCCGGCGTGTTCTACGTGAGCAACGACCGCACGGGCACGCTGACGATCACCGACTCGACGGTCACCAAGAACACGGGTGCCCGGTTCTGGACGTACAAGTACCGCAGCATCTTCTACCTGGGCAAGCAGTTCGTCCGCTCGGGCTCGACGATCAGCTGAGCCCGGGCGCAGGACGACGGCGCGGGGCCACGGTGGGCTCCCGCGCCGCCGTCCTGGTCAGGCCTCGTGCTTGCGGACCGCGACGTCGAGCGCCGCGCCCGCCGTCACCGTGAGCTGGACCGCGAGCGTCTCGTCGGCCACGAAGCCGCGGTGCGCCTCGACGTCCGCGACGTGCTCGGCCGGGACCGTGAGCGCGAGCGCGATCCGGTCCGCGACGTGCAGGCCGGCGGCCTTGCGCGCGTCCTGCACGGCACGCACCACGTCGCGCGCGTAGCCCTCGGCGCGCAGCTCGTCGTCGAGCGCGATGTCGAGCACGACGAACCCGCGCTCGGGCAGCACGGCGGCCGCGACCTCGTCGCCCTCCTCGTCCCGCACCGCCGCGACGAGCTTGTACTCGGTCTCGAGCAGCGGCACGTCGCCGTCCGGCGTGCGCACGACGACGCCGTCCGCCGTCTGCTCCCAGTCGCCCGCCTTGGCCGCACGGATCACGCCCTGCACGGCCCTGCCGAGGCGCGGGCCGGCCGCACGCGCGTTCACGTCGAGCCGCGTCCACACCCCGTACTCCGAGGCCGCCGCGTCGTCGACGGAGTGCACGACGACGTTCCTGACGTTGACCTCGGACGCGATGAGGTCCGCGAACGGCAGCGCGAGCCGCGGGTACGGGATCGCGACGCGCAGCTCGCGCAGCGGCTGGCGCACACGCAGCCCGCTCGCCTTGCGCAGGCCGAGCGTCGTCGAGACGATCTCGCGCACGCGGTCCATCGCGGCGACGAGCTCGGCGTCGGTGAACTCCGCGCCCGTGGGGGCCGCGTGGTCCGCGAGGCTCGACGCACCCTGACCGGGCCTCGTCACGATCTCCTGCGGGGTCGGCCAGTCCGTCAGGTGCACGCTGCGCCCGCCGGTCAGGCCGCGCCAGATCTCCTCCGTGACGAGCGGCGCGAGCGGGGCCATGACGCGCGTGAGCGTCTCGAGCGCGGTGTACAGCGTGTCGAACGCCGCGGCGTCCTCGTCCCAGAACCGCTGCCGCTGCGTGCGCACGTACCAGTTCGTCAGCACGTCGAGGTGCTGGCGCACCGCCTCGCACGCCCCCGACACGTCGTACTCGTCGAGCCGCTCGGTCACCGCCACGACGAGCTCGCGCGTGCGCGCCAGCAGGTCACGGTCGGCCGTGCGCAGCGCTCCCGCGCTCTGCTCGTCGACGAGGCGCGCCGTCAGGCCCGCCCCGCCGTTCGCGGCACCCGCGTACAGCGTGAAGAAGTAGTACGTGCTCCACAGCGGGAGCAGCACCTGGCGGACGCCGTCACGGATGCCCTCCTCCGCGACGATGAGGTTCCCGCCGCGCAGGATCGGGCTCGACATGAGCGACCAGCGCACCGCGTCGGAGCCGTACACGTCCCACATCTCGACCGGGTCCGGGAAGTTGCGCAGCGACTTGGACGCCTTGCGGCCGTCGTCGCCCAGCACGATCCCGTGGCACATGACGTTGCGGAACGACGGGCGGTCGAAGATCGCCGTGGCCAGCACGTGCAGCGTGTAGAACCAGCCGCGCGTCTGCCCGATGTACTCGACGATGAAGTCGCCCGGGTAGTGGTGCTCGAACCACTCGCGGTTCTCGAACGGGTAGTGCACCTGGGCGAACGGCATCGAGCCCGAGTCGAACCAGACGTCGAGCACGTCCGGGATGCGGCGCATCGTCGAGGCGCCCGTCGGGTCGTCCGGGTTCGGGCGCGTGAGCTCGTCGATGAACGGGCGGTGCAGGTCCGGCTCACCGGCCTCGTTCGTCGGGACGCGCCCGAAGTCGCGCTCGAGCTCGGCGAGCGAGCCGTACGCGTCGACACGCGGGTACGTCGGGTCGTCCGAGACCCACACCGGGATCGGCGTGCCCCAGTAGCGGTTGCGGCTGATGGACCAGTCGCGCGCACCCGACAGCCACTTGCCGAACTGGCCGTCCTTGATGTGCTCCGGGACCCAGGTGATCTCCTGGTTGAGCTCGACCATGCGGTCGCGGAAGTCCGTGACGCGCACGAACCACGACGAGACCGCCTTGTAGATCAGCGGGTTCCGGCAGCGCCAGCAGTGCGGGTAGGAGTGCTCGTACGTCTCGTGCCGCACGACGAGCGCGCGCCGCTCCGCCGCGACGCGCTCGAGCGGGCCCGTGCCCGCCTTGAGGTCCGCGATGATCGGCTTGTTCGCGTCGAACACCTGCTGCCCGGCGTAGTCGCCGACGAGCGCGGTGAACCGGCCCCCGTCGTCGACCGGCACGACCGCGGCGATGCCCGCCGCGTCGCACGCCGTCATGTCGTCCTCGCCGAACGCGGGCGCGAGGTGGACCAGGCCCGAGCCGTCCTCGGTCGTCACGAAGTCCGCGACCAGCACCTGGTGCGCGTTCTCGTGCCCGACGAAGTAGTCGAACGGCGGCGTGTAGCGCCGGCCCGCGAGGTCACGGCCGAGCGTGGTCGCGACGACGGTGGCCTCGCCGAGCTCGCGCGCGTACGCGGCGAGGCGCGGCGCCGCGAGCAGCACGCGCTCGCCGGGGTGCGCCTGGCCGAACGGCGAGTCGGGCGCGGGCTCGACCGTCACGTACTCGACGTCGGGGCCGACCGCGATCGCCAGGTTGCTCGGCAGCGTCCACGGCGTCGTCGTCCAGACGAGCGCGAGCTCGCCGGACTCGAGCCGCACGCCGACGGTGAGCGCCGGGTCCTGGCGGCTCGCGTACACGTCGTCGTCCATGCGCAGCTCGTGGTTCGACAGCGGCGTCTCGTCGACCCAGCAGTACGGCAGGACGCGGTAGCCCTCGTACGCCAGCCCCTTGTCGTACAGCTGCTTGAAGCCCCAGATGACGGACTCCATGAACGAGACGTCGAGCGTCTTGTAGTCGTTGTCGAAGTCGACCCAGCGCGCCTGGCGCGTCACGTACTCGCGCCACTCCTGGGTGTACTTCAGCACCGAGTCGCGGCACGCCGCGTTGAACGCCGCGATGCCCATCTCCTCGATCTGGGCCTTGTCCTTGATGCCCAGCAGGCGCTGCGCCTCGAGCTCCGCGGGCAGACCGTGCGTGTCCCAGCCGAACCGACGCTCGACGCGGCGGCCCTTCATCGTCTGGTAGCGCGGGACGACGTCCTTGGCGTAACCCGTCAGCAGGTGCCCGTAGTGGGGCAGGCCGTTGGCGAACGGCGGGCCGTCGTAGAAGACGTACTCGTTGCTGCCGTTCTCACCCGCGTCCCTCCGGTCGATCGACGCCTGGAACGTGCCGTCGGCCTCCCAGTGCGCGAGCACCTCACGCTCGAGCGCGGGCAGGTCGGGAGAGGGCGCGACGGGCTCGTCGCGGTGCAACGGGTAGTGACGATCGGTCACCGGGGTGTCTCCTGTGGTCGGCACGTGCTGGTGCGTGCGTCGCTCGGCCACGGGGACGATCGCCCCGGACCGCCCGGGACCACCGCGGTACCACCCCGCTTGCCGGCTCGTCGTGCCCGGACCGGTGCGTCGCACCGGGCGGACGACGGCGTGTCGACCACTCGTGACGGCTGTGACGGGCCTACCCGTCCGGTTCTAGTGAGACCGCCCGTGCGGGCGACCCGTTCTTCCGGAGGCTCCCCGGTGATGGCCGGATCGGTGCCTGTGCGACCAGGGTAGCCCAGGGCCCCGACCACGCCCCGCGGACAGTCCTTGGCATAGTGCTCGACTGTGACCACCGACCTCGGCGCCCCGCCCGTCGTGCTGCTCGACCTCGACGGCACCCTCAGCGAGTCCGCACCCGGCATCACCGCGAGCGTCGCGGTGGCCTACCGCGCGCTCGGGCTGCCCGTCCCCACGCCCGCCGAGCTGCTCTCGTTCGTCGGCCCGCCGCTGCCGGACAGCCTGCGCGCGCACGGCGTGCCCGACGAGCTCGTGCCGCACGCGCTGACCGCGTACCGCGCGCACTACGACGCGGGCGCGCTGCGCCTGACGCGCGCGTACCCCGGGGTGCTGGACGCGTTGCGGGCGCTGCGCGCCGCGGGCTGCACGCTGCTGGTCGCCACGTCCAAGCCGCAGGTCCGGGCCGACCCGGTGTGCGCGTACCTGGGGGTCGACGCGCTCGTGGACGGCGTGTTCGGCGCCCCGCCCGACGAGGTGCCGAGCTCGAAGGCGCTCGTCATCGCGGACGCGCTCGCGAGCGTGCCCGGCCACGGGCCCGCGGTCATGGTCGGCGACCGCAGCCACGACGTCGTGGGCGCGCACGCGCACGGCCTGCCGTGCCTCGGGGTCACGTGGGGCTACGCCGAGCCCGGCGAGCTCGCCGACGCCGACGCGCTCGTCGACGACACCGCGGACCTGCCGCGCGCCGCGCTCGACCTGCTGGCGCGCGCGTACGCCTGACTCTCCCGACGGCGACCCGACGGCGACGCGACGGCGACCCGACGAGCTCGCGTCGACCCGCGGTCTCACTCGAGCGCGGCCGCGACCACGCCGCCCGGCCCGAGGTGCCCGGTCAGGTCGCCGAGCGCGGCGACGCGACGCTCGTCGGGGACCTCGACGTCGAGCGCGGTGCGCACAGCGGCCGCCAGGTCCTGCAGCGCGCGGACGCACCGGGCGTACGCGAGCCGCTCGGCGTCGATGTCGACGCGGCCGTAGCCGGTGAAGAACGCCGCCGACTGCTCGACCGTCACGGGCAGGCCGGGCAGCACTCCCCCGAGCACGAAGAGCAGGTCGTGCTCGGGGGGTGCCAGGTACGCGCGCTCCCAGTCCAGCAGCGCGACGTCGCGCGGGCCGGTCGCGACCACGTGACCCACGTGGGCGTCGGCGTGGCAGACGACGAGCGGAACGTCGCGGCCCTGGTCGCGCAGGCGGTGCCCCACGCGCTCCGCGCGGGCACGCACGAGGGCGGTCCGGGGCCGGGCCGCGAGCCACGTCTCGGCGGCCACCTCGGTGACCACGTCGGTGACCACGTCCGCCGCGCCCTGCGCCGCGCGCGCCACCTCGTCGTCCACCGCGGCGGCCCGCGCGAGCTCCGGCCCGGGGTCGAAGGACTCGCGCGTCAGGCCGGGCACGCTCGTCGGCGTGAGCGCGTGCACCCGCGCGACGAGCCGGCCGAACGCGGTCCACTGCGGCGGCGTGAGCGGCACGTCGCGGCCGTTCGGGCCGTCGAGCCACGGCGCGACCGACAACCGCCCCCCGTCGTGGTCCGTCGCCGGGGCTCCGCGCCGCGTGAGGAGCGGCGGGGCGAGCGCGGCCGGGCCGGGCACGACGTCCTGCGGGCGCTGCGGGATCGTGCGGGCCAGCGCGAGCGCGACCTGCGCCGCGGGCGTCGTCGCCGACGTCCAGCGCACCGCGTAGCGGCACGCCCCGACGGTCGCCCGCCACAGCCGGGCGGTGGCGTGCGTGGTCACGGGCTCGAGGGTCTCGACGTCGAGCCCGAAGTCGTCGCGCACGCGGTCGCGGACGGCGGTGGTCGTCACGTCCCGCACGCTAGGCAGCAGGTGTTGCAGCGAGGTTGCCGCCACGTGCCCATCAGCGCACATCGCTCTCACACGGTCACCCGCGCGGCGGGCGCCCTCCCGGGTGGCAGGATCACCGCGTGGAACGCGTGGTGCTGCTCGACCTGGACGGGACCCTGATCGACTCGTGGCCCGGGGCGCTGCACGCGCTCACCGACGGCTTCCGCGGCGTCGGGCTCGACCTGCCCGACGAGGCCGTGCTCCGCTCGTTCATCGGGCCGCCCATCCACGACTCCGTGCGGCGCGCCGGCGTCCCCGACGAGCTGCGGGCCGCGCTCGTCGCCGGCTACCAGCGTGCGCTCGACGAGCGCGGGACCCTCATGGCGCAGGCGTTCGACGGCGTGCGCGACGCGCTCGTCGACCTGCGCGCCGCGGGGGCGCGGCTCGTCGTCGCGACGGCGAAGCCGCACGCCTCGGCCGTGCCCGTGCTCGCGCACCTCGACCTCGCGCCGCTGGTGGACGCGGTGTTCGGGGCGCCCGACGACGAGAGCGAGACCAAGGGGCAGATCATCGGCCGCGCGCTCGCGAGCCTGCCCGAGGGCGCGCGGGTCGTCATGGTCGGCGACCGCGTGCACGACGTCGAGGGCGCGCGCGAGCACGGCGTCGACTGCGTGGGCGTGCTGTGGGGCTTCGGCGACCGGGCCGAGCTCGAGACGGCCGGCGCACATGCGGTCGTCGACTCCCCCGACGCGCTCGTCGCGGCCGTGCTGGGGTACCTCGACGCGGCGTGAGCGTCACGCGGATGCTCGTCGCGGACGCTTGACCTTGACGCGACGTCAACTTCTACCGTGGAGCAGGTCCGCACGTCAGGAGGTCGTCGGGATGCAGGCGTCGATCCAGGAGGTCGCCCGGCTCGCCGGGACGACGAGCCGTACGCTGCGTCACTACGACGCCGTGGGGCTGCTGCCGCCGTCGCGCGTCGCCGCCAACGGGTACCGCTGGTACGACGAGGACGCGCTCGTGCGGCTGCAGCGGATCCTGCTGCTGCGCCGGCTCGGCCTCGGGCTCGGTGAGATCGCGCGCGTCCTCGACGAGGAGAGCGACGAGCTCGCCGCCCTGCGCCGCCACCTGACCACGCTGCGCACCGAGCAGCAGCGGCTGTCGCGCCTCGTCGCGACCGTCGAGCGGACGATCGCCGCACGCGAGAACGGAGAACCCCTCATGGCCGACGACCTGCTGGACGGCTTCGACCACACGACCTACCGCGAGGAGGTCGAGCGCCGCTGGGGCGCCGACGCGTACGCGCGCTCGGACGCCTGGTGGCGCGGCATGCCCGACGACGAGCGCGCGTCCTGGCAGGAGCGCACGGGCGCCCTGAACGCCGACTGGGCCGCCGCCGCGCAGGCGGGCACCGACCCCGCCTCGCCGCAGGCGCGCGCACTGGCCGAGCGGCACGTCGCGTGGCTGCGCTCCATCCCGGGCACGCCCGCGCACGACCACCCCGACGCGCTCGTCGGCTACGTGCTCGGCCTGGCCGACATGTACGTCGCCGACGAGCGGTTCGCGGCCGCGTACGGCGGACCGCAGGGCGCGGCGTTCGTGCGCGCCGCGCTGCAGGAGTGGGCCGCCGACCAGCCTGACGACCAGGGCTGACGACCAGGGCTGACGACCGGGACGGACCACCCGCGCGGGCTCAGTCCGTGCGCAGCGTCGCCTGCCAGTCGTCGTACAGCTCCGCGAAGCGACCGCCCCCGGTCGCGAGCACCTCCGGCGGGCCGTCCTCGACCACGCGTCCGCCGTCCACGACGAGCACGCGGTCCGAGCCCATGACGGTCGACAACCGGTGCGCGATCACCACCGCGGTGCGGCCCGCGAGCAGCGTGCGCAGCCCGCGCTGCACGAGCGCCTCCCCCGGCACGTCGAGCGAGCTCGTCGCCTCGTCCAGGATCAGCACCGCCGGGTCGGCCAGGAACGCACGCGCGAACGACACGAGCTGGCGCTGTCCCGCCGACAGGCGCCCGCCGCGCTTGTCGACGAGCGTGTCGTAGCCGTCCGGCAGGGACGTGACCAGGTCGTGCACGCCGACCGCGCGCGCCGCCGCCTCGATCTCGGCGCGCGACGCGTCCGGGCGGCCGAGCGCGATGTTCGCCGCGACCGACCCCGAGAACAGGTACGCCTCCTGCGTGACCATGACGACGGCGCGGCGCAGGTCGTCGGGCGCGACGTCGCGCACGTCGACGCCGTCGAGCAGCACCGCGCCCGCGCGGACGTCGTAGAACCGCGCCAGCAGCTTGGCGACCGTGGACTTGCCCGCACCGGTCTCGCCGACGAGCGCGAGCGACTGCCCCGCGGGCACGTGCAGGTCGAGCGCCGGCAGCACGCTCGGGCCGTCGCCGTACCCGAACTCCACGCCCGCGAACCGCACGTCGCCACGCACCTCGCGCAGCGCGACCGGGTGCTGGGGGTCCGGCACCGACGGCTCCTGCGCGAGCAGCGCGGACAGCTTCTCGAGCGCCGCCGTCGCCGACTGGAACGAGTTGTAGAACATGCCGATCTGCTGCAGCGGCTGGAAGAAGCGCCGCGCGTACAGCACCGCCGCGACGAGCACGCCCACGTCCAGGCCCTCGTCGAGCACGCGCAGCCCGCCCACGAGCAGCACCGCCGCCACGGTGACGTTCCCGATCAGCGTCAGGCCCGTGTCGAACACGCCGTTGACGCGGATCGCCTCGGCCGTCGTGCGGCGGTACACCTCGGCCTCGTCGCCGTACACGCGGTCGGCGGCCTGCTCGCGGCGGAACGCCTGGACCGCGCGGATGCCCGTCATCGTCTCGACGAACCGCACGATCACCCGCGCGACCGCGGTGCGGTTGAGGCGGTACTGCGTCTGCGAGCGCAGCTGGAACCAACGCGTGAGCACCACGCCCGGCACCACCGCGACGAGCAGCACCAGGCCGCTGCGCCAGTCGAGCAGCGCGAGCGACGTCGCGGTGAACACCATCGCGAGCCCGCTCGAGGCGAGCGTCGTGACGCCGCCGTCGAGCAGCTCGCGCAGCGCGTCCGTGTCGGACGTCTGACGGGAGATGATCCGGCCCGAGGTGTACCGCTCGTGGAACTCCAGGCTCAGGCGCTGCGTGTGCCGGAACAGCCGGCCCCGCAGGTCGAGCAGCACCGCCTGGCTCACGCGCGCCGACGCACGCACCACCTGCGCCGACAGCAGCCCTCCCCCGACCGCGAGCACGAGGTAGACGCCCGCGGCGAGCACGAGCGGACGCGCGTCGCCGTCGTCCGCGAGCGCGGGCAGCGCGGAGTCGACGCCGAACGCGACGAGCGCGGGCCCCGCGACCACGGCGAGCTGCGCGAGCACGACGAGCGCGACCGTCCACCACGCGGGGCGCGCGACGGGCCGCAGCAGCGAGCCGAGCAGGCCGAGCGAGCGTCGGCGCACGACGCGCGGGTCCTCGAGCAGGTCGTCGGACGCCGCGGTCGCGAATGCGGGGCTCGCCGGGGCCGGGCTCGTGGGGGCCGTCATCGGACGACCTCCACCGTCTCGTCGGCGACCTCGTCGGCCACGAGCTCCTCGTCCTCGCGCACCTGCGCGTCCTGCGCGGCCCGGGCCGTCGCGCGCGCGTCGTCGTCCTCCGCCTCGAGGGCCGTGAGCACGTAGCGGTAGTGCGCGTGCGTCGCGAGCAGCTCGGCGTGCGTGCCGACGCCCGTGACCCGGCCGCCCTCGAGCACCGCGACGCGGTCCGCGAGCGCGACGGTCGACGGTCGGTGCGCGACGACGAGCGTCGTCGTGCCCGCGAGCACCTCGCGCAGCCGCGCGGTGACCTCCGCCTCGGTGCTGACGTCGAGCGCCGACAGCGGGTCGTCGAGCAGGAGCACGCGGGGGCGCACGGCGATCGCGCGCGCGAGCGCGACGCGCTGGCGCTGCCCGCCGGACAGGCTGAGCCCCTCCTCGCCGATGACGGTGGCCAGGGCGTCGGGCAGGTCACGCGCGAAGCCCGCGCGCGCCACGTCGAGCGAGCGCTGCAGCAGGTCCTCCGCCTCGTCGGCCGGCAGGTCGGCCGGCGCGCCGAGCAGCACGTTCTCGCGCACGGACGCGGAGAACAGGATCGGGTCCTCGAACGCGACCGAGACCGCGGCGCGCAGCTCGGCGCGCGTCACGTCCCGCACGTCGACGCCGTCGACGCGCACCGCGCCCGCCGTGACGTCGTAGAGGCGCGGGACGAGCTGGAGCAGCGTCGTCTTGCCGCTGCCGGTGAGGCCGACGAGCGCGGTCGTCGTGCCCGGCTCGAGGCGCAGGTCGACGCCCGCGAGCACCTCCGCGCCCGGCGCGGACCCGCGCGTCGCGTGCGCGAAGTGCACGCCGACGAGCTCGACGAGCGAACCGCCCGCCGGCCGCGGCGGCAGGGGCACCGGGAGCGCGGGGTCCTGCACCGTGGGGACCGTGTCGACGACCTGCACGAACCGCTCCGTGGCGGCCCGCGCGTCGAGCGTCATCGCCAGCAGGTGGCCCAGGCGCTCGACGGGCGCGTTGACGATCGCCGCGGTCGCGAAGAACGCGACGAGCGCCCCGACCGTCACGTGCCCCGCGGCGGCGAGCGGCACGCCGACCGCGAGCGACACCGCGAGAACCGCCTCGGGGATCGCACCGAGCGCGAACGTCACGCGCGACTGCGTGCGCGCCTTGGCGACCTCGGTCGCGCGCAGCTCGTCGGCCTGGCGGACGAAGTCGTCCAGCGCGTCCTCGCCGCGGCCGAACGCCTTGAGCACGCGGATGCCGTGCACCGACTCCTCGACGGTCGTCGCGAGGTCGCCCGCCTGGTCGCGTGCGCGGCGCGCGACGACCTTGTAGTCCTGCCGGAACCGGAAGCCGAGCCAGACCACCGGCACCGCGCCCACGAGGTACACCAGACCCAGCACGGGCGCGGTCGCGATCATCAGGCCGACGCCGACCACGACCGTCGTCGCGCTCACGCACAGCATGACCAGGCCGAACACCATCCACCGCCGGATGACCGACAGGTCCCCCATCGAGCGCGACAGAAGCTGCCCGCCCGACCACCGGTCGTGGAACTCGACCGGCAGGTCGAGCAGACGGCGGAACAGGTCGCGGCGCATCGCCAGCTCGACGCCCGTGCCGGGTGTGAGGATCAGCGCGCGGCGGCACCACACGAGGAACGCCTCGAGCACGCCGAGCAGCAGCACCAGGAGTGCGGCCTCGACGACCCCGGTGCGCGAGCGGCTCGTCAGCAGCGGGCCGTTGACCACGCCCTGCAGCACCTGCGGCACCGCGAGCGCGAGCAGGCTCGCGCCGAGCGCCGTCAGGCCGCCGACGACGATGCGCGGGACAGCCGGACGCCCCCAGTGCACGAGGCGCAGGAGCACGCTGCGCGAGGGACGAACCGGGGGCATCCCGTCACACTACGTCGCACCGCCGACGGACCCACCCGCGGACGCCGGCGTCTCACGGGGTGGGCGCGGCACGGGGTGGGCGCGGCGCGGGGTGGGCGCGGCGCGGGGTGGGATCGGCACGACGTGCGCGCCGGTCAGACCCCCGTGCGCGCGACCGTCGTGTTGTTCGCCTGCGCGCGCGGCCGCACGACCAGCAGGTCGACGTTCACGTGCGCGGGCCGCGAGAGCGACCACGCGATCGTGTCCGCGACGTCGTCGGCGACGAGCGGCTGGTACCCCTCGTACACCGCCGCGGCCCGCTCGGCGTCGCCGTCGAACCGCACGAGCGAGAACTCCTCGGTCGCCACCGCACCGGGCGCGATCTCGATGACCCGGACCGGCTGGCCGACGATCTCCCAGCGCAGCGTCTCGACCAGCAGGTGCTCCGCGGACTTCGCACCCGTGTAGCCCGCGCCGCCGGGGTACGCGCCGTGCGCCGCGGTCGACGTCACGACGAGCACGTCCCCCGCCCCGCGCTCGCGCAGCAGCGGCAGCAGGCCCTGCGTGACCCGCAGCGTGCCGAGCACGTTGAGCTCGTACATCGCGCGCCACTGCGCGAGGTCGCCCGACTCCACGGGGTCGAGTCCGAACGCGCCGCCCGCGTTGTTGACCACCGCGTCGAGCCCGCCGGTCGCGCGCACGTGCTCGACGAGCGCCGCGACGTCGTCGTCCGACGTGACGTCCGCGACGAACGCCTCGGCGCCCGTCTGCGCGGCCAGCGCCTCGAGCCGGTCCGCGCGGCGCGCGGTCGCGACGACGTCCCAGCCGTCCGCGCGCAGGCGGCGCACGGTCGCCGCGCCGATGCCGGACGACGCGCCCGTGACGACGACGCGGCGGAGGGTGCTGGTCATGGTGGCTCCTGGGGTCGACTGCGCGGGTGCGGGTTCGCCCGCGGGCCGTCGGTGCGGCGGTCGGTCGCACGGTACGACGAGCGCGGGGCGGCGCGCACGTGCCGCGCGGGCTGCTCACGACGTGGACACCCGCGAGCCGGTCGCCTCCGCCCGCGGCACCCGCGCGGGCAGGGGTTTGCGTGCGCGGGCCGGGGCTCCTTAGGGTTTGCGACGGAACCGGGTCGGACGTTCGACCAGGTCGCACCGCCCTCGACTGGGACGGTCCTCCGCGGCGCGACGTGCGCCGACACACCCTTGCTCCGCGCCCGACGGCGTGCGCGGCGTGTCGCCCACCGGAGGAGACCCATGCCCACGCCCGTCCACCCGCGCCGTCGTCCTCGGCCCCACCGCCTGACGGGCGCGGTCCTCGCCGCCCCGCTGCTGCTGCTCGCCGCGTGCGGGAGCTCGTCGGACGCCGCGAGCCCGACCACGGCCGCCGCCACGACCGCAACGACCGCGTCGACAGACGCGCCGCCCGCCTCGTACCCCGTCACCGTCGACAACTGCGGCACCGAGGTGACGATCGACGCCGCGCCGCGGCGCATCGTCACGATCAAGTCGTCGACCACCGAGCTCGTCGCCGCGCTCGGCGCCGCCGACCGCCTCGTCGGGACCGCGTTCTTGGACGGGCCGCCGCCCGCCGACCTCGCGCCCGCGCTCGCCGACGTGCCCGTGATCTCCGACAAGGTGCCCGGTCAGGAGGCGCTGCTCGCGGTCGAGCCCGACCTCGTCATCGGCGGGTGGGAGTCGAACTTCTCCGCGGACGGCGTCGGCGAGCGCGACACGCTCGCGGGCTACGGCATCGGCACGTACGTCGCGCCGTCGGCCTGCAAGGAGCCCGGCTACCAGCCGGACCCGCTGACGTTCGCCGACGTGTTCGCCGACATCCTCGAGGCGGGCGAGCTGCTCGACGAGCGCGAGACGGCCGAACAGGTCGTCGCGACGCAGCAGGCCACGCTCGACGCGGTCGAGCCGCTCGGCGGCGCGAGCGTCGTGTGGTGGTCCTCCGGCACGGACACGCCGTTCGTCGGCGCGGGCATCGGTGCGCCCGCGATGCTGCTCGACGCCGCGGGGCTGACCAACGTGTTCGCCGACGTCCGCGACACGTGGACGTCCGTCGGCTGGGAGCAGGTCGTCGCCGCCGACCCCGACGTGCTCGTCCTCGTCGACTCGACGTGGAACACCGCCGCCGACAAGAAGGCCGCGCTCGCCGCGAACCCCGCGACCGCCGCGCTGGAGGCCGTGCAGCAGGAGCGCTACGTCGTCGTGCCGTTCGCCGCGAGCGAGGCCGGCGTGCGCAACGCCGACACCGTCGCGTCGATCGTCGAGCAGGCGCGCGCGCTGGGGATCGGGGGCTGACGGGCCGGGTGGCACGCGCGACCAGGACCGACTCCCCGCCGCGGCGACCGCCGCTCGTCGCGCTCGTCGTCGGCGGGCTGCTCCTGCTCGTCGTCAGCCTGCTCGTGACCGTGACCATCGGACCCGCCTCGCTCGGCGTCGGGGAGGTCGCGCGCGTCGTCGGGCACCACCTCGGGCTCGTCGGGGACGTGCCCGCGCTGCACGACGCGATCGTGTGGGACCTGCGCGCGCCGCGCGTGCTCACCGCGGCCGCCGTCGGCGCAGGGCTCGCGATCGCCGGCGCCGTGATGCAGTCGCTCACGCGCAACCCGCTCGCCGACCCGTACCTGCTCGGGCTCTCGTCGGGCGCGTCGCTCGGGGCCGTCGCCGTGCTCGTCGTCGGCGTGTCCCTGCTGCTGCCAGTCGCCGCGTTCGCCGGCGCGATCGCCGCGCTCGTCGCGACCCTCACGCTCGCGCGCACCGCGGGGTCCGTCACGCCCACGCGCGCCGTCCTCGCCGGTCTCGCCGTCTCCCAGCTCGCGGCGGCCGGCACGTCGTTCGTCATCTTCTGGACCGCGACCGGCGACTCCTACCGCGAGATCCTGTCCTGGCTGCTCGGCTCGCTCGCGGGCGCCACCTGGCCGTCCGTCGCGATCGCCGGGTCCGCGCTGCTCGTCGTCGGGTCCGTGCTGGTCGTCACCGGCGGCCGGCTCGACGCGTTCGCGTTCGGCGACACCGCCGCCGCCGCGCTCGGCATCGACGTCGACCGCACCCGCTGGACGCTCATGACGCTCGTCGCGCTGCTCACCGGCGCGATGGTCGCCGTGAGCGGCGCCATCGGGTTCGTCGGGCTGATCCTCCCGCACGCCGTGTCCGTGGTCACCGGACCCACTCACCGGCGGCTGCTGCCCGTCGCCGCGCTCACCGGCGCGACGTTCCTCGTGTGGGCCGACACGCTCGCGCGCACCGTGTTCGCGCCGCGCGAGCTGCCCGTCGGGATCGTCACCGCGATGGTCGGCGTGCCCGTGTTCGCCGTGCTGCTGCGGCGGGGACGGGTGACGGCGTGGAGCTGACGATCTCGGGCGTCGGCGTGCGGCTCGGCGGGCGGTGGGTGGTGGACGGCGTCGACGCCACTCCCCCGGCCGGTGCGCTGACCGGGCTGCTCGGGCCGAACGGTGCGGGCAAGACGACGCTGCTGCGGCTCGTCGCGGGGCTGCTGCCGCCGGACGCGGGGGCGGTGCTCGTGCCCGCGGGGCCGCATGCGTCGGAGGCCTCGTCGTCGGACGGTTCGTCGGACCGTTCGCCGGACCGTTCGCCGGACCGTTCGCCGGACCGTGGCCTCCAGCCCGTGCACACGCTCGACCGACGCCTGCGCGCCCGGCGCGTCGCGCTGCTCGAGCAGGAGTCCAGCGCGAGCGTCCCGCTCACGGTGCGCGAGGTCGTCGCGCTCGGCCGCATCCCCTACCGCTCCCTGTGGGGCACGGACCCCGACGACGACGCGGTGCTGCGCGCGCTCGACGCCGCGAGCGCCGCGCACCTCGTCGACCGCGCGTGGTCCACGCTGTCCGGCGGCGAGCGCCAGCGCGTGCACATCGCCCGGGCGCTCGCGCAGGAGCCCGAGCTGCTGCTGCTCGACGAGCCCACCAACCACCTCGACGTGTCCGCGCAGCTCTCGCTGCTCGCGTTCGTCGCGGGCCTCGGGGTCACCACCGTCGCCGCGCTGCACGACCTCAACCTCGCCGCCGCGTTCTGCGCGCACGTGCTCGTGCTGGGCGAGGGCCGGCTCGTGGCCGCCGGGCCGCCCGCCGACGTGCTCACGCCCGCGCTGCTGCGGGACGTGTACGGCGTCGACGCGGACGTCCTGGTGCACCCGCGCACCGGCCGCCCGGTCATCGCGCTCACCGGACGCGCGTGACGCCCGACGCCGACCCGGGAACAATGGCACGCATGGCGCTCTGGATGACCGGCGAGGCGGCCGCGGACCAGCTTCTCGACACCGACCCGTTCGCGCTGCTCGTCGGGATGCTGCTCGACCAGCAGTACCCGATGGAGGCGGCGTTCGCGGGGCCCGCGAAGATCCTCGACCGGCTCGGCACGCTGTCCCCCGAGGCGATCGCGCACGCGGACCCCGACGAGTTCTCCACGCTGTGCGCCACGCCGCCCGCGGTGCACCGGTATCCGGGTTCGATGGCCGGGCGCATCCAGGCCGTCGCGCGGGCGGTCGTCGACGAGTACGACGGCGACGTCACGCGCATCTGGACCGACGGCGACCCGGACGGCGCGACCGTGCTCAAGCGGCTGCGTGCCCTGCCCGGGTTCGGCGAGCAGAAGGCCAGGATCTTCCTCGCGCTGCTCGGCAAGCAGCGCGGCGTCCAGCCCGCGGGCTGGCGCGAGGTCGCGGGCGCGTACGGCGAGGAGGGGTCGCGGCGGTCCATCGCGGACGTCACGGACGCCGAGTCGCTCGCGCAGGTGCGTGAGACGAAGAAGGCCGCGAAGGCGGCGGCCAAGGCTGCGAGCAAGGCGCGCTGAGACCGGCCCGCCGCTCGCCGGGTATGGCGTCCGGACTGTGGACGACGACGACCGGGTTGTCCGGTTCCGCGTAGGATCGAACACATGTTCGAGGATGGTCGGGTCGAGGTCGGCGGGTCAGCCGTCGTGCGTGGCCTGCCCCCCGCGTGTGGTCCCGACGAGGACGGCGAGGCCGTGCTCGCGTCGCTCGAGTCCGTGGTCACGCAGCTCGCGGACGTCGGTGCTCGGGCGCGCGGCGCGGCGGCGTGGAGCCCTGCGGTGCGCGCCCGGGTGCTCCGGGTCCTCGACCACGTGCCGGGGGTCGTCGCGACGCTGCGCTCCCCCGTGCTCGTCGCGCAGCGCGACGCGGCGGCTGCCGTCGGCGGCGAGAGGGCGTTCCTCGACACGCGGGCGCGACTGACCGGCGCGTCGCGGTTCCAGGCGGCGCGCGAGGTCGGCACCGCGCAGGCGCTCGCGGAGCTCGGGCAGGTGCGGGAGGCCGTCGGGCACAACGTGATGCCCGTCAGGCACGCGGACGTGCTCGCACGCACGCTGCACGGCGCGAGCGAGACGGTGGCCTCGGTGCTGCGCGACGACGCGACGCAGGCGCAGGTCGTGGAGCTCGCGCGCGGCACCGAGGTCCGCGAGTTCTCCCGGTCGCTCGCCGCCCTCGTGGCCGCGCACGACCAGGACCACCTCGAGGACACCCGCGCAGCCGCCCGGCGCGCGCGGTTCCTGCACGTGACCCACTACCCCGAGGGCACGTTCCTCAAGGGGCGTCTCGACCCGGTGAGCGGCGAGATCCTTGCGCGCGCCCTCGACGCCACCGGGCACCGCGAGGACGACGAGCGCACCCACCAGCAGGCCCGCGCCGACGCCCTGACGACCCTCGCCCAGCACACCCTGCGCGTCGGCGGCCGCGTGTCCGACGAGGTCACCGGGACGGTGTCCGTCGGCGAGGCGGGGGCGGGTGGCGAGGCGGGTGGCGAGGCGGGCGGCGAGGCGGGTGGCGAGGCGGGCGGCGGGACGACGAGCGAGCGCGTCGCGCGCCGGGGCGGCTGCGACGACGACGCCCCGGCAGCCCGGGACGGCGCCGTCGAGAGTCCCGCGGTGGCTCGCGACGGCGAGACGGTCCGCGGGACCGCGAGCGCCCCGGTGGCGCAGGTGACCCTCCTCGTGCCGGCAGCGACGTGGGCCGAGGTCCGACGACAGCAGGGACGCCGCGCAGGCCGGACCGGCGGAGGCGCGCGTGCGGACCGGTGCGACTCTCCCGGGCTGGCGCATCAGCAGACGCTGGAGGAACGCACCGGGGTGATGATGCCGCCGGCCGCCACGGAGGACGGGACGACCACGGTGCCGCTCGCCACGGCCGAGGAGGGGGCGACCACGGTGCCGCCCGCCACGACCGAGGACGGGACCGTGCTCAGCCGCACCGAGCTCGCCGCCGCGCTGTGCGACTGCGCCATGACGCGCGTCGTGATGGACGAGCGCGGGCTGCCGCTCGACGTCGGCCGGACACGACGGATGTTCACCCCCGCCCAGCGCACCGCGCTGGTCGCGCGCGACCGGATGTGCGCGTGGAACGGCTGCGCCGTCGTCCCGAGGTTCTGCGAGGTCCACCACATCCGCTGGTGGCACCGCGACGGCGGGCGGTCCGACCTCGCGAACGCGGTGCTGCTGTGCAGCCACCATCACCACCACGTGCACGAGCAGGACCTGACGATCGCCCGGACGGCCCACCCGCCGGGCGAGCCCTCGGCGTCGGGTGCCGAGCCAGCGGCCGGCGCACCGCCGACCGCCAGGTACGTCTTCCGTGACCGGACGGGAGCGGCTGTCAACGCGCCTGCGTCGGCGCAGCGTCGTGAGGACTCGGGGCGTCGCGAGCGGCGAGGAGCGGCGGATGCCGCTCGGTGGAGCCCGATCAGGTGAGGCGGAGCCCGGTCAGGTGGCGTCGGGGCCGGTCGTGGGCCGGTCGTGGGCCGGTCGTGGACCGGTCGGGCACCCAGCCTGGTCAGGGAGCCTCGGGTTCGGGACGTGCGTCCAGGGCGTCCTTCCAGCCCTGGGCGTAGGCCTCGGCGCTGCCCTGGCGGAACATGTCCTGCTCCCCCGTGCGCACGAGCACGCGGGCGCCGGGACCGTCGTCGTCGTCGAGGACGTGGTCGGCGAGGCCGCGGACGATCGCGAGGGGCCGCCCCTCGGCCTTGCCCTTGACGAGCTCGGCGGCCGCGGCGACCTCGTCGGCCACGGCGGTGACGGTCATCGTCAGCGGGCGGCCGAACGAGTCGGCCTCGCCGCGCAGGTCGTCGAGGACACGCACACCGGCGGCGCCGATCGTGATGTCGGTGACGCCGTCGCGCCACGGCCGCCCGGCGGTGTCGGTCACGAGCACCCCGACGCGCACGCCGAACGCGGACGTGACCCCGGCGCGGACGGCACGCGCGCTCGCGTCCGGGTCGACGGGAAGCAGCAGGACCGTGCCCTCGGGGGTGTTGCTCGCGTCGACGCCCGCGGCGGCCATGACGAGGCCCAGTCGGTTCTCGACGATCCGGGTCACGCCCGCCGCGTGCTCGCGGGTCGCGACGACACGCACGGTCTCGTCGGTGATGGCCTGCTCGCGGTCGTCGGCGGCAACCACGCGCCCCTCGGCCTTCGAGACGACCTTGGAGGTGAGCACGAGCAGGTCACCGTCGGCGAGCGCGCGGTCGGGGCGCGCGGCGGCGTCGTCGCGCAGGAGGTCGACGAGCAGCGCGACGAGGTCGTCGCCCGGGACGACCTCGCGCAGTCCGGCGGGCGCCCACACCCGCAGCTCGTCTCCGCTCACAGCGCGCTCACCGCACGAGCTTCGGCAGGACCTGCTCGCCGAACACGTCGATCCACTCGCGCTGGTTGCGGCCCACGTTGTGCAGGTAGATGCGGTCGAAGCCGAGGTCCACGTACTTCTGGATCTCGGCGCGGTGCACGTCGGGGTCGGAGGAGATGACCATGCGGCCGTCGAAGTCCTCGGGGCGCACGAGCCGGGCCATCTGCTCGAACTCGAACGGCGAGCGGATGTCGGCCTTGGGGAACTTCATGCCGCCGTTGGGCCACTCGTGCATGGCGTTCGCGAGCGCCTGCTCGTCGGTCTCGGCCCAGGACAGGTGGAGCTGCAGGACCTTGGGCAGCGCCTGCGGGTCGCGGCCGGACTCGCGCACGCCGTCGTGGAACCGGGTGAACAGCCCCTCGATCTTCTCGAGCGGCGCCCCGACGGTGATGAGCCCGTCGGCGTGGCGGCCGGCGCGCT
Source organism: Cellulomonas palmilytica (assembly GCF_021590045.1). Classification (NCBI taxonomy): domain Bacteria; kingdom Bacillati; phylum Actinomycetota; class Actinomycetes; order Micrococcales; family Cellulomonadaceae; genus Cellulomonas; species Cellulomonas palmilytica. Next base: position 2,073,011 of record NZ_CP062221.1, on the reverse strand, counting down.
TGGCGGTGATGGGTCCGGCGGTGGCGACGAGGATCGGCGGTGCCTCGGCCGGCATCGTCCACAGGCGCGTCGACTCGAGCTTGTAGAACTCGCCGGAGTGCTTGACGTCCTTGCCGGCGAGCGAGCCCCCGAAGAGCTTCTTGATGATCTCGATGGCCTCGAACATGCGGTTGATCCGCTCGGGCGCCTCGGGCCAGTACTGCGCGGTGATGTGCTCGTTGAGCGCCTCGCCGGAGCCGAGCCCGAGCCAGTGCCGGCCGGGGTACATCGCGGCGAGCGTCGCGGACGCCTGCGCGACCATCGCGGGGTGCCAGCGGAAGGTGGGCGCGGTGACGCCGGGGCCCATGTCGCCGGTCGTGCGCTCGCCGATGGCGGTGAGCACGTTCCACACGAACGCGGCCTGCCCCTGCGCGGGGACCCACGGCTGGAAGTGGTCGGCGGCCATGACGCCGGAGAAGCCGTGCTCCTCGGCGTACGCGGACAGCGCGACCGCCTCGGTGGGGTGGAACTGCTCGAGCATCGCCGCGTACCCGACCGTCAGGCCGTTCGCCGTCACACCAGTCGTCACACCAGTCACGTGGTCCTCGTCCTCGTCTCGCGGCCGCGGGCAGCGCGGCCGGTGCGCGTTCGACCCTAACCCTGCAGGCCGGGCGTCCGCGTCACGGCACGGTGGCGATCTCGGCGTGCGCGGGTGCGGGTTCGGCGCCGGGCCGGGAGGTGGCGTCCTCGCCGGCGGTCGTCGACCGGGCGACGTCCGCCTCGCGGGTGGTCGTCAGCCCGTCCCGCAGCTCGCCGTCGGACGCGGCCCCGGTGCGGACGAGGGCGACGCCCACCACGACCAGCACGGCGCCGGCGGCCTGGACGGGCATCGGGGTCTCGTCGAGCAGGACCCACGCGAGAAGGACGGCGAACAGCACCTCGGCGAGCGCGAGGAACGACGCGAGCCGGTCGCCGAGGAGCCGCACGGACACGGCGCTGACGCCGTAGGCGAAGGCGGTGGGCACGGCGCCGACGACGAGCAGCGGGACGAACCACGGCACGTGCGCGCCGAGCAGCGTCACGTCGACGAGCGGCGCGGCGACGGGCAGGACGCCGACGAGCGCGAGGAGGCTGACGGTGAGCGCACCGACGAGCATGGCGCTGCCCGCGAGCGCGACGGGCGGCAGGGCCAGCGGCCGCGCGGTGAGCGCGAAGTAGGCGGCGTTGCCGACGGCCGCGGCGAACGCGAACGCGAGGCCGAGCGCGTCGAGCTCGAGGGTGCCCGTGACGTCGAGGACGAGCACGAGCCCGCCGGTCGCGAGCGCGGCGCCGACGAGCGTCGCGCGTGCGGGGGTGCGGCGGCTGCGCAGCCACGACCAGGCGAGCAGCAGGAGCGGGCCGGTGTACTCCACGAGCAGCGCGACGGCGACGGGGAGCCGGTCGACGGCCAGGAAGTAGAGCGCCGAGGCGCCCGCGACGCCGAGCAGGCCGAGCCCGACGACGGTCGGCCAGTCGGTGCGCAGCACGCGCCAGCGTCCGCGCAGCGCCCACGCGGCGGGGCCGGCGAGCAGGAGGGTGCCGAGCCACAGGCGCACGACGATGGCCGCTCCGGGTGTCCACCCTGCGGCGAACAGCGGCTTGACGACGGGCCCGCTGGTCGCGAACGCGAGCGCGGCGACGAGGCCCGCGGTGATGCCGAGGCCGCGTGCGCCCACGCGCGTGTGCCCAGCCACAGGTACACCCTTCACACTCGTCCGGTCCGACCCTGACCTCGCGCCCGCCGAGTCAGGAGCGAAGCGCTCCTATGCTCATGACGGACGGATCACGCGACGGTACGTCCGCCGACGACAGGAGTCAATGTGGTTTTCGCTCGTGACACCGAGGCGAACCTCTCGGCCGCGGTCGACCTGGTGAACACCGCGCGCCGCCGCGACGGCCGCGACGCGATGTCGACGGTCGCCGACCTCGGCGCGTTCTACGAGCGCTGGGGCTACAGCGTCCGGCACGACGGCGACGAGGCCGAGCTCCGCGACGTCCGCGCGGCGCGCGACCAGGTCGCGCACCTGTGGGACGTCGAGCGCGACGAGGCCGCGCACCTGGTCAACGCGATCCTGCGCGAGTCGGACGCGGTGCCGTTCCTCACCCGGCACGACGCGCTCGACTGGCACCTGCACGCGACCGTCCCGGACGCCCCGCTCGCGACGGTGATCCTGGTCGAGACCGCGATGGGTGTCGTCGACGTGATCCGGTCCGACGAGTACGAGCGCATGCGTCGCTGTGCGGGCGAGGACTGCCGCGCGGTGCTCGTCGACCTGTCGCGCAACCGCTCGCGGCGGTTCTGCGAGGTCAACAACTGCGGCAACCGTGCCCACGTCGCGGCGTACCGCGCACGCCACCGCGACGCCTGAGCCTGAGCCTGACCCGCTCGAGACCACGCCACGCCCGACTCCACGCGACGCCCAACTCCGCGGACGCACGAGCCCACGCGACGGCCGCCCGACCGCCCGCCGCGCGTCAGCGCGGGAGCGGTCCTCCCGTCGCCGGCATCCACGCGGGGCTCCCCACCCACGTGCGTGCGTCGTGAGCGGGCGGTCCGTCGAGGCAGGCGCCCGGGTCGATGCCCTGAGGCACGGCGCGCAGCGCGTCCGGCAGGAGCACCGGGTCGGCGAGGTCCTGCGCGGCGGGCGCGACGGCCTCGACCGTGAGCGTCGTCGTCGCCGCCGACTCCTCGCCGCGCTCGAAGCCGCCGGCGACGGAGGGGACGGTCGCGACCGTGGCGACCGCGATCGCCCCCTGCGCGCGCTTCTCGTCGAGGGCCCGCACGAGATCGACCCGCACCGAGTCCCGCGGTCCCGCGCACTGCGCGTAGACGGGCACCCACCCGGCGTCCACGGCCCGCCCGACCTCGTCGGCGACGGCCTGCCACGGCGCGCCGGCCACGGCGCTCGACCGCGCGGTCGTCGGACGCCCGTACGCGCGTCCGCCGGGCGACCGCGGGACCTCGACCGTCCCGCCCGGCCACGCCTGGTCGCCCAGCGCACGGGCGACGTCGCGGGTGCTCGGCCCTCGGTCCGCGCACCCCGCCAGCCCCACGAGGCCGACCGCGACGATCCCGATCGCCGCGATCCCGGCCGCGACCGCGCGACCGACGACCCGACCGACCATCCCAGAGAGGACCCGAGCCAGCACCCGCACGGGTCGTCCCGGCCGCCGCATCGGCGCGGCGGAGCCCCGCACGCGCGTCACGAGCCGGCTCCCGCGGCCACGTGCAGCGCGGCGGTGTCCCCCACGCTCGTCCCGCCCGCCCCGCCGAGGCACGCGAGCGACCCGAGCGCGCCGGTCCCGAGCGCGTCGGGGACCTCGACCGCCGGGTCCGCGTGGTGCGCCACGGCGGCCGAGCCGCGCACGGTCCGCACGACGGTCGGGTCGCCGGGATCGGGCGCCGCGCCCAGCGGCGAGTCCGCGAGCACGCCGATCGTCGCGAACGCCGCCGACCCGTCCGGGAGCGGGCGCGCGAGCCGCACGGTCACGGCGTACCGCCACGGGTGCACGACGTCCTCGCCCGGGCACCGCGCGCCGACGACGTCCCAGCCGACGCGCGCGGCCGCGGCCGTCTCGGCGTCGAGCACGGCACGCACGGAGCCGGTCATGGTGCGCGTGAACGCCGCGTGACCACCCCGGAACTGCCGGTTGGTGCCGAACACCCAGCGCCCGACGCCCAGCTCGGTCGCACCGAGCCACGGGTCCGCGGCGAGCTGCTGGTAGCGCGCGACGTCGACGTCCGTCGTCTGGTCGTCGGGCGAGCCGGGCACGCAGGCCCCGAGCGCGAGGACGAGCCCGAGGACGAGCGCAGCAACGCCCGCCGCGGCGGCGACGACGGCCGCCGCACGCGCCCGGGACCTCACGGAGCGATCACCGCCCACGGCCGGTCCCAGCCGGCGACGGAGAACCCGCCCGAGACGAGCTGGTCGCGCGTGATGACGGTGTGCACGCCGTAGGCGGGGTCGTACACGTCGAGGGTGCCGTCGCCGTGCCCGTAGACGAGCACGACGTGCCGCGGCGAGGCCTCGTCGCCGATGAACAGCGCGACGGGGTGCCCGCGATCGGTGGCCTCGACGGCGGTGCGGAACGCCTCGGCGGTGTCCTGCTGCGAGTCCTGGTCGACGAGGTGCACGCCGTACCCGGTGCCGGACATGGTCTCGAGCTCCTCGGCGGCGGCCCACGGTGCGGTCCCGAGCGCGGGGATCCACGGCATGGAGCGCCGCGAGCCCTCGCGGTCGGGGTGCAGGCGCGGGTCGTCGGTGCGCCGCTTCATCGCGGCCTCCTGCTCGTGGAACCGCGAGGCGGCGGTGCCGTCCTGCGTCGAGCCGGTGACGGGGTCGTAGCCGGTCAGGACGTGCAGGGCGGCGGCGGGGTCCTGCAGGAGCCGGGCGTACACGAGCGACGACGAGCCGCACGTGGTGCCCGTGGACTGGCGCAGCGGGGCGTCGTCGTCGCCCAGCGCCCGCAGGTCGGCGTACGACGATCCGGCCTGCTCGCGCAGCAGGCGTGACGGGTCGAGCAGCGCGTCGGGGTCCTCCACGGTCGCGAGGCGGGCCGCGAGCCGGTCCACGACGACGAGCGGGTGCCCGGCGGCGAGGGTCGCGAGCAGCCACGCGCGGTGCCGCTGCGAGCGCGCGGCCGCCAGGAGCGCGTCGAGCGCGGCGCGGTCGGCCGGCGACAGCGCGTCGTACCGGTCTCGCGCGCGGCGCAGGACGTCGCCGACGAGCGGACGGCGGCCGGCGCCGACGTCGTGCTGGCCCAGCCCGTCGAGCGCGCGCGTGCCGGGCGCGGTCCCGTCCGGGAACGGCATGGCGGCCTCGACGGCCGCGAGCTCGGCCTCGCACGCGTCGGCGGCCGCGCCGGCGGCCTGCCAGGAGTCGATCGCGGCCGTGACGGCCGCGCGCAGGTGCCGCACGCAGTCGTCGAGCTGCGGCGGGACCTGCGTGACGTCGTCGCGGGCCCGCGCGAGCGAGCCGGCGACGTCGGCGTGCCGGCGCTGCGCGGCCTCGAGCGCGGACGCGTGCGCCTCGAGCGCGGCCGCGGCGCGACGAGCGCCGACGCCTGCCTGCGTGAGCCGGTCCTCGAGCGTGCGCGCGGTCGCGTCGAAGGCGCGCGCGGCGGTGCCGGTCCAGACGGTGCGGCGTCGCGAGCGGTCGTCGGACACGTCCCCCGAGGCGTCGACGAGCGCGCGTTCGAGCCCGCGCCACGCGGCGGCGGCGCGACGGCTCTCGTCGGGGTCTCCCGGCGGGGCCTGCGACGCGGCGCGGCGCGCCTGCGCGACGAGCGCACCCGCGGCCTTGACGTTCTGCACGACCTCGAGCGGGTTGAGCGAGAACCCGGCCTCGTCGACCTTGTCGAGCGTGCGCCACAGCCCGCGCACGACGGGCGCGTAGGCGGGCTGCTCGCGCGGGCTCACGGCCGGATCCCCCGGAACTCGACGGCGGTCGCGGCGTCACGGTCGCTCGACGCCCGCACGCACGCGTCGAGCTCGTTGCCCACCTCGACGAGCGCCGCCGCGGCGACCCGCAGCCCCTGCGTCCACCGCTGCGCGACGCGCGTGTGCGCGGCGGCGAGGGCCTCGACCGGCGCGCGCGTGGCGTCCTCGTGCGCCTCGCGGGCGCGCGCGAGCGTCGTCCCGGCGGTGCGGAACCGTGTCGCCATGGCGCGCACGGCCGCCGCCTGCAGCTCGACCTCGTCGTCGCCCATGTCACTCCTCGCGCGTCCGGCGCCCGCCATCCTCGCAGAGCGCGCCGGGCGTCGGGGCCTCGACGAGCAGGAGCCCGGCGACGCGCGACGGATACCCGCGGACACCCGCGCGGTCCGGCCCGCGAAAGCGGTGCGAGGCTGCGCTCGTCGTCTGGGAAGATAGGCGTTCATGAGCGACCTGACCCCTCCGGCGACCCCCCGGCCCGACGTCCCGACGACCGCACCCGGCCGTCGTGTACCGGACAAGGTCGGCCTCGAGGGGATCGAGGAGACCTGGTCGCAGCGCTGGGCCGAGCTCGGGACGTACTCGTTCGACCGGACGCGGTCGCGCGAGGAGATCTACTCGATCGACACCCCGCCGCCGACGGTCTCCGGGTCCCTGCACGTCGGTCACGTGTTCTCGTACACGCACACCGACGTCGTCGCGCGCTTCCGCCGCATGCGCGGGGCCGAGGTGTTCTACCCGATGGGCTGGGACGACAACGGTCTGCCCACCGAGCGCCGCGTGCAGAACTACTACGGCGTGCGCTGCGACCCGTCGCTGCCGTACGACCCGGACTTCACGCCGCCCCACGAGGGCACGGACGGCAAGACCATCAAGGCGTCGGACCAGGTGCCGATCAGCCGCCGCAACTTCGTCGAGCTGTGCGAGCGCCTGACGGTCGAGGACGAGCGGCAGTTCGAGGCGCTGTGGCGCCGGCTGGGCCTGTCGGTCGACTGGTCGATGACGTACCAGACCATCTCGGCCGAGTCGCGCGCGGTCGCGCAGCAGGCGTTCCTGCGCAACCTCGGACGCGGCGAGGCCTACCAGGCCGAGGCGCCGGGCCTGTGGGACGTGACGTTCCAGACCGCGGTCGCGCAGGCCGAGCTCGAGGCGCGGGACTACCCGGGTGCGTTCCACCGCGTCGCGTTCCACGGCGCCGAGGGCCCGGTGCACATCGAGACGACGCGTCCCGAGCTGCTGCCCGCGTGCGTCGCGCTCATCGCCCACCCCGACGACGAGCGGTACCAGCACCTGTTCGGCAGCACGGTGACCACGCCGCTGTTCGGCGTCGAGGTCCCGGTGCTCGCGCACCCGGCGGCCGAGCCGGACAAGGGTGCGGGCATCGCGATGTGCTGCACGTTCGGTGACCTCACCGACGTGCAGTGGTGGCGCGAGCTGCAGCTTCCGACGCGCTCGGTGGTGCAGCGCGACGGACGCCTGCTGCGCGAGACGCCGGAGTGGATCACGTCCGAGCAGGGGCGCGAGGTGTTCGCGCAGCTCGCGGGCAAGACGACGTTCTCGGCGCGCGAGGCCGTCGTCGCCGGGCTGCGCGAGAGCGGCGACCTGGACGGCGAGCCGACCGCCACGCAGCGCAAGGCGAACTTCTACGAGAAGGGCGACAAGCCCCTCGAGATCGTCACCTCGCGCCAGTGGTACATCCGCAACGGCGGTCGCGACGCCGAGCTGCGCGACGCGCTGCTCGCGCGCGGCGCCGAGCTCGACTTCCACCCCGAGTTCATGCAGGTCCGGTACGAGAACTGGGTCGGCGGCCTCAACGGCGACTGGCTCATCAGCCGCCAGCGGTTCTTCGGCGTGCCGATCCCGGTCTGGTACGCGCTCGACGCGGACGGCGAGCCGGTCTACGACGCGCCGCTCGTGCCGTCCGAGGACCAGCTCCCGATCGACCCGTCGTCCGACGTGCCCGCGGGCTACACGGCCGACCAGCGCGGCGTGCCGGGCGGCTTCATCGGCGACCCGGACATCATGGACACGTGGGCGACGTCGTCGCTGACCCCGCAGATCGCGGGCGGCTGGCGCTCCGACCCGGACCTGTTCGCGCGCGTCTTCCCGATGGACCTGCGCCCGCAGGGCCAGGACATCATCCGCACGTGGCTGTTCTCGACGGTCGTGCGCTCGCACCTCGAGCACGGCTCGCTGCCGTGGAGCGACGCGGCGATCAGCGGGTGGATCCTCGACCCGGACCGCAAGAAGATGTCGAAGTCCAAGGGCAACGTCGTCACGCCCATGGGTCTGCTCGAGGAGCACGGCTCGGACGCGGTCCGGTACTGGGCGGCGTCGGCGCGGCTCGGCACGGACGCGGCGTTCGAGATCGGCCAGATGAAGATCGGCCGCCGCCTCGCGATCAAGGTGCTCAACGCGTCGAAGTTCGCGCTGTCGTTCGGCGCCGAGGACGCCGCGCCGTCGCTCGACCCTGCGCTCGTCACCGTGCCGCTCGACCGCGCGATGCTCGCGGGCCTCGCGGACGTCGTCGACCAGGCCACGGCCGCGCTCGAGTCCTACGACCACACGCGCGCGCTGGAGCTCACCGAGACGTTCTTCTGGACGTTCTGCGACGACTACCTCGAGCTCGTCAAGGACCGCGCGTACGGCGAGGGCGCGGGTGCCGACAGCGCGCGCACGGCGCTGTGCCTGGCGCTCGACGTGCTGCTGCGCCTGCTCGCGCCGGTGCTGCCGTTCGCGACCGAGGAGGTCTGGTCGTGGTGGCGCGAGGGCTCGGTGCACCGCGCGCCGTGGCCGGCCTCGGCGCCTCTGCGCACCGCGACCGGTGACGCGTCGTTCGCGACCGTGACCGCCGCCGGCGCGGCGCTCGCCGCGCTGCGCAAGGTGAAGTCCGAGGCGAAGGTCTCGATGCGCACCGAGATCCTCGCCGCGCGCCTCGAGGTCCCGGCCGCGCAGCTCGGCGACGTCGAGGCCGCGCTCGACGACGTGCGCGCCGCGGGCCGCGCCACGGGCCCGCTCGAGCTCGTCGCCGGCGAGGTCGAGCAGGCCGTCGCGCACGACGCGCAGCTCGGCGAGCCGGTCAAGCGCGGGTCCTGACGCCACGCGGTTCGCCGCGCCGGAACGCCGAGAGCGCCGCTCCCCCACGGGTGGGCGGCGCTCTCGTCGTGCCCGCCCGGCCGGTCCGGGCGTAGCGTGCGGGGCATGACCGACACCTCGACGAGCCGCCCCACCGCCCCCGAGGACATCCCCACCCGCACTCTCGCCGACGGACTCGTGCTGCCCGCGATCGGGTTCGGCACCTACCCGCTCAAGGGGTTCGCCGGCCGGGACGCGGTGGCGGACGCGATCGCGGCGGGGTACCGCCTGATCGACACCGCGTACAACTACGAGAACGAGGGCGCGGTGGGCGCGGGCGTGCGACAGTCCGGCGTCCCGCGCGACGAGCTCGTGCTGCAGTCCAAGCTGCCGGGCCGCTACCACCGGCACGACGACGCGGTCACGGCCGTGCAGGAGTCGTTGCTGCGCGCCGGGCTCGACCACTGGGACCTGGTCCTCATCCACTGGCCCAACCCGGGCCGCGGGCTGTACGCGGAGGCGTTCGCGGCGCTGCTCTCGTTGCGTGACGCGGGCCTGATCCGCTCGGTGGGCGTGTCGAACTTCCTGCCCGAGCACCTCGACTCCCTCAAGCGCGTCACCGGTGAGCTCCCGAGCGTCAACCAGGTCGAGCTGCACCCGCACTTCGCGCAGCCCGAGCAGCGTGGCGCCGACGACGCACGCGGCGTGCTCACGCAGTCGTGGAGCCCGCTGGCCCGCGGCCCGCTGCTGGACGAGCCGGTGATCCAGGAGATCGCCCGGGCGCACGGCCGCACGCCCGGCCAGGTGGTGCTGCGCTGGCACGTCGAGCTGGGTGCGGTCCCGCTGCCGAAGTCCGGGTCGGCGCAGCGCCGGCGGGAGAACCTGGCGGTGTTCGACTTCGCGCTGTCGGCCGACGAGGTCGCGGCGATCAGCGGGCTGTCGCGGCCGGACGGGCGCACGAACGGCCAGGACCCGGCGGTCTACGAGGAGCTGTGACCCCGGGCCGGGGCCGTGCCGCGAGGACCGGGCGCACCTCGGCTACCGACCGGTAACCGAGCGATAGGGTCTCGTCGTACCCCCACGGAGAGAGACATGTCCGCCAGCACCCAGCCCACGAGGACCCTGCCCGCCGACGCCCCCCGGTCGATCCCCGGGATGCTCGCGCAGCGCCTGGCGCGCGACCCCGACGGCACGTTCGCCGAGCGTTCGTCGGGCATGGGCTCGGCGTGGACACCCGTGACGGTGCGCGCGTTCGTCGCCGAGGTCACCGCGGTCGCCAAGGGGCTCGTCGCGCGCGGCATCGCCCCCGGGGACCGCGTCGGGATCATGTCGCGCACGCGGTACGAGTGGACGGTTCTCGACTTCGCGACCTGGGCCGCGGGCGCGGTCGGCGTGCCGGTCTACGAGACGGACTCCGCGGAGCAGGTCCGGTGGATCTGCGCGGACGCGGGCATCCGCCTGCTCGTCGCCGAGACCGAGGCGCACGCGGGCGTCGTCGAGAGCGTGCGCGACGACCTGCCCGGCCTCGGCGAGGTCCTCGTGATCGACGCGGGCGCGCTCGACCAGCTCGTCCTGTCGGGCCGCGACGTCCCGGACGCCGAGATCGAGCGGCGCAGCGCGCTGGCGGACCGCGACGACCTCGCGACGGTCATCTACACGTCCGGCACCACGGGCCGCCCCAAGGGCGTCGAGCTCACGCACGGCAACTTCATCGCGGTCTGCCTGCTCGGCATCGACGACCTCGGCGAGGTGTACGCGCAGCCGCACTCCCGCACGCTGCTGTTCCTGCCGCTCGCGCACGTGTTCGCGCGGTTCATCCAGGTGCTGTGCGTGCCCTCGGGCGCGGTGCTCGGGCACACGCCCGACACGCGCAACCTGCTGCCCGACCTCGCGGCGTTCCACCCGACGTTCCTGCTGGCCGTGCCGCGCGTGTTCGAGAAGGTCTACAACTCGGCCGAGCAGAAGGCCGGCACGGGCGCGTCGCTGCGCGTGTTCCGGTGGGCGGCGAAGGTCGCCATCCAGTACTCGCGCGCGCTCGACACCCCGCAGGGCCCGAGTGCGTCGCTGCGCGCGCAGCACCGCCTCGCGGGCCGGCTCGTGCACGCGAAGCTGCGCGCCGCGCTCGGCGGGCACGTCGAGTGGGCGATCTCCGGCGGCGCTCCGCTCGGTGACCGGCTCGGACACTTCTTCCGGGGCATCGGCGTGCGCGTCCTCGAGGGCTACGGGCTCACCGAGACGACCGCGCCGACGGCGGTCAACCTGCCGCGCCTCACGAAGGTCGGCACGGTCGGACCGGCGTTCCCCGGGACGCAGGTCCGCGTCGACGACACGGGCGAGATCTGGATCAGGGGCCCGCACGTGTTCCGCGGGTACCGGCACGACGAGGAGGCGACGAAGGTCGCGCTCGTCGACGGCTGGTTCCGCACGGGCGACCTCGGCTCGCTCGACGAGGACGGCTACCTGCGCATCACGGGCCGATCCAAGGAGATCATCGTGACCGCGGGCGGCAAGAACGTCGCCCCCGCGGTGCTCGAGGACCGCCTGCGCGGGCACCCGATCGTCAGCCAGGTCGTCGTCGTCGGCGACCAGCGGCCGTTCATCGGCGCGCTCGTGACGCTCGACGCGGAGATGCTGCCCGGCTGGCTCGCGAACCACGGCCTGCCCGCCATGGACGCCGTCACGGCAGGCGCGCACCCGTCCGTGCTCGAGGCGCTCGACCGCGCGGTCGCGCGCGCCAACGAGGCGGTCTCGCGCGCCGAGTCCATCCGCAAGTTCACGGTGCTGCCCACGGACCTCACCGAGGCGAACGGGTACCTCACGCCGTCGCTCAAGGTGAAGCGCGCGCGTGTGCTCGCGGACTTCGCGGACACGATCGAGGAGCTCTACACCGACACCCGCGCGACCAAGGACTGACGCGACCCGGGCGGGTCCCCTACGGGATCGCGCGCACGCGCCGCGCGTCCGCCGACTGCGTGAGCAGCTGCTCGCTGGGCGTCGACTCGTCGGACCAGCGCAGCAGCGCCCCCACACCGTCGACGAGGTCGGCGGCGCCGTCGGGGGAGAACGTCACGCCGGCGTCCTGCGCGAGCGCGGCCCGCACGAGCGCGACACCGGCCGGGTAGCGCCGCGCCTCGGCCACGCCCAGGGTGTCGAGGTCCGCCTGGCTGGTCGCGAGCTCGAGCGGCTGCAGGCCGACGAGCACCTCGCGCTCCTGCAGGGTCCCGAGCGCCGCCTCACCGAGCACGAGCTCGGCGACCTGGCCCCGGCGCAGCACCTCGACGACGTCGTCGAGGGACGTCACCGCGGCCTCCCCGCGCCCGAGCGCCTGCCCGAACCGGTCCAGCACGGCCCGGCGCCGCTTCGCGCGCAGCTCGTCGACCGCGGCGTGCACGCGCTGCGCGAACGCGTCCGGCTTGGCACCCGCGCCGCGCGAGCCGCCGGGCACCTCGACGACGAGCTCGCGCACCTGCTGCCCGACCTTCTCGCACACGAGCGCGACCGCGCGCACGTCACCCGTCAGCACGACGAGCTCGGGCGTGCGCTCCGCGACCCGCTTGTCGAGGAACGCCGCGACCTCCTCGGCGTTGCGCTGCCACGAGTCCTCGGCGCGCGTCTGGCCGCGGCGCGACAGCCCGTTCTCCCGGGTCTTGTGCACGTCGTCGTGGCCGCCCTCCACGGTCTCGTGCAGCGGCTCCCCGTCCTCGCCCGTCCCGGGGCGCGGACCGCCCGCGGACTTCCAGACGAGGTCCGCGCCCGTGCGGTCCACGGAGACGACGAGCAGCGCGACCGCCTCGTCGGCGGCCCGGACCGCCGGCAGAAGGTCCGGCACGGGGCCGAACGTCGCGACCGTCTGCGCGGGCGGCTCCGCCACGACACGGTCGACCAGGACACCGTGGCCGTCCGCGACGACGACCCGGCCGTGCGGTCCTCGCACCCCGGTCGGCACCGCGACCAGGTCGGCGATCTCGTCGAGCACGGCACCCGGCGCGCCGTCGCGCTCGAGCGACCGCCTCGCCGCCTTCCACCGGTCCGCCGCCTCCGACTCCCCCGCCGACTCGGCTCTCGTCGCGTCGAGGAACACGGTGATGAACGGCGACGTCCGGCCGAGCAGCGGCTTGAGCCAGTGCAGGTCCATGCGGCAACCTCCTTCGGCCCACGAGGTGGGCCGTGCAGTGGACGGTGCCCGGGACGCCGACAGCAGCGGCTGCGCGTCTCGAGCCTCGCTGACCACTCCTAACCAACCGCACGTTCGCGCCCCCCGCCACCCCTGGCGAGGGCCGTGTGCGAGGTCGCCGCGGGGCCGTCACGACGGGGCGCCGCCACCTGCGGTTTCGTGCCCGGCCTCGCCCTGCGGCTCGTCCCCGGCGTCGTGCCCTCGGTCCTGCGCGATCGCCTCGTGGTGGCGGATCACCTCCTCGACGATGAACGCCAGGAACTTCTCCGCGAACACCGGGTCGAGGTCCGCCTGCTGCGCGAGCTCGCGCAGGCGCGCCACCTGACGCACCTCGCGGCCCGGGTCGGACGGTGGCAGGCCGCGCTGCGCCTTGAGCACGCCGACCTGCTTGGTCGCCTTGAACCGCTCCGCGAGCAGGTAGACGAGCGCGGCGTCGATGTTGTCGATGCTGTGCCGCAGCCGCGCGAGCTCCGGCGGGATGCCCGAGGGCTCGCCCGCGGGCGCTCCCCCGCTCTCGAGGTCCGGTTCGGCGGGGCGGCTCGCGTCGGTCACGCTCGCGATCCTAGGCCGCGGGCGGAGCGGGTCAGGCGCTCTTCTCGCGGGGCGGTCGCTTCTCACGCGGCACGAGGGTCGGGTTCACGTTCTCGAGCACCACGTCGCGCGTGATGAGCACGCGGGCGACGTCGTCGCGGCTCGGGACGTCGAACATGACCTGCTGGAGGACCTCCTCCATGATGGCCCGCAGCCCGCGCGCGCCGGTGCCGCGCAGCAGGGCCTGGTCCGCGATCGCGGCGACCGCGTCGTCCTCGAACTCGAGCTCGACGCCGTCGATCTCGAACATCCGCTGGTACTGCTTGACGAGCGCGTTGCGCGGCTCGGTGAGGATCCGCACGAGCGCGTCCTGGTCGAGCCGGCCCACGGCGGCGACGACGGGCAGGCGCCCGATGAACTCGGGGATGAGCCCGTACTTCTGCAGGTCCTCGGGGCGGACCTCCGAGAAGAGGTCGCCCTCCTCGTGGTTGTCGACGAGCGGTGCGCCGAACCCGACGACGCGCTTGCGCGCCCGGGCCGCGATGATGTCGTCCAGACCCGCGAACGCCCCCGCCACGATGAACAGGACGTTCGACGTGTCGATCTGGATGAACTCCTGGTGCGGGTGCTTGCGCCCGCCCTGCGGCGGGACCGAGGCCGTGGTCCCCTCGATGATCTTCAGCAGCGCCTGCTGCACGCCCTCGCCGGAGACGTCGCGCGTGATCGACGGGTTCTCGCTCTTGCGGGCGATCTTGTCGATCTCGTCGATGTAGATGATGCCCTGCTCGGCCTTCTTGACGTCGTAGTCGGCGGCCTGGATGAGCTTGAGGAGGATGTTCTCGACGTCCTCGCCGACGTAGCCGGCCTCGGTCAGCGCCGTGGCGTCGGCGATCGCGAACGGGACGTTCAGCATCCGCGCGAGCGTCTGGGCGAGGTACGTCTTGCCCGTGCCCGTGGGGCCGACGAGCAGGATGTTCGACTTGGCGATCTCGACCTGGTCGTCGGCGTTGCGCACGCCCTCGCCGGCCTGGATCCGCTTGTAGTGGTTGTACACGGCGACGGACAGGGCGCGCTTCGCCGACTCCTGCCCGATGATGTACTGCTCGAGGAACGCGAAGATCTCGCGCGGCTTCGGCAGCTCGACCAGGCCGGTCTCGTTGGCCTCGGCGAGCTCCTCCTCGATGATCTCGTTGCACAGCTCGATGCACTCGTCGCAGATGTACACGCCAGGCCCGGCGATGAGCTTCTTGACCTGCTTCTGGGACTTGCCGCAGAAGGAGCACTTGAGCAGGTCGGCACCGTCCCCGATCCGAGCCACGTCTCGTCCCTTCCTCGCCCTGCGCCGCCCCTCGCGGCCTGCGTCCTGCGTCGGTCGGCTGGTGCCGTCCGGTTGCCTCGTCGCACTGCGTGCGTCGACGCCGGTGTCCCATTGGACACTACGCCGCGCACCGTGTCAGGCGTACCCCGCATCGTGTCGCGGCGTGTCCTCGCTCGTCTGGGCACTCTTGCCCGTACGAAACGTTTTGGCGCGCCCGATCTGGGCTATCGGACGAGCCAGGCCGCCCGTACGGGACCCGCCGAGCGCGACGACGGCGGGTGCCGCCGGGCAGGATCACCCGTCTGCGCCCGCCGTCGTCGTCCGGCTCGTGCACGCTCGCCGTTCACCCGAGGGGACGCCGGCTGGCAGCACCGACCGCGACCGCCCCCCGACGGCTCAGGACGGCTCGATGACCGTCGGCCGCGCGCCCTTGCGGCTCGCGAGCACCTGGTCGACCAGGCCGTACTCGAGCGCCTGCTGCGCCGTGAGGATCTTGTCGCGCTCGATGTCCTGGCGGACCACCCCGACGTCGCGTCCCGTGTGGTGCGCGATCGTCTCCTCGAGCCACTCGCGCATGCGGATGAGCTCGTTCGCGTGGATCTCGATGTCGGACGCCTGCGCGTAGCCGCCGCCCTCCATCGCGGGCTGGTGGATCAGCACGCGCGCGTTCGGCAGGGCCAGGCGCTTGCCCTTCGTGCCCGCCGCGAGCAGCACCGCCGCCGCGGAGGCCGCCTGCCCGAGGCACACGGTCGCGATCTCCGGCTTGATGTACTGCATCGTGTCGTAGATCGCCGTCAGCGCGGTGAACGAGCCACCGGGCGAGTTGATGTAGAGCGTGATGTCACGGTCCGGGTCGTTGCTCTCCAGGACCAGCAGCTGCGCCATCACGTCGTCGGCGGACGCGTCGTCCACCTGCACGCCGAGGAAGATGATGCGGTCCTCGAACAGCTTGGTGTACGGGTCCTGGCGCTTGAAGCCGTAGGCCGTGCGCTCCTCGAACTGCGGCAGCACGTAGCGGGCCGACGGACCCGCCGCGGCCGGGCGGCCGAAGCCACCCGCGAGCGCGCCCGCCCGGGCGATGAACTGGGACTCGGTGCTCACTGGTTCTCCTCGGTCTCGAACGCTCAGGCGGTCCCGCCGCGGCCCGCCACGGAGCTCGCAGCCTCGACGACGTGGTCGATGAACCCGTACTCGAGCGCCTCCTGCGCCGTGAACCACCGGTCACGGTCCGCGTCCGAGTTGATCTGCTCCACCGACTTGCCGGTCTGCGCGGCCGTCAGCTCCGCGAGCACGGTCTTCATGTGCAGGATCAGCTGCGCGTTGATGCGCACGTCCGTGGCCGTACCGCCGATGCCGCCGGAGGGCTGGTGCATCATCACGCGGGCGTGGGGCGTCGCGTACCGCTTGCCCTTCGCACCCGACGAGAGCAGGAACTGCCCCATCGAGGCGGCCATGCCCATCGCGATGGTCGCGACGTCCGGCTTGATGTACTGCATCGTGTCGTAGATCGCCATGCCGGCCGTGATCGAGCCGCCCGGCGAGTTGATGTACAGCCAGATGTCCTTGTCCGGGTCCTCCGCCGCCAGGAGCATCATCTGCGCGCAGATCGCGTTCGCGTTCTCGTCGCGCACCTCGGAACCGAGCCAGATGATCCGCTCGCGCAGCAGCCGGTTGTAGATGTGGTCGTTCAGGCCGAGTCCGGGGGAATCGGCCCGGGCCATGGCCGGGAAGTCGTTCACGAAGGCTCCTTGGTCGAAGCGGCGTCCTTGCGTCGCAGTGACACTAACGCCCGGCCGCCGCAGATCCGGCCCGGCCACGGCCCGTTTCGCTGTCGGCGCAGCCCGCGCCGGTGGCACCCGGCACGACGACGGGAGCCCGCCACCGACGTGCGGTGACGGGCTCCCGGTCGGGATGGTGGGACGTCAGGCGGTCGCGTCCACCGCGGCGTCCGCGACGGCGGCGGCAGCGGCCGCGTCGTCCTGCGACTCCGCCGCGTCGTCCTCGTCCGTGCCGATGAAGTCCGACAGGTCCACGGCCGCACCCGACGGGTCCGTGACCTTGACCTGGCGCAGCGCCACGGCGATCGACTTCGAACGCGCGACCTCGGCCACCATCGCCGGGATCTGACCGCCCTCGTCGAGCGTCTTGATGAACGTGTTCGGGTCCATGCCGTACTGGCGCGACGCCTGCACGAGGTACTCGATCAGCTCCTGCTGGGAGACCTTCACCTCGAGCTTCTCGGCGAGCGTGTCCAGGAGGATCTGGTTGCGCAGCGCGGTCTGCGCCTGCTCCGTGACCTCGGTGCGGTGCTCGTCGTCCTCGAGACGACCCTCGGACTCGAGGTGACGGTGCACCTCGGCCTCGACGACACCCGACGGGACCGGGATCTCGATGCTCTCGACGAGCTTCTCGACGAGCAGGTCACGCGCCTGCACCGCCTGGTTCGAGACCTTGATGCGCGCGGCCTGCTCACGCAGGTCCGCCTTGAGCTCCTCCAGCGTGTCGAACTCCGACGCGAGCTGCGCGAAGTCGTCGTCCGCGTCGGGGAGCTGGCGCTCCTTGACGGTCGTCGCCGTCACCGTGACCAGGGCCTTCTCGCCCGCGTGCTCGCCGCCGGCCAGCTCGGTCTCGAACGTCGTCGTCTCGCCGGCCGACAGGCCCGTCAGCGCCTCGTCGAGACCCTCGAGCATGTTGCCCGAGCCGATCTGGTAGCTGACGCCCGACACCGAGTCGACCTCGGCGTCGTCGATCTTCGCGACCAGGTCGATCACGACGAAGTTGCCCGCCTGCGCCGGGGCGTCCACGCCGACCAGCGTGCCGAAGCGCTCACGCAGCGCGTCCAGGCGACCCTCGACGTCCGCGTCCTGGACCTCGACGCCCTCGACCTCGACGGCCAGGCCGTCGAGCGCGGGGATCTCGATCTCGGGGCGCACCTCGACCTCGGCGGAGAAGTGCAGCTCACCCTCCTCCTCGCCGGCGACGAGACCGGGGACCTTGGTGACCTCGACCTCGGGCTGGCCGAGCGGGCGCAGCTTGTTCTCACGGACCGCCTCGGCGTAGAACCCGCCCAGACCCTCGTTCACCGCGTGCTCGATGACCGCCGGACGGCCGACGCGCTGGTCGATGATGCGCGGCGGCACCTTGCCCTTGCGGAAGCCCGGCACCGTCACCTGCTCCGCGATGTGCTGGTACGCGTGCTCGATGCTCGGGCGGAGCTCGTCGTACGTCACCTCGACGGTCAGCTTGACCTTCGTCGGCTCCAGGGTCTCGACGGCGCTCTTCACTTCGATGCTCTCCAACTGATCGGGGTGGTTCGCCGTTCCCGGCGGCGGTGCGAGGGCTCCGGCGCGGCGTCAGGCACGAGGTGCTGCTCGAGGTCTGGTGCGCGCACGGGCGACCCTCGATGGTACGTCACGCGCCGGAGCACGGACGAATCCCGGTGCCACCGACGACCTGTCGCACACTCCCCCGCACGCTCGCGGCGCGCGGTTCGGACGGACCGGAGCGAGCCGGTACCCTTGACGCCGCCGGCCGCACCAGTGCGGCCCGCGCGGACGTAGCTCAATGGTAGAGCCCCAGTCTTCCAAACTGGCTACGCGGGTTCGATTCCCGTCGTCCGCTCCCAGTCCTACCCCGCGGTCCCCAGCCCCAACGGCTTGGTCTCCCTCAGGCTCGCGCGGGATCAGAAGGATGCACCGGGACGAGAAGCGAACGGAACTCCCCCCGCGAGGCGCCTTCGATCCGGCTGAACGGCCCCCACGCGAGGCGGTGCTCACCGGACAGCTCCAACGCTGGCTCGCGGCCTCTCGTCGTGCCGGGCCCCGCAGCGGCACCCCACGACCGCGAGCCACTCAGCACCGTGCCCTCATAGAGCCTGAACGCCGAGGCAGCGGTAGCACGACCATGGCCTGGATCGGTCCAGTACGAGCGGTCATTGCTGATGACGATCACGGCTCCAGCGGAGGCGAGCCCTGTCCGCACGAAGTGCTCGACGCGATGGATGTCCTTCACGACGTCGTACGTCGTGACGTCCTGCGCCCCTTGCCGCGGGAGCACGACGAGTTCGTCGGCGATCTGTGCGCTCAGCGCGTCGGTCGGGTACTTCAGCTCGATCGCGACCCGACCGAGCTCCGTGTGGAGGAGGACGTCCACCCGCTCCCTGCGTCCCGGCCTCGACGGCTCCGGGACACGAACCTCGAGACGGACTCCGACGGCCGGGTGCAGGAGATGGATCTGCCACGCGAGCTCCTGCTGCATGTCTGCCTCGGAGTGGAACACAGGGCGACGTGCTGCGAGTGCGGCGAGTACACGGACGAGATCGAGCTCCTCGAGTGCGCGATACATCCGTCCACCACGTCCTCCGGGGTGAGAGCGAGAGGCCCTGCTTCGACCTCGGAGCTCTCAGTATCGACGCACGCCTCCCGCCGACGCGACGATCGCGCCCGTGGCGTCGGCGGAGGTCACTGGCCGATACGCCCGTCGATGCGTTCGCGCAGGAGGTCGGCGTGGCCGAGGTGGCGGGCGTACTCCTCGATCATGTGGACGACGACCTCGCGCAGCTCGGGCTGCTCGGGGCCGGTGCCGCGGCGGCTGAGGTCGCTCTCGTCGACGAGGCGCTCGGCGTACGCGACCTCGGAGCGCCACCGGGCCCAGGCGTCGGTGACGTGCTCGTCGTCCCCGACGGCCTCGCGGAACGCGAGCACGGACGAGCCGCGGAAGTGCCGCTCGGGGTGCTCCCCCGCCATGACGATGCGGAACCAGTACTGCTCGACCTCGGCGAGGTGCCGGACGATGCCGAGCAGCGACATGTCCGACGGTTCGACTGAGCGCCGGGCGAGCTGCTCGGGGCTGAGGCCCTCGCACTTCATCTCGAGCGTGAGGCGCCGGTCGCGCAGGTAGCGCACGAGCGTCGCGCGTTCGCCCTCGACCGGGCCGCCCTGCTCGCGCGGGTCGTCCTCAGGGGCGGCCCACATGTCGGACCAGCCGAAGGCCCTGCCGGGCTGCGCGTCCATGGGCCGATCCTGCGCGAGGTCCGCGACGCCGTCCACCGCAAGTGCACGCCAGGAGTCGGGGAGGGCAGGGAAGGTCCGCGGGCTCGACGCGGTCCTCGCGCTCGTCGTCGTACCCGCTCGCCACCCGTCCCCCCGGTCTGAGGTACCTCAGACGCGACACCGACGACGACGTGAGGCACAACCCGACGACCTCCCGATCCGCCGACTCGCGACTCAGCAGCAGAGTCGAGGACATCACGGCGGGACCACCCGCCCAGGGGCAGGGAGACGGACATGAGCGAGCAGTGGGGACCCGGGTACGAGGCGGAGCTCGAGTACCGCCGGGAGCAGCTGGAGGCGGGGCTGCGCGCGACGCGCGTGGGCGCGCAGCGGCGACGTGACCGCAGGGCCGCGCGCCGCGGCGAGAGCACGGGCGGCATGCGCGGGTCTGTCGCGCGTCGGTGGTCGCTGCGAGGATCGGGGGCGTGGTCCGCGGCCCGATGAGCACCCCCTTCGTCGCCCGTCAGGAGCAGGTCGTCGCGCTCGCCGACGCGCTGCACCTGGCGGGCTCCGGCATGCCCGGCGCCGTGCTGCTCGCCGGCGACGCGGGCGTCGGCAAGTCGGCGCTGCTGCGGCACGTGGCCGCGACGAGCACGGACGCGACGGTCGTCGTGACGCACTGCGTCGAGCTCGGCGAGATCGGGCTGCCGTACCTGCCGTTCGCCGAGGCGGTGAGCCGGCTGCGCGAGATCGCGCCCGACGCCGTGGCGGCGACGCTCGAGGCGCGGCCCGCGCTGGGCCGGCTCGTGCACGGGACGTCGTCGGACACGGTGGGCGACGGTGACCAGCTGCAGCTGTTCGAGGGGCTGTCGGAGCTGTTCGCGGCGGTCGCCCGGCCGGAGCGCCCCCTGCTGCTCGTCGTCGAGGACGCGCACTGGGCGGACGCCTCCAGCCGCGACGTGCTGCGGTTCCTGGTGACGCGCATGACGCGCGAGCCGGTGCTGCTCGTCGTGTCGTACCGCACGGACGACCTGCACCGTCGTCACCCGTGGCGGCCGGTCGCGGCCGAGCTCGCGCGGCACCCGCGCGTCACGCGCCTCGAGCTCGCGCCGTTCACGCCCGACGAGCTCGCCCAGTTCGCCTCGGCGCTCACGGGCCACGCGGTGCCCGAGCCGCGCGTGCGCCGCATCGCGGAGCGCTCGGGCGGCAACGCGTACTTCGCGCAGGAGCTGCTCGAGGGCGGCGACGACGAGGCGCTGCCGTGGACGCTCGCGGACGTGCTGCGCGCCCGCGTCGAGCAGCTCGACCCCGCGGTGCAGCAGCTCGCGCGCGTCGCGGCCGTCGCGGGGCGCCGCGTCGGGGAGCCGCTGCTGCGCGCCGCCGCCCGCGCGAGCTCGCCCGGCCTGGACGTCGACGCCACGCTACGCGAGGCCGTCGGGCAGCACGTGCTCGGGGTCGAGGACGGGCACCTCGCGTTCCGGCACGCGCTGCTCGGCGAGGCGATCGCGGGCGACCTGCTGCCGGGCGAACGGTCGGCGCTGCACCACGCGTACGTGCGCGTGCTGAGCGAGGACCCGTCGCTCGGCACGCCCGCGGAGCTCGCGGCCCACGCGCTCGCCGCGCCCGACCTGCCGGTCGCGCTGCGCGCGTCGCTCGACGCCGCCGCGGCCGCCCACGAGCTGCTCGCCCCGCAGGAGGAGCTGCGCCACCTCGAGGTCGCGCTGAGCCTGTGGGACGCCGTGCCCGACGCGGGTTCGCGCGTCGGGGTGCTCGCGGCGGCGGCCGACGCCGCCGGGAACACCGCACGCCGCGACCGCGCGGTGCAGATCGCGCGGTCCGCCGTCGAGATCGCCGACGACGACGAGCGCCCCGAGCTGCGCATCCGCCTCGCACGCCACCTGCAGGCGTACGACCGCGCGGCCGCGGCCCTCGCCGAGACCGCGCTCGCGCTCGAGGAGCTGCCGCCCACCCCGTCCGCGACGCGCGCGTGGGCGCTCGCGACCCACGGCCGCTCCCTCGTCCAGCTCGATAGGGACGTCGAGGCGTTCGACGTCGTGCAGGAGGCGTTGACGACCGCGCGCAACGTGAGCGCGATCGACGCCGAGTCCGACGCGCTCGCGTCGCTCGCGATGCTCGTGGTGTCCGACGACGCCGACCGGGCCGACGCGATCCTCGCCGAGGCGCTCGCGGCCGCCCGGTCCGTGGGTGACGCGGAGACCGAGCTGCGCATCCTGGCGAACATGGCCGCCGGCCGCTACGACGCCGGGGACCTGACAGGCACCGCCGAGCTCACCGCGGCGGGACTGGCCCGCGCCCGGGAGATGGGCATGACGGACTCCGGCTACGGGCTCGAGCTCGCGGGGTACGCCGCGCTCACGGCGTACGTGCGCGGCGACCTGTCCCCCGTCGAGGTGCCCGCGCGCGAGCGCGTCGAGGACGGCGGCTTCATCGACCTCGTCGTGCTGTACTCCTCGACCGCGCGCGGCGACGCCGACGTCGTCGAGCGGTGCGTCGCGCTCGACCCGCTGTGGCGGCACATCCCCGACGTCGCGCTCGCGGCGGGCGGCTGCGCGGCGGACGCGCTCACCTGGCTGGGCCGGTACGACGAGGCGGTCGACCGCGCGGACCGCGCGATCCGCCTGCTGTCCAAGGCCTGGCTGCCCGAGTTCTTCGGCGGCATCTGGCTCTCGTCCCTCGCACTCGCGGCGCTCGCGGACGCGGCCGCCGACGCGCGCGTGCGCGGGCAGGACACCGCCGCGCTCGTGGCCGCGGGCGAGCCGTTCGCGCAGCGCGTCGAGACCACCGCGGCGCGGCCGCTGCCGCCCGGGCGCAGGATCGGGCCCGAAGGGCTCGCGTGGATCGCGCGGGCGCACGCCGAGCACGCCCGGCTGCAGGGCTCGCCGCCCGGGACCGTCGAGCTGTGGCGCGCCGCCGTGGACGCGTTCGGGTACGGGCACCGCTACGAGCAGGCGCGCTCCCGCTGGCGGCTCGCGGAGGCGCTCGTGCTCGCGGGCGAGCGCGACGAGGCCGCGATCGAGGCGCAGCGCGCGCTCGACGAGGCCGAGGCCATGGGCGCCGCGCCGCTCGCGCGCGCGCTGCACGAGCTCGCACGCCGCGCGCGGCTGCCCGTCGGCGGCGTGCCCGAGCAGGGTGCGGACGTGCTCACCGCGCGCGAGGCCGAGGTGCTCGCGCTCGTCGCGCAGGGGCTGTCCAACAACCAGATCGGCCGGCAGCTGTTCATCTCCGGAAAGACCGTCTCGGTGCACGTGTCGAACGTGCTCGCGAAGCTCGGCGCGTCGGGCCGCGCGGAGGCCGTCGACGTCGCGCACCGTCGCGGCCTGATCGGCGTCCGCTGAGCGGTCGTCGGGACGTCGCCCGTGCGCGTCCGTCGGGCCTCCGACGGTGGTGGTCGGGGTGGTCGGATTCGAACCGGCGACCTTCCGCTCCCAAAGCGGACGCGCTACCAACCTGCGCCACACCCCGTCGCGCGAGGGTGCTCGCGCGACGCCCAGCCTAGGGGACGCGTCGCTGTCACCCGTTCGGGTCCCCCTGTGGTGGGATGTGCGCGTGACGACGTTCTTCACCCACGCGGACCGCGTCCTGTTCCAGGGCGACTCCATCACCGACTGGGGCCGCGACCGCGAGGACCCGCAGAGCCTGGGCCACGGGTGGGTCGCGATCGCCGCCGCGCTCGCCGGGGCCCGGCGACCCGATCTGGAGCTGACGTTCACCAACCGCGGGGTGGGCGGTGACACGGCCGGGCTCGTGCGTGACCGGTGGGAGGAGGACGCGCTCGCGCTCAAGCCCACGGTCATCTCGCTGCTCGTCGGGATCAACGACACGTGGCGGCGCTACGACAGCGGCCGGACCACGAGCACCGAGGAGTACGAGGAGCACTACCGCGCGATGCTCGACTCCGCGCACGAGCGCCTCGACGTGCGGTTCGTGCTCGTCGAGCCGTTCCTGCTGCCGCAGTCGCCCGAGCAGGAGGCGTGGCGCGAGGACCTCGACCCCCGCATCGCGGTCGTGCGGTCGCTCGCCAAGGAGTACGGCGCGCGGCTGCTCGCCGCGGACCTGCTGTTCACCGAGGCGACGGAGGCCGCGGGTGCGGCGCACTGGTCGTCGGACGGTGTGCACCTGACGCCCGCGGGCAACGGGCTGCTCGCCGAGGCGTGGCTCGACGAGCTGGGGATGCCCGCCTGAGCGGACGCCGCGTGTGGGCGGCGTGCGGCAGGCTCGTGCCGTGATCGTCGTCGTCGCGCGCCCGTCGGTGCAGGCGGGACCGTCGGCGCAGTCGGGACCGTCGGCGCAGGCGGGACCGTCGGCGCAGTCGGGACCGTCGGCGCAGGAGGCACCATCCGGCGTGGTCGCCGTCCGCGAGCGCGACGCCGCGGTGCTCGGGCCCGAGCGTGCGGTGCGCTGGGCGTGGGCGGACACGCACGCGTGGTACCCGCGCCTGCTCGCGGACGGCGTGCGCGTGGAGCGTTGCCTGGACCTGCGGCTCACGCACCGGCTGCTGCGCGCGTCGTCGTCGTGCGCGACCTCCGACCTCGCGCACGCGCCGGCCGGGCCGTTCGACGAGGCCGCGCCCCTGGACCCGTCGCCGACAGCACCTGCCTCGACGGACCAGACGCTGTTCGACGCGATGCTCGACGACCCCGACGGCGCGCCTGATGCCGCAGGACCTCGCCTCGACGAGCGGGGTCCCGCGGGCACGCCCGACCTGGACGCGTGCGTCGCCGAGCTGGACGCGCAGCACGCCGCGGTCGCGGGCAGCATGTCCCCCGGGCGGCTGCGGCTGCTCGTCGCGGGCGAGTCCGCCGGCGCGCTCGTCGCGACCGAGATGCACCACACGGGCCTGCCCTGGGACGCCGACGTGCACGACGAGGTGCTGCGCGAGCTGCTGGGCGAGCGCCCGCCGCGCGGTGAGCGGCCGCCCGAGCTCGCGCGCCTGGCCGCGCAGGTCCGCGCGGAGCTCGACGCGCCGTCCCTCAACCCGGACTCGCTGCCGGACGTGCTGCGCGCGCTGCGCCGCGTGGGGCTCGCGGTGTCCTCGACGCGGCAGTGGGAGCTCGAGGGCGTGGACCACCCCGCGATCGCGCCGCTGCTCGCGTACAAGAAGCTGTCGCGCCTGCACTCGGCGAACGGCTGGGCGTGGCTCGACCAGTGGGTGCCGGACGGCCGGTTCCGGCCCGAGTACGTGGTGGGTGGTGTGGTCACGGGGCGGTGGGGGTCGAGCGGCGGCGGCGCGTTGCAGATCCCGCGCCGCCTGCGCACCGCGGTGAGGGCGGACCCGGGGTGGCGGCTCGTCGTCGCGGACGCCGCGCAGCTCGAGCCGCGGGTGCTCGCGGGGATGGCGCACGACGAGCGGATGGCCGCCGCGGGTGCGGGGCGTGACCTGTACGTCGGCATCGTCGACGCGGGCGTCGTGCCCGAGCGCGCCCTCGCGAAGGTCGGGATGCTGGGCGCGCTGTACGGCGGGACGACGGGCGCGAGCGCCGCGGTGCTCCCCCGGCTCCTGCAGGCGTTCCCCGCGGCGGTGGGGCTGGTGGAGGACGCGGCGCGCGCGGGTGAGCGCGGCGAGGTCGTCTCGACGCTCCTGGGGCGCAGCTCGCCACGACCGGGCGAGTCGTGGGCGCAGGCGCAGGCGGACGCGCTCGACCCGGACGCGACCGAGCGCGCGCAGTCCCGTGCCAGGTCCGCGACGCGCTCGTGGGGCCGGTTCACGCGCAACTTCGTCGTGCAGGGCACCGCGGCCGAGTGGGCGCTGTGCTGGCTCGCCGAGCTCCGCCGGCGGCTGTGGGCGCTGGGGGCCGACGAGGGCGCGCCCGGCCTGGTGCGCGCGCCGTTCGTCGGGCGCCCGCACCTCGTGTACTTCCTGCACGACGAGGTCGTGGTGCACACGCCCGTGTCGTGCGCGGACGAGGTCGCGGTGCAGGTCGCGGGCGCGGCGACGGCCGCGGGACGGCTGCTGTTCGGCGACTTCCCGGTCGACTTCCCGCTCTCGGTGGGCGTCGCGGCGACCTACGCGGACGCGAAGGAGGCGGCGCGGCTCGTCGTGGGCGTCCCGGGTGCGACGACGTACCCCGCGCGAGCCGGCGGGTGAACCCGCTCGTCGTCGCCGTCCCGCAGGGCGGGAACCTTTGCGCGCGGAGTCGCGTTGGCGATAGCGTCACCTGCGTCTGCGGCCGTCCTGGCCGCCTGAGGAGGAGAGCGATGAGCGAGCGGACGTCCGCCCCCGCCTCCTCCTGCCGTGCCCTCGTGGCGCGGTGTTGTCGCTGTCGGTAGAGCGCTGGCTCCCGCGCGCGACGGCACCCCGACCCTGACGGTCCGTGCCAGGTCCGCCAGCGCTCGCCCCGGCGGCCCGCCCCTACCCGGGCACCGACCGCACACGTGCCTCCGCACCATCAACCGGGCACCCTGCAGCACCCGCAAGGCAAGTCCCCCGTATCCGCCGCCACCCGGGCGGCTCGACCGAAGAGGAACCATGGCACGCATCTACGACGACGCGACCGCGCTCATCGGCAACACGCCGCTGGTCCGTATCAACAAGATCACCGACGGCGCCCCCGCCACGGTCGTCGGCAAGCTCGAGTTCTACAACCCGGCCAACTCGGTCAAGGACCGCATCGGTGTCGCGATCATCGACGCCGCCGAGGCGTCGGGTGAGCTGCAGCCGGGCGGCACGATCGTCGAGGCGACGTCCGGCAACACGGGCATCGCGCTCGCGTTCGTCGGCGCGGCGCGCGGCTACAAGGTCGTCCTGACCATGCCGGAGACCATGTCGAAGGAGCGGCGTGCGCTGCTGCGCGCGTTCGGCGCCGAGCTCATCCTCACGCCGGGCTCCGAGGGCATGAAGGGTGCGGTCAACCGCGCGAACGAGGTCGTCGCCGAGCGTCCGGGCGCGATCCTGGCCCGCCAGTTCGCGAACGAGGCCAACCCGGCCATCCACCGCAAGACGACCGCCGAGGAGATCTGGGCCGACACCGACGGCCAGATCGACATCCTCGTCGCCGGCATCGGCACGGGCGGCACCATCACGGGCGTCGGCCAGGTGCTCAAGGAGCGCAAGCCGGACGTCAAGATCGTCGCGGTCGAGCCCGCCGAGTCCCCGATCCTCAACGGCGGTCAGCCCGGACCGCACAAGATCCAGGGCCTCGGCGCGAACTTCGTGCCCGAGATCCTCGACACGTCGATCTACGACGAGGTCATCGACATCGACGCCGAGACGGCCGTGACCTACGCGCGCCGCGCCGCCGCCGAGGAGGGCCTGCTCGTCGGCATCTCGTCGGGTGCCGCGCTCGCGGCCGCGAAGCAGCTCGCGGAGCGCCCCGAGAACGCGGGCAAGCTCATCGTCGCGGTCATCCCGTCGTTCGGTGAGCGCTACCTGTCGACGGTGCTGTACGCGGACCTGCTGGACTGACGCACCGCCCGCGCCGTGCCCCGGGGTCACGCACCCCGGGGCACGGTCCCCGGTCCCTGGTCCGCCCCACGGCGGCCGTCCCCCGTTCGAGAGCTCTCGAGAGCCAGGTCCCATGCCCTCCCTGCAGCACTTCATCGCCACGTTCCGCGAGGACCTCGAGGCCGCGCGTCGTCGCGACCCCGCGGCCCGGTCGGCGCTCGAGGTCGCGCTCGCCTACCCGGGCGTGCACGCGGTGTGGACCTACCGCGTGGCGCACGCGATGTGGCGCGAGCCGGGCCTGCGTCTGCCCGCGCGGCTGCTGTCGCAGCTCGTGCGGTTCCTCACGGGCATCGAGATCCACCCCGGCGCGCGCCTCGGGCGGCGCCTGTTCATCGACCACGGCATGGGCGTGGTCATCGGCGAGACCGCCGAGGTCGGCGACGACGTGGTGCTGTTCCACGGCTCGACGCTCGGCGGCAAGTCCATGCGGCACGGCAAGCGGCACCCCACGCTCGGCGACAACGTCGTGGTCGGCGCGGGCGCGAAGATCCTCGGTCCGGTGTGGATCGGGGACGGCGTGCAGGTCGGGGCGAACGCGGTCGTGATCCACGACGTCCCGGCGGGTGCGATCGCGGTGGGTGTGCCCGCGCAGATCCGCCTGCGTCCGGCCGCCGCGCCGTTCGACGCCGAGATCGACGACCCCGCGATCTACATCTGAGGTCCCTGTTCTAGTCGGCGCCGAACAACTAGCCTGACGCCGTGCTCTGGACCGTCGACCCCGAGCGCGACGAGCCGCTCTTCGCGCAGATCGCCGCGCAGGTGCGCGACGCGGTCGCGTCGGGCGAGCTGCGCACGGGCGACCGGCTGCCCCCGGCCCGCGTGCTCTCGACGTCCCTCGACGTCAACCTGCACACCGTGCTGCGCGCGTACCAGGACCTGCGCGACGAGGGCCTGCTCGACCTGCGCCGTGGGCGAGGCGCCGTGATCGCCGAGCACGCCGACTACGCCGCGCTCGCCGCCCCGGTCGCCGCGCTCGTCGACGCCGCACGCCGCGCGGGCGTGTCGGCGACCGCCGCGACCGCACTCCTGCAGGCCGCATTCGCCCGCCCGACGACCACGGAGGGCCGATGACGACGCCGCCGACCACCCCGAACCACGTGCCCGACCGCGGGCCGACCCAGGTGCCGGACCGTGGCCCGAGCCGCCGCCAGCCAGGACCGCCGCTGCGCACCCCCGCCGGCGCCCCCGTCGGCAGTGTGGCCGGCACACAACCTCGCACGCCCGTCCCCCACCGCCGCTCGACCACGCTGCTCGGACTCGTGCTCCCCTTGGCCCTCATGGCGGTCGCGGCGCTCCTCGTGCTGAGCTGGCGTGACGAGCTGCCCGAGCGCATCGCGACGCACTGGGGCACCGACGGCCCGGACGGGTTCTCGTCGTTCGCGGGCGCGTTCGTGCCGTTGCTCATCGGCGTCGCGGTGTGCACCGGGCAGTGGGCCTTCGCGTTCTGGCGCGGGCACGACGGCGTGACGCGCCGCGGGCTCATCGCGACCTCCGCAGGGCTGGGTGCGCTGTTCGCGGTCGTCGAGACCGGCACCCTCGCGAGCCAGCGCGGTCTCGCCGATGGCGCGCTGGCGCCGGGCGAGACCTCGACCGTGGTCCTGGGGCTCGTCGTCGCCGTCGTCGTGGCGGGCCTCGCGTTCCTCCTGGCTCCCGCCGACCCGCCGATGCCGGCGCAGGGACCCGTCGACGCCGACGCGCGTCGCGTGCCGTTGTCCCGCTCGCAGCGCGCGGCGTGGAGCCGCACGGTCGGCTCCCCCACGGCGCTGGTCCCCGCCGGCGCGGCCGTCGCGATGACCACCGTGCTCGCCGTGGTGCTCGACGAGTGGGCCGCGCTGCTGATCCCCTTCGGGCTCGCCGTGCTGCTCGCGGCGACGCTGCTGTGGCGCGTCACGGTCGACTCGCGCGGGCTCGAGGCGCGTTCGGTGGTCGGGTGGCCGCGCGTGCGGGTGCCGGTGGACGAGGTGGAGCGCGCGGACGTGGTGCAGGTGCAGCCGCTGCGGCAGTTCGGCGGCTGGGGCTACCGGTTGGGCCGCGACGGGCGCTCCGGGCTGGTGCTGCGCGCGGGCGAGGCGATCGAGGTGCGGCGGACCGGGTCGCGCGTGCTCGTCGTGACGGTGGACGACGCCGCGACGGCCGCCGCGCTCCTCAACACCCTCGCCGACCACCGCCGCGCGTGAGACGACCGGGCGCGGACCGCGACCCCGCGGGCTACTCGCGGGTAACCTGACCGCGCCGCGGCCGACCGGCCGCCGCGACGACGACGTCACGGAGGCCGCCATGCGCCTGGGGTACTCGCTGGGCTACTGGTCCGCAGGCCCGCCGCCGGGTGCCCTCGAGACCGTGGTCGCCGCCGAGCGCCTGGGCTTCGACTCGGTCTGGACCTCCGAGGCGTACGGCTCCGACGCGTTCACCCCGCTCGCCTGGTGGGGCTCGCGCACCTCGACCGTCCGGCTCGGCACCGCGATCGCGCAGATCTCGGCCCGTACCCCGACCGCGACCGCGATGGCCGCGCTCACGCTCGACCACCTGTCGGGCGGGCGGTTCGTGCTCGGCCTCGGGGCGTCGGGGCCGCAGGTCGTCGAGGGCTGGTACGGCCAGCCGTACCCGCGTCCGCTCGCCCGCACGCGGGAGTTCGTCGCCGTCGTGCGCCAGGTGCTCGCGCGTGAGGCGCCCGTGACGTTCGACGGGGACTTCTACCGTCTGCCGCTGGGTCCCGACGAGGGTGCGGGGCTCGGCAAGGCGCTGCGCCCGACCGTGCACCCGCTGCGGGCCGACCTGCCGATCCACCTCGCTGCGGAGGGGCCGCGCAACGTCGCGCTCGCGGCCGAGATCGCCGACGGCTGGCTGCCGATGTTCTACTCGCCGCGCATGGACGACGAGTACCGGACGCTGCTCGCCGAGGGCTTCGCGGCCCGCTCCGACGACCGCGACCCTGCGGTGTTCGAGGTCGTCGCACCCGTGCCGGTGGTGATGGCCGCGAGCGTCGAGGCCGCCGCCGAGCAGATCCGGCCGTTCGTCGCGCTGTACGCGGGCGGCATGGGCGCCAAGGGCGCGAACTTCCACCGCAACGTGCTCGACCGGCTCGGCTACTCCGCGGTGTGCGACGAGATCCAGGCGCACTACCTCGCGGGCGACAAGGAGCGCGCGGCCGCCGCCGTGCCCGTCGAGCTCGTGCGTGACGTCGCGCTCGTCGGCACGCCCGACGACGTGCGCGCGCAGCTGCCGGCGTGGCGCGCCACGGCGATCACGACGCTCGTCGTGCAGGGCGACCCGCGCACGCTGCCCGCGGTCGCGGCGGTCCTGACGCAGGACGCCGACTGACCGCTGCGACACCACCCGCTGCGACACCACCCGCTGCGACACCACCCGCTGCGGCATCCCCCGCTGCGGCACGGCGCCCTGCGACACCACGCGCTGCGGCACACTCGTCGTCGTGGACGACGCGTACCTCGAGGCGGTGCTCGACCTCGTCGAGACGATCCCGCCGGGCCGCGCCATGACGTACGGGACGGTCGCCGAGGTGGTCGCGGACCGGTTCGCGGCCGCGGGCGAGCGGCCGCGCGGCGGCCCACGCCAGGTGGGGCAGGTCATGGCCCGCGCCGGGTCGGGCGTGCCGTGGTGGCGGGTCGTCAACGCGTCGGGCGCGCCGCCCCCGCGGCACCTGCACCGCGCGCTCGACGAGCTGCGCGCCGAGGGCACGCCGCTGGTCGCGGACGGGACGCGGGTCGCCCTGCGCCGCGCGATCTGGTTCCCGGACGACGATCTGGCGTCCGGCTGAGCGAAACCCGCATATGCGCTGGTGAAATGCGCCGGGCGGGGGTGACGATGACGCCATGACGCCTCTCCCCGACGGGTACCGCACCGTGGCGGTGCCGCACGACCGCAAGACCGAGTTCCTCGCCGTCGACCACCTCGCGTTCGCGTTCGAGCCCGACGAGAAGACCAGCGAGATCGTCCCCGACACGCTCGAGTGGGACCGCACGGCGGGCGTCGAGCGGCCCGACGGGACGCTCGGCGGCGTGCACGGCTCGTTCGACTTCGACCTGCCGGTGCCGGGCGGCGAGGTCCCGTGCTCGGGCCTGACGTTCGTCGGTGTCCGGCCCGACGAGCGCCGCCGCGGGCTGCTGTCCGCGATGATCGACTTCCACTTCGCGCGCTCGCTCGAGCGCGGCGAGCCCGTCTCCGCGCTGTTCGCGGCGGAGATGGCCATCTACGGCCGGTTCGGCTACGGCTCCGCGAGCGACGACGTGCGCCTCAAGATGCCGCGCGGCGCCGCGCTGCGCGACGTGCCGGGCAGCGACGCGCTCACGGTGCGC
Source organism: Cellulomonas palmilytica (assembly GCF_021590045.1). Lineage (NCBI taxonomy): Bacteria > Bacillati > Actinomycetota > Actinomycetes > Micrococcales > Cellulomonadaceae > Cellulomonas > Cellulomonas palmilytica. The sequence goes on along the minus strand of NZ_CP062221.1, from coordinate 2,041,692 downwards.
ATCGACACGGCCGACATGGAGCGGCACCGTGACCTCGTGCAGTCGGTGAACGCCGCGGCCGGCGCCGGGCGTCCGGGCTGGATCGTGCGCGCGTCGGACGCGCACCGCCGCTCCCGCCTGGCCGACCCGCCCGCGTGGCGCGACGGCGGCGAGCCGCTGCGCATCGTGGCGGTGCACGACGAGTCCGGCGACCCGCGGGCGTACGCGCTGCTGCGCCGCAAGGAGACGTGGGGCGACGCGGGCCCGTGCTACCCCGTCACGGTCCGCGACTCGGCGGCGGTCGACGCGGCCGCCGCGCACCGCCTGTGGTCGTTCGTCCTCGACCTCGACCTCACGAGCGAGGTCACGACCAACATGCTCCCGGTCGACGACCGGCTCCTGTCGCTCCTGGTGGACCGGCGCGGCGCCCAGCCCCGCCTGACCGACAACCTGTGGGTGCGCCTGCTCGACCTGCCGGTCGCGCTCGCCGCCCGCCGGTACAGCGCACCCGTCGACGTCGTCCTCGAGGTCGACGACGCGCGGCTGCCCGCGAACGCGGGCCGGTGGCGCCTGGCGACGACGGACGAGGGCGCGGACGGGTGGGCCGCGGAGGTGAGCCGCACCGACGACGAGCCGGACGTGCGCGTCGACGTCCGCGAGCTCGGCGCGGCGTACCTGGGCGGCCGGTCCCTGGCGGCCTACGCGGACGCGGGCCTGGTCACCGAGCTCACCCCCGGCACGCTGCGCCCCACGGCGGCGGCGTTCTCCTGGCCGCTCGCCCCCCTCTGCCCCTGGGTCTTCTGACCCCACGGCGTCACCGCCGAGTGCGGACGGTCCGGCGCGAGTGCGCACGCTCGTCGTGCGCACTCGCGCACGGACGTGCGCGCTCGGCGGAAGGGGTCAGCGGGACTCGTACTCCGCCAGGAGGTCGATGCGGCGCTGGTGGCGGGCGTCGCCGCTGAACGGCTCGGCCAGGAACGCCTCGACGAAGCCGATCGCCTCGTCGACGGAGTGCTGGCGCGCGCCGATCGCGATGACGTTCGCGTCGTTGTGCTGGCGCGCGAGCGTCGCCGTCTCGAGGTTCCACGCGAGGGCCGCGCGGACGCCCGTGACCTTGTTCGCGGCGATCTGCTCGCCGTTGCCCGAGCCGCCGAGCACGATGCCGAGCGAGCCCGGCTCCGCGACGACGGCCTCGCCCGCCGCGAAGCAGAACGGCGGGTAGTCGTCGAGCGCGTCGTAGGAGTGCGCGCCGTGGTCGACGACGTCGTGCCCTGCGGCCTGCAGGTGCTCGACGAGCGCGACCTTGAGCTCGTAGCCGGCGTGGTCGGAACCGATGTGGATGCGCATGGGCACATCCTGCCGCAGCGCGCGGGCCGCGCCGCACGCTGTCCGTGGGCTGGGGTGCGCGGTCCGTAGGCTGTGCCCATGACGCGAAGCGGCCTCGACCTGACCGACCTCGACCCCACCGTCCGCCCCCAGGACGACCTGTACCGCCACGTGAACGGTCGCTGGTACGCCCAGCACGTCATCCCCGCGGACCGCGCGATGGACGGCACGTTCCGCAAGCTGCACGACGCGGCCGAGGAGCAGGTCCGCGACATCATCGCCGACCTGGGCGCGCACGCCGCGGGCGAGGGCGACGCGACGAGCGCGGGCGCGAAGGTCGGGGCCGTGTACGCGAGCTTCATGGACACCGACGCGATCGAGCGGGCCGGGCTCGCACCGCTGCGGCTCGACCTCGCGCTCGTCGAGGGCGCGACCTCGCAGGCCGAGCTCACGGGCGTGCTCGGCGCGCTGCAGCGCACGGGCGCGGGCGGCGCGGTCGGCATGTGGGTCGACAACGACGCCGACGACCCCGAGCGCTACGTCGTCTACCTGCACCAGGGCGGCCTCGGCCTGCCCGACGAGGCGTACTACCGGGAGGAGCAGTACGCCGCCGTGCTCGCGGCGTACGCACCGCACGTCGCCCGCATGCTGCGCCTCGCGCAGGTCGCCGCGGACGAGGCGGAGGCGAGCGCGCTCGCCGCGCGGGTCGTCGCGCTCGAGACCGCGCTCGCCGCGCACCACTGGGACGTCGTCAAGGACCGCGACGCCGACCTCACGTACAACCCGACGGCGCTCGCGGATCTCGCGACGAGCGCGCCCGGCTTCGACTGGCACGCGTGGGCGCAGGCGCTCGGCGCCCCCGCCGGTGCGCTCGACCAGCTCGTCGTGCGCGAGCCGCAGTTCGCCGAGGGCTTCGCGCGGCTGTGGTCGTCCGAGCCGCTCGAGGACTGGAAGGCGTGGCTCGCGTACCACGTCGTCACCGACCGTGCCCCGTACCTCACGCAGGAGCTCGTCGAGGCGAACTTCGACTTCTACGGCCGCACGCTGACCGGCGCGCAGGAGCTGCGCGACCGCTGGAAGCGCGGCGTGTCGCTCGTGCAGGGCGTGCTGGGCGAGGCGGTCGGCGAGGTGTACGTCGCGCGGCACTTCCCGCCCTCGCACAAGGAGCGCATGGACGAGCTCGTCGCGCACCTCGTCGAGGCGTACCGCGAGTCGATCACGTCGCTCGAGTGGATGGGCGAGGAGACCCGCGCGAAGGCGCTCGCGAAGCTCGACGCGTTCACGCCGAAGATCGGCTACCCCGTGCGGTGGCGCGACTACGCGGCGCTGCAGGTCGACGCGGCCGACCTGGTCGGGAACGTGCGCGCGGCGAACGCGTTCGAGCTCGACCGCGAGCTCGCGAAGATCGGCAAGCCGCTCGACCGCGACGAGTGGTTCATGACGCCGCAGACCGTCAACGCCTACTACAACCCCGGGATGAACGAGATCGTCTTCCCCGCGGCGATCCTGCAGCCCCCGTTCTTCGACGCCGAGGCGGACGACGCCGTGAACTTCGGCGCGATCGGCGCGGTCATCGGCCACGAGATCGGGCACGGGTTCGACGACCAGGGCAGCAAGTACGACGGCACGGGCCGGCTCGAGGACTGGTGGACCGCGGACGACCGCGCGGAGTTCGAGCGCCGCACGAGCGCGCTCGTCGCGCAGTACGACGCGTTCTCCCCCGCGCAGCTGGGCGGCTCGCACCGCGTGAACGGCGCGCTGACGGTCGGCGAGAACATCGGTGACCTGGGCGGGCTGTCGATCGCGCTCAAGGCCTACCGCATCGCGCTCGGCCGCCCGCTCGACGAGGCACCGGTGATCGACGGGCTCACGGGCGTGCAGCGGTTCTTCCTCGGCTGGGCGCAGGCGTGGCGCACCAAGGGCCGCGACGAGGAGGTCGTCCGCCGCCTCGCGACCGACCCGCACGCGCCCGACGAGTTCCGCTGCAACGGCGTGGTGCGCAACGTCGACGAGTTCTACGCGGCGTTCGACGTGCAGCCGGGCGACGCGCTGTACCTCGCTCCCGAGGAGCGCGTCCGGATCTGGTGACGCCCGAGCCGCCCTGGCGCGACGGCGTCAGGGCAGCTCGCGCCACGCGGCGCGCGCGAGATGGAACCCCACCCCGTCCGCGTCCGTGCACCGCACGCCGTCGGTCGCGCTCCGGCACGTGTAGCCGCCGACCTCCGCCGACGAGCCGTACTCGAGCGTCGGCACGTCGTCACCCGCCACCGTCGGTGCCGGACCCTGGACGCACGCGAACGAGAAGCCGTCCTCGTTGAGGACCAGCACGTGACCCGTCCGGCCGTCGCAGCCCGCGACCGCCGGCGGGTCGTACGCGACGGACGCGATCGTGCACGTCACCCCCGCCGTCGACATCGTGCACGCGATGTTGCCGCTCGGCAGCCGGAAGCTCGCGTCGGCGCCCGACGGGGTCGTCGGACCCTTGACCGACACCGTCGCCGTCGGCGTGGGCCCTGCCGTCCGCTCGCCGCCGTCGCCGCTCAGCCGCACCACCAGCAGCACCATGAAGATGATGACGAGGACCGCGTCGGCGGCCATCCACCAGCGGATCGAGCGCTGCGACATGGTGCGGCGAGCCGTCCTTCCGTGCGTCGGCCGGGTGTCCTCGGGCCGCGATGCTCCACGCGGCCACCCGGCATGACATCACGACCCGCCGCGATCGGCGCGGGGCGAACGTCCGCCAGAGTACCTTTCGTCCCGCTCGTGGATGAACGCGCGCAGCCGCCCGGAAGGACCGCGCCGGCGCAGCGGTCAGAGCTGGGGGCCGGCGGTGCGGGTGCGCTTGAGCTCGTAGAACCCGGGGACGCGGGTCATGAGGACGAGACCGTCGAACAGGTCGAGCGCCGCCTGCCCGGTGGGCGCGGGCGTCACGACGGGGCCGAAGTAGGCGACGCCGTCGATCGAGACGACGGGCGTGCCGACCTCGTCGCCGACGAGGTCGATCGCCTGCTGGTGCGACGCGCGCAGCAGGTCGTCCACCTCGTCGGTGCCGGCGACGTCGGCGAGCTCGGCGGGCAGGCCGACCTCGGCGAGCGACTCGGCGATGATCGCGTCGGTGTCCTTGCGGCCACCGGGGTGACGGCGGGTGCCCATCGCGTCGTACAGCGGCTTGATCACCTTGTCGCCGTGGTCGCGCGCCGCGGCGACGATCACGCGCACGGGACCCCACGACTCCTCCATCAGCGCGCGGTAGTGCGCCGGCAGGTCGCGGCCCTCGTTGAGCACGGACAGGCTCATGACGTGCCAGCGCAGGTCGACGTCGCGGTGCGCGGCGACCTCGTCGGCCCACCGGGAGGTCATCCACGCCCAGGGGCAGGCGGGGTCGAACCAGAAGTCGACGACGGGACGCGAGTCGGTCACGGCAGCTCCGATCGGTGGAAGCGGTGGGTGGTCGTGCTCGGGACAATCGCGCACGGGCCGCCCGCATTCCCGGAGGTCGCTGCGTGAGACACCGGGCCCCGACCAGGGCCTGCCCGGGCCGTGACGGTGCCGCGTGCGATGATCGGGCCGGCCCGTACCCCGGGCCCACCCGAGTGCGACAGCACCGAGCGCGACACCAGCGAAGGAGCACCTGTGCCCGCCGAGAACCTCACGCGTGCCGAGGCGCGCGACCGCGCCGCCACCGTGACGACGCACGCGTACGACGTGACGCTCGACCTGACGACGAGCCCCACGACGTTCGCGTCCCGCACCGTCCTGCGGTTCTCCGCGATCCCGGGCTCGAGCACGTTCGTCGACCTCATCGCGCCGACGGTGCACGAGGTCACGCTCAACGGCACGTCGCTCGACCCGGCCCAGGTCTACGCCGACTCGCGCATCCGGCTCGACGGCCTCGCGGCCGAGAACGAGCTCGTGGTGGTGGCGGACTGCGCGTACATGAACACGGGTGAGGGCCTGCACCGCTTCGTCGACCCGGTCGACGACGAGGTCTACCTGTACTCGCAGTTCGAGGTCGCGGACTCGCGCCGCGTGTTCGCGGTCTTCGAGCAGCCGGACCTCAAGGCGACGTTCTCGTTCACGGTCACGGCGCCCGCGCACTGGGTCGTCGTGTCGAACTACCCGCAGGTCGGCGAGCCGGCGCCGGTCGCCGGCGGCGTGAACCGCAACGGCGGTCGCGACGAGGGCACGGCGACCTGGACGTTCGAGACCACGCCGCGCCTGTCGTCGTACGTGACCGCGGTCGTCGCGGGCCCGTACCACCACGAGCACGGCTCCCTGACGAGCAGCGACGGCCGCGAGATCCCGCTGGGCGTGTACTGCCGCGGCTCGCTCGCGCAGTACCTCGACACGGACGAGATCCTCGACGTCACGCGCCGCGGGTTCGCGTTCTACGAGGAGAAGTTCGCGGCGCCGTACCCGTTCGCCAAGTACGACCAGCTCTTCGTCCCGGAGTTCAACGCGGGCGCGATGGAGAACGCGGGCGCGGTGACGTTCCTCGAGTCGTACGTGTTCCGTTCCAAGGTCCCCGAGGCCACGGTCGAGCGGCGCGCGGTGACGATCCTGCACGAGCTCGCGCACATGTGGTTCGGCGACCTCGTGACGATGCGCTGGTGGGACGACCTGTGGCTCAACGAGTCGTTCGCGGAGTACGCCTCGACGCTCGCGACCGCCGAGGCGACGCGCTGGACGAGCGCGTGGACCACGTTCTCCTCGCTCGAGAAGTCGTGGGCGTACCGCCAGGACCAGCTGCCCTCGACGCACCCGATCGTCGCGGACATGCGCGACCTCGAGGACGTCGAGGTGAACTTCGACGGCATCACGTACGCCAAGGGCGCGAGCGTGCTCAAGCAGCTCGTGGCGTGGGTCGGGCAGGACGAGTTCTTCGCGGGCGTGCAGGCGTACTTCGCCAAGCACGCGTGGGGCAACACCGAGCTGCGCGACCTGCTGACCGAGCTCGAGGCGACCTCGGGCCGCGACCTGTCGCCGTGGTCCGCGCTCTGGCTCGAGAAGGCCGGCGTGACGCTGCTGCGCCCGCAGGTCGAGCTCGACGAGCACGGCACGGTCACCTCGTTCGCCGTCCTGCAGGAGGTGCCCGACGAGCACCCGGTGCAGCGCCCGCACCGCCTCGCGATCGGTGGGTACGACCTGGTCGACGGCCGACTGGCGCGCACGCTGCACGTCGAGCTGGACGTGGACGGCCCGCGCACCGAGGTGCGCGAGCTGCTGGGCCGGCACCGCCCGCTGCTGATCCTGCTCAACGACGAGGACCTCGCGTACGCCAAGGTGCGGCTCGACGAGCTGTCGATGTCCGCGGCGATCGAGCACCTCGGCGAGTTCGACTCCTCGCTCCCCCGCACGCTCGTGTGGGCCGCGGCGTGGGACGCGACGCGCGACGGCGAGACCCCGGGCCGTGACTACGTGGACCTCGTGCTCGGCAACATCGCGCACGAGACCGACTCGACGGTCGTGCTCGTGCTGCTGCGCCAGCTCACGACGACGCTCGACCTGTACGTCGCCCCGGAGCACCGCGCGGCGACCGCCGCGTCGGCGGCCGACCGCCTGCTCGCGCTCGCGCAGGACGCCCCCGCGGGCTCCGACCTGCAGCTCCAGCTCGTCAAGGCGTTCGCCGCGCGCGCGGTGACGCCCGAGCAGCTCGACGTCGTCGTGGAGATCCTCGACGACCGCACGTCGTTCGAGGGCCTGACGCTCGACACCGACCTGCGCTGGGAGCTGCTCACGGCGCTCGTCGCGGGCGGCCGCGCCGATGAGACCCAGATCGCCGCGCAGCTCGCCACGGACCCGACGGCGACCGGCGAGCGCGCCGCCGCGCAGGCCCGCGCCGCGATCCCCACCCCGGCGGCGAAGGCCGCGGCGTGGGCGGCGGCCGTCGAGGGCGACCTGCCCAACGCGATCCAGGCCGCGACCATCGCAGGCTTCGCGCGCGTGCACGACCGCGGCCTGCTGCTGCCGTTCGTCGGCCCGTACGTCGAGGGCCTGGAGAAGGTGTGGGCCGAGCGCACGAACGAGATGGCGCAGAACGTCGTCGTGGGCCTGTTCCCGACGGCCCTGGCGGGCGACGAGCGGGCCGACGTGCTCGCGAGCACGGACGCGTGGCTCGAGTCGCACCCGGACGCGGCGCCCGCGCTGCGCCGGCTCGTGCTCGAGTCGCGGGACGGCGTGCGCCGCGCGCTCGCGGCTCAGGAGGCGGACCGCCGCCGCGCCTGACTCCCCGCCGGCGGGTCCTCAGGGGGTGTGCCCCGGGGGCCCGCCGGTGACCGCGCGGTCGAGCGACCGGAGCCAGGCGGCGGCCTCCCGTCGCGTGGCGATCCGCACGACGCGCGGGTCGCGACCCGCAAGGTCGGCGTACCGCTCGCGCGTCGACGCGAAGTGCGTCCACGACCACCGCACGATGTTCTTCTCGGGGTCGCGGCGCAGCAGGCTCAGCGCGTTCTCGCGGTTGCCGTGCCACAGCTCGGTGCGGGTGACGCCGCGGCGCAGGGTGCGCAGGACGAGCTGCGGCATGACGACCCGTCGCGGCGGGTCGAGCCAGACGACGGCGTCCGCGACCTCACCGAGCCCGTGGCCGCGGCTGGTCCAGTTCCCGTCCACGACCCACCCGCGCGCGCCCGCACCCGCCAGGAACGCGCTGAGCCGGGCGCGGGCCTCGTCGGGGTCACGATGCCGCCAGCCCGCGTCCCAGTAGATCTCGTCGAGCTCGACGTGCGGTACCCCGAGCCGGTCCGCGACCGCGCGCGCGAGCGTCGTCTTGCCCGCTCCCGCGCTCCCGACCACCCAGACCCGGCGCACCGCCTCCACGGGCTCAGCGCCCGGCGTCGAGGACCGCGGCGAGGCTGCGCAGGCGCGCGTTGGTGAACAGGTCGTCGACGAGCACGACCTGCCCGACGGAGTCGGCGAGCGGCACCTTCCAGTTCGGGTACTCCTGGTCGGTCCCGGGCTGGTTCTGCGCGCGCCGCTCCCCCACGGCGTCGGCGAGCGCGACGCCGACGAGCACGGCGGGCGTCGCCATGACGTACCGGTGCAGCGCCTCGACGACCTCACGCTCGGAGGGGTCGGCGCCGACGAGCCCGCGCGAGCGCAGCGCCGCGAGCATGCGGTCGCGCTCGGCCTCGGCCTGTGCGCGCACGACGGGCACGGGGTCGGTGAGCAGCCCGAGACGCTCACGGATCGCGACGTGCTCGCCCGCGAGGTAGCCCGCGGTGGGCGGCAGGTCGTGCGTCGTCACGGTCGCCAGGACGAGCGGGCGGTAGCTCTCGGGCGGCAGCGGGTTGCCGTCGTCGCCGTTCTCGAACCAGAGCACGGACGTGCCGAGGATCCCGCGCTCGGACAGGTAGTCGCGCACCCACGGCTCGACGGTCCCGAGGTCCTCGCCGATGACGACCGCACCCGCGCGGTGAGCCTCGAGCGCGAGGATGCCGACGAGCGCCTCGTGGTCGTAGCGCACGTACGCGCCCTCCCCGGGGGCCGCGCCGTCCGGGATCCACCAGAGCCGGAACAGGCCGATGACGTGGTCGATGCGGATCGCGCCCGCGTGCCGCAGGACGGTGCGCAGCATGTCGCGGTACGGCAGGTACCCGGCGCGCGCGAGCTCGTCGGGCCGCCACGGCGGCTGCGACCAGTCCTGGCCCTGCTGGTTGTACATGTCGGGCGGCGCGCCGACGGTCGCACCGCGCGCGAGCACGTCGCCGAGCGACCAGACGTCCGCGCCGGCGGGGTGCACACCCACCGCGAGGTCGTGCATGATCCCGATGCTCATGCCGCCCTCGCGCGCGGCGCGCTGCGCGGCGGCGAGCTGCTCGTCGGCCACCCACTGCAGCCAGGTGTGGAACGCGACGCGGTCCGCGAGCGCCTCGGCCTCGGCGGCGACGGCGGGCGAGGACGGGTCGGCCAGCTCGGGCGGGATGGTCTCGGCGCCGTACTTCTCGGCGAGCGCGCACCACAGCGCGAACGTGCGCAGCCCGGGCCCCTGCTCCTCGACGAACGCGTCGAACCGCGCCTGGCGGGCGGACGTGCGGGGGTGGGCGAACACGACGTCGAGCGCGCTGCGCTTGGCCTCCCACGCGGCGTCGCGGTCGATCGGGCCGGCGTCGAGGTCGAGCGGCAGGACGGACTCCGCGGCCCACTCGACGAGCGAGCGGTCGGCGGCCGCGAGGTACGCGGCCTCGGGGACCGCCTCGGGCCGGACGTAGATCGGGTTGACGAACCGGCGCGTGCTCGGCAGGTACGGCGACGGCGTGAGCGGCGCGGTGGGCTCGGCGGCGTGCAGCGGGTTGATGAGCAGGAAGTCGGCGCCCGTCTCGTGCCCCGCGAGCCAGCCGATGTCCGCGAGGTCGGCGAGGTCGCCGACGCCCCACGACCGGCGCGAGCGCACCGAGTAGAGCTGCGCCATGTACCCCCACGCGCGTCCGCCGTCGCGCAGCTGCTCGGGCAGCTCGAGGCGGTCGGGCGTCACGACGACGACGCCGCGCGCGGCCGCCGACGGGCCGGACGCGTGGATGGAGTGCCAGCCGAGCGGGAGGTCGCCGGGCACGACGAACGTCGCGCGCCCGACGAGGCGGCCGTCGACCGTGCGCGGTTCGACGTACACGTCGGCCTGGTGCAGGTCACGGCGCCCGGGCGAACCGGCCGCGACGGCCTCGGGGTCGAGCTCGAGCCAGACGTGCACCGGGTCGCCGTGCGTGACGTGCACGGGGACGTGCCGCTCGTGGCCGGCGCGCAGCACGGTCGTCGGCGGGACGGTGCGCCGCCACGGCATGTCGTCGACGTGCGCGAGCGCGAGCTCGACGCGCTCGGGCGAGCTCGCGTCGACCCCCAGTGCGGCGAGGACCGCGCGCAGCGTCCCGGCGGACGCGCGCTGCAGGTCGCCGTGGAACCCCCAGTGGTCGGGCACGACCCCGTACGCCGCGGCGAGCCGCAGCAGGGAGTCCGACGGAGCGGTGAAGTCGGCGACCACACGTCGATCCTGCCAGAGCCGGGCGACCGGGACGCGGCCGAAGGTCACGGGCGAGTCGGCTGGTCGTCGTAGCCTTGCGGACCATGACGCTCCCCGCGACGTACCCGCCCGCGCCCCGCGACGACCTCGTCGAGGACCTGCACGGCCATCGCGTGCCGGATCCGTACCGCTGGCTGGAGGACGCCGACGCGGACGCGACGCGGGAGTGGTCGCGCGCGCAGGACGAGCTCTACGAGGCGGCACGTGAGGCGGGCGCCGAGGCGCTGGCGGGCACGCCGTTCGCGCGCGACCGGCTCACGGCGCGCCTGCAGGCGCTGCTCGGCGCGGGGTTCGTGAGCGCACCGGCGTGGCGGGGCGAGCGGCGCTTCGTCTCGCGGCGCGCGGGCGACCAGGAGCACGCGGTGGTGGTGGTCGTCGAGCCCGGGCCGGACGGGACGACGACGGAGCGGGTGCTGGTCGACCCGGTCGCGATCGACCCAGCGGGCACGACGACGCTCGACTCGTGGCAGCCCTCGAAGGAGGGCACGCTCCTGGCGTACCAGACGTCGACCGGCGGCACGGAGGAGTCGGTGCTGCGCGTGCTGGACGTCGCGACGGGCGAGGTCGTGGACGGGCCGGTCGACCGCGCGCGGTACTCCCCCGTCGCCTGGCTGCCGGGCGGCGAGGCGTTCTTCTACGTGCGGCGCCTGGCGCCCGAGCTGCTGCCCGAGGACGAGCGGCAGTACCACCGCCGCGTGTGGCTGCACCGCGTGGGCACCTCGCCCGACGAGGACGTCGAGGTGTTCGGTGCCGGGCAGCCGGTCACGAGCTACTACGGCGTGAGCGTCTCGCGCGACGGCCGCTGGCTCGTGGTCTCGGCGTCCGCGGGGACCGCGCCGCGCAACGACGTGTGGATCGCGGACCTGACGGCGTCGTCGCCGCAGGCGCCCGCGTTCGTGGAGGTCGCGGTCGGGCTCGACGCGCAGACGGGCGTGTGGGTGGGCCGCGACGGTCGGCTGTACGTGCACACGGACCTCGACGCGCCGCGCGGCCGCCTCGCGGTCGCGGACCCGACGGACCCGGGCGTGGACCGCTGGCGCACGCTGCTGGAGCAGGACGGGACGGCCGTGCTCGAGGACGTCGCGGTCACGGACGGCGGCGGGGACGACACGACGCCGCTCCTGCTGCTCGCGTCGTGGCGCCGGCACGCGGTCTCGTCGGTGACGGTCCACGACCCCGCGACGGGCGAGCAGCTGCCGGGCGGCGCGGGCACGGTCCCGCTCCCGGGCCTGGGCTCGGTGTCCGGCCTGGTCACGCGCCCCGAGGGCGGGCCCGAGGTCTGGTTCTCGTACACCGACCACACGACCGTGCCGAGCGTGCACCGGTTCGACGCGACGACGCGCGAGCTCTCGCTGTGGGCCGCGCCCCCGGGCGTCGTCGCGGACGTGCCCGACGTGCGGGTGCGTCAGGTCGAGGCGACGTCCGCCGACGGCACGGCGGTGCGCGCGTTCGTCGTCGCGCGCGCCGACCTCGTCGACGACGAAGGGCGCCCGACGGCGCCGCGGCCGACCATCCTGTACGGGTACGGCGGCTTCCAGATCTCGCTCGACCCGGGGTACTCGGCGTCGACGCTCGCGTGGGTCGAGGCCGGCGGCGTGTACGTCGTGGCCAACCTGCGCGGCGGCGGTGAGGAGGGCGAGGACTGGCACCGCGCGGGCATGCGCGAGCACAAGCAGCACGTGTTCGACGACTTCCACGCGGTGGCCGAGCTGCTCGTCGCGGACGGCTGGACGACGCCCGCACGGCTCGCGTGCTGGGGCGGCTCGAACGGCGGCCTGCTCGTCGGCGCCGCGCTCACGCAGCGCCCCGACCTGTTCGCGGCGGTCGTGTGCTCGGCGCCGCTGCTCGACATGGTCCGCTACCAGCGGTTCGGTCTGGGCGTCACGTGGACCGAGGAGTACGGCGATGCCGACGACCCCACCGAGCTCGGCTGGCTGCTCGGCTACTCGCCGTACCACCGCGTGGTCGACGGCACGCGCTACCCCGCGACGCTGTTCACGGTGTTCGAGGGCGACACGCGCGTCGACCCGCTGCACGCCCGCAAGCTCGCCGCCGCGCTCCAGCACGCGACCGGCGCACCGCCCGCGGACGCGCCGGTGCTGGTGCGTCGCGAGACCGGCGTCGGCCACGGCGGCCGCGCCCTGTCCCGCTCGATCGCGCTGAGCGTCGAGCAGCTCCAGTTCGTGGCCCGGCACACCGGGCTCGTCGACCCCGTCACGCAGGAGACCGAGTGACCGTGCACCGTCTCGCGCACCTTCTCGCCCCGGCCGCCACGGCGCCCGACCCGACGCCCACGCCGACGACGGACGAGCTCGTCCCCGAGGACCTGAGCTCGCCGTCGTCGTGGTGGGACTGGTTCACGGGCATCCCGCTGACGATCCTGCTGATCGTCGGGGTGAGCTCGGTCGTGCTCGTCCTGCTGCAGGGCCTGATCCGCCGCATCACCGACCACATCGCCGAGGGCACGCCCGTCACCGAGCGCGGCGTCCTCAAGCCCCTCGCGGACAAGGGCGTCGCGCAGACGCTGCTCAAGGTCGACCCGCTGGCCACCGCGCGCCGCGCGCAGCGCGCCCGCACGCTCGGCTCGGTGCTGCGCTCCACGGCCGCGGTGCTCGTCGGCGCGATCGCGGTGTTCCTCGTGCTCGACACGCTCGGGGTCAACATCGCGCCGTTCATCGCCTCCGCGGGGATCGTCGGCGTCGCGCTCGGCTTCGGCGCGCAGAGCCTCGTCAAGGACTTCCTCACGGGCACGTTCATGCTGCTCGAGGACCAGTACGGCGTGGGCGACGTGGTGGACCTCGGGCCCGCGACGGGCACGGTCGAGGCGGTCACGCTCCGCGTCACCAAGATCCGCGACGCGGACGGCACGCTCTGGTACGTCCCCAACGGCACGATGGTGCGCGTCGGCAACAAGACGCAGGGCTGGGCGACCGCGGTCGTCGAGGTCGACGTCGACTACTTCGCGGACCTCGAGCAGGTCGAGCGCCTGCTCGAGGAGGCCGCCGCGCACGTCGCGGCCGAGCTCGGCGACGCCGTGCAGGGCGAGCCGACCATCACGGGCATCGAGCGGCTCACGGCGGAGGCGATCACGCTGCGCATGCGGGTGCGGACCTCGCCCGCGCGGCAGTGGGAGGTCGCGCGGGCGCTGCGTGTCGCGGCCCGGCGCGTGCTTGAGCAGGCTGACGTGCCGCTCGCGGGCCAGCGCGACGCGCTCACGGCCCACCGTGCGGCGCAGGCGCCGGCGGACGGCACGCGCGAGGACGTCACGGACGCCGACCCGCACGACACGCCCGTCGACGACGCCGTGCGGCCGCCGAAGCCCGAGGACTGACGGGGCCCCGTGCCGGACGACGCGGGGCTCACCGCCAGGTCAGCAGCGGGTCCCCCGCCGCGACGCGCGAGCCGGGCTCCGCGTCGAACGTGATGAGCGCCGGGTCGGCCTGCAGCGCGACGACGGGGCAGACCGTGGACATGCCCGACGCGGCGACGTCGACGGGCGAGAACGTGATGAGCCGCTGGCCCGCCCGCACGGCCTCGCCGCGCCGCACGTGCAGGTCGAAGCCGAGCCCGGCGAGCTTGACGGTGTCGATGCCGAGGTGGACGAGCACCGAGCGCGTCTCGTCGACCTCGAGCGCGAACGCGTGCGGGTGCAGCGCCCCGACGACCCCGTCGCACGGCGCGACGACGTCGAGGCGTGCGACGTGGTCGGGAGCGATCGCGATGCCGGGGCCGACGATCTGCTCGGCGAACACCGGGTCGGGGACGCGACCGATCGCGTGCACGACCCCGGGTACGGGCGCGACGACCCTCAGCTCGCTCATCTCGGGCGGGCTGGGCGGGGTCAGCGCAGGGAGTCGAGCTCAGCGGCCAGGTTGTCCGCCTCGGGGCCGACGATGACCTGGACGATCCGGCCCGAGCGTACGACGCCGAACGCGCCCGAGGCCTTGAGCGCGGCCTCGTCGACGAGCTGGGCGTCGGTCACCTCCACGCGCAGGCGCGTGATGCACGGCTCGAGGTCGACGACGTTGGCGTCGCCGCCCAGTGCGGCGAGGATCTGCTCTGCCTTGCTCAATGCCACTCCCGGGGGTTCTCGCGACCGGTCGTCGCGTCAGCCCAGCCTAACGCGCCCCGCGCGTCGCGCCTCGCGCGTGTCCGGCTGGCGGCGCGGGTGCGCGGCGGGCCAGACTGACGGCGTCAGTCGAGGAGGTCGTCCCACGTGAGCCCCACCCCGCCGCCCCCCACGGTGGTGCACGGTCTCGGAGTGAGCCCCGGTCGCGTGGTCGCGCCCGCGGTGCTCATGCCGCCGCCCGTCACCGAGCCCCCGTCCGGGCGGCGCCTGCCCCCCGGCGCGGACCACCAGGCCGCCGCGGACCGCATCGGCGAGGCGTCCCGGCGCGTGTGCGCGGCGCTCGACGCCGCGGCCGACGCGGCCGAGGGCGACTCCGCCGACGTCCTGCACGCGACCGCCGCGATCGCCGCCGACCCGACGCTCGTCGCGGACGCCGTGCAGCGCGTCATGACCGAGCACCTCGTGCCCGAGCGTGCGGTGTGGGAGGCGGCCGAGTCGGTCGCCGAGCAGTTCGAGGCGCTCGGCGGGCTGTTCGCGGAGCGCACGCGCGACATCCACGACGTGCGTGACCGCCTGGTCGCGGACCTCACCGGCCGGCCCGCGCCCGGCGTGCCGCAGCGCGACGAGCCGTTCGTGCTGGTCGCGCCGGACCTCGCGCCCGCGGTCGTCGCGACGCTCGACACCGAGCGCGTGCTGGCGATCGCGACGTCGGCGGGCGGCCCCACGGCCCACACGGCGATCCTGGCCCGCGCGCGCGGCATCCCGGCCGTCGTCGCGGCGCGCGGGCTCGACGCGCAGGTCACGGACGGCGACGTGGTCGTCGTGGACGGCGGCGCGGGCACGGTCACGCTGCACCCGGACGACGAGCAGGTCGCGCGCACCAAGGCGCTCGCGGCGGTCGAGCGGACGTTCGACGGCGACGGCCGCACGTCCGACGGTCACCGCGTCGAGCTGCTCGCCAACGTGGGCGCACCCGCGGACGCGCAGGCCGCCGCCGCGGCGGGCGCGCAGGGCGTGGGGCTGTTCCGCACCGAGTTCGAGTTCCTCGACCGCGACGAGGCACCGAGCATCGACGAGCAGGTCGCTGCGTACCGCGAGGTGTTCGCGCAGTTCCCGGGCCGCAAGGTCGTCATCCGCACGCTCGACGCGGGCGCCGACAAGCCCATGCCGTTCCTCACGGCGGACGACGAGGCGAACCCCGCGCTCGGCGTGCGCGGCCTGCGCACCGCGACGACGCACCCCGAGGTGCTCGAGGACCAGCTGACCGCGATCGCGCGCGCCGCGCAGGCGGAGTCCGCCGACGTGTGGGTCATGGCGCCCATGGTCGCCACGGTCGCGGAGACCGAGGAGTTCGTCGCCCGCTGCGCCGCGCACGGCCTGAGCACGGCGGGCGTCATGGTCGAGGTGCCGAGCGCCGCGCTCGTCGCCGACCGGATCCTCGCGCACGCGGCGTTCGCGAGCATCGGCACGAACGACCTCACGCAGTACGCCATGGCGGCCGACCGGCTGCTCGGCAGCGTCGCGCACCTGTCGGACGCGTGGCACCCCGCGGTGCTGCGCCTCGTGGCCGAGACGTGCCGCGGCGGCGCCGCGCAGGGGCGGCCGGTCGGCGTCTGCGGCGAGGCCGCCGCGGTGCCGGCGCTCGCGGCCGTGCTCGTCGGGCTGGGCGTGTCGTCGCTGTCGATGACGCCGCGCGCGCTCGCGGACGTCGCCGCGGTGCTGCAGGCGACGACGCTCGACGAGTGCCGCCGGCTCGCGCAGCTCGCGCTCGCGGCGGAGTCCGCCGCGGACGCGCGCGAGACGGTGCGCGCGGCGCTGCCGGTGCTCACCGACCTCGGGCTGTGACGGGACCGGACGGGCGTGCCGGGGCGTCCCGCGCGCGTGTGAGGATGGGCGCGTGAGCCAGACGTTCTACGAGGCCGTGGGCGGCCACGACACGTTCGTCGCACTCGTCGACCGCTTCTACGAGGGGGTCGCGCACGACCCGGTGCTCAAGCCCATGTACCCCGAGGAGGACCTCGGCCCCGCGGCCGAGCGCCTGACGCTGTTCCTCGAGCAGTACTGGGGCGGCCCGACGACGTACTCGCAGGAGCGCGGGCACCCGCGCCTGCGCATGCGGCACGCGCCCTACAAGGTCAACCCGGACGCGCGCGACCGCTGGCTCGCGCACATGCGCGACGCGGTCGACTCGCTCGACCTGGCCCCGCTGCACCGGGCCCAGCTGTGGGACTACCTGGAGCGCGCGGCGCACTCGATGCTCAACACGTTCGAGGACTGACCACCCGCACCGGCTGAGCGGGACGTCACAGCGCGCCCGGCCGCGATCGGGTGGCGTCCGCGTGAGATTCTGCGGGGCATGGAGACGCCCGACCGGGTCGACGCGGTGCTCGACGCGCTGCGCCTGCGGCCCGACCCCGACCAGCCCGACACGTTCACCGCGGGCAGCCTGCCGCAGCCCGGTGGGCGCGTGTTCGGCGGGCAGGTGCTCGCGCAGGCGCTGCTCGCGGCCGGCGCGACGCTCGAGGACGACCGGCTCCCCCACTCGCTGCACGGCTACTTCCTGCGCGCCGGGGACGTCGCGGAGCCGATCACGTTCGCGGTCGAGCGGCTGCGCGACGGCCGGTCGTTCACGGCCCGCCGCACGCACGCGATCCAGAAGGGCGCACCGATCCTGTCGATGATCGCGTCCTTCCAGACCGAGCAGGACGGCATCGACTACGCCGACGCGATGCCGCCCGGCGTCCCGGAACCCGAGGACGTGCGCTCGGTGTTCGACGTGCTCGGGCCGATCGACCACCCGGTGGCGCGGTTCTGGACGCAGGAGGCGGCGTTCGACGTCCGGCACGTCGAGGGCTCGCTGTACCTGGGTCCCGCACCCGAGCGGACCGGGCAGCAGATGGTGTGGTTCCGGTCCCGCTCGCCGCTGCCCGACGGTCAGCTGCTGCACCGCGCGCTGCTCGCGTACGCGTGCGACCAGGTGATGCTCGAGCCGGTCCTGCGCCGCGCGGGCCGCTCGTGGGTGACGCCCGGGATGTCGATCGCGAGCCTCGACCACGCGATCTGGTGGCACCGCGACGTGCGGGTCGACGACTGGCTGCTGTACGTCCAGGCGTCGCCGAGCGCGCAGGGCGGGCGCGGCCTCGGCACGTCGCGCGTGTTCACGCGTGACGGCGTGCTGGTCGCGACGATCGCCCAGGAGGGCATGGTCCGCGTCCCCTGACCAGGCGTGACGCACGCCGCACGGGGAGAACCCGGGCGCTTCGCGCGCTCGCCGTGCGCGCACGGCCGCCGTGCCTCAGGATGCGGGACATGCCGTCGCGCCGCCCCGCCCTCGTCCGTGCCGTCCTCGTCGCCGTCGCGCTCGTCGCCTGGATGGCGGTCGGGGCGTTCGGCGGTCAGGCGCAGGGCAAGCTCTCCCAGGTCCAGACGAACGACACCGCGGCGTTCCTGCCGTCCTCGGCCGAGTCGACGCTCGCTGCCGAGGCCGGCCGCGCGTTCGTCCAGTCGCCCGCGCTGCCCGCGCTCGTCGTCCTGACGCCCGCCGGCGGCGGCCAGGTGACCGACGAGCAGGTCGAGCAGGTCACGGCCGTCGCGCAGGGGTTCCCGGAGCGTCCCGTGCCCGGCACCGACGACGTGTGGGCGGACTACCTCACGGCCGACCCGGTCGTCACGCCGTCGCAGGACGGCGAGGCGCTCCTCGTCGTCTACTCGCTCGACGCGGAGTCCGCCGAGCAGCTCGTCGGCGACGAGGACTCGGTCACCGACGCGTTCGTCACCGACCTGCGCGCGACCCTCGACGACGAGCTCGGCGCGACCGCGTCGTCCGCGGGCGACACCGGGCTCCACGCGTGGGTCACCGGGCCCGCGGGCTTCGTCGCCGACCTCGTGACCGCGTTCGGCGGCGTCGACGGGATCCTGCTGGTCGTCGCGCTCGTCGCGGTGCTGCTCATCCTCGTCGTCGTCTACCGCTCACCGTTGCTGCCGTTCGTCGTGATCCTGACGGCCGTGTTCGCGCTGTCGCTCGCGGGGCTCGTCGTCTACCTGCTCGCGGACGCCGGGACCCTCGTGCTCAACGGGCAGGCGCAGGGCATCCTGTCGATCCTCGTCGTCGGCGCGAGCGTCGACTACGCGCTCCTGCTCGTCGCGCGCTATCGCGAGGAGCTGCGCCACCACGAGCACCCCGCCGCCGCGATGCGCCGCGCCCTGCGCGCGTGCCTCGAGCCGATCGCCGCCTCGGCGGGGACCGTCATCGCGGGCGTGCTCTGCCTGCTGCTGTCCGACCTGGGCTCCAACCGCAACCTCGGGCCCGTGGCCGCGATCGGCATCGCGTCGGCGTTCCTCGCGGCCCTCACGCTCCTGCCCGCGATCCTGCTGCTCGGCGGGCGGCGCTCGCGGTTCTTCTTCTGGCCGCGCACGCCGCGGTTCGTCGAGGACGCCGTGCCGACCACGCCCGGCCGGCCCGCCGACCCGGTCGACCTCACGGGCCTGTGGGGCCGGCTCGCCCGGTGGGTGGGCCGGCACGCGCGCCCCGTGTGGCTGACGACCGCGGCGGTACTCGTCGCGTTCGCCGCGTTCCTGCCGACGTTCTCCGCGTCCGGCACGAGCGAGACCGACGTGTTCCGCACCGAGGTCGACTCCGTGGCGGGCGAGGAGGTCCTCGCCGAGCACTTCCCCGCAGGGGCCGTCGAGCCCATCACGGTGGTCGTCGCGCAGGACGACGCGGACGCCGCCGCGCAGGCCGCCGAGGGCGTCGAGGGCGTCGCGTCCGTCGCGGCGTTCACGGGCACGCCGTCGGGGGCGCCGACGGGCGACGACGCCGAGCCGCTCGTCGTCGACGGCCTCGTGCGCCTCGACGTCGCGACGACCGCGCCGTCCGACTCGCGCGACGCGCAGGACGCGGTGCGCGACGTCCGCACGGCCGTGCACGCCGTGGCGCCGGACGCGCTCGTCGGCGGTGCCGCCGCCGAGCAGGTCGACTCGGTCGACGCGGCGCAGCGCGACCTGCGGGTCATCGTGCCGGTCGTGCTCGTCGTGATCGTCGTCATCCTCACGCTGCTGCTGCGGGCGGTCACCGCCGCGCTCGTGCTGCTGCTCGCCAACGTGCTGTCGTTCGCGGCGACGCTCGGGGTCGCGGCGATCCTGTTCGAGCACGTCTTCGACTACCCGGGCGCCGACCCGACCGTCCCGCTGTTCGCGTTCGTGTTCCTCGTGGCGCTCGGTGTCGACTACTCGATCTTCCTCATGACCCGCGTCCGGGAGGAGTCGCTGCGCGACGGGACGCGCGCGGGCGTGGTGCGCGGGCTCGCCGTGACGGGCGGCGTCATCACGTCGGCGGGCGTGGTGCTCGCGACGACGTTCGCGGCGCTCGTCGTCATCCCGCTGCTGTTCCTCGCGCAGATCGCGTTCCTCGTCGCGTTCGGCGTGCTGCTCGACACGTTCGTCGTGCGCACGCTGCTCGTCCCGGCGCTCGTGCACGACCTCGACCACCGCACGTGGTGGCCGTCGCGGCTGTCCCGACGGCGCGCGCCGTCGGCGGAGCGCTGAGGCGGCGCTCGTGGTGCGGCTGCGTCGGGTCCGCATCGACTCACCGGGGTGGACGCGCCGCCGGGCGGGCCGCGGGTTCGTGTACCTCGACCACGAGCGCGTCCGGATCACCGACGACGAGCACCTGACGCGCATCGTCGCGCTCGCGATCCCGCCCGCGTGGCAGGACGTGTGGATCTGCCCGCTGCCGCACGGCCACATCCAGGCCGCGGGGCTGGACGACGCGCAGCGCCGCCAGTACCTGTACCACCCGCAGTGGCGCGTGCGACGCGACCGGCTCAAGCACGACCACGTGCTCGACGTCGCGCGGCGGCTGCCCGCGGCCCGCCGCCGCGTGCGCCGCGACCTGCAGCTCGACGGCTTCCCGCGGGACAAGGCGCTCGCGCTCGCGTTCCGGCTGCTCGACCTGGCGTACCTGCGCGTCGGCGGCGAGGGGTACGCCCTCAAGCACGGCTCGTACGGCCTGGCGACGCTGCGCAAGGACCACGTGCGCGTGCTGGCGCCCGAGTCGGAGGCCGACCCCGGACGCGTCCATCTGCACTTCCCCGCCAAGTCCGGGCAGGTGCGCGACACGGTCGTCGAGGACGACGACGTCGCCGAGCTCGTGCGCACGCTCGTGCGCCGGCGCGACGACTCCCCCGAGCTGCTCGCGTGGCGCGACGAGGCGGCGCACGTGTGGCGCGACGTCACGAGCGCCGACGTCGCCGCGTACGTCAAGGAGCGCCTGGGCGACGACGCGACGCCCAAGGACTTCCGCACGTGGCACGCGACCGTGCTCGCGGCACGCGGCCTCGCGGCCGCCGGACCGGCCCCCGCGTCGGACCGCGCACGCCGCCGCGTGGTCACGCAGGTGGTGCGGGACGTCGCCGAGGAACTCGGCAACACGCCTGCGGTGTGCCGCGCGTCCTACATCGACCCGCGCGTCGTCGACCTGTGGGAACGCGGCGAGACGATCCGCCCGACCCGCTCGCAGGCCGTCGCGGAGCGCGAGACGCTGCGCCTCCTCGGCTGACCGCTCACGCCGGTCCGCCCGCCGTGCGGGCCGCGCACCCGTGCCGCAGACTGCCACGATGACGACCGACGACGACCTCGCGCCCGAGCCCGTCGCGCACAGCCTGCCCGGGCTCGTGCCCGGCCTCGGCGACGACGGCCGATCGCGCCCCGACGCGCCACTGGCCGTCGTCACGGGCGTCACGGGCTACGTCGGGGGCCGGCTCGTGCCCGAGCTGCTGACCGCGGGCTACCGCGTGCGGGCGGTCGCGCGCACGCCCGACCGGCTGCGCGGGCGCCCGTGGTTCGACGACGTCGAGGTCGTGCAGGCCGACGCCGCCGACGCCGACGAGATCGCCGTTGCGCTGCGCGGTGCGCACGTCGCCTACTACCTCATCCACTCGCTCGGGACCGGCCGCGAGTTCGCCGCGCGGGACCGCCGCACGGCGCAGGCGTTCGCGGACGCCGCGGCCGCCGAGCACGTCGGGCGCATCGTCTACCTCGGCGGTCTCACGCCGGACGACGAGGAGCTCTCGGAGCACCTCGCGTCGCGCGCCGAGGTCGGCGAGATCCTGCTGCGCAGCGGAGTGCCGACCACCGTGCTGCGGGCCGCCGTGATCCTCGGCTCGGGCTCCGCGTCGTTCGAGATGATGCGCTACCTCACCGAGCGGCTGCCCGCGATGACCGTGCCGCGCTGGGTCGAGAACCGGATCCAGCCGATCGCGGTGCGCGACGTGCTGCGCTACCTCGTCGGCGCCGCCGCGATGCCGCCCGACGTGAACCGCGGCTTCGACATCGGCGGCCCGGACGTCCTGACGTACCGCGACATGATGCAGGGCTACGCGGCCGAGGCCGGGCTGCGGCACCGCGTCATCGTGGGCGTGCCGCTGCTCACGCCGCGCCTGTCGAGCCTGTGGGTGTCGCTCGTCACGCCCGTGCCCGGCGGGCTCGCGCGGCCGCTCGTCGGGTCGCTCGTGCACGAGGTCGTCTGCCGCGAGCACGACGTCGCGCGGTACGTGCCCGACCCGCCCGACGGCCTCGTGGGGTTCCGACGAGCGGTCCGGCTCGCGCTGCGACGCGTGCAGGAGGCGTCGGTGGCGACCCGCTGGTCGTCGGCGTCCCTGCCCGGCGCACCGTCCGACCCGCTGCCGAGCGACCCGGACTGGGCGGGCGGCTCGCTGTACGTCGACGAGCGGCGCGTGCAGGTCGACGCGTCCCCCGCGGCGCTGTGGCGCGTCATCGAGGGTGTCGGCGGCGAACGCGGCTGGTACTCGTGGCCGTTCGCGTGGCAGGTGCGCGGCCTGCTCGACACGGTCGTGGGCGGGCCCGGGCTGCGCCGCGGCCGCCGCGACCCCGGGCGCCTGCTCGTCGACGACGCCGTCGACTGGTGGCGCGTCGAGGCCGTCGAGCCCGGCCGGCTCCTGCGGCTGCGGGCCGAGATGCGCGTGCCGGGGCTCGCGTGGCTCGAGCTGCGCGTCGAGCGCGAGGACAACGACAACGACGACGACCAGGGTGACGACCGCGATGACGACCGTGATGACGGCCAGGCGTGGACGACGGCGCCCGTCGTGTTCTCGCAGCGCGCGCTGTTCCACCCGAGCGGGCTGGCGGGCCAGCTCTACTGGTGGTCCGTCGCGCCGTTCCACGGCGTGGTGTTCGGCGGCATGCAGCGCAACATCGCCGCGGCGGCGGAGCGCGCGCAGCGCTCGATGCGGATCAGTGGCGACGTCAGTGGCGACGTCAGTGGCGACGTCAGTGGCGACGTCAGCGGCGACGTCAGTGGCGACGTCAGCGGCGACGCCGCCACCACCGGGCCGGCCGGTCGTGCGGCTCGAGCGTCGTGACCACGCGCTCGACCGCCGCACGCTGCTCGTCGTCCGCGGCGAGCGCGGTGACCAGGACGACGTCGTGCCCGCGGCACAGCGCGCCGGCGACGTGCCAGCCCTCGTCGTCGGACCACCGCACGCCCGCCCGCTGCTCGGTCGGCTCGTCGTCGCCGTGCAGCGGCAGCGTCGCCAGCCCGTCCGGCGCGCCCGCGTCGCGCGCGTGGGCCAGCACGGTCGCCCGCGCGTCGGGGGCCGGCTGCGCGCCGCGGTGCACCGACACGTCGAGCGTGACGTCCTCGCCGCGCACCCGGTAGCGGTGGCCCTCCAGCCCGCTCGCGGCCCAGCCCGCGGGCACGCGCAGCCGGAAGACGCCGGTGTGCTCGAGCACCTGGCCGGGCACGGGGACGTCGGCGTCCGACGCGCTCATCGCCCGCCCCGGCGGCGGATCGCGACGGGCTCCTCGAGGTACGGCTGCCACGCCGCGCGCTCGTCGGGACCGATGCGCGTGGGCGCACCGGTCTCCGAGTCGACCAGCACGATCGTCGTGACGGCGCGCGCGTACACGACCGACGCCGGGTCGGCCGCGGGCAGGTCCCGCACCTGGTAGCAGACGTCGAGGCTCGCGCCGCCGAGGTGCCCGATCCACAGCTCGACCACCACGGGCGAGCGCCGGTACCCGAGCGGCTTGACGTACTGGATCTCCTGGTGCGCGATGAACGTCGACACGCGCGTACCCGGGCCGGCGTCCAGCACGGCCGTGGGGCGCGTCTCGGGCCTCACGCCGTCGGGACCCGCGGGGTGCTGCCAGAACACCTCGATGCGCGCCTCCTCGAGCAGCCGCAGCATCTCCACGTTGTTGACGTGCGCGTACGCGTCCATGTCCGACCAGCGCAGCTGCACCGGCACCTCGAGCCTGGCCATGCGAGTCCTTCCTCCTCCTGCGGGCGCGTCGCCGCGTCCGTCGCATCCTCCCCCGCCGGCGACCCCCGCAGGCGCGACGTCCGTCCCGTGGGTGGTCGCCCCTCAGCGGGCCGCCGCCCGTGCGGCCTGCGCGCGGCAGCGGTCGAGCGCGTCCGTCTCGGCCGCGAGCGGCTCGACGACGAGCGCGCGGGCGACCTGCGCGACCTCCGCGCGCAGCCGCCGTCCCGCAGCCCGCGCGCGACGTCGCGCACCCAGCCGCGCCGCGAGCCCGGCCAGCAGCGCGACGAGCACCCCGCCGACCGCGCCGCCGAGCAGCAGCGCGGTCGGCACCGGGAACGGGCCCCACTGCGGCACGTCCGGCTCCGGCAGCCGCAGGTAGCCCATGGGCGCGAGCCCTGCGAGCCACAGCCCGCCGACGACCGCGGCCGCGAGCAGCAGCCACTGCAGACCGCCGACGGCCCGCCACCACCACGGCGAGCGCCGCGGCAGCAGCGGCGTGCGCGCCACCGCGTGGTCGAGCGCGTCGGTCAGCGTCGGGGTCAGCGCGCCGGTGTCGATCCTCGAGCGCGCGGCGAGGACCCACGCGTCGGGCGCGCCCGCGAGCGCCGCGTCCGCGTGGTCGCGCACCGCGGTCGCGGCCCGCGCACGCTGACCCGCCCCCGGGGGCGGCAGCGACGTGCGCGCGAGCTCCGCCTCGGGCGCAGGCCGGGGCGCGAGTCCGAGGCGGCGCAGCGGGTCGGCGCGCAGGCCCGCGGCCCAGCGCACGGGAGGCCAGCCGGTGCGTGCGGTCGCGGCACGCACCGTCGAGCGACGCACCGCGTCGACGACCGTCGGGACGCCCGCGGCGTCGGCGAGCGCGTCGACGAGCGCGCCGGTGTCGGTGGCACGGCTCCGCGCCGCGGGTCCGCACGCGTCCAGCACCGCGGCGGCGGCGGTGCGCAGGTCGGCGCCGAACCGCCGCGTGCTCGCCTCGCGCCGGCGCACCGCGTCGGCGACGAGCGTGCGCAGCGCGTCGACGCCCGCACCGGTCGCCGCCGAGACGCCGAGCGCACGCGCCGCGCCGATGCCGTCCGCGGCGGCGAGGCGGCGCAGGTCGGCGAGCACCGCGGCCGTGTCGTCGGACGTCAGCCGGTCGACCTGGTTGAGCGCAAGGACGACGACCTCGTCGTGCCCGACGAGCGCGCGCAGGAACCCCTCGTGCAGCGCGGCGTCCGCGTACTTCTGCGGGTCGACGACCCACACGAGCAGGTCGGCGCGCGCGACGAGCCGCTCGGCGCGCACGCGGTGCTCGACGACGACCGAGTCGTGGTCGGGCAGGTCGAGCAGCACGAGCCCGGGCGGCAGCGCGGGCGCCGGCGACGTCGCGGGACCAGCGGGCAGGACGTGGCGGCGGTCGACCTCCAGCCAGTCGAGCAGCGCGGAGGGGTCCTGCCCGCCGTCATCAGACCCGGCACGGCGCGCGACGACGAGCGCCAGCGGGTGGGACGTCGTGGGGCGCTGCACCCCGGTGGCGGCGAGGTCCGCCCCCGCGAGCGCGTTGAGCAGCGACGACTTTCCCGACCCGGTCGCCCCGGCGAGCGCCACGACCGTGTGCTCGGCGGACAGCCCGGCCCGCTCCCGCACGCGCGCGACGAGCGCACGGCCGTCGTCGACGAGGTCGGGTGCGAGACGCTCGGCTCCCGCGTCGAGCGCGGCCTCCAGGGCGTCCGCGCGCTGCTCGAGCGTCAGGCTCATGCGCGCTCCTCGTCGTCACCGGGTGCCGGTCGACCCAGCAGACGTCGCCACAGCCCACGCCGTGGTGCCCGCTCGGGCTCGTCGGCCACGGTCGGCTCGTCGGCGGCGTCCGCGCCGCGCAGGCGCCGCCCGCTCCCTGCGGGGGTGGACCCGGCAGCGGGCGCCGGCCGGCCGCGCCGCTCGTCACGCGCGGCGCGCTCGACCTCGTCCGCCGCCGCGCGCAGCGCGCCCCCGGCCGCGTGCGTCGCACCGAGCGCGTCGAGCTGGGACGTGAAGCGCGCGGACTCGGCGTCGAGCAGCCGCCCGACGCGCGCGTCGAGCAGGTCACGCGCCTGCGCCGCGAGCCGGC
The DNA here is from genome assembly GCF_021590045.1 of Cellulomonas palmilytica. NCBI lineage: Bacteria > Bacillati > Actinomycetota > Actinomycetes > Micrococcales > Cellulomonadaceae > Cellulomonas > Cellulomonas palmilytica. The sequence continues at coordinate 2,015,944 of NZ_CP062221.1, read as the reverse complement.
GCACGGCCTCGTCGCCGAAGACCGCCTCGAGCAGCTTCTGCGCCACCAGTGCCGTCCCACCCGCGATCCCGACCTCGACGCCCGTGATCCCGCCCGTCGACGCGAACGCGAGCACCATGAGGCTGACGCCGAGCGCGTTGACGCCGAGAGAGAGCCCGCGCGCGGTGCCGCGGCGCGCGACGCCCTGCTCGCGCACGAGCTCCAGCACGTCGCCCTGCCAGCCCCGCACCTCGTCGTCGACCGCGGCGCGCAGCGCGGCCGACCCGCGCGCGAGGGCGAGCCCGGCGAGCCCGACGCCGGCCGGGTCGGAGCGCCACGCCGCGTGCGTGCGCTCCGCGGCGGTGTCCGCGGCGTCGAGCAGCACGGCCTGCAGGCCCGTCGCGATCGCCTGCTCGACCAGCGGCGCGGGTGCGGGGCGCCCGCGCAGGAACCGGCCGACCGCGTCCCGGACCCGCCCCACGCCGGCCTCGACCGAGCGCAGCAGGTCCCCTGTGCCCACCAGGTCCTGCCAGCGCGCGAGGACCTCGCCGCGCAGCATCGCGCCCTGCGAGGTCGCGTCGGACACCGTGCGTGCCGCCTCGTCGTAGGCGATCGCGACCGCCGCGCGCAGCCGCGCGTCGGCGGCGACCTGCGCATCGCCCGCGTCCGCGATCGCCCGAGCACGACGCGCGAGGTCGTCGACCACGCCGTCGCGCGTCGCGAGCGCGACCGCCTCGCGCGCGGGCGCGTCGGCGCCCAGCGCGGTGAGCCACGCGGCGACCGGGGCGACCGCGCGCTCGGGGAGCAGCCCGTCGACGAGCCCGGACTCCGGGACGACGAGCAGCGGCGCGTCCGCGAGCCCGTGGGCGTCCATGAGTCGCCGCAGGTCCGACTCGACCGCCTCAGCCCCGGCGTCGACGCGGTCGACGACGAGCGCGACCTGCGTGTGCCGTCGCGCCGCGACGTGCAGCAGCTCCCACGGCACCGCGTCGGCGTACCGCGCGGCGGTGGTCACGAACAGCCACAGGTCCGCGGCGTCGAGCAGCTGCCCCGCGAGCCGGCGGTTGGCCTCCTCGACCGAGTCGACGTCGGGGGCGTCCAGCAGCGCAAGCCCGGGCGGGAGCACGTCGGACGCCACGAGCCGCAGCGCACGCCGCAGGTCGGCAGCCCCGTGGCCCCCGTCGCCGGACGTGGCCACACGCGCCAGCCCCGGCAGCACGCGGTCGGTGGAGAACCAGCGCTCGTCGAGCGGGTGGTGCACCAGCACGGGCGCGCGCGTGGTCGGCCGCAGCACGCCCGGCGCGGACACCTGCACGCCGAGCAGCGAGTTCACGAGCGTGGACTTGCCCGCGCCCGTGGAGCCGCCGACGACGACGAGCAGCGGCGCCCCGTGCGCGCGCAGGCGCGGCAGCAGGTAGTCGTCGAGCTGGTCGAGCGCGGCCGCGCGGTCCGCGCGCGCGTCCGCGACGCCGTGGGTCTCGAGCGGGAGCTCGAGCGCGACGAGCCGGCTGCGCACGCGCTCGAGCGCCTCGACGAGCGGGCCCTCGCGGCCGCCCGACGCGCCCGCGACCTCGGGTCCCGTCACGGGCGACAGTCTGCCCGAGCACGCGTGCCCCGGCCCGACGAGCGGGACCGGGGCACGCGCGACGCGGCGGCGCGTCGCTCAGTCGCGGCGCAGCTTGCGGTAGGTGACGCGGTGCGGGCGCGCGGCGTCCGCGCCCAGGCGCGCGACCTTGTTCTCCTCGTAGGACGCGAAGTTGCCCTCGAACCAGTACCAGTTCGCCGGGTCCTCCTCGGTGCCCTCGTAGGCCAGGATGTGCGTGGCCACGCGGTCGAGGAACCACCGGTCGTGGGAGACGACGACCGCGCAGCCCGGGAAGTCGAGCAGCGCGTTCTCGAGCGAGCCCAAGGTCTCGACGTCGAGGTCGTTGGTCGGCTCGTCGAGCAGCAGCAGGTTGCCGCCCTGCTTGAGCGTGAGCGCCAGGTTCAGGCGGTTGCGCTCACCGCCGGACAGCACGCCCGCGGGCTTCTGCTGGTCCGGGCCCTTGAAGCCGAACGACGCGACGTACGCACGCGACGGGATCTCGACGTTGCCGACCTTGAGGAAGTCGAGGCCGTCGGAGACGACCTCCCACAGCGTCTTCTTCGGGTCGATGCCGCCGCGCGACTGGTCGACGTACGAGATCGAGACGGTCTCGCCGATCTTGAGCTCGCCGCCGTCGAGCGGCTCGAGGCCCACGATCGTCTTGAACAGCGTCGTCTTGCCGACGCCGTTCGGGCCGATCACGCCGACGATGCCGTTGCGCGGCAGCGTGAAGCTCAGGCCGTCGATGAGCTGACGCCCGTCGAAGCCCTTCTGGAGGTCCTTCGCCTCGAGCACCACGTTGCCCAGGCGCGGGCCCGGCGGGATCTGGATCTCCTCGAAGTCGAGCTTGCGGGTGCGCTCGGCCTCGGCCGCCATCTCCTCGTACCGCGCCAGGCGCGCCTTGGACTTGGTCTGGCGGCCCTTCGCGTTCTGGCGCACCCAGTCGAGCTCGTCCTTGAGGCGCTTGGCGAGCTTGGCGTCCTTCTTGCCCTGGACCTGCAGGCGCTCCTGCTTCTTCTCCAGGTACGTCGAGTAGTTGCCCTCGTACGGGTAGAGGCGACCGCGGTCGACCTCGCAGATCCACTCGGCGATGTTGTCGAGGAAGTACCGGTCGTGCGTCACGGCCAGGATCGCGCCCTGGTACGCCTTGAGGTGCTGCTCGAGCCACTGCACGGACTCGGCGTCCAGGTGGTTGGTGGGCTCGTCGAGCAGCAGCAGGTCCGGCTTCTCGAGCAGCAGCTTGCACAGCGCGACGCGGCGGCGCTCACCACCGGACAGGACCTTGACGTCCGCGTCCGGCGGCGGGCAGCGCAGCGCGTCCATCGCCTGCTCGAGCTGCGCGTCGAGGTCCCACGCGTCGGCCGCGTCGATGGCCTCCTGCAGCTGGCCCATCTCGGCAAGCAGCGCGTCGAAGTCCGCGTCGGGCTCGGCCATGAGCGCCGAGATCTCGTTGTACCGGTCGAGCTTGGCCTTGATCTCGCCGACGCCCTCCTCCACGTTGCCGAGGACGGTCTTGTCGTCGTTGAGCGGCGGCTCCTGCTGCAGGATGCCGACCGTGAAGCCGGGGCTCAGACGCGCCTCGCCGTTCGACGGCTGGTCGAGCCCGGCCATGATCTTCAGGATCGTCGACTTGCCCGCGCCGTTCGGCCCGACGACGCCGATCTTGGCGCCGGGCAGGAAGTTCAGCGAGACGTCGTCGAGGATGACCTTGTCTCCGTGCGCCTTGCGCGCCTTGTACATGGTGTAGATGAACTCAGCCACGGGCTCGGTTCTCCGCCTCACGTGCTCGGGGGTGCTGGGGGTCGCGGGACGCGACGGGCGACCACCCGCCGACGCCGGCCGCGCGCGTGCAGCGGCCGGTCGTCGTCGGGATCGCGGTGCACCAGCCTAGACGCTCACCGGCCGGCGCTCGCGAGCACGGCCTCCTCGGTGAGCACGTGCCCCTCGTCGACCAGGCCCTCGTCGGGCTCGTCCTCGTCGAGCTCGACGAGGCGCGTGACGTCCACGGGCCGCTCGGCACGCACCTCGTCGGGCGAGACCGCCGCGGCGCCGGACAGCGTGCGCTCGAACGTCACCGACCCGTACGTGAGGTCCAGCCCGATGGCCGTCGCCTCGAGCACGAGCGACGTGCGCGTCGCGCCGCCCTGGTCCTGCCACTCGCGCGTCGAGAGCCGCCCCTGCACGACGACGGGCACGCCCTTGCGCAGCGACGCCCCGGCGTTGACCGCGAGGGTCCGCCACGCCTTGACCTGGAACCACTCGGTCCGCGAGTCCTGCCACTGCCCGGTCGCGCGGTTCCACCACCGCCGCGTGCTGCCGACGCGGAACGTCGTGTACGCCGCGCGCCCGTCGTGCGCGGGCAGGGCCGTGATCTCGCTGCCGACCCACCCGGTGACGGTGATGTCGAGAGTCCCGTTGCTCATGCTGCCTCCTCCTGGCCGGTCGCCCCGTGGGACCGGGGCGTGTCCGGGCAGCGTCCCGGCGGTGCGCGCCCTCGTGGGGCGGCCTGCGGCCGGGTTGGGGACGACCCGCTGCCGGCGAAGGGCTGGGGTCGGGTCGCGTCAGCCCCGCGCGGCCTCGAGCAGCCCGCGCACGCGCCGGTGCTCGGCGACGACCGCGGCGGCGGGCTCGACCAGGTCGTGCCGCGCGACCTCCTCGATCGCGGCGCGCCCCTCGTCGCGCACGCGGGCCGCCGCGCGCTGCGCCGCACGCGCACGCACCACGCGCGCCACCACGAGGCTCACGAGCCCGAGCAGCAGGAGCCCCGCGCCGAACCGCAGCGACCCCGTCACGCCCGCACCGGCGACGAGCTCGCCCACCCCCAGACCACCGACGACGAGCCCTGCGAGCCCGAGCGCCGCCGCGAGCCCGACCAGCACCGCCGCGGCGCGCGACCGCCGCACCGCCACGGTCACGTCGCCCAGCGCGTAGCCCACGTGCCGCCCGAGCGCGTCGGCCGACGCCACGCGCTCGTGCACGGAAGCCGTCCACCGCTCGGGGAGGTCCGCGGTCGCGCCCGCGAGCCACGAACCGCGCGCGAGCCGCACCGCGTCCGGGTGCACGGGCACGATCTGCGGCACGCGCACGCCGCGCCCGCGCACGGCCGCCGCGACCGCGTCGGTCACCGCGTCCATGCCGGACGCCTCCGCGAGCGCCGCGACGATCGGGCCCGTCGCGAGCGCGGCGGGTGCGGGCTCGTGCCCCGCGACGCCGCCGGTCAGCCGCCGCGCGGCGGCCGTGACCTCCTGCTCCGCCCGGCGCGCGGCGAGCGAGCGGCCCGCGACGACGGTCGCGAGCCCGGCCCGCAGGTCCGGCACGCCCTCGTCGGTCGCGGCGGACGCCGCCACCACCGGCACGTCGGGCAGCCCGTCCTCGGCGAGCAGGCGCGACACGTCGGCGACGAGCGCCGCGCGCTCCTCCGGCCGCACGGTGTCGACCTGGTTGAGCACGACGAGCATCGACGTGTCCTGGCCCGCGAGCGAGCGCAGGTAGCCCGCGTGCAGCGCCTCGTCGGCGTACTTCTGCGGGTCGACCACCCACACCAGCAGGTCGGCCTGCGGCAGCAGGCGGTCGACGACCTCGCGGTGCGCGGGCTCGACGGAGTCGTGGTCGGGCAGGTCGAGCAGCACGAGGCCGCGCAGCGCCGCCTCGCTCTCGCCGTCGAGCACGCTCTCGCGCTGGATCCGCAGCTCCGGGTGCACGCCCAGCCAGTCGAGCACCGCGTCGCCGCCCGGCCCCCACACGCACGCGGTGACCTGCGAGCTCGTCGGCCGGCGTACACCCACCTCGGCGAACTGCAGCCCGCTGACCCGGTTGAACAGGCTCGACTTGCCCGAGCCGGTGCCGCCCGCGAGCGCGACGACCGTGTGGTCCACGCCGAGCGCGAGCCGCTCGCGCAGCCGCGCGATGGCCGCGCGGGCCTCGGCGGACGCGTCCGGGTCGAGGCGCTCGCCGGCCTCGTCGAGCGCGGACTCGAGCGCCTCGACGCGTGCGGACAGCGCGAGCGTCTCCTCGCCGACGGTCACGCTCGCGGTGGGATCCGCCGCGGCGCCGGTGATGCCCGTGGAGGTGCCCGTGGAGGTGCCCGTGGTGGGGCCCGGGCCGGGCTCCGCAGCGGGTCCGGTCCCCGGCACGGCCTGCGGGTCGGCGCTCGTCGGCACGCTCATGTCAGCCCCTTGATGACGGCGAGCCGCAGGCGCAGTCGCGACGCGGCGTCGGAGGCGAGGTCCGGGTCGGCGAGCGGCGCCGCGGCGTCGTCCCGCACGAGCGAGACCCGGGCACGCGCGCGGCGTTCCAGGTCGGCGCGGAGCTCGGCGACGACGTCCTGGGCGGCCGGGCCGACGAGCGTCGTCAGCGTGCCGAGCGCGTCGTCGACCCCGCCCGCGGCGGCCAGCGCGACGGTCGCGACGACCTCCTCGCCGAGCACGCGCACGGCCTTGTCGCGGCGCTTGGCGGCGGCCTTGTCGAGCGACGGGTCGGCGAGCGCCCCGCGCACCGCGCGCACACCCTGCCCCACCCACGCGCGCGCGGCCTGCTCGGACGCGCCGTCGGGGCCGGTCGAGCGCAGCGCCCAGCGCTCCAGCACGGCGACGGCACCGGCGGGACCCGCCGCGAGCGCCGCGCGCAGGTCCGCGTCCGCGTCGGTCGCGGCCGCGGTCAGCACGGTCGTCGCGGCGTGCGTGACCTCGGCGCGCAGCGCGCCGACGGCGGACTCGCGGTCGGCGCGCCCCCGCGCGGACCCGCGGACCTTGCCGCCGCGCACGGCCGAGCCGATCGCCCCGCGCGGCGACGTCAGCTCGGCCCACCGCACACCCACGGCGCCGCGCGCCACGTCACCGCCTGCGACCGCGGCGCTCGCCCGCTCCAACGGTGCGCGCGTCGCCTCGTCGAGCAGCGCCCCGACCTGCGCGGCCGCGTCGGCCTGCGCCTGGACCGCCTCCGCGAGCTCGTCGACCCACAGCCGCAGCGCCGCGAGCGAGCCCCGCAGCGTCCGGCCGATCACGGTCCGCGCACGGTCCGGCCCGGCGAGCATGAGCAGCCAGCGCTGCACGGGCGCGACCACGCGCGGCTCGAGGGGACCCTCGTGCGGCCCCTGGTCGGGGACGACGAACAGCGGCGACCCCGCGAGCCCGTGCTCGCGCAACCGCGCGAGCAGGTCGCCGCGCACCGCGGGCAGCGACGCCGTGGGGACGCGGTTGAGCACCATCGCGATCGACGCGCCGCGCGCCACCGCGTCCTCCAGCACGCGCCACGGCAACGCGTCGCCGTAGCGCGCGGCGGTCGTGACGAACAGCCACAGGTCCGCGGCCTCGAGCAGACGGTGCGCCGCCTCGCGGTTCGCGTCGAGCACGGAGTCCAGGTCCGGGGCGTCGAGCAGCGCGATCCCGCGCGGCACGGAGTCGTGCGCGACCGCGCGCGCCGTCCCGACCAGCGGGTGCGCCTCGAGCAGGTCCGCGTCGCCCGGGTGGTGCACGAGCACCGGCTCGCGCGTCGTGGGCCGCAGCACGCCCGCGGTCGTCACCTCGTGACCGACGAGCGAGTTCACCAGCGTCGACTTGCCCGCACCGGTCGAGCCGGCGACGACGACGACGGCGGGCGCCGACAGCTCCGTCAGGCGCGGGACCAGGTGCTCGGTGAGCTGGTCGACCAGACGCGCCCGCGACGCGCGCGCCGCGTCCGTCCCCGGCAGGTCGAGCGGGAACGTGGTGCGCTCGACGTCCCGGCGCAGGTCACGCACCGCGTCGAGCAGCGAGCCCGCCGCGAGCGGACGCGCGAGGATCTCGCGCGGGTCGTCCGCCGTGTGCCGCCCCGCGTGCCGGGCGGGCTCGTCGGGCACGGCCGGTCCGGCGCTCGCCGACGCGTCCGGCGCGCTCGCCGAGGCGTCCGGCGCGCTCGCGGGCGCGCCGGGGTGCGCGTCGTCGGGGGCGTACCCGGCGGGCTGCGCCGTGGTGGTGCCGGGCTTGGCGCTCACGGCGCCCATTCTCGCGTCGTCTGATGACCTGGACAAACGCGCCACGCGGGGGTGGCCGAGGCGGCTGCGGCACGAAAGGGGTCATCCGGTCGTGCGCCGACCGTCCGGGTGGCCCCCGCACCGTCCGCCGTCACGCCGGTCAGGGCTCGTCCGGCGCGCCGCGCCCGGGGGTCGCGGCGAACCGCCGCCCGCCGTCGGAGGTCAGCCCGAGCTCGTCCGCGAGGAACAGGAACGCGCGCGCGTACGGCTGCTCGGCGACCTCGGCCCGCACCCGCGGCCAGTCCACCTGCTCGCGCAGCGCGCGCACCATCGGCAGCAGCAACGTGAAGTCGCAGTAGTGCTCGCCCAGCACCCGCAGCTTCGCGGAGACGATCTCGGTCGCCCCGATCACGGGCATCCGCACCGCGAGCACCTCGAGCTCCTGGGCCTGCGCGAGCTGCTCGCGCGTCACGGGCTCGCCGACCATGCGGAAGATGACGTCGACGAGCTGGCCGTGGTGGTATGCCTTGAACAGCCAGTTCTCCGCGGGCTCCTGCACGTCGAGCCCTGCCGCGGCGAGCACCTGCCGCGCCCGGTCGGCGTCCTGCTCGGCGACGGCGAAGTCGGCGTCGTGGTTCGGCTCGGGCGCCCCGAGCGCCCACGCCGCGTACCCGCCGACGAGCGCGAACGGCACCTGCGCGTCGATCAGCGCGACCGCCGTGCGGCGCACCGCGTCCTGCAGCGCGAGCCTGGCGTCGGGCGTCTCGGCGCCGGCCGCGGGCGGCAGCGGCGCGGGCGCGGCCCCGACGAGCGGGGGCGCGGCCGCGTCGTCGGCGGCGGGGGCCGGGCCGGACGTCGGGCCGGGCGTCGGGACGGACATGGTGCGTGTGTACACCGGGCGGCGGCGTCCCGCAGCCCGAGCGGTACGCGCGGCGCCGGGTCACAATCGCGGCGTGCGGCTCGCGACGTTCAACATCCTGCACGGGCGCTCGACGTCCGACGGCCGGGTGGACCTCGACCGCTTCGCCGCCGCGGTGCGCCGGCTCGACGCGGACGTCCTCGCGCTGCAGGAGGTGGACCGCGACCAGGCGCGCTCGCACGGCGCGGACCTCACGGCCGTCGCGGCCGACGCCCTGGGCGCCCGCCACCACCGCTTCGCGGCGACGCTGCACGGCGAGCCGGACCTGTGGGTCGCGGCCACCGGCGATGCCCAGCCCTCCGGCGCGGCGTACGGGATCGCGCTGCTGTCCCGGCTGCCGGTGCTGGAGTGGCGCGTCGTCGCGCTGCCCGCGCTGCGCCGCCGCGCGCCCGTGCTGTTCCCGGGTCGCCGGTGGCCGACGCTCGTGCGCGACGAGCCGCGGTCCGCGATCGCGGCGGTCGTGCACGCCCCTGAGGGGCCGTGCACCGTCGTCGGGACGCACCTGACGTTCATCCCGGGCTGGAACGTGCGCCAGCTGCGGCACGTCGTGCGCGCGACGCACCCGATGCCCGGGCCGCGTGTCGTCATGGGCGACCTCAACCTCGAGGGCGAGCGGCCCGCACGGGTCACCGGGCTGCACCCCCTCGCGCGCGCCGCGACCTTCCCCGTGGACCAGCCCGACCGGCAGCTCGACCACGTGCTCGGCACCGCGGACGTCCGCGCGACCGACGCCCGCGCGCTCGACCTCGGGCTCTCGGACCACCGCGCGCTCGTCGTCGACGCCACGTTCTGAACCGACGGCACCCGTGCTGCCCGTCCCCCCGGGCGGCGCCCCCTGCTGGCGCCCCCGGCAGGACTCGAACCTGCGACCGACCGCTTAGAAGGCGGCTGCTCTGTCCACTGAGCTACGGGGGCCGGCAGCCGCAGGGTACCGGTACGCGGCCCGCGGACCCGGGCCGTCTCGCCCGCACCGGCGCCGAATAATCCCGTGACGGGCGTATCTGGGCCGTGGTCTGGTTGTCCTGCACGGTGGTCGAGAGCGGTCAGCCCCGCCCCGGCCCGTGCCGTCGCGGATCCCCGCACCTTCACCCACCCACCGAGGAGTTCCTCATGCACGCCCTCATGTCCACCGACCTCGCCCGCATCGAGCACGACGAGCGCGAGCGCGACACCCAGGTCGCCCTGGCGCGCGCCGAGCAGGCCAGATCCCGTGAGCACGCCGCGAGCCATCCACCGGAACGCCGGCTCGGCCTCGCGCTGCTCCTGCTGTACGCACGCGCGCACTGACCCGTCCGATGCGCCGGGCACGCACGACCCAGAAGAACGGCGGTCCCCCACCCGGGGGGCCGCCGTTCTCGCGTCCGCGGGTCACCCCCGTCGCTGCCGGTGCGCGCGGCCGGGGCGTGCCACCATGTCCGCATGTACGCAGGTCACGTGCCGGTCCCCCACGGGCAGGGTCGTGACCTCGCCGTACCCGGGGGCCGGCGCTGATGGGCCGCCACGCGGGACGCGAGCGCGTCGACCTGCGCACCCGGCTCACCACGTGGCTCGAGCGTCTGCTCGTCGGGATCGGCGCCGCCGGCGTGATCGCCGTGGTGCTGCGCTGGGCGGGGACGTCGGTCTCGACAGCCGTGACCGTGGGCGTCGCGGTGCTCGTGCTCGTCCCGGTCGCCGCGTGGGTCGCGTCCACGGTGCCGCAGGGCAGCGACGACGAGGCCCCGCACGCCGGCTCGCAGCCGGGTCCGCACCCCGGTCCGCACCCCGGTCCGCACGGCGGGCCGTGACGTCGCGCGCTCGCTCGTCGTCCTAGGCTGACCCGCGTGACGACGACGCAGCCCAACGGCCACGAGAGCAGCGACCGGATCGTGTGGATCGACTGCGAGATGACAGGGCTCGACCTCACGGCCGACGCGCTCGTCGAGGTCGCCGTGGTGGTCACCGACTCCGAGCTCAACGTGCTGGGTGACGGTGTCGACGTGCTGGTGGCTCCCCCGCCGGAGGCGCTCGAGCAGATGGGCGACTTCGTGCGCACGATGCACACCACCTCCGGCCTGCTCGACGCGCTCACGACGGGCACCACGCTCGAGGACGCGCAGCGTCAGGTGCTCGAGTACGTCCGCACCTGGGTGCCCGAGCCGGGCAAGGCCCCGCTCGCGGGCAACTCGGTCGGCACGGACAAGACGTTCCTCGACCGCGACATGCCCGAGCTCGTCGCCCACCTGCACTACCGCGTGATCGACGTCTCGTCGATCAAGGAGCTCGCCCGCCGCTGGTACCCGCGCGTGTACTTCGCCTCGCCGCCCAAGAACGGCGGCCACCGCGCGCTCGCGGACATCCTCGAGAGCATCGACGAGCTGCGCTACTACCGCGCCGCGCTGTTCCCCTCGGCCCCCGGCCCGGACTCGGCCACCGCCCGACGCATCTCCGCGGAGATCGCCGCGAGCTCGGTCGCGAAGCGCTGACACCGCCCCTGACCTGCGGGGACACCCGGTGCGACGACGAAGGGCGCCGACTCGAGATCGGCGCCCTTCGTCGTACTGGGGTGGCTAACGGGACTTGAACCCGCGACCCCCTGGACCACAACCAGGTGCTCTACCACCTGAGCTATAGCCACCACTGTCCCGGTCGGAACCGGGCCGTCGAAAAGTGTACCGGCTCGCGAGCAGTACTTCGCACACGAGTGCCGGCCCGCGCGGCGGGCGGGGCTCAGGGCCGGACGCGCGCGGCCACCGCGTCGGCGAACCGCTCCACCGACCCCGCGGAGTGCTCGAAGAACAGGCTCGGCTCCGCGAGCTCGAGCTCCAGGAGCACCGGCTCGCCGTCGTCGTCGGGGATGAGGTCGACGCGCGCGTACAGCAGCGGCGCGTCGAGGTCGAGGATCCCGGGCAGCTCGCCGACCACCCGGCGCGCGAGCGCGAGCTCGGCGTCGCTGGGCTCGGCGGGGCTCATCTTGTCGTCGCGGTACAGCACGCCCTCGTCCGAGCCCTCCTTGTACGGGCCGGACAGCAGCGCGCCCTTGCGCACCGCGTGCGAGAACTCCCCCTCGACGAAGACGAGCGCGATCTCGCCGACGGTGTCGACCTGACGCAGGTAGCGCTGGATCATGACCCAGCGGCCGACGCCGAGCAGGTTCTTGGCGTGCATGATCGCCTGCGACCGCTGCGGCGTCTCGTCGGCGCGGTACCGGCCCGTGTCGCGCGACCCGGCGCTCACGGTGGGCTTGACGACGAAGTCGCCGAACGCGGGGAAACGCGTGTGGATCGCGCGGGCGTTGAAGTTGCGCGCGGGGTCGAGCCAGATCGTCGGGACCGTCGGGACCCCGGTGGCCTCGAGGTCGCGCAGGTACGTCTTGTCGATGTTCCACGTCACGACGGCCGAGGGGTTGAGCAGCACGCTCGAGGCCTCGACGCGGCGGGTCCAGTCGGCGAACTGCGCTGGCCGGTGCGTGTAGTCCCACGTCGAGCGGATGAGCACGTGCGGGTAGGTGCCCCAGTCCACGGTCGGGTCGTCCCAGACGACGACGTCGGTGGCGATGCCGCGCGCCTCGAGCGCCGCGCGCAGCGGGGCGTCGTCGGGGTCGAGGTCGGGCAGCTCGGCGCACGTCACGAGGGCGAGTCGCGCCTGCGTGCCGGAGGCCGTTGCGGGGGTCGTCGTCACGATCGCAGCGTACCGGCGCGCGCTGCGCCGGCCAGGTGACGGACGTCACGACGAGGTGCCCGCCGGAGGCTCGCGGAGCTGCTGGCCCGGAGGACGCACGAGGCCCCCGGCATCGACCGGGGGCCTCGTGAGGTGGTACGGCACCAGGGACTCGAACCCTGAACCCGCTGATTAAGAGTCAGCTGCTCTGCCAGTTGAGCTAGTGCCGCGCGGGAAAGAACGTTAGCAGCCCCGCGGCACTGGTTGCGAACTCGTTCCGGTCGTCGTGACGAGGGTCACGGGTCCGCGGCCTCGCCGGACGCCTCCTCGCGCAGCAGCTGGGCCGCGGTCGGCGCGGGCATCGTCAGGTCCGCGACCAACGAGAGCGGGATGCGGGACGCGACGAGCGCGCGGATCCGCTCGGGGCTCACGTCCACGTCCGACGCGCGTCGCGGGCGCTCCGGGGGCACGCGGGAGTCGGCGGCGGGGTCGCTCATCGACACCTCCTGCAGGTCCGGCGACCGACCTCTCCCCCCGGGCCGCGCAGGTCAGCACAGCATCGGCGGCCGTGGATGTCCCGGCAGTCGACCGACCTCCACGAGATCCACACAAACCGCCCAGTGGCGGATGCGACCGGCCGGGCCCAGAGGCAGCCGGGCCTAGAGGTACAGGCCGGTGCCCTCGCCCGTCGCGCGCGGCGCGGCGACCGCGTGCACGTCCTTCTCGCGCAGGAGCACGTACGTCGCGCCCTCGAGCTCGACCTCGGCACGGTCCTCCGGGTCGAACAGCACCCGGTCCCCCACCTCGACCTGACGCACGTGCTGGCCGACGGCGCGCACGTGCGCCCACGCGAGGCGCTTGCCGACCGCCGCGGTCGCGGGGATGACGATGCCGGCCGCGGACCGGCGCTCGGCCGCCTCACCGTCGAGCTCGACGAGGAGCCGGTCGTTGAGCATCCGGATCGGCAGCGGCCCGGCGTCTGCCCGCGCCGTGGCGGGGGCCGGGCTCGTCGTCGTCACCGGCGGGGTCGTCGCAGGAAGGGACTCGGGCGTCGTGCTCACGCGCCGACGCTACCTCGCGCGCGCCCGTAGGCTGACGCCGGATCTGACACCGGACCGATGCCGGCCCGACACCGGCGCACCGGCTCGCACGCAAGGAGACCTCATGCCCCGCCTCGCCGCCGGCGACACCGCACCCGAGTTCACGCTGCCCACGGCGGACGGCGGCTCGCTGACGCTCTCCGACCTGCGCGGGCGCCGGGTGATCGTGTACTTCTACCCGGCTGCGGGTACGCCGGGGTGCACCAAGCAGGCGTGCGACTTCCGGGACTCGCTCGCGTCGCTGCAGGGCGCGGGGTTCGCGGTCGTGGGCGTCTCGCCCGACCCGGTGGCGAAGCTCGCGGCGTTCGCAGCCGACGAGCACCTGACGTTCCCGCTGGTGTCCGACGAGTCGCGCGGGACGCTCGAGGCGTGGGGCGCGTACGGCGAGAAGCAGCTGTACGGCAAGACGGTCACGGGCGTCATCCGCTCGACCGTCGTGCTCGACGCGGACGGCGTGGTCGAGCTCGCGCAGTACAACGTGCGCGCGACGGGTCACGTCGCCAAGCTCCGCCGCGACCTCGGCATCGCCTGACGCCCCGCGAGGAATGCACGCGGTGCGCCGCACGGACGCGCGCACCCGCGTGGCGCCGACGCCACGACGACCTGTCCGCCCGCCCGAGCGCACCCCGTACGGGTGAACGAGCGGACCGACGAGTCCTGGCGCACCGGTCGGCGCCGCGCACGGACCCGCGGCCGGACGCGCGCACGGGCGGTGTGGGAGGATCGGCGCCCCGGCGGAAGTGGTGAAACGGCAGCCACGCCAGGTTTAGGTCCTGGTGCCCTCACGGGCGTGCGGGTTCGACTCCCGTCTTCCGCACCGAGCCGGCCCCGGAACCCGGGCCGATGCCGGCGCGACGCGCCGTGCGCACGCCACGTCGTCGCGCAGCCTGCCGGCACGTCCCCGCCCCCGCCGCGTCCTCGAGGACACGGGTCTCGCCATGCGGACCGACCCCGTGGGACACAAGCGGACGATTGCCCAGCGAAACGAAGAAATCGGCGCATTTTCACGTTTCACTTGAATTCTCACCTCCGCAATCGCCCCCGACCGCACAAAGTGGTCAATAGCATTCCGTGGGAGCGCTCACACACCGGCGTCGACGATGCGGACGCGCGTCGCCGTCCCCCGCCGGTTCGTCCCGCGAGTCCGTCGCGACTCGTCACCGATGAGGAGTTCGCATGCCCAGAACGTCCCTGCACGCCCGCGTCGCCCTCGCTCTCACGGCAGGGGTCCTCGCGTCCGCCCTCGCGGCGTGCAGCAGCAGCGCGAGCGCTGACCCGTCCACCTTGTCGATCGTCGCCGGCAGCGGCACCGGCGGGCTCGTCAAGGTCGGGTTCTCGCAGCAGCCCGGCGACGACGCCGGGTGGCGTGCCGCGAGCACCGAGTCCGTCCGGTCCAGCCTCTCGGCGGCGAACGGCGTCGAGCTGCTCGTCGCCGACACCCAGCAGGACCAGGCCGGCCAGATCGCCGCGCTCCGCGACTTCGTCGAGCAGGGGGTCGACGTGATCGCGTTCTCGCCCGGCGCCGAGACCGGGTGGGACGAGGTCCTGCAGGAGATCAAGGACGCCGACATCCCGCTCGTCCTGGTCGACGGCACGATCGAGACCCTCGTGATCGACCCCTACATCACGTGGATCGGCCACGACTTCGAGGGCGAGGGCGCCACCGTCGGCGAGTGGGTCGTCGCGCACCACCCCGACGTGGCGGCCTTCCAGGTCGGGGGGACGCCCGGCTCGAGCGTGCAGCGGGATCGCGACGCCGGCTTCGCGTCCGCCGTCGGCGCCAGGAATATCGTCGGCAGAGCCACGGGGCACGGCACCCGCGACGGCGGCCGCACCGCGACGGCCGCCGCACTGCGGGCGCACCCGGAGCTCGGCCTCGTCTTCGCGCACGACGACGAGATGGCCCTGGGTGCGGTCGAGGCCGTCGAGGCCGCGGACAAGGTCCCGGGCGAGGACGTCGTCGTGGTCGCGGTCGCGGGCGGCCGCGAGAGCCTGCAGGCGGTCGTCGACGGGACGATCGGGTACGTCGTCGAGTGCAACCCGGCGTTCGGCGACCAGGTGCTCGACGCCGTGATGAAGGCCCACAAGGGCGAGGACCTCCCGCGCAGGTTCATCGTCATGGACCGCGCGTTCGACTCCACCGTGACGCAGGCCGACGTCGCCTCCCGACCGTACTGACCTGGCCCGGCTGTGGTGAGAACGCTCTCACCACAGCCGGGCCGGGTTGCCTCCCTGGACACCGCCGACGGCCACCGACGGGTTCGGCGGTGTCGTGGCGGCCGCGAGCCGCCGGGATCGTGGCGCCGGCGTCCGCGCGCTCGTGCGTGTGAAGCGTTTGAGGGGTTCCGCAGGCCCACGCCCGGTGGTGACGCTGCCCTCGAGGGGCAGACGGCCCGCCGGCGCGGGCCACCGCGTGGTGGGCCCCATCGAGAGGACGACGCATGCACCCCAGCACGACGAGGTTCTGGCGCGCGGCCCTGGCGGCGACGACGGCGCTCGCGGCCGCGCTCGGCGCGACGGTCGCGGCAGTAGCGACCGGGACGGCCGCGCAGGCCGCGGGCTGCCAGGTCGCGTGGAGCACGAGCTCGTGGCCCGGCGGCTTCACCGCCGACGTCCGGGTCACGCCCGGCGAGGCCACCCACGGCTGGACGCTCACCTGGACGTGGCCCTCGGGCCAGGACGTCACGCAGGCGTGGAGCTCGAGCATCACGCAGTCCGGGTCGCGGGTGACCGTCACGAACGCGCCGTGGAACGGCGAGCTCGCGGCGGGCAGCACGGCGTCGTTCGGGTTCCAGGGCACGTGGGCGGGCGCGAACGCCGACCCCACGGACTTCGTGCTCAACGGCGTCGCGTGCAACGGCGGCACGACCCCCACGCAGGACCCGACGGACGAGCCGACGCAGGACCCCACGGACGAGCCGACGCAGGAGCCCACGGACGACCCGACGGACGAGCCGACCCAGGACCCCACGGACGACCCGACCCAGGGCCCGACCGACGAGCCCACCGACGAGCCCACGGGCGGACCGGTCGACTGCGCGAGCGCGGTGTTCTGCGACGGCCTCGAGACGCAGACGTCGTCGACGCCCACGGGCGCGTGGACGACCGTGTACCCCGACTGCTCCGGGTCGGGCCGCGCGGCGGTCGACTCGGGCGTCGCGCACTCGGGCTCGCGCTCGCTGCGCATCGACGGCGCGGTGGGCTACTGCAACCACGTCTTCGTGCAGGCCACGCAGCCGCTGACCGCGCTGACGAGCAGCACCTACGTGCGGTTCTGGGTGCGGCACTCCACGCCGCAGCCCGTGTCGCACACGACGTTCCTGGCGATGAAGGACGCGAACGACGGCAACCGTGACCTGCGCATGGGCGGCCAGAACTCCGCGCTGCAGTGGAACCGCTCGTCGGACGACGCGACGCTGCCCGAGCAGAGCCCCGCGGGCGTCGCGCTGTCCGCGCCGCTGCCCACGGGGACGTGGCACTGCGTCGAGGCGCTCGTCGAGGGCGCGGGACGCCTGACGACGTGGCTCGACGGGTCGCTCGTCACCGGGCTCGTCGCGGACGGCACACCCACGCACGACGTCGACGGCCAGTGGTCGAACAAGGCGTGGTCGCCGCGTCTGACGGACCTGCGGCTCGGGTGGGAGTCCTACGGCGACGGCGCGGACACGCTGTGGTTCGACGACGTGGTCGTCGCGGGCACGCGCGTCGGCTGCTGACGACTGCTGACGACGCACGACGCCGGCCCGCCCCCTGCGTGGGGACGGGCCGGCGTCGTGCGGTCGGGGCCGGTCAGGCCTGGCCGTCGGAGGCCGCGGCGATCTTCGCGCGGACCTCGTCCATGTCGAGGCCCTTGACCGCCTGGACGACCTGCTCGAGCGCGGGTCCGGGCAGCGCGCCGGCCTGGTTGAAGACGAGGATGCCCTCACGGAACGCCATGAGCGTTGGGATCGAGAAGATCTGGAGCTCGGCGGCGAGCTGCTGCTCGGCCTCGGTGTCGACCTTGCCGAACACCACGTCCTGGTGGGTCTCCGACGACGCCTCGAAGACGGGGCCGAACCGCTTGCACGGTCCGCACCACTCCGCCCAGAAGTCGACGAGGACGATGTCGTTGTCGTTGATGGTCTGGCCGATGGTGTCGGCGGTCAGCGTCGTGGTGGCCACAGGGCCCTCCTCGGGGTCTCGGGGGTTCCGCCGGGTAGAAGCCCGCGGCCGGTCCAGGTATTCCCGTGCACGGGCGATTCGGGCTCCCTGCGCGCGCCTGTGACCGGTTCCGGGGCGGGCACGGTAGAACGGCACGGTGACCGAGACGGCCGAGTTCCCGCCCTCCCCCGATCGCCCGTCGGGCTGGCTCCCGCCCGAGGAGATCGCGCGCGTGCGCGGCCTCATGCCGCTGGTGTACGTGGACGCGGTCCCCGTGCGCGTGGACGACTCGGGCGACGTCGTCGCCGTGGGACTGCTGCTGCGCGTCACGCGCGAGGGCGTGATGTCGCGTGCGCTCGTCTCGGGCCGCGTGATGTACCACGAGCGCGTGCGCGACGCCCTGGTGCGGCACATCGAGAAGGACCTCGGCCCCGTCGCGCTGCCGCAGATCCCCGCCTCCCCGCAGCCGTTCACGGTCGCGGAGTACTTCCCCACGCCGGGCGTCACGTCGTACCACGACCCGCGTCAGCACGCGGTGTCGCTCGCGTACGTCGTGCCGGTGCTGGGTGACTGCCGCCCGCAGCAGGACGCGATCGACCTCGCGTGGCTCACGCCCGAGGAGGCGTGCGCCGAGCAGGTGCAGGTCGAGATGACCGGCGGTCAGGGCGTGCTGCTGCGCCAGGCGATGGCGCACGTCGGCCGCCTGTCCTGAGCTCGCCTGCCCTGAGCTCGCCTGTCAGCTCGCCTGTCCAGGAGCCGCGCGTCCGCGGCGTCAGGACAGGTCGAGCACCGGCCAGTCCGCCAGGTCCGCGCGCATGCGCCGGTCGTGCGTCGCGACGACGACCGCGGCGGACGTCGCGCGCAGCGCGGCCGTGAGCTCGTCGACCAGCCCGACCGACAGGTGGTTGGTCGGCTCGTCGAGCACCAGCACGTGCGGCGCGGCGAGCAGCGCGCACGCGAGGTCGAACCGGCGCCGCTGACCCACGGACAGCTCGCGCACCGGGCGTTCGAGGTCCTCCTCGGTCAGCAGACCGAGCGCCGCGACCGGGACGAGCTGCTCGGGGTCGAGCTGCCCGGCCTCCAGCAGGTCGAGCGCGTGGCGCGCGTACGCGTCGAACGCGGACGGGCCGCGCGGCGCGTCCGCGACGAGCCCGGCGGGGCCGGCCGTGACGTCGGCGTGCTCCGCGGGCCCCTCCTGGCCGAGCACGCCGAGCCGCACGCCCGACGCGACCGTGCGCGTCCCCCGGTCGAGCGGCAGCGTGCCGACGAGCGCGGCGAGCAGCGTGGACTTGCCGGACCCGTTGGGCCCGACGACGAGCAGGCGCGACGCGGGCGCGACGTCGATCCGGCGCCCCGGCAGGTCGAGCCGCACGCCGTGCGGGCCGACGACGCGCGGCGCGCGCAGCTCGAGCAACGGCCCGGAGTGCGCCGCACGACGGTCGGCGTCGGGGTCGAGCGGCCGGTCGGGGTCGGCGCCCGTCGAGGCGCGACGCGGCAGGCTCGGCAGGTCGGGGAACGCGAGCGTCGGCGGCGGCACGGGCACCGCGACGGCCTGCGCCTCGAGCCGTTGGACGAGCCGGTCGGCGGCCTTGACGTGGATGCGGGCACGCGTGCCGCGCCGGTGCTTGTTCGAGCCCTTGGGCGGGCGCCACTCGTCGGACAGGCCTTCGTACGAGGCGTCGAGCCGCTGCGCGAGCTGCAGCGCGCGCTTGCGCTCCGCCCGGTACCGCGCGCGCCAGCGGCGCAGCATCTGGTCCTTGGCGAACCGGTAGTCGGCGTAGCGCGTGGCGCCGTACAGCGCCGGTCGCCCGTCCATCGCGGGGTCGAGGTCGAGGATCGCGGTCATGACGTCGTCGAGCAGCTGCCGGTCGTGCGTGACGATGACGACCGCGCCCGGCCACTCGCGCAGCAGGCCGGTGAGGTAGTCGATGCCCGCCGCGTCGAGGTGGTTGGTCGGCTCGTCGAGCAGCAGCACGTCCGAGCGCTCGCCGACGCGGCACGCGAGGCGCACGCGGTACCGCTCGCCCACGCTCAGCTCGGCGAGGCGGCGGTCCGGCTGCCGCGGCGCGCCGAACCGGGTGAGCGCCTCGTCGACGCGGCGGTCCACGTCCCACGCCGCGAGCTGCTCGTAGCGCGTCATCGCCGCGGTCAGCGCCGCCAGGTCGCCGCTCTCGTGGTCGAACGCCGCGATGGCCGTCTCGAGCTCGGCCGCGACCGCGCGCACGCTCGCTCGCGTGGCGCGCACGAGCGTCCCGACGGTGTCGTCGGGACCCACGACGAGCTCCTGGTCGACGACCGCGAGCGAGCCCGAGCGCCGCACCGTGCCGGAGGTGGGCGCCAGCTCGCCCGCGAGCACGCGCAGCAGCGTCGTCTTGCCCGCGCCGTTCTCGCCGACGAGGCCGACCCGCTCCCCCGCCGAGACCGTCAGGTCGAGCCGGTCGAGCACCGGACGGCCCGGGTAGCCGAACGACACCGCGTCGGCCACGAGCTGCACCGACCCCGGCCGGACGTCAGGCTCGGGCGTCAACCGCCGGCACCCTCGTCGGGACCCGCCAGGACGCGCGCGACGACCGGCGCGAGCGCACGGAACGCCTGGCCGCGGTGGCTGATCGCGTTCTTCTCCTCCGGCGTGAGCTCGGCGCACGTGCGCGTCTCGCCGAGCGGGACGAGCGCGGGGTCGTACCCGAAGCCGCCCGCGCCGCGCGGCGCGAGCGCGAGCGTCCCGACGAGCGCACCCGTCTCGACGTGCTCGAACCCGTCGGGCGTCACGAGCGCGGCGGCGCACACGAACCGCGCACCGCGGTGGGGCTCGCGGATGTCCGCGAGCTGCGCGAGCAGCAGCTCGAGGTTCGCCGCGTCGTCGCCGTGCCGCCCCGCCCAGCGGGCGGAGAAGATGCCGGGCGCGCCGCCGAGGACGTCGACGGACAGCCCGGAGTCGTCCGCCACCGCGGGCAGCCCCGTGAACGCCGCGAGCGCACGCGCCTTGAGCAGCGCGTTCTGGCCGAACGTCACACCGTCCTCGACGGGCTCGGGCGCGCCCACGTCCCGGGCGCCCACGACGGCGTCGGGTGCGAGGTCCGGCAGCACGGGCGCGAGGATCGCGCGCAGCTCGCCGACCTTGTGCGCGTTGTGCGTCGCGAGGACGAGCCGCGCGCCGGCCGGGACGCTCACGCGTGCCCCCGCGTCGCCGAGCCGTCCGACGGCGGCGCCGCGAGCGCGGCGGCCTGCAGCTCGGCGAGCCGGGCCGTGCCCGCGAGGGCGAGGTCGAGCAGCGCGTCGAGCTCGCCGCGCACGAACGGCGCGTGCTCGGCGGTGCCCTGCACCTCGACGAACGCGCCCGAGCCGGTCACGACGACGTTCATGTCGGTCTCCGCGCGCACGTCCTCGACGTACGGCAGGTCGAGCACCGGCACGCCGTCGACGATCCCGACGCTCACGGCCGACACCGAGTCGCGCAGCACCTGGCGGCCGGGCGCGATGATGCGCTGGCCGACGGCCCAGGCCACCGCGTCCGCGAGCGCCACGTACGCGCCCGTGATCGACGCGGTGCGCGTCCCCCCGTCGGCCTGCAGCACGTCGCAGTCCAGCACGATCGTGTTCTCGCCGAGCGCCGCGACGTCCACCACGGCGCGCAGCGAGCGGCCGATGAGCCGCGAGATCTCGTGCGTGCGGCCGCCGATCTTCCCGCGCACCGACTCACGGTCCGAGCGGCTGTCCGTGGCGCGCGGCAGCATCGAGTACTCCGCCGTGACCCAGCCCTCGCCCGAGCCCTTGCGCCAGCGCGGCACACCCTCCGTGAACGACGCGACGCACAGCACCTTGGTGCCGCCGAACTCGACGAGGACCGAGCCCTCGCCCGCGGTCAGGAACCGGCGCGTGATGGTGACGGGCCGCAGCTCGTCGGCGGCACGCCCGTCCGGGCGCGCGGAGGTCACAGGGGTGGCAGACATGCCCCGAGCCTAACGACCCGGGCGCCCGCGTCCCGCCGTGGGTGCTGCCGCCGACGCCGCGGGCGTCAGAGCGTGAACAGCGCGCCCGGACGCGCGACGTCGATCCGACCCGGGTACGCGCTCGCCGCGTGCGCGACGACCTCGCGCGGGTCCTCCCACGCCGTCAGGTGCGTCAGCACGAGCCGCCCGGAGCCGCCGCGCGCCGCCGCGGCGCCCGCGCGACCCCCGGTCAGGTGGATGCCCCGCAGGTGGTCGTCCAGACCGTCCCGGAAGCCCGCCTCGCACAGCAGCAGGTCGGTCGCGGCGAGCGTGTCGAGGCCGTCGCACTCGTCGGTGTCGCCCGTGTAGCCGAGCGTCACGGCGCGGGACGGGTCGTCCTCCGACGGGCCGGACACGTGCAGGCCGAACGCCGGGACGGGGTGCTCGACGGGCACGGGCGTGATCGTCAGCGGCCCGACGTGCACGGGCGCGGCCGGGTCCCACGTGCGGAACCGGAACTGCCCGTCGAGCTCGGTCGCCGGGTCCTTGCCGGCCATGTCCGCGAGCCGCTGCTCGGTCCCCTGCGGCCCCCACACGTCGATGGGCGGCAGCGCGCCGTCGGGCCGGTAGCGGCGCAGCACGTTGAGCACGACGAGGTCCGCGACGTGGTCGGAGTGCAGGTGCGACACGGCGACCGCGTCGAGCGCGGCCGGGTCGCCGAACCTCTGGAGCGGGCTCAGCGCGCCGTTGCCGATGTCGAGCAGCACGTTCCACGTGCGCCCGTCGGCGTCGTCGGCCTGCACGAGGTACGACGACGCGGCGGCGTCCGCCGACGGGTACGAGCCGGCGCAGCCGATCACGACGAGTCTCATCTCGGGGCCTCCGCGGCGCGGTCGCGCCAGGTCTCGGGACTGGTGGGGCGGGTCCGGGCGCTCACCGCAGCGCCCCGGCGGGCTCGACGGCGTCGACCTCGGGGCCCAGGAAGCGGCGGGCGAGCGTCCGGAACGAGTCCGGGTCGCCCGTGGCGAGGAACCGGTGCTGCGGCGGGCCCGCGTCCACCGAACGCTCGAGCCCGTGCGCGACGAGCGTGCGGTACACGTCCTTCGCGGTC
Organism: Cellulomonas palmilytica; assembly: GCF_021590045.1. Taxonomy (NCBI): domain Bacteria; kingdom Bacillati; phylum Actinomycetota; class Actinomycetes; order Micrococcales; family Cellulomonadaceae; genus Cellulomonas; species Cellulomonas palmilytica. The sequence continues at coordinate 1,993,595 of NZ_CP062221.1, read as the reverse complement.
TCCTCGGCGCTCGAGACGAGCGTGACCTCCTCGCCCATGACGTAGGAGATCGCACCCGTGAGCAGCGGGTAGTGCGTGCAGCCCAGCACGAGCGTGTCGACGCCGGCCTCGCGCACCGGGTCGAGGTACTCGTGCGCGACGGCCAGCACCTCGGGGCCCGAGGTCACGCCCGCCTCGACGAGCGGCACGAACCGCGGGCACGCCTGCGTGATCAGGCTCAGCCCGGGGGCGACCGCGAACGCGTCGTCGTACGCGAGCGACTCGACCGTCGCGCGCGTCGCGATCACGCCGATGCGACCCGTGCGCGTCGCGGCGACCGCGCGCCGCGCCGCGGGCAGGATCACCTCGACCACCGGGATGCCGCGGCGCAGCGTGTAGCGCTCGCGCGCGTCGCGCAGCATCGCCGCCGACGCGGTGTTGCACGCGATGACCAGCAGCTTGACACCCGCGTCGACCAGGTCGTCCATGACCTGCAGCGCGAACGCGCGCACCGCGGCCAGCGGCTTGGTGCCGTACGGCGTGTTGAGGGTGTCGCCGATGTAGAGCGTCGACTCGTGCGGGAGCTGGTCGAGGATCGCTCTCGCGACCGTCAGGCCCCCGACGCCGGAGTCGAAGATCCCGATGGGCGCGTCGTTCACGCGGACGAGCCTAGCCCGCGGATCCGGCGCGACCGTCCGGGCCGGAGCCCGGGCGGCCGTGTGTCGTGTCACGTGAGCGGGCCCGCGCGAGCATCGCGACGACGAGCGTCTCCTGCAGCTCCGAGAGCATCGCGTACACGCCCACGAACGCGCGTCGGACCGCAGCGGCCTCCCCGCCGTCCGGACCCGGGCCGTCGGCGGGCGACGGGGCCTGCAGCTCGGAGTAGATGCGCTCGCCGTCCTCGTCGGTGCGGATCCCGAGCCGGTCGGCCAGCACGATCCGCACGTCCGTCATCGCGGCCGCGACCGCGGGTGCCTCCGCCGCCGTGATCGCCACCGCGTCACCCTGCCGACCGCCCGGCGTGCGCAGCGCGTGCCACCACGTGCGCAGCCCCGCGATCTTGCGCGCCCGCAGGTCCGCGTCGGTCAGCCGACGGAACTCCGCGGCCTGCTCCGGGTCGTCGCTCGCGTCCGGCAGGATCCGGCGCACCGCGGGGTCCGTCGGCGCCTCGACGGGCCGCTGCCACGGCCAGCCGAGCGCGTGCAGCGGCGGCTCGTCGGCGAGCTCGTCGTCGTCGGCGGTCTCGTCGGACCCCTCGGCGCCCGTGCCCGCGTCCGCGCGCAGCCGACCCGCCGTGCGGAACTTCTCCGCGCCGAGCAGCACCGCGACCTCGGACGCGATGCCCGCGAGCACCGCGCGCTCGTCGGCGTCGAGCCGCGCCACGTACTCGTGCTGACGTGCGACGAACCCGCGCATCAGCGTCCGCTGCGCTGCAGGGTCGCCCACAGCCCGAACCCGTGCATCGCCTGCACGTCGACCTCCATCGCCTCGAGCGTGCCGCGCGACACGACCGCCCGGCCTTCGGTGTGCACGCGCCGCATGAGCTGCTCCGCGACCGTGCGGGGGTGCCCGAAGTACGTCTCGAACACGTACGTCACGTAGGTCATGAGGTTGACCGGGTCGTTCCACACGATCGTCACCCAGGGGTCGTCGACCTCCGCCTGCGTGTCGGAGGCGACGGCCTCGTCGAGGTGCGGTGCCGAGCTCACGGGGACCACTCTAGGCAGCGCGCGGCGATGGTGCTTCGGCCTACCGTGTGGCCATGACGCAGGCCACGAGCGCACTCCTGACAGATCGGTACGAGCTGACCATGCTCCAGGCCGCGCTGCGTGACGGCACGGCCCGGCGGCGGTGCGTGTTCGAGGTCTTCACCCGTCGCCTGCCACCCGGTCGGCGGTACGGCGTGGTCGCCGGGACGGGTCGCGTGCTGGAGGAGCTCGAGCGGTTCCGGTTCGGCGCGGCCGAGCTCGACTGGCTCGCCGACGAGCGCGTGGTCGACGACGCGACGCTCGAGTTCCTCGCGGGCTACCGGTTCACCGGGTCCGTCGTCGGGTACGCCGAGGGCGAGGTGTTCTTCCCCCAGTCCCCCGTGCTCGTCGTCGACGGGACGTTCGCCGAGGCGGTGCTGCTCGAGACGCTCGTGCTGTCCGTCCTCAACTACGACTCGGCGGTCGCGTCCGCGGCCTCACGCATGACGAGCGCCGCGCTCGACCGGCCGTGCCTCGAGATGGGCTCGCGGCGCGCGCACGAGTGGGCGGGCGTCGCGGCGGCGCGCGCGGCGGCTGTCGCCGGGTTCGCGGGCACGTCGAACCTCGAGGCCGGGCGGCGCTACGGCATCCCGACGATCGGCACGGCCGCGCACGCGTTCACGCTGCTGCACGACGACGAGGCGGCCGCGTTCGCGTCGCAGGTCGACGCGCTCGGCGTGGGCACCACGCTCCTGGTCGACACGTACGACGTGAAGCGTGGCGTCGCGGCGGCGCTCGAGGCCGCAGGGACGTCGCTCGGAGCGGTGCGGCTCGACTCGGGCGACCTGGCCTCGCTCGCGCAGGAGGTGCGTGCGCAGCTCGACGCCGCCGGGGCGCGGTCCGTGAAGATCACCGTGACCTCCGACCTGGACGAGCACGCCATCGCGGCGCTCGCCGTCGCGCCCGTCGACTCCTACGGCGTCGGGACGTCGGTCGTCACCGGCTCGGGCGCGCCCACGTGCGGCATGGTCTACAAGCTCGTCGCGCGGGAGGACCGCGACGGCGTCATGCAGCCGGTCGCCAAGGCGTCGACCGCGAAGACGAGCGTCGGCGGTCGCAAGGCCGCCGCCCGGCGCACGGTCGAGGGGCGCGACGTCGAGGAGGTGCTGGTCGGCGGTCGCGACGAGCGCGTGCGCGAGGTCTCGGCGTCGGCGGAGGCGGCGCGTGCGGCGTTCGCCGGCGACGACGGCCCGGGTGAGCTGCGCCCGCTGCACGTCCCGCTCGTCGTCGAGGGCGAGGTCGACGCCCGGTGGACGGGACCGCAGGGCGTCACCGCCGCGGCGCAGCGGCACCGCGAGTCGCGTGCCGAGCTGCCGCGCGGCGCGCGTCGCCTGTCGGCCGACGAGGCGGCCGTGCCGACCGTGGCGCTGACGTTGGCCTGACGCCGACCCCCTCAGACCTCCGAGGCACGCCCCCTGACGCACGACGGACGCCGACCCCCGCAGGGTCGACGTCCGTCGAGTCGTGCCGGCCGGGCGTGGTGCTCCGGCCGTGGTCGCGTCGCTACACGCGGCGGCGGCCCGCGAGGGCCAGGATCAGGCTCACGACGAGCACGGCGAGGCCGATCCAGATGAGGAACTGACCGACGCCGCTGAAGCCGATGATCAGCAGGACGACGCCGATGATGACGAGGATGAGCCACGAGGGCATCGCGTACCCCTTTCGTCGGCCGGCAGGGGGCTGCCGGCGGGAGGGAGCGGGCTCCCCCGGAGTCCGGGCGCCCGTTCGTCAGGTGGAGCGGTCTGGTGGTTCTCGCTCTCTCGAGCACGTCAACACTCCCCCGCCCCGGCCCGTTCGGCACGTCGAGCGCACGACTTGCGGGCGACGGTGCCGCTGGTATGTGGACGCGCGTCCACCCGTCCTGACCTGCGGGTTCGCTCCGCCGGTCGCGGTCGGCGAGCCGTCCACGATTTGAGACGGTACTTGTGTGGTCGCCCGATCAGGGGAAACGTCAAGCGATTAGGCCCCGCGCCGGGTGCGCGACAGACCGATCCGGGTCGCAGCCTCAGCGCTTGCCGACGAACCAGCCCCGCAGCATCGCGACCCGCGCCTCGAGCTGCGCCGGGTCCGCGAGCGCGACCTCCGGCCCCCCGCACCGGCGCCGCAGCTCCGAGTGCACCGAGCCGTGCGGCTGCCCGCTGCGCCGCGACCACGCGCCCACGAGCTGAGCGAGCTCCTTGCGCAGCTCCGCCTGCTTGCGGTGGTCCATCTCCTCGAGGTCCGGCGCCGCCGTGCGCACCGAGCGGCGGCCCTTGAGCTGGTCCGCCTGGCGCTGGCGCAGCAGCGCGGACACCTGGTCGGCGTCGAGCAGCCCCGGCAGGCCCAGGAAGTCGAGCTCCTCGTCGGACCCGACCTCGGCACCCGTGCCGAACTCGCCGCCGTCGAACAGCACGCGGTCGAACGACGCCTGCGCCTCGAGCGCCTCGAACGTGCCCTGCAGGCCGTCCGACCCGATCGCGTCGGGACCGTTCTGCTCGCGGTTCGCCGCGGCGAGGAGCGCGTCCTCGGGGTTGTAGCCCGCGCCCTCCTCCTCCGCCGTCTTCGGACGGTCGAGCGCGTGGTCCCGCTCGGCCTCGAGCGTGTTGGCGAGCTCGAGCAGCTGCGGGACCGACGGCAGGAACACCGACGCGGTCTCGCCGCGCTTGCGCGCGCGCACGAACCGCCCGACGGCCTGCGCGAAGAACAGCGGCGTCGCGGTGCTCGTCGCGTAGACGCCCACCGCGAGGCGCGGCACGTCGACACCCTCGGACACCATGCGCACCGCGACGAGCCAGCGCGAGTCGCCGGCCGAGAACTCGTCGATCTTGTCGCTCGCGCCGTCGTCGTCGGACAGCACGACGGTCGGTGAGGTGCCCGTGATCCGCGCGATGTGGCCCGCGTACGCGCGCGCGTCGGTCTGGTCGGTCGCGATGATCATCGCGCCCGCGTCCGGCACGCTGCGACGCACCTCGGTCAGGCGGCGGTCCGCGGCCTGGACGACCGCGGGGATCCACTCGCCGCCCGGGTCGAGCGCCGTGCGCCACGCCTGCGCGGTCATGTCCTTGGTCATGGCCTCGCCGAGCCGCGCGCTGACCTCGTCGCCCGACTTGGTGCGCCAGCGCATGCTGCCCGAGTAGGACAGGAAGATCACCGGGCGCACGACGTGGTCGCGCAGCGCGTCGCCGTAGCCGTAGGAGTAGTCCGCGACCGAACGGCGGATGCCGTGCGCGTCACGCTCGTACGTCACGAACGGGATCGCGGCGGTGTCCGAGCGGAACGGCGTGCCCGTCAGGGCCAGGCGCCGCTCGGCGCCCTCGAACGCCTCGCGCACGCCGTCGCCCCAGGACAGCGCGTCGCCGCCGTGGTGCACCTCGTCGAGGATGACGAGCGTGCGCGCCGCGGTGGTGCGCGCGGCGTGCAGCGCGGGCTTGTTCGCGACCTGCGCGTACGTCACCGCGACGCCGTCGAAGCCGTGACCGTGGCGCCCCTGCGCGTTCGAAAAGTTCGGGTCCAGCCGGATCCCGACGCGCGCGGCGGCGTCCGCCCACTGCCGCTTGAGGTGGTCGGTCGGCGCCACGACCGTCACGCGGCGCACCACGCGCCGCTCGAGCAGCTCGGTGGCGATGCGCAGCGCGAACGTCGTCTTGCCCGCACCCGGCGTCGCGACCGCGAGGAAGTCCCGCGGCTCACGCGCCCGGTACAGCTCGAGCGCCTCGGCCTGCCAGGCGCGCAGCTTGCCCGCCGTCCCCCAGGGCGCACGCGACGGGAAGGCCGGCGGCAGGTGCGATGCCGCCGACGTCGACGCGTGCGTGGTGGACGGTTCGAAGGCGGCGCTCAACGCCCGCCGCGCCCGAAGCCCCAGCGGCGCCCGCCGCCCGAGCCACCGGAGCCGCCGTCACCGCCGGACTGCCCGTCGCCGTCCTGCGGCGGACGCAGACCGTCGTAGATCTGCTTGCACGTGGGGCACACGGGGAACTTGTTCGGGTCCCGACCCGGGACCCACACCTTGCCGCACAGCGCGACGACCGGCTTGCCGGTCACCGCGGACTCGGTGATCTTCTCCTTGCGCACGTAGTGCGCGAACCGCTCGTGGTCGCCCGGCTCGACCTGCTCGGTCGTCTCCGTGCGCTCGAGGACGCTCGTCCCCGTCGCCTGGTCCGGGCCGAACGGGTCGTCGGGGCCGGCGGGCGGGAACTGCGGTTCACTCATGGCGCGCAGTCTACGTCGCGCGCCCGACACGACCGGGAGGCCGGTCTCGCGCAGCGGGACGGGCCCGGGACGTGCAGCCGGGCGTGTCCGGCGCGCCTCAGAGCGTCTGCCACGCGGGCTTGGCGGCGTACGTCTCGCGGTAGTGGTCGGCGAGCTGCAGGCGGCTCGCGGCCGCGTCGTCGACGAGCACCGTGACGTGCGGGTGGTGCTGCAGGACCGTGGCGGGCCACAGCGCGGACACCGGACCCTCGACGAGCTGGTGGACGGCCTCGGCCTTGGCGCGGCCCTGCGCGAGCAGCACCAGGTGGCGCGCCGACATGATCGTCGCGAGCCCCTGCGTGAGGCAGTGCGTGGGCACCTGCGCCACGTCGTCGTCGAAGAAGCGCGCGTTGTCCTCGCGCGTCTGGCGCGTGAGCGTCTTGATGCGCGTGCGCGACGCGAGCGACGAGCCCGGCTCGTTGAACGCGACGTGCCCGTCCGTCCCGATGCCGAGCAGCTGCAGGTCCACGCCGCCCGCGTCCGCGATCGCGCGCTCGTAGTCCGCGCACGCCGCCGCCAGGTCGTCGGCCAGGCCGTCCGGCCCGAGCACGGCGCCCGGCGCGAGGTCCACGCGCGAGGCGATCTCGGCCTCGATGACGGTGCGGTACCGCTGCGGGTGGTCGGCGGGCAGGCCCACGTACTCGTCGAGCATGAACGCGCGCACGTGCGCGAACGACAGCCCGTCCTCGCGGTGGCGGCGCACGAGCTCGTCGTACACCGCGAGCGGGCTGGACCCCGTGGCGAGCCCCAGCACGGCCGCGGGCCGGCGGCGCACGAGCCGCTCGACCGCGTCGGCCGCGAGCCGCGCGAGCTGCGGCGCGGGTGCGATGACGACCTCCATCAACGACCTCCCCGGGCGACGAGCGCCGCCCCGACGGCACCCACGGGCAGCCCCGCGGGTGCGAGCTGGACCCGGCTCGGCAGGTCGGCGGCCGCCAGGAACGGCGACGACGCGGCCTGCCGGTCGAGCTCGGTGACGAGTGCCCGCAGCAGCGGCTCACCGAGCTGCGCGACCCCGCCGCCGATGACGACGCGCCCGACGTCGCACGTGAGCACGAGCACCCGGACCGCCGCGGCGACCGCGGCGACGAACTCGTCGCGCACCCCCACCGCGAACGCGTCCCCCGCGGCGGCGGCCTCGAACACCTCCACGGGCGCGGGCCGGCCCGAGCGCGACGGGCCCCACGCGGCGTCGAGCGCCGAGCCGGAGCCGTACCGCTCGAGGCAGCCCGTCTGACCGCACTTGCACGGCAGCCCGTCGGGCACGTAGCGCAGGTGGCCGATCTCCCCCGCGGCGCGGTGCGGCCCGCGGCGCAGGCGACCGTCGAGCATGATCCCCGCGGCGAGCCCGGTGCCGAGCGCGATGAACGCGAGGTCGTCGACCGCCGTCCCGGTCCGCTCGTGCAGCACGTGCGCCGCGCCGAGCACCGCGGCGTTGAGGTCGTTCTCGACGACGACGCGCGGCGCGCCGTCGTCGGCGAGCCCGGCAGCACCGAGCCCGGCAGCACCGAGCGCGGTCGCGACGAGCGCGGCGAGCGGCGCGCTGCCGTCGATCCCGAGGTTGACCGCGTTCGCGACTGTGCCCGGGCCCGGGTCGACCACGCCGGGCACACCGATCCCGACACCCGCGAGGTCGTCGAGCGCGAGGCCCGCGCGCGCCGCGGTGCGCCGGACGGCCTGCGCCGTGTGCGCGGCGATCGCGGCGGCGCCGCTCGGCGTGGGCGAGGTGTCACGCTCGCCCACGCGGCCGTCGCCGTCGAGCACGACCGTCACGGTGCTCGTCCCGCCCACGTCCACGCCCACGGACGGGCGCGCGGACGGGCGCGCGGGAGTCGGGGGCCGTCCCGTGGCGGGGCCGGCCGTCGTCTGGTCCGTCATCGCGTCAGCCCTTGACCGCGCCGGAGACCAGACCCGACGTCATGCGGCCCTGCACGACCAGGAAGAACACGATCACCGGGATGGCGATGAGCGTCGAGGCGGCCATGACCTGCCCCCAGTCGACGCCGCGGTTCGCGGACGCCGACAGGAACTCGCGCAGCCACAGCGGCAGCGTCTGGCTGGACTGCGACGGCAGCGCGACGAGCGCGACCGTGAACTCGTTCCACGCCTGCAGGAACGCGTACACGCCCGAGGCCACGAGCCCCGGCGCGAGCAGCGGGAACGTGATGCGCAGGAACGCCTGCGTGCGCGAGAGCCCGTCGACCATCGCGGCCTCCTCGAGCTCGGCGGGCACGCCCGCGACGAACCCGCGCAGCATCCAGACCGTGAACGGGATGATCGCCGCGACGTACAGCACCGAGACGCCGATGACCGAGTCGAGCAGGTGGACGCCCGCGAGCATCTTGTACTGCGCGATGAACAGCCCCTCGGCGGGCAGCATCTGGATGAACAGCACCGCGAGGACGAACGAGCGCCGCCCGCGGAACCGCCACCGGCTGATGGCGAGCGCCCCGAGGAACGCGAACGCCAGGACCGCGACGACAGTGATCGACGTGACCGCGAGGCTCATCTTCAGCGCGTTGGTGAACCCGCCGCCCTCGAGCACGCGGGCGAAGTTCACGCCGGTCGCGTGCAGCGGGAGGAACTCGGGCGTCGACGCGCGCAGGTAGGCCGCGGGCGTGAACGCCGACAGCACCATCCAGTACACGGGGAACACCCAGACGAGCGCGGCGGCGATGCCGAGCGCACCGAGCGCGACGGCGCGCACGCGGCGGCGGGTCCGGCCCGGGGTGTGGGGCTTGCGGGCGGCGGTGGACCGGTCGGCCACCGGGGCGGGACGCGACGGCTGGGCGGGCGCGACGGCGCTCATGCGTCCTCCTTCAGGAGACTGCGGACGTACGGCCAGCTCAGCAGGATCGTGAGCACCAGGACGAAGATCGAGACGGCGGCCGCGCCGCCGAAGTCCTGGCGGCTCATGCCGAGCTCGTAGATGAAGTTGCCGAGCAGGTTGGTCTCGGACACGGGCGCACCGGCGTCCTGCAGCAGGCGGATCTGCGCGAACACGCGCAGGTCCCAGATGACCTGCAGCAGCAGGACGATCGACAGCACGGGCTTGACCATCGGCAGGAGCACGTGCCACAGCTGCTGGCGCGCGTTGGCGCCGTCGATGCGCGCGGCCTCGAGCACCTCCTCGGGCACCGCGGTGAGGCCCGCGTAGATCGACAGCGCGACGAACGGCACCGACATCCACACGATCACGAGCGTCGCGACGAGGAAGAACGTGAACGGCTGCGAGAGCCACGAGAAGTTGTGGAAGCCGTCGAGGCCGAGCCGCACGAGCAGCCAGTTGACGACGCCCGTGCGGTAGTCGAACAGCCACTTGAACACGGTGACGCCCGCGACCATGGGCATCGCCCAGGCGAGCAGCAGGCAGACCTGGAGCGCGAGGCGCACCGCGGTGTGCACGGCACGCATGAGCAGCGCGAGCGCGAGCCCGATGACGACCGTCAGCAGCGCGTTCACGAGGCAGAACACGACCGACCGCAGCACGACCGCCCACAGGCTGTCGTCGGTGAAGATGCGCGTGAAGTTGTCCAGCCCGACGAACTCCGGGGGCTGACCGAACTGCTGCTCGAGCCCGTACTTCTGCATCGACATGACGATCTGGCGACCGACGGGGTACGCCAGGCCGGCGAGCAGCGCGACGACCGCGGGCAGGAGCAGGAAGTAGGGGGCGGAGGGCGTCCGGCGCCGGCGCGGCGCGGGCACAGTGGCAGGCACGGTGGCAGGCACGGTGGCGGGCGCGGTGGCGGTCGCAGCGGCCGGCCCAGTAGCCGGCGCAGTGGCCGGCGCAGTGGCCGGCGGGGTGGGCGCACCGGCGGTGTGCGCGGGCACGCCGAGGTCGGCGTCGTTCGACATGGGGGTCTCCTGGGGTCCGAGGCCGCGGGCGCGAGGCGTCGCGGCCCGGGGCCGTCCGCGGGGGTGCAGGGGCTCCCCCGCGGACGGCTGACCGGTGGCTCGGGCGGGGCGGGCTCAGCCCGCGGCGCCGCCGTTGAGCATGGGCGTGAGCTTGGCGTCGTACTCCTTCGCCAGCGCGGTCACGTCACCGCCGTCGGCGATCTTCTGGAACAGCTCCTCGTACACGAACGCGCCCTCGATCGCGGCCCAGCCGGGCGCGGCCGGGGTGAGCTTCGAGGCGGCGGCCGTGTCGATCATCGTCTGGGCGAACTTGTCGTCGCCGAGCGAGGACACGTAGTCGGAGTTGCCCGGGCCGAGGCCCGCGCCGCCGAGCATCGTCTGGTACTCCTCCGAGAAGATGATCCGCAGGAGGTTCTCGGCGAGCTCGGGGTGCTGCGACTTCGCCGAGACGGCGATGTTGGAGCCACCCGCGAACACCGGGGCGATGCCGCCGTCGACGCCCGGGAGCGCGAAGATGTCGAACTTCGTGTCGTCCGCCATGCCGTCGCGCACCTCCTCGCCCGCGTCGTTCTTGGTGATGTCACCGATCGACCAGCGCGCCCAGCCCGGCGCCATGATCGTCACCGCGTCGGGGCCCGTGCCGTCCGTGCCGTCGTTGAGGAAGTCCCAGTACGCGACGTCACGCTCGGTCGAGGGCAGGTTCGAGGCGGTCCGGTAGACCTCCTGCCACTGCTCGAGACCCTTGATGGTGTTCGGGTCGGAGAGCGTGGAGGTCCAGGTGGTGCCGTCGACCGTCGCGAGCTCGCCGCCGTTGGCGAACACCCACGAGATGCCGTTGCGCCAGTCCTGGCCGCCCATCGCGAAGCCGGACTGCGTGTCCGTCTTGAGCTTCGCGACCGCCTCGGTGAACTCCGCGAGCGTCTTCGGCACCTCGACGCCGGCCGCCGTCCAGATGTCCTTGCGGTAGAACATGTAGCGCGAGCCGAAGTAGTACGGCAGCGCGTAGTTCTTGCCGTCGACCGAGCCGACGTCGACGAAGGACGGCAGCAGCTTGTCGCCGCCGAGCTCGTCGTACAGCGGCGTGAGGTCACGGAACGCGCCGACCGTGGTGAAGGTCGGCGACTGCGTGTTGCCGATCTCGACGACGTCGGGCGTGTTGGCCGCGTCGGGCAGCGCGGTCGTCAGCTTGGTGACGAGGTCGCCCCACGCGACCTCCTCGATGGTCAGCGTCGACCCCGGGTTCTCCTCGGCGAACGTGTCGACGAGGTACTTGCGCAGGTCGGCGTTGGTGTCGCCGCCCGCCAGCCACAGGGTGATGTCGGCCGCCTCGGCGGCCTGGGTGCCGTCGCCGCCCGCGGTCGTCGCGGCGCCCGACGGGTCGTCGGTGTCGGAGCTGCAGGCGGTCAGCGCGAGCGTCGCCGCCACGCCGAGGGCCGCGAACCGTAGCATCTTCACGTTGGGGTTCCTCCCGAGTGCGAGGCGAGCGCCGGGGCGGCGTTCGCCGGGTGGTGCCGTGACACTGCAAGGGGGCGGCTCGGGGTCGTCACGTGACCCCGAGCTGCCCCGACAGGACGAGCACCGCCGCACCGGCCAGCGCCCCGTCCTCGTCGAGCGAACCCATCCGCACCGTGAGCCCGCGCCCGATGACGGGCATGGTCCGGGTCCGGATGGCCGTGAGCGCCGCCTCGCGCAGGGGACCGTCCAGCAGCTCCGTGGGGCCGGAGAGCAGGACCTCCGTGAGGTCGAGCGCGCTGACGACGGGTGCGAGGGCGATGCCCAGCATCCGTCCGACCGACGCCAGGGCGGCGTCGGACTCCTGGGGGGACAGGCCGGCGACGCGGCGGCGCAGCGCCGGCACGCTCAGCACGGTCTCGAGGCAGCCGGCGCGGCCGCACGCGCACGCGGCGGGTGTCTCGCCGGGGGTCGTCGCGTCGACCACCGTCACGTGGCCGATCTCGCCCGCGGCGTTGTTGCGGCCGAGCACGAGCGCGCCGTCGACGACGAGGCCGGCGCCGACGCCCTGCCCGACGGTCACGACCATCGACCCCGAGCCGGACGCCTTGCCGTACGTGAACTCCCCGAGCGCGCGGGCGTTCGCGTCGTTCGCGACGTGCACCGGGACGCCGAGCCGCTGGTGCAGGAGGGCGGCGAGGTCGAGGTCGTACCAGCCACGGTTGGGTGCCTGCACGACGTGACCGTCCGTGCGGATGACACCGGGTGAGGCGATGCCGACGCCGATCACGGGCTGGTCGGCCGCGGCGATGAGCGCGCGGCACACGCCCTCGAGCGCGACGACGGCGGCCTCCCCCGTGCGTCCGTCGAGCGGGGCCTCGTGGCGCGAGACGACCTCGCCGGTGAGCGTGAGGACCGCGCCGAGGATCGTGGCGTCGTCGGTGAGGTCGACCGCGACCACCTGGAACGCCTGGGTGCGCATCCCGACGAGCGTCGCGGGCTTGCCGACCTTGCCCTCGGACCGGACGCCGAGCTCCTCGACGAGCCCCTCCTCGATGAGGTCGCCGACGAGCGTCGAGACCGTCACGCGCGTGAGTCCGGTGCTGCGCGCGATGTCGGCGCGCGACGAGGGGCCGGTGTGGAACAGGTGCGCGAGGACGAGCGACCGGTTGTGCACGCGCGCGTGCCCGGGCAGCACCTTGGCGGTGGGCCGCAGGGCTCGGCCCCGGGCTCCGGGCTGCGTGGTGGTCGCTGGCATGTTTGTTAGTAGACCTTCCTTATTAATCGCGGTCAAGGGGATGCCGTGACTGTGATCACATCGTGACCGTCCGTTCACCCGCCCGACTCACACCGCGCGGCGGAGGGCGGTTCCAGGCCGGGCGCAGGGGTCTCAGGCGCGCGAGCGCGCGTCCACCACGAACCACGTGACGACGCCCAGCACCGCCGCGACCAGCGCGACCGACGCCCACGGCCCCAGCGCCGTGCGCGCGAGCACGTGCGACGCGACGAAGCACACCGCGCCGAGCACCACGAGCAGCGCGCACCTCGCCGGCCCGGCCGGACGCCACGCGCGCACCACGCACCACGCGGCGCCGAGCACCAGCACCGCTCCCCCCAGCGCCCGGACGCCGCTGAGCTGCGCCACGGCGAACGACACGACGAGCGACAGAGCGGCGAGGACGGCGACGGGGACTCGACGGTGCACGCGTGGACCCTACGTCGACCGCACCGCCGCGAGCACGGGTGCGCCCGCGGGTCCCATGGACGTCCCGTGCGGCCGCCTGCGGCCGCGCACTAGGTTGGGAGCCCTCGCAACTTCCCGGAGGGACCCACCGTGACCACCCCGATCGACCCCACGACGACGAGCGCCTGGCAGGACCTGTCGGAGCACGAGTCGACGCTGACGCCGGACCTGCGCGGCTGGTTCGCCGCGGACCCGCAGCGCGCCCAGCGGCTCACGTTCCGCCTCGCGGACCTGCACGTCGACCTGTCGAAGAACCTCGTGACCGACGAGACGCTCGCGCTGCTCGTCCGCCTCGCCGAGGAGACCGGGGTCGCCGACCGCCTTCAGGCGATGCTGCGCGGCGAGCACATCAACGTCACCGAGGACCGCGCGGTGCTGCACACCGCGCTGCGCCGCCCGGCCGGGGCCTCGCCCGCGCTCGTCGTCGACGGCCAGGACGTCGACACCGACGTGCAGGCCGAGCTCGAGAAGGTCTACGCGTTCGCCGACAAGGTCCGCTCGGGTGCGTGGACGGGCGTGACCGGCAAGCGCGTCGAGACGGTCGTCAACATCGGCATCGGCGGCTCGGACCTCGGCCCGGTCATGGTCTACGAGGCGCTCAAGCCGTACGTGCAGGACGGGCTCGAGGTGCGGTTCGTCTCGAACATCGACCCGACCGACCTCGCGGAGAAGGTCAAGGGCCTCGACCCGACGACCACGCTGTTCATCGTCGCGTCCAAGACGTTCGGCACGCTCGAGACGCTGACCAACGCGCGCCTGGCGCGCGAGTGGCTGTGGCAGCAGCTCGCGGCCGCGGGCGCGATCGAGGACACCGACGAGGCGCGCACCGCCGCCGTCGCGCAGCACTTCGTCGCCGTGTCCACCGCGCTCGACAAGGTCGCGGCGTTCGGCATCGACCCGGCCAACGCGTTCGGGTTCTGGGACTGGGTCGGCGGGCGCTACTCGGTGGACTCGGCGATCGGCACGTCGGTCGCGATCGCGATCGGCCCGGACGCGTTCCGCGACTTCCTCGCGGGCTTCCACGCGGTCGACACGCACGTCGCGACGACGCCGTTCGCGCAGAACGTGCCGGTCCTCATGGGCCTGCTCAACATCTGGTACGTCAACTTCCTCGGCGCGCACACGCACGCGGTCCTCCCGTACGCGCAGTACCTGCACCGGTTCCCGGCGTACCTGCAGCAGCTCACCATGGAGTCGAACGGCAAGTCGGTGCGCTGGGACGGCGCGCCCGTCACGACCGACACGGGCGAGGTGTTCTGGGGCGAGCCCGGCACCAACGGCCAGCACGCGTTCTACCAGCTCATCCACCAGGGCACGCGCCTGATCCCGGCGGACTTCATCGCCGTGGCGAACCCCGCCCACCCGCTCCAGGACGGCGGCACGGACGTGCACGGCCTGTTCCTGGCGAACTTCTTCGCGCAGACCAAGGCGCTCGCGTTCGGCAAGACGGCCGACGAGGTGCGCGCCGAGGGCACCGACGAGGCGATCGTGCCGGCGCGCGTGTTCTCCGGGAACCGCCCGACGACGTCGATCCTCGCCGCGGCGCTCACGCCGTCGGTGCTGGGCCAGCTCATCGCGCTGTACGAGCACATCACGTTCGTGCAGGGCGTGGTCTGGGGCATCGACTCGTTCGACCAGTGGGGCGTCGAGCTGGGCAAGAAGCTCGCGCTCGAGATCGCCCCGGCGGTCGAGGGTGACGCCACGGCCCTGCAGTCCCAGGACCCGTCGACGAAGCACCTGATCGAGACGTACCTCTCGCTGCGCGACTGAGGTTCCGCCACCACGAACGGGTGGAGAAGCGCTCACCTCACGAGCGCTTCTCCACCCGTTGCTCAGTTCAGGGTGTGACGACGACCCGGCCCGTCGCGCCCTTCTCCGCGTCGGACATCACGTGCGTGACGAACGGGTACGTGCCGGCCTGCGGGAACGCCACCTCGACGAACCCGCCCTCGGCGGGCTGCAGCGCGAGCACCTGCGCACCACCCGTGCCGGTCGAGCCGCCGTCGCGCAGCGTGTACTCGCCCTCGCGGAACACGGTGCGGAACTGCCCGCCGACGACGTGGAACGCGCTGGGCCGGTTCGGTCCCGCGTCGAGCACCCAGAACCGCACGGTCTGCCCCGCGGTGGCCGTCAGCGGCCGGTCCCGGTACTGGTTCGCGTAGCCGTTGAGCACGACGAGGTCCGGGTCCTGCTCGGCGACGCGCGCCGCGTCGACCTCGCCGTCCTGCGGGCCGAGGTACAGCTCGGACTGCACGAGCGCGTACTGCGCGTCGACCGGCGCGAGCCCGTCGGGCTCGATGACGACCGCGCCGAACATCCCGTTGGCGATGTGCACCGACATCGGCATGGTCGAGCAGTGGTACATCCACACGCCCGACCGCTCGGCCGTGAACCCGTACGTGAGCGACTCGCCGGGCTGGATGGTGCGCATGACGTCGTCGGGGGCGAGCGCGCCGGCGTGGAAGTCGATCGAGTGGCCGATCGAGCCGTCGTTGACCAGCGTCACGACGAACCGGTCCCCGACGCGTCCGTGCAGCACGGGTCCCGGCGCCGTGCCACCGAACGTCCACAGCCGCTGCCGGACTCCGGGCGCGACCTCGCGCACGACCTCCTGCACCGTGAGCGTGACGTGGTGGGTCACCGGCCCCTCGTCGGGACCGAGCGGCTCGAGCGCCGCGTCGCGCGCGACGAACCCGTCGTCAGGCGCCGCCATGAGGTCCAGCAGGTCCGCGGCCGAGCCCGTCGCGCCCGACCCCGCGTCGTCGCCGTACGTGCCGTCGCCGTGCGTGCCGTCGTCGCCGTGCGTGCCGTGGTCGCCGTGCGCGGGGATCTCCTGCGGCCCGTCCTGCGGAGCCGCGACCTCGGCCTCACCGGTCACGACGACGTCCAGGGTCATGCCCATGAGCCGGTGCCCCGCCACCGAGCACCACGCGTCGAGCGCGGCCCCGACGACGCCCACGTCGACCCGCGCGGACTCCCCGGGCGCGAGCCGCCCGCTCGTCGCGCCGTTCGCGACGACCAGGTCGTGCACGTCGTCGTCGACGTTGGTCACCTCGATCACGAGCCGGTCCCCCGCGGGGACCTCGACCCGCGCGGGGACGAACCGCATGTCGTGCGCCTCGACACGGACCGTCGTCGTCCGCCCGCTCGCGACGACGTCGCCCGAGCCCGCCCCGACCGCGGCCGCGGTGGGGATTCCGGCCGCGGGCGGGTCGGTCGCGACGCCGACGACGAGCGCGAGCGCGAGCGCACCCACCCCGACCGCGAGCGCACCGGAGCGGTGGCGAGGGCCCGGCGCGGCGGCCTCGGACGCGACCTTCGCGGACGGCGAGCCGGCGGACGGTTCGCGTGCGGCCCGGCGCGCGACGACGACGGCACGCACCGCGAGCACGACGAACGCGGCGAGCGCGCCCAGCACGACCATCGACACGACGACGCGCACCGAGCTGGGCACCGGGGCGCAGAACAGCAGGAGCCCGCCGTTGACCAGGACGAGCCGGACCACGCCGCCGCGCTCGAGCTCGGCCGCGGTGCGCCGCGCCGTCGCCGGGCCACCGCCCAGCACGACGGGCAGCAGGTGCGACAGCGCGCCGAGCAGCACCTGCGCGGCGAACCCGACGGCGAACGGCGCGACGAGCCCGCGCACGCGGTCGGCGGCGACGTCCCAGCCGGGTGCGGCCGCGACGACCGCGCCGAACGCGACGAGCGACCCGACGAGCCACAGCACGGACGCCGCGAGCGACCCGGGCGCATACGTCGGCGGGACGTAGACGGGTGCCGTGCGCACGGGGAAGTCGCGGGCGGCGTTCGCGGCGACGACCGGGACCGCCTGACGGTGCTGCCGCCACATCACCGCGCCGACGAACGCGGCACCGACGGCCACGGCGACGGACCCGACGGGCACGAGGGCCTGCAGCCCGCTCGCCGCCCCGGCCACGAGCACCGCGAGCCCGGCGAGCACCACGGGCAGCGCACGGCGCGCGGCACGCTCGTCGGCCTCCTCGATGCGCGCGTGCGTCACCGTGGGCCACAGGACCATGAGCGTGCCGAGCACGGTCGTCGCGACCCAGCCGACGAGCGTGAGGACGACGTGCGCGACGTACAGGCGTCCGTGCGCGACGTCCGACAGCGCGCCGCGCGCGAGCACGACGCCGCACGCGACACCGAGCGGCAACGTGAGACCTGCGGCCACGTACCACCGCACCAGCGGGCGGAAGCGGGTGGGCAGCGCGCCGCGCATCTGCCGCACGAGCACGACGGCCTGCGTGAGCCCGGCGGCGCCGACGAGCACGCCGCCCGGGACGACGAGCGCGAACGCGGGCAGCGCGAGCCCCGCGACGACGAGGAGCGCCCCGACGGTGTGCGCCGCGAGCCGCACGGTCAGCCCGCGCCGGCCGCCGGGCGCGGGTGAGCGCAGCAGCGTGTCGGCGAAGTGCTGGCTCCACAGCAGGATCGCGGTGCTCACGGCGCCGAGCAGCAGCAGGTGCACCATGAGCCACTGCGACGCGGGCACCCAGCGATGCGCGACGGTGAGCGCCGCGGCCGCGGCGAGCCAGACGAGGACCAGGGCGTTGGCCCGCACGTGCCAGGTGGCGCGCGTCATGCCACGACCTCCAGCCGGTTCGCCGCCGTGGGCGACGGGGGTGCTGCTGCGGGTGGCTCGGCGCGCTGGTCGCGACCCGGCCGGGCCGGTGCGCCGAGCAGCACGCTCGTGACCGCGACGACCACGAACGCGAGGACCGCGACGACGTTGCCGACCCCGCCGACCTGCACGACGACCGCGGCGTCGCGCGCGTCGCCGACCACGCGCAGCGCGAGCGTCACGTGCAGCAGCGCGAGCGGCGCGTACATCGCGGGTCGGTACGGCAGCGGCCGGCGCAGCACCGCGGGCAGGATCACGGGCGCGTGCGCCATGACCATCGACATGACGAACCCGAGGAACACGGCGTGCAGGAGCGCGTCGTAGCGCGCCCCGCTCGTCGTCGGACCGGCGACGAGCCACAGGCCGCCGGCCACGGCGAGCCAGGCGAACGACGCGAGCATCGCGACCGCCATGTAGCGCGGCAGCCCGGTGCCGCGCACGGTCCGCCGCGCGACGTCGAACCGTGCGAGCAGCGCCACGATCCCGACGAGCGCCGCCCCGAGCACGGCGGTGCCGACACCCGGCCAGACGAGCGCGAGCGCCGCGCCGCCGACGAGCGCGCACGCCCCGCCGACGATGCCGCGCTCGGCGAGCGGCGCCACAGGGACGATCCGCATGAGCTCGAGCCGCTCCCCGACGACCGTGAGGACGAGGAACGCGACGAGCCACGGCGCGAGGTAGGGCACGGGCACGTCCGCGGCCCACAGGACCGCCGCGCCGACGGCGCCCAGCGCCCCGAGCCCCTGCACCGCGATGGCGGCGTCGGCCCGCCGCCGCCAGGCCGCGCCGTACAGCGCGACCAGCACGGCGGCCCCGACGACGAGGCACGCGCGGGCGGCCACGAGCGGTGCGGGCGCGACGAGCAGGAGTCCGCCGAGCCCCAGCAGCCCCGGTGCGGCCCACGCCCAGGGGCGGGCTCGCTCGTCGGTGCCGCCGGGTGCGAGCGCGACGGCACGCTCGAGCGCGACGAGCGTGCCGACGAAGCCCAGGACCATGAGCGGACCGTGGACGTCCGCGAGCCGGTCGGACGGGACGGGCGCGGGCAGGCCGAGGAGCGTGAGCGCGGCGTCGAGGCCCGCGAGCATCGCGACCCCCGCGGGCAGCAGCAGGGCCAGGCGCACGCCGGGGCCCGTGCGTCGTGACGTCTTTTCCACGACAGGACCGTAGTTAACCCGCTCCCCCGGACGCGCGGGACCGAGGTCCTGCCCGTCCCCCCGGGAGCGTGGCCCGATACTGACGACATGCCGGCACCCCGACGCACCCCCGCGGAGCGCACGCTCGCCGCGGCGAGCCGCGTCGACCTGCTGCGCATCCTGCAGCGCGGCGGGTCGCACACCGTCGGCGCGCTCGCCGCCGCGACCGGGCTGCACGAGAACACGACGCGCGAGCACCTCGCGCGTCTCGTCGCCGACGGTTACGCGGTGCGCGCGCCCGAGAGCCGCACCGTGCGCGGGCGGCCGCGCATGCTCTACCGCATCGCGTCGCCCGACGACGCGCGCAGCGACCCGATCGCGATGGGGCGGCTCGAGGAGTCGATCGCGCACGTCGCGCTCACCAAGGTGCTGATCAGCGGGTTCGGCCGCGACCTCGGCCCCACGCGGGACGCCGCCCGCTCGGCCGGTCGCGCGCTCACCGCTCCCGGAGGAGTCCTGGAACCTTCCCTCGACGTCGGGTCCGACGTCGACGACGAGACCGCGACCGCCGCCGAGCAGCGGCAGCTCGACGCGCTCGAGGGCCACCTCGACCGCCTCGGGTTCGACCCCGAGCGCGACGACGAGGCGCTGCGCGTCGACCTGTGGCGCTGCCCGTTCCTCGAGCTCGCGCGCGAGCGCCCGGACGTCGTGTGCAGCGTGCACCTGGGCCTGGCGAGCGGCGTCCTCGACACGGTGGGCGGACCGCTGACGGCCGAGCGGCTGCGCCCGTTCGTCGGCCGGGAGCACTGCGTGCTCGAGCTGCGGCGCGCCGACGGGTCCGTCCCGAGGCGCTGACGTCGACCAGGGCCGTAGGTCCCCTTTTCCACGACCGAGGCCGTGACAACCTCGTCGGCGACACACCGTTCCCGCCACCCCGGAGGTCGCCATGACCACGCAGGACGTCGACATCCTCCCCAGCGCCCCCGAGCCCGCGGGAGAGCCGCACTCGTGCGGCTGCGGCGGTCACGACGAGGCCGACCCCGTCCTGGACGTGCGCGCGATCCCGCACGCCATCCGGCACGCGACCGTCTTCGGCGCGTTCGAGGCGATCGCCCCGGGGAGCTCGCTCGTGCTCGTCGCGCCGCACCTGCCGCGCCCGCTGCTCGCGCAGCTCGCCGAGCGTGCGCACATCGACACCGAGGTGCTCGTCGACGGCCCCGAGGCGTGGACGGTGCGCATCACGCGCCGCGCCTGATCCCTCGGCGCGTGCCCACGGGGTCCGGGCGGCGCCTCAGAGCAGGGGTGACACGAGCCGTGTCACGTTCTGCTCGGGGTCGCCGCCCGGGCTCGGCTCGGTGACGTACTCCTCCCAGAAGTCGCCGCGGCCCTGGACGTCCTGCTCGCGGCACCACGCGGCGACCTCGCCCCAGGCGTCCGCCATCCTGTCGTAGGACCCCTGGTAGGTGCCGACCACGGCGGGTCCGCCCGGCACGGTGAGGAGCTCGACGCCGTCAAGCACCGCCGACGGCGGCGCGGGGAACCCCACGGCGATGTCGATCGTGTCGGTCGGCGCGTCCGCGAACCAGCCGACGGCCGGCCCCAGGGGCGTCACACCGGCCGCGCCGAGCGCCTCGGCGACCTGCCGGAAGGCGCGGTCGTAGAACGCCGGGAGCGCGTCCATCCGCACCCGCTCGCGGACCGCTGCGAGCGTCGCCGTCGCGAGCTCGACCTGCTCGATGTCCATGGCACCTCCCCGTCGCCGCGCACCGTCTCGCGCACCCTCTCGCGCCCGGGACGGGCGCGCCACCGGTGCCGGCGCCGGGCACGCCGCGGCGTGTGCCAACCTGGGGACATGGCGGAGGTGGTGCGGGCGCGCGTCGACGCGTGGTGCTGGGCCGTGCGCCTGTTCCCGACGAGGTCCGCGGCGGGTGCCGCGTGCCGTGCCGGCCACGTGCGGGTCAACGGCGAGCGCGCGAAGCCCGCGACGATCGTCGTGCCGGGCGACGAGGTGCACGTGCGCGGCGGTGAGCGCGAGCGGATCGTCGAGGTACGCCGGACCGTCGTCAAGCGCGTGGGCGCCGCGGTCGCCGTGGAGTGCTACCTCGACCGCTCCCCCGCGCCCGTCCCGAAGGCGCAGGTCGCGCTGGCCGGGGTGCGCGACCGCGGCGCCGGGCGTCCGACGAAGCGCGACCGTCGCCGGCTCGACCGCCTGCGCGGCCGCGCCTGACACGCACTCAGTCCTGCTCGAGGTCCCGAGCGAGGCCCCGCTCGAGGTCCCGCTCGAGGCCCGGCAGCCGCGCGATGAGCCCCTGCGCGTCGACCGGCGCGCGGACCTTGGTGTCGTTGTCGAAGTAGACGAACACGTCCCGCCCGCCGAGCGCGGGCGGCGCCGGTGGACCGAGCCGGCGCGCGTCGTCGGGCTCGCCGCCCGCCGCCCACGTGCGGACGCGGCGCGCCCACCGGTCGAGCGCGGCGTCGTCGTACCCCGACGTGTAGAGCTCGGTGTCGCCGTGCAGCCGCACGTACACGAGGTCCGCGGTGACGTCCTCGATCACCGGCCACCGGCCCGCGGTGTCCGCGACCACGAGCCCGATGCCGTGCGCGCGGGCCAGCGCGACGAACGCGGGGTCCTCGAACGACGGGTGCCGCACCTCGAGCACGTGGCGCACGGGGCGGTCGGCGTCGGTCGTCGTCCACGCGCGGTCGTCGAGCCGCTCGTCGTGCTGCGCGGCGAGGGCCGCCGCAGCCTCGGTGCTGCGCGGCAGCAGGTCGAAGAACGCCGCGAGCCGGTCCGCGTCGTAGCCGAGGGTCGGCGGGAGCTGCCACAGGACGGGACCGAGCCGCGGCCCGAGCGCCAGCACGCCCGAGGCGAAGAAGTTCGCGAGGGGCGTCCGCACGTCCGCGAGCTTCTTGAGGTGCGTGACGAACCGCGGACCCTTGACCGAGAACACGAAGTCCGCCGGCACCTGCTGCGCCCACGCCTGGTAGCTCTCGGGGCGTTGCAGCGCGTAGAACGAGCCGTTGACCTCGATGCTCGTCATGCGCTGCGCGGCGTACTCCAGCTCCGCGCGCTGCCGCAGGCCGCGCGGGTAGAACACGCCGCGCCACGGCGCGTACCGCCAGCCCGAGATCCCGATGCGCACTGCCACGCGCCCAGCCTGCCGTCCCGCCCCGAGATCGGCAGGCCGGGCGCGTGCCGACGCGTCAGGACCCCGTGCAGGTCACCGACGTCGCCTCGGGTGCCCCCGTGCCCTGGAACCCGACGTCCGTCGACGCCGAGGCGGGCAGGCCGGCGTTCCACGCGGCGGGCGTGAAGGTCACCGTCGAACCGGACTGGACCACCTGCGAGCTCCACGCGTTCGCGACCTGACCGTCGGGCAGGGTCGCCGTGACCGTCCACGACGTGAGGGCCGACGAGCCGGCGGTCACGCGCACGCCGACGACGAACCCGCCGGGCCAGCGGCTCTGCACCGTCCAGGTCGCGGTGCAGCCCTTCGTCGGCGGCGGGGTGGGTGTCGCGGTCGGCGTGGGCGACGGGGACGTGCTCGGCGCCGAGATCGTCGGCGCCGGGGTGGGCTCGTACGACGGCGGGACCGTCGTGGTCGTCGTCGGCTCGGGCGTGCTGCCGGTCAGCACCGCGGCGAGCGGCGCGTACCAGCGGTCCGCCATCTTCGCGATGCCGTCCTCGTCGGGGTGCACGCCGTCGTACGTGTCGACCGCCGGGTCCCAGCCCGTCCAGTGGTCGACGACGGTCACGGGCGAGCGCGACGTCGACAGGCCCGCCGCCCAGGCCGGGATCGCCTGGTTCAACGCGACCGTGCGCGCGGGGCACTCGGCGCACGTCGCGGGCGCCACGGGGATGATCTGCGCGACCAGCACCACCATGTCGGGGTTGTTCGCGCGCATCTGGTCCACGAGCGTCGTGTAGGCCGCGAGGATCTCGGTCGTCGAGCGGTTCGACCACACGTCGTTCGTCCCGAAGTGCATGAGCACCACGTCGGGGTCGGTCTGGTCGAGCCAGCCGACGAGCTCCCCCTGCGCGGCGACGTTCGTGACGAGAAAGCCGCCGTGGCCCTCGTTCTCGCCGTCGTACGCGAAGCCGCAGCCCTCACCGGGCAGTGTCCCGACGAAGTCGGTGTCCGTGATCCCCGCGGCCTGCAGCCGCTGCCACAGCAGCGCGCGCCAGCAGCCCGGCGACCCGGTGATCGAGTCGCCCAGCGCCATGATGCGCACCGGGTCCGCCGCGCTGCCCGCGGGTGCGGTCGCCACCAGCCCCAGCACCGCCGCCAGCGCGCCGACCGCGAGCGCGGCGAGCGTGCTCGCGAGCCGCCGCGGGGCCGCGGACGTCGTCGTCCGAGTGGTTCGCATGGTCTCCTCCGGCTGTCGGGCCCGCCCCGTCGCGGGCGTCGCGTCGAACCGCCTCGCCGCGTCCGCATCCGCGTCCGGTCCTGCAGGGCACGTTCCCGCACCTCCTTCGATGAACGACATTCGTCGAATCGCTTAACCGCGCGCCGAGCACGCCTGCCGGACACGCCGACCAGGGACGAAGGTCCCGGGTAGGCTGGCCCGCATGAGCGAACCCGTCCTGCAGCGTCGTGACGACGACCGTTCCGGCTCCGCCGAGCGTGCGGTCACCGTCTTCTTCACGTTCCTGCTGTTCTTCGCCGGCCTCGCGCTGTTCGCGGTCGCGTTCTCGGTGGCCGACGCCGCGAAGGCCTGGGTGTTCTTCGGCGGCATCGCCGCGGTGAGCCTCGCGTTCGCCATCCCCACGACGATCGTGCCGGCCCTCGAGGACCGCTGACCGTCACCCCGCACGTCCTCCAGCGCCGAGAGCCGCCGCCCGTCCCCCGGGCGGCGGCTCTCGTGGTTCCACCCGCATCGCACGCGACGACCCGGGTGTGTGTGACCTTCGACTCACGCCGGGCCTGACCTGCGCTCCTAGCGTCGACCCCAAGAGCACCTCACCTCTCGGGGGAGAACGTGGACACCGCCGCCCGCACCGCACGAGCCCGCACCATCGCCGCCGCCGAGGGCGGGTCGCCCGCCCGGCCCGGGTCCACACCACCACGACGGCTCCGCGCGCTCGCGCTGCTCGCCCTGCCGCTGCTGCTGGCCGGCTGCGGCGGGCAGGCGTCGACCGGTGAGGGGACGACCCACGGCGGCGAGGCGAGCCTCGCGCTGCCCGACCTGAGCCAGGTCACCGTCCTCGGCGGGATGTCCGGGCGTGCGCTGCTGGGCCTCGGGCTCGTCGTGTGCGTCATGGGCCTCGCGATGGGCGTGGCGACGTACCTGCAGATGCGCAGGCTCGAGGTGCACGCGTCGATGCGTGAGGTCTCCGAGCTCATCTACTCGACCTGCAAGGCGTACCTGTCGCAGCAGGGCAAGTTCCTCGTCGTGCTGTGGGCGTTCATCGCCGCGGTCATCGTCGTGTACTACAAGGTCCTCGTCGGGTTCGGCTGGGGACGCGTCGCCGTGGTGATCGCGTTCAGCCTCGTCGGCATGGCGGGGTCGTACTCGGTCGCGTGGTTCGGCATCCGCGTCAACACGCTCGCGAACAGCCGCGTCGCGTTCGCGAGCCTGCGCGGCAAGCCTCTGCCGCTGCACCGCATGCCGCTCAAGGCCGGCATGTCGATCGGCATGGTGCTCATCAGCCTCGAGCTGCTGATGATGCTGGTCATCCTGATGTTCCTGCCGCGCGAGATCGCGGGCGCGTGCTTCATCGGGTTCGCGATCGGCGAGTCGCTCGGCGCGAGCGCGCTGCGCATCGCGGGCGGCATCTTCACCAAGATCGCCGACATCGGCTCCGACCTCATGAAGATCGTCTTCAAGATCAAGGAGGACGACGCGCGCAACCCCGGTGTGATCGCCGACTGCACGGGCGACAACGCGGGCGACTCGGTCGGCCCGTCCGCCGACGGCTTCGAGACGTACGGCGTCACCGGCGTCGCGCTCGTGACGTTCGTGCTGCTGGGCGTGCACGACCCGGCGGTGCAGGCGAGCCTGCTCGTCTGGATCTTCGTCGTGCGTGCCGTGATGATCGTCGCGTCCGCCGCGTCCTACCAGCTCAACGACCTGTGGACCGCGCGCCGCTACCGCGACGCCGAGCGCATGGACTTCGAGCGGCCGCTGTCGAACCTCGTGTGGCTCACGTCGGCCGCGTGCATCGTCGCGACGTTCCTGACGACGTGGTTCGTGCTCGCGGACACCGCGGCCGCCGACCAGTGGTGGAAGCTCGCGACGATCATCTCGTGCGGCACGCTCGCCGGCGCGCTCATCCCCGAGCTCGTCAAGGCGTTCACGTCGACCGGCTCGAAGCACACGCGTGAGGTCGTGAAGTCCTCCCGTCAGGGAGGCCCGTCGCTCAACATCCTGTCCGGGCTCGTCGCGGGCAACTTCTCCGCGTACTGGCTGGGCATCGCGATCGTCGGGCTCATGGGCGGCGCCTACCTCATGAGCGAGCAGGGCCTCGGTGACCTCATGGTCGCGCCCGCGGTGTTCGCGTTCGGCCTCGTCGCGTTCGGCTTCCTCGGCATGGGCCCGGTGACCATCGCGGTCGACTCCTACGGTCCCGTGACCGACAACGCGCAGAGCGTCTACGAGCTGTCGGTGATCGAGGACATCGAGGACATCGACGCCGAGCTCGAGCGCGACTACGGCTTCGAGCCGCAGTGGGAGCGCGGCAAGCTCATGCTCGAGGAGAACGACGGCGCCGGGAACACGTTCAAGGCGACCGCGAAGCCCGTGCTCATCGGCACGGCCGTGGTCGGCGCGACCACCATGATCTTCTCGATCATCATGGGCCTCACCGCGGGCCTGACCGACGGCGTCGAGAAGCTCTCGCTGCTGCACCCGCCGTTCCTGCTCGGCCTCATCACCGGTGGCGCGGTGATCTTCTGGTTCACCGGCGCCTCGATCCAGGCCGTCACCACGGGTGCGCACCGCGCGGTCGAGTTCATCAAGACCACCATCAAGCTCGACGGCGTCACCAAGGCGTCCGAGGCCGACTCGCGCCGCGTCGTGGAGATCTGCACGCAGTACGCGCAGCAGGGCATGCTCACGATGTTCCTGGGCGTGTTCTTCGCGACCCTGGCGTTCGCGTTCGTCGAGCCGTACTTCTTCATCGGCTACCTGGTGTCCATCGCGACGTTCGGCCTCTACCAGGCGATCTTCATGGCGAACGCCGGCGGCGCCTGGGACAACGCGAAGAAGATCGTCGAGACGGACCTGCACGCCAAGGGCACCGCGCTGCACGACGCGACGATCGTCGGCGACACCGTGGGCGACCCGTACAAGGACACGTCGTCCGTCGCGCTCAACCCCGTCATCAAGTTCACGACGCTGTTCGGCCTGCTCGCCGTGGACCTCGCGGTGTCGCTCACCGACGAGGGCCGGGGCACGCTCGTCGTGAGCCTCGCCGCGGTGTTCTTCGTGGTCTCCGCGTACTTCGTGCACCGCTCGTTCTACGGCATGCGGATCCGTACGTCGCTCGAGGACGACGACGAGGGTGCCCGCCCCGCGCCCGTCGACGAGCCCCCGGCCGACGAGAGCACCACCGGGCCCGCCGCGTCCGAGGTCCCGGCGCAAGGCCGCCCGCTGGACGACGAGCTGCCCACCACGAAGGAGGCGACCGTCTCATGAGCACGCGCATCGCGGTCCGCTACCGCGACGTCCTCGTCGACCCCGACGGCCACGTCGCCGGCCACGACGCGGGAGCGACGCTCGTGCGCCGGCTCCTGCGGGTGTTCCCCGGCTCGGTGCTCGTGGGCGACGGGCCCCGCCGCTGCGACGGGTTCGACGTCCTGCCGCTCGAGTTCCTCGACGCGAGCGACACCGTCGTCATCAACATGGACGTCGTCGACTCCGCCGCGGTCTGGCGCACGCTCGCCCGCTCCGGAACCGCCCGGACCGGCACCGAGCCGCGCGTCATGAACTTCGTGTGGTGGACCACCTCGCAGTTCACGCACCCGGTCGACCGCGCGTGCCTCGGCCTGTCGTGCGCGTTGTTCCCCACGTTCGCCAACTCCGAGCGCACCGCGACGGAGATCCGGGAGATCGTCGGGCAGTGGACGGTCCAGCAGCTCGCCGAGCAGGCGCGCATCGGGTGGGTCAACCTCGGCATCCGGCTCGAGCACGTGCACCCGCGGCACGAGCCCGAGGTCCCCGTGGTCCTCTACCCCGCGATCTGGCTGTCGGAGCGCAAGCAGCCGCAGGTGTTCGTCGACGTCGTCGAACGCGTGCACAAGCGCGTGCCGCTGCGTGTCGAGGCACGCCTCGTCGAGTCGCACCTGGTGTCCGAGGAGGCCATGCGCCTGTCTCGGCACGACTGGGTGTGGCTCGGCCCGCTCACCGCGAGCCGCGACGACTACTGGGAGGCGCTCTCGCACACCACCGCGTTCCTCGCGACCGCGACCGACGAGTCCTACGGCCTCGAGTACGTCGAGGCGCTCGTCGCGGGCGCGGTGGGTGTGTTCCCCGACCGGCCCTGGGCGCGCGCGCTGCTTCCCTCGTCGTACCCGCTGCTCTACCGGACCACCGCCGAGGCCGAGTCGATGCTCGAACGCGCACTCACCGACACCGCGGCCGTACGCCGCGAGCTCGACGACGCCGCGGGCGGCTCGTTCCAGGAGTGGCTGCGCGCACGCCACGACGACGACGCGTTCGACCACGCGGTCGTCGAGCACGTCGAGCGCTGGTTCAGCTGACGCGTCCGTCCGCGCCGACGACGGCGGCGACGTCACGCACGAGTCGGGCACGCGCGACCGTCGTCTCCGGCCTCGGGTCGTCGAGCGCGAGGAGGACCACGCGGTCGTCACCGACGCTGAGCGCCGCGAGCAGGTCCTCATGCCGGGCGACGCGTTCGCGCACGGCGGGCAGCCAGCCCGGTTCGGCCTGCCCGCGACCGCTGACCCACGCAGGGGTCACGAGCATCGAGTCGGCAGCGGTGCCGATCGGCACGCACACGCGCGCCGCGCCCGTGGGCGCGGGGGTGACGACGACCTCGCGGCGCCGACGAGCGCGGTGCGACCCCGGCAGCGCGCGCAGCACCCACGTCTCGCAGCGCACCGGCACGCCCGCGACCGGGAGGTGGAGCCTGCCGCGCGCGGCCTCGACCTGCCACCCGCGGGGAAGTGCGAGTGCCGTGTCGCGCGGGTCGGCGGCACCGTCGGGATCGAGGCCCGCGCCGCGCCACGTCCGCGCGAACGCGGCGCGCGCGGACGCCACACGGGCGTGCGCCGCGCCGACGCCCGCGACCCGCTGCCACAGCGCACCGACCACGACGCCGACGACGAGGACGGCCGCGACCGCGACCTGCCGCGCGGGGGCCCGGACCAGACCCGCGGCCGCGCAGCACCCCGCGATCGTCGCGACGGCGGTCACGGGCAGCACCGCGCCGGCCGCGGTCCACGTGCGGCGCCCCGGGCCGGCCCGCAGCCGCGCGAACCGGTCCGCGAGGACGCCTGCCAGGTCCTCCGTAGCCACGCCCGCGAGGGTAACGGACGACGTGCGCGGGATGTCCCCCTCCACGCGCGCTCACGGGTCTACCCCGTGGGCGTCGGGACGAGCGGGAGCAGCCAGTCACGGAGCTCGGGTTCGAGCGTGCGCACGTAGCTCGCGGTCACGTGGCTCACGTCGCGCCACACCAGCACGCCGCCGACGATCGCGGGGCACGTCCCGTCGGGGCACACGTGCGCGGTGAGGTCGAGCAGCGGGACGTCGGCCGCGGCCGCGGCGGCGCGCTGCTGCGCGAGCCCCGAGCGTCGCTCGGGCACGTCGCTCGGGACGCTGCACTCGGTGGCCCACGTGCCCTCGTGCCGAGCGACGCACTCGGGCACGTCGATGCCGACCCACGGGGTGTCCCCCACGACGAGGACCGTGATCCCCGCGTCGGCCAGCGTGCGCCAGGTGTCCTGCAGACCGGCGACCGCGACCTCGTCGCCCGCGGCCCCGGTGAGCCGGGAGCCGTCGTCGGCCGCGACCTCGACCTGGTTGTTGCTCGTCACGACGACGTCCGGTGGGTCGGCGAGCAGGTGCTCGACCACCGCGGCGTTCCACTGCGTGCACTGCGTGTACGGGCCGTCGACCGTGCCGAGCCACGTGGGCGCCGACGTCAGCGCGCAGCTGCCCTTGGTGTACGTGTCGAGGCGCCAGCCCTGCTCGCGCGCGATCGCGGCGAGCGGCGGCTGCCACTGCCCCGCGTGCGAGTCGCCGACGAGCGCGACGACCGTGCTCGCGTCCTCGTCGCCGAACGTGCACGCCGCGGGATCGGTGCCCAGCGCGTTCTGGTGGCAGTCGCCGGCGTAGAGGTCGGCGACGTCGAGCGTCGCGTCCGCGAGCGCCGGCACGAGCCTGCGCAGGTCGGTGGCCTGGTCCGGTCCGGTCCACGTGCCGTCCCGCAGGACCGCGGCTCCGGGTGCGGAGTGGTCGGGAGCGGCTGCGACGGCACGCAGCAGCAGGCCCGCCGCCAGGACGCCGACGAGCGTGCACACGACGCCGAGCACCGCCGAACGTCCCGCGCTCGCGCGCAGGCGCGCGGACGTGTGCAGCGGCTTCTCGACGAGCACGTAGGACGCGACCGCGGGCAGCACCGAGAGCGCCACGGCCACCACGAGCAGGCTCGTCGGCGGCGGTCCGTCGGTCAGGCTCGTCGCGAGCACGACCGCGGGCCAGTGCCACAGGTACAGCGAGTAGGACGTCGCGCCCACGGGCTGCAGCACGCGTGCGGTCAGGGGACGCAGGCCGGGACCGACGAGGCCCGCGGCCAGGACCAGGACCGTCCCGCCGACCGGCGGGAGCGCCGCGACCCCGGGGAACGGCGTCGAGCCGTTCAGCGTGAACGCCGCGACGGCGACGAGCGCGAGCCCGCACCATCCGCCGGCCAGGAGCACGCGCTGCGGCAGGCGCGTGACGCGGTGCGTGAGCAGCGCGAGCAGGGCGCCCGCGGCGAGCTCCCAGGCGCGCGTCGTCGTGACGAAGTACGCGCGCGACGGGTCCGCCACGGTCAGCGCGACCGACCACGCGAGCGACGCCGCACCGATCGCGGCGACGCCCAGCACGAGGCCCCGCCGCGAGGCCGGGCGCCCGCGCAGACGCGCGAGCGCCACGAGCGCGACCACGAGCAGGGGCCACACGACGTAGAACTGCTCCTCGACCGCGAGCGACCAGAAGTGCTGCACCGGGCTGGCCGCGGCGTCCTGCGCGAGGTAGTCGACCGAACGGTCCGCGAGCCGCCAGTTGACGACGTACAGCGACGTCGCGACCACGTCACCCGCGACGTCGCGCCAGCGCGTCACCGGCAGCCACACCGTGGTCGCGACGACGACGGTGACGAGCGTCAGCGCCGCGGCCGGCAGCAGGCGGCGCGCACGCCGCGCGTAGAACCTCCCGAGCCGCAGGCGGCCCGTGCGCGCGACCTCGTCGGCCACGAGCCCCGTGATGAGGAAGCCCGAGACGACGAAGAACACGTCGACCCCGACGAACCCGCCCGGCACCGGGAGCCCCGCGTGGAACGCGAGGACCAGCAGCACCGCGACCGCACGCAGCCCCTGGACGTCGCGCCGGAAGCCCTGCCGGGCGCCCGCGGGGGCACCCGGTGAGGCAGGCTCGCGTACCGCCGGGCGCGGGGCGGCCTCGGCGAGCGTGAGCGGCTGGGGAGCGGGCACCCGGGGACCCTAGCCCCGCGCGGCGGGGTGCCGCACGGTGAGACGACGCACCGCGGGGGCCGGACCGCACGTCGGCGCGGGAGACAATGGCGGCCGTCGTCGACCCTGGGAGACCCCGATGCCCGACCGCATGAACGTCGAGTCCTTCAACCTGGACCACCGCACCGTCGCGGCGCCCTACGTGCGCCTCGCGGACACCAAGGTGCTGCCCGCAGGCGACGTCATCGAGAAGTACGACGTGCGCTTCACGCAGCCCAACGTCGCGCACCTCGAGATGCCGACCATCCACTCGCTCGAGCACCTCGTCGCCGAGCACTCGCGCAACCACACGGACCGGGTGATCGACTTCTCCCCCATGGGCTGCCAGACCGGCTTCTACCTCACGCTCGCCGGGCGCTGGGAGTACGACGAGGTGCTCGACCTCGTCGAGGCGACGCTGCGCGACGTCCTGGACGCGACCGAGGTGCCCGCCGCCAACGAGGTGCAGTGCGGCTGGGGCGCCAACCACACGCTGAGCGGGGCGCAGGACGCCGCGCGGGAGTTTCTCGCGCACCGCGCCGAGTGGTCGACGGTGACCGCGTGAGCGCACGGCTCGACGCGGTCGTCGTCGTCGCGATGCCCGTCGAGGCGCAGGCGTTCGTCGACGCGGCCGACGAGGTCGGCGGCTCGATGCTGGCCCCCGGCGGCGGCGAGCACACGTCGCTGCGGCTCGGCGGACGGCGGGTGCTGCTCGTGCGCGCCGGCATCGGGCTGGTCAACGCCGCGTCCGCCGCGGCCGTCGCGCTCGCCGCGCACCGCACGCGCGTGCTCGTGAGCGGCGGCAGCGCGGGCGGGCTCGGCGCGGGCGTGCGGGTGGGCGACGTCGTCGTCGGCGACGAGCACACGCACTCCGGTGCCGACGCGCGCGCGTTCGGCTACGCGCTCGGCCAGGTGCCCGGCATGCCCGCGACGTACCCGGCCGACGAGGAGCTCCGTGACCGCGCGCTCGCCGCGGCCGGCACGCTGCCCGCGTGGCCGGTCGAGCCCGGCGTGCGCGTGCTGCGCGGCGACGTGGTCTCGGGCGACGTGTTCGTCGACGCCGAGCGGGTCGCGGGCGTGCGCGCCGCGTTCCCCGCGGCGCTGGCGACCGACATGGAGTCCGCCGCGCTCGCGCAGGTCGCGCACCTGTTCGGCGTGCCGTTCCTGTCCGTGCGCGGCATCAGCGACCTGTGCAGCCCCGTCGAGGCCGGCGAGTTCACCACGCACGTCGACGACGCCGCGGACCGTTCCGCGGCCGTCGTGCGCGAGCTGCTCCGCTCGCTGCCCGCCGACTCCTGACGGCTCGCGGACCGGCGCCGCCTCAGCGGCGCCGGTTCGCGAGCGCGGCGTCGATCGCCGGGTCCCCGAGCCGACCGAGCCACTCCAGCAGATCGGGATAGGTCGACGGGTTCGACGCGAGGTGCACCCGCAGCTCGGGTGCCTGCGCGGCGATCGCGGCGAGCACCTCGAGGTCCGTGGCCGGGTCGCTCGCCTGCGCGGCCGTGAACGGGTGCGCGGGCGCCACGGGCGGGACGGCGGCGACAGGCGCGGCGACGGGCGCGGCCACCGGCGGCTCCCCCACCGGCTCGACGTCGGCGTACTCGTCGAACCAGGTCGGCTCCTCCTCCGGCAGAGGCTCCGCCTCGGGCACGGGCTCCGCCTCGGGCACGGGCTGGGCGACCTCTCCGACGCCCGCGACGTCCGGCTCCGTGCGCTGCAGCGGGACCGTCGGGGTGGGCTCGGGCGCCGCGGGGTCCGCGACCGCGGGCAGCGACCCCGTGGGCGGGGTCGAGCGCGGGTGCGTCAGCTCGTCGACCTGCTCGGGCACGGGCGCCGCCACCGGCTCGGCGACCGGCGTGGGCTCGGCGACGGGTACCACCGGCGCGGACGCCTGCGTGGGGACCCCCGTGGGCACCGGGTGCGCGAACGACGGCTGCGACTCACCGGTCCACGGCTCGCGCACGGCCCCGCCGTGCACGGCGTACCACGCCCGCACCGGGGCGGGGCCGAGCAGCGCGACGGCGGCGAGCACGGGCAGCCCGAAGGCCACGAGCAGGAGGGTCAGGTCGACCGTGCCGATGTCGCGCGCGTGGTCCTCGCCCGTGAGCGCGAGGACCACGATCCCGAGCGCGGCGACCACGACGGTCGCGACGATCGCCGCCGGTCGGCCCGCGGCCGGGTCGCCCGTGTGCACGGTCCGGGCCACGAACGCCGCGAGCCCCGCCAGGAGCAGCACGACGACGGCCACCACGCGCCAGCCCTCGATCCCGGCACCGGTCGTCCCGGACGTCACGACGACCAGCAGCTGCACGAGCGCCGAGCCGGCCGCGACCGCGACGACGGACAGCCACGACCGCTCGGCCACGCCGAACCACTCGCGCTCGGGCGGCGCGACGGGCCGCACGAGCCGCGGCCACACGGGGAACAGGATCACCGCGCCAGCGGCGGGAAGCACGACGTAGCCGACGTGCCCGGACGCGACCGACGCCGCGGTGTGGAAGCCGGAGCCGGGCTGCTCGCCGTGGTACGGGCCGTAGAACACGAACCAGACGGTGGCGGTGATCGCGACCGCCAGCAGCACCCACCGCCACGGCGCGGAGTGCCGCACGACGAGCAGGAGGGGCAGCCCCACGACCACCGTCACCAGCACGATCCCGACGAACGAGGCCAGCGCGAGACCCCACCCGCCGTCGACCCGCAGCAGGAGGTCGAGGTTCGTCGTGAGCTCGGCGAGGCTCAGGACCTGCAGCGCGACCGCCACGGCCAGCAGGGCGACGAGCGCGCGGCGCGTCCAGGCCGTGACGGCCTCGACCGTGCGCGCGCTGCCGAGCTCGGCGACCCGCGGTCCCGCGGCGACCGCGACGCCCGCGAGACCGACCGCGACCGCGGGACCGATGCCGCCGGGGACGACCTCCCCCACGACCTGCTCGCGGAACGCGACACCCGTGTCGAGCACGAGGTACACGGCCACCAGCAGCACGTACGGCAGGTTCGCGAGCGCCCGCGCACCGAGCACCGTGCGGTTGGTCCAACCGCGCGGCAGCGCCCCGAACCGTGCGAGGTAGAACAGCGAGAGCGACAGCATCGAGACGACCGTGACGAGGACGACCTCGATGCGCTCGCCCGCGGTGTACCGGTAGTCCCACCCGAGCCCGAGGCTGATGAGCAGCAGGAGAAGCGCGAGGGCGTCGGTCAGGTAGTCGCGCACGGGGACGCTCGCGAACGCGCTCGGGCGCTTGGCGGGCGGCGGCGGGTAGCCGCCCTGGGCGTACGGGTGCCCGCCGGGCTGCTCGTCCGGGCTGCTCATCGTCGCGCTCCTTCGTCGTCCTCGCGGGCGGGTGCCGACGTGACTGTAGCCGCCTAGCCGTGCGCGGGTGCCCGGTTCGTCCGGTTCACGCCCGATCGGCCGACCGCCCGGCGGTCAGGTCCGGTCCGGGTCCCGGCTCAGGCGCGACGTTCGAGGAGGACGGCGACCTCGTAGTGCGTGGTCTGCGGGAACATGTCGAACACGCGCGCCTCGCGCACCGCGAACGAGCCCATCGCGGCCAGGTCGCGCGCGAGCGAGACCGCGTTGCACGACGAGTAGACGACGCGCCGCACGCCCGAACCCTCGAGCCAGTCCGCGAGCACCGGACCGATACCGCGCCGCGGCGGGTTGACCACGACGAGGTCCGGCGGCGCGTCCTGCGCGAGCGCCCACGCGGTCGCGTCCGCCGCGACGAACGTCGCGCTCCGGCCGAGCTCGGCCGCGGTGGCGCGCGCGCTCGCGACCGCCTCCTCGCTCGTCTCGACGCCGACGACGTGCGGCGCGCGCACGTGCAGCGCGAACCCGCCGACCCCGCAGTACAGGTCCCACACGCTCGTCGGCGCCGCGGCCTGCACCCACGCGGCCGCCTGGCGGTACAGCGCGGCGGTGACCTCGGTGTTCGTCTGGAAGAACGAGCGCGGGCGCAGGTGCAGCGCGACGCCGTCGACGTCCATCGTGAGCGCCTGCCGCTCGGTGAGCGGCAGCTCCAGGTCGCCTTCCAGCACGGCCCTGTGCTCCGGCAGGACGTTGACGCTCGCGACCGCGAGGGACGGCAGCTCCGCCAGCAGGCTCGGCAGGTGCTTGCGGATGCGCGCGACCGCCTCCTGCGAGCGCAGCACCAGGCGCATCATGAGGCGTCCGTCGGGGGCGCGCGTGAGCAGGACGTGCTTGAGCTCGCCGCGCCGGGCCGGCACGTCGTACGGCTCGATCGCGGCCCGGGTCACGAACCGGGCGACCGCGGGGAACGCCGCGCGCAGCTCGTCGGGGTACAGGCCGCAGCCCTGCAGGTCCACGCCGCGGCCGGCGGCGTCGAGGATGCCCAGCGTCGGGTGCTCGACCGTGCCCGCGACGACCATCTTGGCCTTGTTGCGGAAGCCGGACTCGGTGCTCGCGACCGCAGGGAGCCATCGGGTCTCGGGGTGGTCGGCGAGCAGGCCGCGCGCGTGGGCCTCCTTGGCGGCGAGCTGCTCGTCGTACGGGCGTCCCATCCAGCCGCAGGACCGGCACAGCCCCGCGTCGAAGTAGGAGCACTGCACGTCCACAGGGTACGGGCCCGCGTCCCGGCGACCGTCGGTCCGGGTGGCTAGGGTGCGGACGTGGGCGACGAACGCAGCGCAGCAGGCCGTCTGCACGTGCACGTCGCGGAGCGCGCCGACGCGCTCGTCGCGGCGCTGGCCGACGAGCTCCGGACGCCGCCCGCGGACCCGTTCGCGCCCGACCTCGTGGCGGTGCCGACCCGCGGCGTCGAGCGGTGGGTCGCGCAGCGCCTCGCGCACCGGCTCGGCGCGGGCGGCTCGGGCGCCGAGGACGGCGTGTGCGCGAACGTGCGGTTCGACCCGCCCTCGCGCGTCGTCGCCGACGTGCTCGCGGCCGTCGCCGGCGTCGACCGCCGCACCGACCCGTGGCGACCCGAGGCGCTGCAGTGGGACGTGCTCGACGTGCTGGACTCCCGCGCGCACGAGCCGTGGCTCGCGACGGTCGCGCACCACCTGGGCACGCACCCGCACGCCAGCGGCACGAGCGGCGAGGACGACGAGCTGCGCGCCGGGCGCCGGCTGCACCTCGCGCAGCGCGTCGCGCGCCTGCTGTGGGCGTACGACGCGCGTCGGCCGTCGCTCGCACGCGACTGGGGCTCGGCACCGGCCGGCGACGGCGCGGGCGGTCCGCTGCCCGACGACCTCGCGTGGCAGGCGGAGCTGTGGCGCCTGCTCGTCGAGCGGCTCGGCCCGCCGCCCGCGCTGCGCGTCGACGACGCGGTCGCCCGGCTCGTCGAGCAGCCGGAGCTGGTCGACCTGCCGCAGCGGCTGCACGTGCTCGGACCGACGTCGCTGCCCGCCGCGCACCTCGCGGTGCTCGACGCGCTCGCGGCGCGGCGGGACGTGCACGTGTGGCTCCCCCAGCCGTCGCTCGCGCTGTGGCGCGCGGTCGAACCGGTCCACGGGACCCGCCGACGGCGCAAGACCACCTCGCCCGCGCGGCACCCGCTGCTGCGCTCGATGGCGAACGACGCGTCCGAGCTCGCCGCGCGGGTCAAGGCGCTCGACCCGGTCGTGCACGAGGTCGCGACTCCCCCGCCCGCCGCGAGCGTGCTCGGCGCCCTGCAGGCGCGCGTGCGCGCGGACGCACCACCGGGCTCGTCGTCGCGTGTCCCGGCGGACCCCGCCGACCGCTCGGTGCAGGTGCACGCGTGCCACGGACGGTCGCGGCAGGTCGAGGTGCTGCGCGACGTCGTCGTCGGGCTGCTCGCGGACGACCCGACGCTCGAGCCGCGCGACGTGCTCGTCATGTGCCCGGACGTCGAGGCGTTCGCGCCGCTCGTGCACGCGGTGTTCGGGCCGGCGCCCGACGAGCCCGACGGCTCCCCCACGCCCGAGCACCCGGGCCGCACGCTGCGCGTGCGCATCGCTGACCGGTCCCCGGCGCGCGCCAACCCCGTGCTCGCGGTGCTCACCACGCTCCTGGATCTCGCGGGCTCCCGCGTCACCGCGTCGGCCGTCGTGGACCTCGCGGAGACCGCCCCCGTCCGGCGGCGGTTCGGGCTGGACGACGACGCGCTCGACCGGCTGCGCGCGTGGGCGCTCGAGTCCGGCGTGCACTGGGGCGAGGACGTCGAGCGGCGCGCCCGCTACCGGCTCGGGTCGGTCCCGCAGGGCACGTGGTCCGCCGCGCTCGACCGGCTGCTCCTGGGCGTCGCGATGGCCGAGGAGGGCCAGCGGTACGTCGGGGCCGTGCTGCCGGTCGACGACGTGGGCTCCTCGGACGTCGCGCTGGTCGGGCGCGTCGCGGAGCTGCTGGACCGGCTCACCGGCGTGCTCGCCGACCTGTCCGGCGCGCACCCCGCCGCGCACTGGTTCGACGCGATCGACCGGGCGCTGCTGCTGCTCACCGACGTGGCTCCGGCCGACCGGTGGCAGCAGGCCGAGGCGCAGCGCGTGCTCGCCGACGCGCGCACCGACGCCGCGGGCCGCACGAGCGTGCTGCGGTTGCCGGACGTGGTCGCGTTTCTCGCGCCGCGCCTGGAGGGGCGGCCGACGCGCGCCGGGTTCCGCACGGGTGCGCTGACGGTCTGCTCGCTCGCGCCCATGCGCGCCGTCCCGCACCGCGTGGTCGTGCTGCTCGGCATGGACGACGGCGCGTTCCCGCGCGGCGGACGCCGCGACGGCGACGACCTGCTCGCGCGCGACCCGCTCGTCGGCGAGCGCGACCGCCGGCAGGAGGACCGCCAGCTGTTCCTCGACGCCGTCACGTCGGCGACCGAGCACCTCGTCGTGCTGCACACCGGCGCCGACGAGCGCACCGGGGCGCACCGCCCGCCGTGCGTGCCCGTGGGCGAGCTGCTCGACGCCGTGGACGAGGCCGTCGAGCTGCTCGGCGGGGCGCGCGGCGCGCTCGTCGTCGAGCACCCGCTGCAGCCCGTCGACCCGCGCGTGTTCACACCCGGCGCGCTCGGCCGGCCGGGGCCGTTCGGGTTCGATGCGCTCGACCTCGCGGCGGCCCGGGCCGCGACCGGCCCGCGCGCCGCGTCCGACGTCCTCGTCCCGTCGCCGCTTCCCGTGCCTGAGGACGCAGGCGCCGACGTCGACCTCACCGACCTCGTCGCGGCGCTGCAGCACGCGCCTCGCGCGTTCTTCACGCAGCGCCTCGATGCGACGCTCCCCCGCGACGAGCCGCAGCTCGACGACCGCATGCCGCTCGAGCCCGACGCCCTGACGCGCTGGGCGATCGGCGACCGGATCCTCACCGCGGCGCTCGACGGCGCCGACCTGGCCGCCGCGGCGGCCGCGGAGCGACGCCGCGGGCACCTGCCACCGCGCGAGCTCGGCGGCGCGGCGCTCGAGGCGATCCTCGACGAGGCGCGGCCGATCCTCGAGGCAGCCGCCCCCTACCTCGCGGCCGAGCCCTCGTCGTGCGACGTGCGCGTCGCGCTGCCCCACGCGGGCCGGGCCGTCACCGGGACGGTGGCCGGGCTGCGCGGGGAGGACCTGGTCCGCGTCGTGTACTCCCGGCTCGCGCCCAAGCACCTGCTCGCGTCCTGGCTGCACCTGCTCGCGCTCGCCGCGAGCGGCGCGCGGGTGCGGCGTGCGGTGACGATCGGGCGCGGCCGGGGCGACGCCGCCCGGTCGGTGCTGCGCGCCCCCGAGGCCGAGCACGCGCGCGAGTTGCTGAGCGAGCTCGTCGCGGTGCGCGACGAGGCGCTGCTCGCGCCGATCCCGCTGATCACGCGCACGAGCCACGCGTACGCGACGAGCCGGTGGGAACGCGGCTCGACGTCCGACGCGCTGCGCGCGGCGCGCCGATGCCTCGGCTCCCTGGACGACGCCGAGAACGGCCGCGGCGGGTTCGAGCGGGTCGACGCGTACCACGTGCTCGCGTGGGGCGACGGGTTCGAGCTCGACGACGTGCTCGGTGAACCCACCGAGCTCGACCGGACGCTGCGCCCGCACGAACCCACGAGGTTCGGGGCACTCGCGACCCGCGTGTGGGACGCGCTGCTGCAGCACGAGCGCTTCGAGGAGGCCGTGTGAGCCAGCCGGTTCCCGGGCACGTCGTCGAGGTCCCGGTGTTCGACGTGCCGGTGTTCGACGTACGCGGCCCGCTGCCCGGCGTCGAGACCGTCGTGCTCGAGGCGAGCGCCGGCACGGGCAAGACGTGGACCATCGCGTCGCTCGCCGTGCGGTACGTCGCCGAGCTCGACGTGCGGCTGCCCGAGCTCATGCTCGTGACGTTCGGCCGGGCCGCGACCACCGAGCTGCGCGACCGCGTGCGCTCGCGTCTCGTCGAGGTCGAGCGCGCGCTGCGCGCACCGGCGACCGCGCGCTCGTCGTCGGACGAGGTGGTGGCGCTGCTCGCGGACGTGCCGCCCGGCGAGGCCGAAAGGCGCCGCGCGCGCGTGGCGCGGGCCGTCGCGGAGTTCGACGCCGCGACCATCACGACGACGCACGGCTTCTGCCAGCAGATGCTCGCGATGCTCGGCACGACGGCCGACATGGACCACGACGCGGTGCTCGTGCCCGACGTCGCGGACCTCGAGGCGGACGTCGTCGACGACCTGTACCTGCGCACGTACGCGGCGCAGGCGGAGCCGCTCGTCACCGTCCCGGAGGCGCGCGAGCTCATGCACGCGGCGATCTCCGACCACGCCGCGGCGCTCGAGCCGACCGACGCCGAGCCGGGCACGCGCGCGTTCCACCGGTTCAAGCTCGCCGACGTCGCGCGCGCCGAGATGCGGCGGCGCAAGCGGGCGTCCGGCGTCGTGGACTACGACGACCTGCTCACCCTGCTGCGTGACGCGCTCACCGACCCGGTGACCGGGCCCGCGGCGCGCGAGCGCGTGCGCGGCGCGTACCGCGTGGTCATGGTCGACGAGTTCCAGGACACCGACCCGGTGCAGTGGCAGATCCTCGAGGCGGCCTTCGCGGGCGAGCGCACGCTCGTCCTGATCGGCGACCCGAAGCAGGCGATCTACGCGTTCCGCGGCGCCGACGTCGCGACGTACCTGGTCGCGGCGCAGCACGCGCGCCGCGCGACGCTCGCGCACAACCACCGCGCGGACCCCGACGTGCTCGCCGGCCTGCGCCCGGTGCTCGAGGGCGCTGCGCTGGGCGACCCGCGCATCGTCGTGCGCCCGGTGCAGGCACGTCGCACGGGGCGGCGGCTGCGCGGGGGGCCGCCCGTCGTCCTGCGGCAGGTCACGCGCGAGGCGCTGCGGACGTCGCCGACGAAGGCGCCGCCGGTCGGTGCCGTGCGCGACTTCCTCTACGCGGACGTCGCGGCGCAGGTCGTCGAGACGCTGCGCACGCACCGGGTGGTGGAGGACGACGGCGAGCGACCCGTGCGGCCGGGCGACGTCGCGGTGCTCGTGCGCCGCAACCGCGACGCGCAGGCCGTGCAGCGCACGCTCGCCGAGGCGGGCGTCCCCGCGGTGATCTCGGGGCTCGCGAGCGTGTTCGGCACGCGCTCCGCGCAGCACTGGCTCACGCTGCTGTCCGCGCTCGCGCGACCCGACGACGCACGGCTCGCCGCGGGCGCGGCACTCACCCCGTTCCTGGGCTGGACCGCGGCCGACCTCGCGCTGGCCGACGACGAGGCTCGCGACCGGCTCGCCGAGCGCGTGCGCACCTGGTCGGCGACGCTCGCGTCGCACGGCGTCGCCGCGCTGCTCGAGGCCGCCGCCGCCGCGGGGATCCGCGAGCGCGTCATGCGTCGGGCCGACGGCGAGCGCGAGCTGACCGACGTGCGGCACGTGGGCGAGGCGCTGCACGCGGTCGCGGTGCAGGAGGGGCTCGGGGCGTCCGCGCTGCTGGAGTGGTTGCGCGCGCGCATCGACGAGGCCGCGCGCGACTACGCCGAGGAGCGCAGCCGCCGCCTGCAGACGGACGCCGCCGCCGTCCAGGTCATCACGGTGCACGCGAGCAAGGGCCTGCAGTTCCCCGTCACGCTCGTGCCGTTCGCGTGGGACACGTGGGTGCCGTCGGACCCGCCCGTGCTGCGCTTCCACCGCGACGACGCGCGCACGCTGCACGTGGGCGGTCCTGGCAGCCCGGGGTACGCCGAGGGGCTGCGCGCGCACCAGGACGACGAGGCGGGCGAGCAGCTGCGGCTGACGTACGTCGCGCTCACGCGTGCGCACAGCCAGGTCGTCGTCTGGTGGGCACCGAGCCGCAACTCCGAACGCTCCCCGCTGTCCCGCCTCCTGCTCGCGACGCGCGACGCGGACGGCACGCCCGCCGCGGTCGTGCCGGTGCCGTCCGACGACGACGCGGCCCAGGCGTTCGCCGGCCTCGCCGCGACCACCGGCGGGGCGCTCGTGCACGAGCTCGTCACGCAGGCCCGGCCGCGGGCCCGGTGGTCACCGCCGCCCGTGCCGGCACCGCGGCTCGAGCTCGCGAGGTTCGACCGGGCGCTCGACACCGCGTGGCGCCGCACCTCGTACTCCGGTCTCACGGCCGCGGCGTACGACGCGCACCACCACGCGCCGTCGTCGGAGCCCGAGACGACGGGCGTGCAGGACGAGCCCGAGGGCGCACCGCTCGCGTCGTCGGACACCGCGCAGGCCGACGACGGCTCGGAGGAGGCCGCGCTGCGCGGGCTCGGCTCCCCCATGGCGGACCTGCCCGCGGGGACCGCGTTCGGCACGCTCGTGCACCACGTGCTCGAGAACGTCGACACGCGCGCCCCTGACCTGACCGCCGAGGTCGCGCTGCGCTGCGCGGAGGCCGACCCGGGCCGCGCGCTGCCGGTGGGTCCCGACGAGCTCGCCGCACGCCTGCTGCCCGCGCTGCGCACCCCGCTCGGCACGCTCGCCGACGGGCTGACGCTCGCGGACGTCGCGCCCGCCGACCGGCTGCCCGAGCTGGACTTCGAGCTGCCGCTCGCCGGCGGGGACCGCGTGCGGGCCGCCACCGACGCGCCGGCCGCGGCGTCGCTGCGGGACGTCGCCGCGCTGTGGCGCGCGCACGTGGCCGACGACGACGCGCTCGCCGGCTACGCCGACCGGCTCGCGGACCCCGTGCTCGCGGCGAGCGCGCTGCGCGGCTACCTCACGGGCAGCATCGACGCGGTGCTGCGCGTCCCGTCCGACGACGCCCCGGGCGGGCACCGCTACCTCGTCGTCGACTACAAGACCAACCGCCTCGGCCCGTGGGAGGAGCCGCTGTCGGCGTGGCACTACCGACCCGCCTCGATGCTGGCGGCGATGGTCGAGCACCACTACCCGCTGCAGCTCGTCCTGTACTCGGTCGCGCTGCACCGCTTACTGCGCTGGCGCGTGCCGGGCTACGACCCCGACGCGCACCTCGGCGGCGGGCTGTACCTGTTCGTGCGCGGAATGCTCGGACCCGAGACCCCCGTGCTCGACGGCCCGGCCGGCCCGGCCCCCACGGGCGTGCTCGCGTGGCGTGCCCCGACGCCGCTCGTGCTCGCGCTGTCCGACCTCCTGGCGGGATCCCGATGAGCGACCTCACCACTCTCGTGACGCCCGGCGCCGACACCGGCCCGGACGTGCCCTGGCGCGTCACCGGCCTGCTCGCGCCGTTCGTCGCCGCACGCGTGCTCACCTCGGCGGACGTGCACGTGGCGCGCCGGGTCGCGGGCCTGTGCGGCGAGGACGACGACCGCGTCCGGCTCGCGGCCGCCCTCGCGGTGCGGGCGCTGCGCGCCGGGTCGGTGTGCGTCGTGCTCGCGGACGCCCGCACGCTCGTCGAACCGGCGCAGGACGAGGACGCGCAGGACGAGGACACGCAGGACGAGGGCGCCGTCTCCCCCACCGCCTTCGTCGACCTGCCGTGGCCCGACCTCGACGCGTGGGTCACGGCCGTGCGGGCCAGCCCGGCCGTCGCCGACGGCCCGGACGGCCCCGACGACCGCCCGCTGCGGTGGGCCGGCGGGCGCCTGTACCTCGACCGCTACTGGCGCGACGAGGTCGAGGTCCGTTCGCAGGTCACGCAGCGGCTCGCACGCGTCGAGGTCGACGAGGGACGGCTCGAGGCCGCGGTCGACCGACTCTTCCCGTCCCCCGACGACGAGCGGCAGCGCGCCGCGTTGCGGACCGCGGCGACGTCCCGGCTCACGGTCCTCACGGGCGGCCCGGGCACGGGCAAGACGACGACCGTCGCGCGCCTGGTCGCGGCGCTGCAGGACGTCGCCGGTCCCGGGCTGCGCGTCGCGCTCGCAGCGCCCACGGGCAAGGCCGCCGCACGCCTGCAGGAGTCGGTCAACGCCGAGGTCGCGGCGCTCGCGCTCGACGCGGACCGCGAGCGCGTCGGCGAGCTGCGCGCGAGCACCGTGCACCGCCTGCTCGGTCGTCGTCCGGGCAGCAGCACGCGGTTCCGCCACCACGCCGGGCACCGGCTGCCGCACGACGTGGTCGTGGTCGACGAGACGTCGATGATGTCGCTGTCCCTCATGGCGCGACTGCTCGAGGCCGTGCGCCCGCAGGCGCGCGTCGTGCTCGTCGGCGACGCGCACCAGCTCGCGAGCGTCGAGGCCGGCGCGGTGCTGGGCGACCTCGTCGTGTCGCTGCCGCACGGCGTCGTCGAGCTGACCCGCGAGCACCGGTTCGGTCGCGCGCTCGCGGACCTGGCCCGAGCGATCCGCGACGGCGACGACGAGCGCACGGTCGCGCTCCTGCGCGCGGGCGGGCCGTCGGTCGAGTGGGTCGAGACCGTCGGCGACGTCGCCACGCCCACCGAGGTCGCG
The DNA here is from genome assembly GCF_021590045.1 of Cellulomonas palmilytica. Lineage (NCBI taxonomy): Bacteria > Bacillati > Actinomycetota > Actinomycetes > Micrococcales > Cellulomonadaceae > Cellulomonas > Cellulomonas palmilytica. The sequence continues at coordinate 1,950,410 of NZ_CP062221.1, read as the reverse complement.
ACGCTCGAGGCGGACGTGCGCACCACGGGCCGCCGGCTCGTCACCGCGGCGCGCGCGGGCGACGCGGACGGCGCGCTCGCGGCGCTCGGCGAGCACCGGCTGCTGCTCGCGCACCGCCGCGGTCCGGCGGGGGTCGCGCACTGGGCGGCGCTCGCCGAGGAGTGGGTCGCGCAGGAGACCGGCGGCCGCTCGGGTGCGCCGTTCCCGCCCGGCCGGCCGCTCATCGTCACGAGCAACGACCGGGCCACCGGGCTCGCGAACGGCGACACGGGCGTCGTGGTCGCCACGCCCGACGGGGTCGCCGTCGCGTTCGCGACCTCCGACGGGCACCGGCTCGTCCCGACGCACCGCCTGCCGCCCGTCCAGGGCGTGCACGCGATGACCGTCCACCGCGGGCAGGGCAGCCAGTTCACGCGCGTGAGCGTGCTGCTGCCGCCCGCGACCTCGCCCCTGCTCACGCGCGAGCTGCTCTACACCGCCGTCACGCGAGCGCGCGAGCACCTGCGTGTCGTCGGGACGCAGGACGCCGTGCGCGCCGCGGTACGACGCCGCGTGCAGCGCGCGACCGGGCTCGGGTCACCGTCGGCCTAGGGCCCAGGGACTCAGCCCCGCAACGGCAGCCACTCCAGCACGTCCTGGATCTTCGCGTCCCAGTACTCCCAGTCGTGGTCGCCGGGACCGTCGACGTCGGTGGTGACCTCGACCCCCCGCACACGCGCGGCCTCCAGCCAGCGGAGGTTCGCGCCGTGCAGGAAGTCCTCGGCGCCGCACGAGACGTACAGCGCCGGCAGCGTGGCCGGGTCGGCCTGCTCGACCAGGCCGATCAGGTCGTCGCCCGGGCCGGGCACCTGCCCGCCCCACACCTGCGGCACCTCCTCGTCCCACAGGTGCGCGTCGCTCACCACGTCCAGCGCGCCGGACAGCGAAACCGCCGCCGCGAACCGCTCCGGGTGGCGCAGCGCCCACTTGAACGCGCCGTAGCCACCCATCGACAGCCCCGCGACGAACGTGTCCTCCCGACGCGTCGAGACCCGGAAGAACGACGCGACGACCGCCGGCAGCTCGGCGGTCAGGTGCGTCCAGTACGCGCCGCCGTGCACCTCGTCGGCGTAGAACGAGCGCCCGCCGCGCGGCATCACGACAGCGACACCGTGACGTGCCGCGTACCGCTCGATCGACGTCCGACGGGTCCAGATCGTCTCGTCGTCGCTCAGGCCGTGCAGGAGGTACAGCACCGGCGGCGGCGCGTCGTCCGCGACGCCTCGCATCCCGATCTGGGCCTGCGTGGCCTGCGGGAGGACGACGGTGACCGCCGTGCTGACGCGCAGCGCGTCGGAGAAGAAGTGGCAGGTGAGCAGCGCCATCGCGGACCTCCGGGTCGAGAGCCCCAGCCTGCCATGCGCGTGCGGACGCCCCGGTCAGCCCAGCCGGTCGGGCGCGCCGTCCACGTCGACGAGCCGCAGGTGGATGCGCGCCAGGTCACCCGCCTCGACGGACTCCTTGCGCCGCACCGCGGCCTTGACGGGCAGCACGTACGTCTCGGCTCCCGGGAAGATCGACGTGCGCCACGTCGTCGTCCCGATGGTCGCCTCGACGCGGACCGAACCGAACCCGCGCGACGACCCTTCGACGACGTCCGCAATGTCGTCCGCCACGTCGGTCGGCAGGTCGGCGAAGGTCCACGAGTCGTGCTTGCGCGCGTCCCACAGACGCAACCGGGTCTCGAACTCGACGTCCACGGCCCCGATCATGCCGCGCGGGTCCGACACGCACCGCGCCGGGCCGACCGCGCGGGCAGGTCAGGCGCGCATCGCGACCGTGCTCGCCGCGATCGGCGCGGACAGCTGCGTGCTCCCGGTCAGGTGCCGGTCCACCGACGCGGCGACCGCGCGGCCCTCCGCGATCGCCCACACGACGAGCGACTGCCCGCGCCCGCAGTCCCCGGCGACGAACACGCCGGGCGTGCCCGTGGTGAAGTCGTCGGCACGCACGAACGCGCCGCGCGGGCCGACCTCGAGCCCGAGCTCGTCGGCGAGCGAACCGCGCTCCGGCCCGGTGAAACCGAGCGCCAGCAGCACGAGCTGCGCGGGCAGCACGCGCCGCGTGCCGGGCACCGGGACGAACGCGCCGTCGTCACCGCGTCGCACGTCCACGAGCGCCAGGCCGGCCACGCGCCCGTCGTCGTCCCCGACGAGCTCGGTGGTGCTCACGGCGAACAGCCGCTCGCCGCCCTCCTCGTGCGACGTCGAGATCTTGAACACCGTCGGGTACGTCGGCCACGGCTGGTCCGACGGGCGCTCGTGCGGAGCGGGCGGCATGATCTCGAGCTGCGTGATCGATCGCGCCCCCTGCCGCACGGCGGTCCCGACGCAGTCCGCACCCGTGTCGCCACCGCCGACGACCACGACGTCGAGCCCCGTCGCGACGGGCGCACCCGGCAGCGGCTCGCCCACGGCCGCGTGGTTCGCGGGCACCAGGTAGTCCATCGCGGGCATCACGCCGCGCAGCTCGCGTCCCGGGACGTCGAGGTCGCGCGGGACCGTCGAGCCCACGGTCACGACGACCGCGTCGTGCCGCAGCCGCAGCTCGTCGCCCCCGATGTCGCGGCCGACCTCCACCCCGCACCGGAACACCGTGCCCTCGGCGCGCATGACGTCCAAGCGCCGCTCGAGCACCGCCGCGGGCAGCTTGTACTCCGGGATGCCGAAGCGCATCAGGCCGCCGGGCGCGGGCGCGCGCTCGTACACCGTGACGGTGTGGCCGACGCGCGTGAGCTGCTGCGCCGCGGCGAGCCCCGCGGGACCCGAGCCGACCACCGCGACCGTGCGACCGGTCATGCGCTGCGGCACCGCGGGCGTGACGAGGCCACGGTGGAACGCTTCCTCGACGATCGACAGCTCGACGTTCCGGATGGTCACGGGCGCCTGGTTGATGCCCAGCACGCACCCCGACTCGCACGGCGCGGGACACACCCGCCCCGTGACCTCCGGGAAGTTGTTGGTCTGGTGCAGGCGGTCCGACGCGTCGCGCCACTGCGCCCGCCACGTGAGGTCGTTCCACTCCGGGACCAGGTTCCCCAGCGGGCACGCGTGGTGGCAGAACGGCACGCCGCAGTCCATGCACCGTCCGGCCTGGCGGTGCAGCACCGCGAGCGCGTCAGGCTCGCCCGTCGGGTGCCGGTGCACCTCCGCCCAGTCGAGGATCCGGACCGGGACCGGGCGGTCGCACGGGAGCTCGCGCTCACGCGTGCGCAGGAACCCACGGGGATCGGCCATGGCCGGACCGTAGACCCGGGACCGGGCGGCGAGACGCGCCGAAGGTCCCGATCGCACCCCTGTGGACAACGCCCGATCCGCGGCTTTCATCCCGGCTAAGGTCCGGCGTCGACCATCAACCAGGGGGAACCTCATGCGTCGAACGCTCCTCGTCCTCGCCGCCGTGCTCGGCGGCCTGCTCCTCGTCGTCGGCTCCGCCGTCGCCGTCGTCTTCGGACCCGACGACACGGCGGACGCCCCCGCGACCTCGCTGCCGAGCGGCGTGCGGGCGGCGTCGACCGTCCCGGACCTGCTCGGGTACCGCGACGCCACGCTGCGTGTCACCGCCCGCAGCTCGGGCGGCGCGGTGTTCGTCGGCACCGGGAACCCGATCGACGTCGACAGCTACCTGGCCGACACCCGGCAGCTGCGCGTCACGACGGTCACGCCGCAGGACGGCGGTACCGGGACGGTCCGCGGCAGCGCGCCGCAGCCCGCCGCCGCGGCGTCGTCGGCCGACTTCTGGGACCGCTCCGCGCACGGCAAGGGGCCGCAGTCGCTCACGCTCGAGCTCGACGGGACGCCGACGAGCGTCGTCGTGCTCGCCGCGGGCGAGCGCGGGACCGTCTCGGTGACGTTCGGGATCGTCGTCGCGCACGCGTTCGTCGCCGGGGTCGTCGCGGCGGTCGTCGGGCTCGCCCTGCTCTCGCTGCCGTTCCTCGCGCGCGGTCGGCGTCGTCGGCGCGAGCGGGCGCAGGCGCGGGCCGCCTCGGCCGTGGACGAGCCCACGACGCCGACGACCGAGCCCGTCGGCGCCCGCCTGCGCACCGCGCACCGCCCGCTGCGGTGGGTCGTGCCCGCCGTGTCGGTCGTCGCCCTCGCGGGCTGCGCGGCGATCCCGCAGCGCGTCTCGACACCGGAGATCACCCGGCCCGGGATCGAGCGCGAGGACCTCGCCGCGGCGCTGGCGTCCTACGACGAGCGCAACAACGCGGCCATCGACCTCGCGTCGCGCGAGCACGACCCGAAGGGCTGGGCGTCCGCGGACCGCGGCGTGATCCTGCGCACCGACCTGCACGACACGCGGTACGCGAAGGAGAGCGGCGAGCCGAAGGCCCCGGGCACGGCCCTGACGACGACGCCCGAGAAGGACTCGCTCGTCGCGCCCGCCTTCACGCAGTACCCCATGTGGTTCGCGGTCACCGGCACGCTCGCCGAGGCCGACGCGAAGAAGCCGCAGCGCGCGCTGCTCGTGTACGAACGGGACGGCGTGCTCGACCCGTGGCGCATGAGCACGCACCTCACGCTCGAGGACGCCGAGCTCCACGCGCTCGCACCCGGGGCGGCGTCGCAGCCGACCCCCGCGCAGGTCAAGCGGGCGCAGGCGGTGTCGGACCAGGTGGCGGCCTACCTCGAGACCGGCGAGAAGGGCGACCTCACCGTGCCCGAGGACCTCCAGGAGCTGCGCGAGCAGATCGTCGGCGACGGCGAGACCTCCCGGCTCATCCACGCGGCGGTCCGCGCGGTCGGGTCGGGCGACGACCCGAGCGACCCGGGTGACGGCGCGCCGAAGGTCGCGGCGGTCGACGGCGGCGTGCTCGTCACCGCGACGTACAGCGTCGACTACACGCACGCGGCGACGGACGTCGGAGCGACGCTCGCGTTCAGCGACGAGGCGTTCGCGCGTGCGGTCGGGCAGCCTGGCCGGCACGGCTCGCTGGACCTGCACCAGGTGCTCGCGGTGGCCGTCCTGGTCCCGGAGAAGGGTGGGCCGACGTTCCTCGGCGTCCGCGCGGACACGGTGGGACCCGCCGACGGGTGAGGAATGGGCGTCAGCCCGCGAGCTCGCTCAGCACCGCCCGGCGCGTCACCTGCTCCGTCACCGCGACACGCCCCTCGTCGGCGAACACCTCGACGAGGCCCGCGTCCGCGACGACGAGCAGGTCGACGTCCCGGTCGGGCAGCGCGACGACCGTGCGGTGGTACGCGGGCGGGATCGCGGCCGGGGAGCAGCGCGCGCGGTCGACGACGAGCACGCGCTGCCCCGCATCCCGCTCGACCCGCAGCTCGAGGCGCAACGCGGGGTCGCCGGCGGCGTGCAGCGCGAGCTCGCGGGCGCTCCCGGCCGCGACGTCCACGCGGTGGACCGCCACGCCGGGCAGAGGGCCTGCGGGCAGCGGGCCGGCGGGTAGCACCGGGGTCGAGCGCACGACGAGGTCGGCCGGCGAGCGCACCTCGGACCCCGGGTCCGCCGGGACGAGCTCGAGGTCGCGCGCGAGGGTCATGGTCGCGCCCCAGGGCTCGTCGCGCAGGTCGCGCGCGTACAGCCACGACCCGGCCCAGCCGAGCGACACCGCGCGGCCGCCGGGGGCGTCGGCGAACGTCACGGCGGCGTAGTGGTCGTGCCCGTGGTCGAGCCAGCGCACCTCGTCGTGCGCCGCGGTGAACGTGGTGCCGTCGAAGTCGCCGACCATGTACTGCGTCGCGGAGCCCCCTCCTGCGGGTCCGCCGCGGTCGACGTTGACGAGCAGCACCCACGCCGTCCCGTCGCCGCCCGCGCCCGCCACGGGCATCCGCACCAGGTCCGGGCACTCCCACTGCCCCTCGACCGAGCCCTGCGGCCCGAACGTCGACACCATCTCCCACGTGCGCAGGTCCGGCGAGGTCCACAGCTCGACGCGCCGCCCGCGCGGGTCCGCGAGCGCCATGCGCCAGTGCCCGGCGTCGGCGTCCCAGCGGACCTGGGGGTCGCGCGAGTCCTGGCGGCCCACGTCGATCACGGGGTTGCCGGACCACCGCGTGAACGTCCGCCCCTCGTCGTGGCTGACCGCGAGCGACTGCGTCTCGGTGCCCGCCCGCGGCGAGCCGGGCTCGTGGTGGCTCGTGAACACGGCGACCATCGGCCCGCAGGGCCCGTCGTCGTCCCGCGCGAACCCGGCGGTGTCGAGCGGGTCGGACACGACGCACCCGCTGAACGCCATGGCGTCCGCGGTCGCGGGCAGCGGGTGCCCCTCCCACCGCCACGTCACGAGGTCGCGCGACGTGGCGTGCCCCCACCCGATCGAGCCCCAGTCGTCGCCGTGCGGGTTGTGCTGCAGGAACAGGTGCCACACGCCGTCGCGGTGGACCAGCCCGTTGGGGTCGTTCATCCAGGTCCGACCGGTGGTGAAGTGCGCGACGGGCCAGGGCATCGTCGCCACCCCCTCTCGTGGACGGCGTCCGCCGGCGGTGCCGCTGCGAGTCACAGTAGGCCGACCTGCGGGAACGGGCGCGCCTGTGACCCAGGTCCCACTTCGCCCCGATCCGCGCCACGTAATCTCCGAGTCAAGTGCGGACCGTGTACCGGTGTTGTCGCGCCCGACCTCGTCGGGCTCCCCGGGCGGTCCTCGACGAAGGGAGCACCCGTGGACACCCTCTCGGCCCTGTCCGCCGTCCACCTGCCGCCCGCCGTGCGCGCCGCGCTCGACGCGAGCCCGCGCGTGCTCGTCCCGCAGACGCGCGAGGAGCTGTACCGGCTCACGCTCGGTCCCGTGGGCGGGCCGATCCACGAGGTCGCCTACGACGTCGAGACCGACGAGGGCGTGCGCAGGATCGTCGAGGCCACGGTCACGCGCTGCCGCAACGGCATCGCGGTGAACTACCCCGAGGACTACATGCGTCGGCGCGACCCCGACTGCATGCGCATCGCCGACGACCTGCCCACCGACAAGCCGCGCTACCGCGACGTCTTCGGCGAGGAGTTCGCACCGACCAAGTCCGCGACGCTCGAGTGGCTCGGCCGCCAGGACCTCGTCGTCGTCCCCTTCAAGGCCGGCGGCCCCACGTTCGGCTACCCGTCCCTCGCGCTCGTCCCCGTCAACGCCGCGTTCTTCGCGCTCGCGCTCGTCGACCTGCAGGGCTGGGTCACGTTCGAGGAGCTGACGGAGCAGCACGGCGAGTTCGCCCCGCGCTCGATCCTGTACGTCGCGCCGCCGTTCCGGCACACCGCGTTCCACGGCCGCCAGGTCGTCGTGCACGACCGCACGCCCGACCTGCACGAGGTCTTCGCGTACAACCTCTACCCGGGGCCGAGCGCCAAGAAGGGCGTGTTCTCCGTGCTGCTCGACATCGGCGAGCGCGAGGGCTGGATCACCGCGCACGCCTCGTCGGTGCGGGTCACCACGCCGTACGACAACGAGACCGTCGTCATGCACGAGGGCGCCTCGGGCGGCGGCAAGTCCGAGATGTGCCAGGAGTTCCGCCGCCAGGAGGACGGTCGCATCCTGCTCGGCACCAACGTCGTCACCAATGAGCCGTACGTCATCACGCTCGCCGAGTCGAGCGCGCTCGCCCCCGTCACCGACGACATGACGCTGTGCCACTCGTCGCTGCAGGACAACGACGGGCGGCTCGTCATCGCCGACGCCGAGGCCGGCTGGTTCGTGCGCGTCGACAACATGCGCGCGTACGGCGAGGACCCGAACTTCGAGCGTGCCTGCATCCACCCCGACAAGCCGCTCGTGTTCTTCAACATCGCGGGCGTGCCCGACTCGACCGTCCTGCCGTGGGAGCACACGCTCGACTCGAACGGCAAGCCGTGCCCCAACCCGCGCGTCGTGATCGACCGCTCGATGATCCGCAACGTCGTGTCGAAGCCCGAGCACGTCGACGTCCGCACGTTCGGCGTCCGGATGCCCGCGTGCACCCGCGAGAACCCGACCTACGGGATCATGGGCGTCACGCACTTCGTCCCGCCGGCCCTCGCGTGGGTGTGGCGCCTCATCGCGCCGCGCGGCGACAAGAACCCGTCGATCGGCGAGTCCGCGTCCGAGCGCAAGACCATCAAGCACGGCGGCATGGTGTCCGAGGGCGTCGGGTCGTACTGGCCGTTCTCGACCGGCACCAAGGTCGAGGCTGCGAACCTGCTGCTGCGTCAGCTCGTCGACGCGCACCGCACGCGGTACGTCCTCACGCCGAACCAGCACATCGGCGCCTACCAGGTCGGCTTCGCGGCCGAGTGGATGACGCGCGAGTACCTCGCCCGTCGCGGCGGTGGCCGGGTGCGGCGCGACCAGCTCACGCCCGCGCGCTGCCCGCTGTTCGGCTACACGCTGCGCGAGATGAAGCTCGACGGGCAGCTCGTGCGGCCCACGTGGCTCGCACCCGAGATGCAGTCCCAGGTGGGCGTCGAGGCGTACGACGAGGGTGCGCGCATCATCTCGGCGTTCTTCCGCTCCGAGCTCGAGCAGTACCTCACCGACGACCTCGACCCGCTCGGCCGGGCGATCATCGACGTGGTGCTCAAGGACGGCTCGGTCGAGGACTACGAGGCGCTCACGCCGATGCACCTCTGAGACCCGGGGTGGCGGCGGGGTCCATCGACGTGTCCCCCGCCGCCACCTCGCTCTGCCCGACCTGCCCCTGGCGCGTGTGGGCGGTCGGGTCGAACATGCGTTCGTGGACACAGGGTGCGCGACGATCCTGCACGCCGACCTCGACGCGTTCTACGCGTCGGTCGAGCAGCGCGACGACCCGCGCCTGCGGGGCCGGCCGGTCGCCGTCGGTGGCGGGGTCGTGCTCGCCGCGTCCTACGAGGCGAAGCGGCGCGGCGTGCGCACCGCGATGGGCGGTCGCCAGGCGCGCGGCCTGTGCCCCGACCTGATCGTCGTCCGGCCGCGGTTCGACGCGTACGTCGAGGCGAGCCGCGACGTGTTCGCGATCTTCCGGGACGTGACGCCGCAGGTGCAGGGCGTGTCGATCGACGAGGCCTTCCTCGACGTGCGCGGGCTGCGGCGCGCCGACACGACCACACCCGTCGAGCACGCCGCGCGCGTGCGGGCCCGGGTCCGCGACGAGGTGGGGCTGCCGATCACCGTCGGCGTCGCGCGCACGCCGTTCCTCGCGAAGGTCGCCAGCCGGGTCGCCAAGCCCGACGGGCTGCTGCTCGTCGAGCCCGACGCGGAGGACGCGTTCCTCGCGCCGCTGCCCGTCGAGACCCTGTGGGGCGTCGGCGAGAGCACCGCGACGAAGCTGCGCGGGTACGGGCTGCGCACGGCCGGCGACGTCGCGGCGCTCGACGAGCGCGTGCTGCGCGGCCTGCTCGGACCCGCGGCCGGGTCGCACCTGTTCGCCGTCGTGCACGGCCGGACACCGGCGCGCGTCGTCACCGACCGGACGCGCGGCTCGGTCGGCGCCCAGCGCGCCCTCGGGCGCGGTCCGCACTCCCCCGACGCCGTCCGCGCCGCGCTGCTCGGCCTCGTCGACCGCGTGTGCCGTCGGCTGCGCGCGGGGCACCTCACCGCACGGACCGTCGTGCTGCGGCTGCGCTTCGCGGACTTCACTCGTGCGACGCGGTCCCGCACGCTCGCGTTCGGCACCGCGTCGGGCGACGAGCTGCGCGACGCGGCGCTCGGGCTGCTGGAGGCCGCGCGGGACCTCGTCTCGACGCGCGGGATCACGCTCGTCGGGGTCGCGCTCACCGGCCTGGCCGGCGACGCCGTCGTGCAGCCGCCGCTGCCGCTCGGTCCCGCGCACGACTCCCTCGACCGCGCCGTCGACTCGCTCGCGGACCGGTTCGGCTCACGCGCCGTGCGGCGCGCGAGCCTGCTCGTCGTCGGCGACGGCTTCGAGGCGCCTCAGCTGGACGACGTGACGAGGTCGGCGCGCGCGCCTGCTCACGACGGTGGGCGGCGGCGTCGATGATCTGGTGGGTGGCGCGCGGGCGTGAGCGCGCCGGGCGTCGAGAGGTCGGGGACGGGTGCGCGGCAGGAGGGCAGGGCGGACGTCGCGCGCGCGGGCCGCCACGGGTCTGCTCGTCGGAGCGCTGCTCGCCGCGGTCACCGCCGCCGGGTGTGCCGACGTCGGGCTCGCCGGGTCCCACCCGGGCGCACCGGATGCCGCCACGAGCACGCCGACGCCGACCGTCGCGACAGCGACCGCCGATCCAGCGCCCACCAACCCTGCCACGGCCGACCCCGCCGCCACCGACCCGACCGCCACCCAGTCGACCGCCACCCAGCCGGCGAACCACGACACAGCACTCGCCGCCCTCGACGCACTCGCCGTCAAGGGCCGCGCACCCCTGACCGGCTACGACCGCGACGAGTTCGGCTACCGGGCCGTCGACGCGGACCGCAACGGCTGCGACACGCGCAATGACATCCTGCGCCGCGACCTCAACGACGCGGTGCTGCGCCCCGGCGGGTGCGTGGTGCGCGCGGGCACCCTCGTCGACCCGTACTCCGGCGCGACGATCCCGTTCGAGCGAGGCGCGGCGACGTCCGCCGCGGTGCAGGTCGACCACGTCGTCGCGCTCGCCGACGCGTGGCAGAAGGGCGCGCAGCGCTGGGACGAGGAGACGCGTCAGGCGTTCGCCAACGACCCGCTCAACCTGCTGGCCGTCGACGGCGGGCTGAACTCCGCGAAGGGCTCGGGCGACGCGGCCACCTGGCTGCCACCCGCCCGCGGGTACCGCTGCGCGTACGTGGCGCGGCAGGTCGCGGTGAAGCACGCGTACGGGCTGTGGGTGACCACGGCGGAGCGGGACGCCATCGCGCGCGTGCTGCACACGTGCCCCGACGAGCCCCTCCCGCCGGTCAGCACGGTCACGCCGCGGCGGACCCCCGGGCCGAGCCCTCTCCCCGCCGCGACGGTCGCGCCCGAGGGTCCCTTCGCGAGCTGCGCGGAGGCACGCGCTGCGGGCGCCGCGCCCCTGCACGCGGGCGACCCGGGCTACCGCGCCGGGCTCGACGGCGACGGCGACGGGATCGCCTGCGAGTAAGGCGGCTCGCGACGGACGCCGCCATGGTTCGAGTTATTCGCTGGCCCGCGGTGTCCCGCTCGTGCGAGCCTCGGCCGTCCTTGTCGTCGACCTAGGTGGTGATCATGACGGGCACCCGGTTCGCGCCGCACCAGCCGCGCTGACCCGAGGGCCCCGCCGCGTCGGCGAGGGCACCGGGTTCGCGCACACGTCGAACCCCGGGAGCTCGTATGTCCACGCCCACCACCTCCGCGCGCGCCCACGCGCGCTCCAGCGTCACGTTCACCGACGTCAGGTTCGTCCACCCGGACGGCGCGGTCACGCTCGACGACGTCACGGGGTCGTTCGGCCCCGGCCGCACGGGTCTGCTCGGCGCCAACGGCTCCGGCAAGTCGACCCTGCTGCGTTTGGCGGCGGGCCGCCTCACGCCGACCGCAGGCACGGTCGTCGTCGCGGGCGACGTCGCGTACCTCCCGCAGCACGTCGCGCTCGACACCACGTCGACCGTCGCCGACCTGCTGGGCGTCGGCCCGCCGCTCGCCGCGCTGCGCGCGATCGAGTCCGGCGACACCGCCGAGCAGCACTTCGAGACGGTCGGCGACGCGTGGGACGTGGAGTCCCGCGCGGCCGACGCCCTGCACCCGATCGGGCTCGAGGCCCGCGACCTGGACCGGGCGTCCGCGTCGCTATCGGGCGGCGAGGCCGTGCTCGTCGCGGTCGCCGGTCTGCGCCTGCGGCGGGCGGCGGTCACGCTGCTCGACGAGCCGACCAACAACCTCGACCGCGACGCGCGTGCGGCGCTGCGCGAGCAGCTGCGCACGTGGCCCGGCGCGCTCGTCGTGGTGTCCCACGACGTCGCGCTGCTCGACGAGATGGACGAGATCGCCGAGCTCTACGCGCACCGGCTGTCCGTGCACGGCGGGTCGTACTCGTCGTGGCGGTCCCGGCTCGAGACCGAGCAGGCCGCGGCGGCGCGCGCCGTGCGTGCCGCAGAGCAGCAGGTCAAGGTCGAGAAGCGGCAGCGCGTCGAGGCCGAGACGAAGCTCGCGCGCCGGGCACGGCAGGGCAGGACGATGGCAGCCAACGCGAAGGCGGCGCCGATCGTCCTCAACGCGTGGGCCGCGAAGTCCGAGGTCACGGCCGGCCGCCACCGGCGGACGATGGACGAACGTCTCGCGACGAGCCGCGCGGCGGCGGACGCGGCCGCGGCCCGGCTGCGTGACGACGAGGCCGTGCATCTCGACCTCCCCGACCCGGACGTGCCGCGCGGTCGGCGCATCGCCGAGCTGCCCGGTGCGCCCGAGGTCGCGGGGGGTGTCGTGCGGGTGCAGGGACCCGAGCGGCTCGGCATCGTCGGTGCGAACGGCGTGGGCAAGACGACGCTGCTCGAGCTGCTCGTCGGCACCGCGGTGGACCGGCCCGGCGTGCCGGTCGACCCCGAGCGCGTGCGCCGGTTCACGCACCTCGTCGGCTACCTGCCGCAACGGTCGTGGCACCTGGACGACGACGAGAGCGCCCTGACGCTCGTCGGCGCGGCGGCCCCCGCCGTGCCCGACCGCGAGCTGCGCAACCGCCTCGCGCGGCTGCTGCTGCGCGGGGACACCGTGCACCGGCCGGTCGGGACGCTCTCCGGGGGCGAGCGGTTCCGGGTCGCGCTCGCACGGCTGCTGCTCGCCGACCCCACGCCGCAGCTGCTCGTCCTCGACGAGCCGACGAACGACCTCGACCTCACCACGGTCGACCAGCTCGTCGGCGCGCTCGGCGCGTACCGCGGAGCGCTGCTCGTCGTGAGCCACGACGAGCACTTCCTCGGCCGGCTCGGCCTGGACCGCGTGCTTGAGCTCGGGCGTGACGGCGCGCTGCGCGAGGTCGCCCTGTCGTCGTGACCGCGCCGTCCCGCTGCCCCGACCGCTAGCGCATGGGCAGCGGGACGTCGTCGGACGCGTCCTGCTCGGGTGCGCGTGGGAGCGGGAGGACGGCCTCCACGACGAGCGACCCCTCCGCGGGCCCCTCCACCAGGACGGGCTCGACGTCGGGGGCCCCGCCCGACGATGCTGCCGGTACGACGGCTGCCAACGCCCGGTGCGCCTTCATGTACGCGGGGATCAGCAGGAGCACAGCCCCGAGCCACGCGAGCGGGTTGCTCCACACCACGCCCGCGTACCCGAAGGTCGCCCCGAGGGCGAGCGCGGCGCCGACACGCATGACGAGCTCGACCACGCCCGTGAGCGTCGGGACCGCGGCCTGCCCGATCCCCTGCAGCGCGCCACGCAGCACGAACAGGACCCCGAGCACGACGTACATCCCGCCGTTGACCGTGAGGAACAGCGCCGCCATCTCCACGACCTCGTGCTCGCCGGGTCCGACGAACAGCTCGACGAGCTGCGCCCCGAACGCGATGAGCACGACCGCCAGCACGAGCGCGCCGGCCAGCGACATCCACACGCCCTGGACGACGCCGCGACGGATCCGGTCGCCCCGTCCGGCGCCGAGGTTCTGCGCGGCGAACGTCGACACCGCGAGGCCGAGCGACGCGAGAAGGGCGACCGCGAGCCCGTCGACCCGGGCCGCGGTCGTGTACGCGGCGACGGCGTCCGCGCCGAGCTCGTTGAGGCGCAGCTGCACCACGAGCGTCCCGATCGCGATGACCGACGACTGGAAGCCCAGCGGGATCCCCAGCCGCAGGTGCTCGGTCACGTCGGTGCGCCGCAGCCGGAAGTCCGCCCGGCCGACGTGCAGCACAGGGACGCGCCGGCGGACGTAGCTGAGGCAGAGCACCACGGACACGGCCTGCGAGATGACGGTCGCGAGCGCGGCACCGCCGACGCCCCGGCCGGCGAGCCCGACGAGCACGAGGACGAGGACGATGTTGAGCCCGCAGCTCAGCGCGAGGAACGCGAGCGGCGTGCGCGAGTCGCCGATCGCACGGATCACCGAGGCGAGGTAGTTGTAGAACATCGTCGACGCGGCGCCGGCGAAGCTCACCCACGCGAACGTGTACGCCTCGTCGTACAGCTCGGGCGGCGTCTGCAGGAGTCGCAGCGCCGGGCCCGCCAGGAGCAGGGCGGCGACCGAGATCACGACGCTCGCGACCGCGGTCAGCACGGTCCCCGTGGCGACCGAGCGACGGACCGCGGCCGGGTCGCCGGCGCCGAACGCCTGCGCGGTGGGGATCGCGAACCCCGAGGTCATGCCCCACGCGAGACCGAACAGCAGGAACAGCAGGCCGCCCACCGCCCCGACGGACGCGAGCGAGTCGACGCCGAGCGTGCGCCCCACGACGAGGGCGTCGGCGACCTGGTAGAGCTGCTGGACGACGTTGCCGATCAGCAGCGGGATGCAGAAGACGAGGATGACGCGCCAGGGGCGGCCGGTCGTGAGGACCTTGGCCATGGGAGAACAGCGCTCCGGGGTGTGAGTCGTGCGGGCGAGGGCTGGGTCGGCGCGATCCCGTCCCGCGCGACCGTCGAGCAGGATCGGATCGATTCGACCGGCGTGATCCTAGCGCCCGCGACCGCTATTGTCGCAACGATTCGACTCCACGACCTGGGATGTCGCGCACGCGACAAGCGCACCAGGTCGAGCGGGCCGCGATCGCCCGACTCGCGCCACCCGCCCCGTGAGCACGGAGCCGAACGGGCGCGAACTCGGCCGGCGCTCAGCCGACGGGCGCGGCAACCTCGTCGTCGGACTCAGGAAGGAGCGACGCCGCCCCCACGATCTCCAGCACGTCGCGCACCGCGCGGCTCGGGTCGCGCAGCGACACCGCGATGCCCGCCTCGCGCGCGGCGCGCAGCAGCTGCATGACGAACGCCAGGCCGGACGAGTCGATGAACGTCACGTCCGACGCGTCGACGACGATCGCCCCGTCGCCCGTGAGCGCCGCGACCATCGAACTGCTCGCCTGCTCACGCAGCGCGACGTCGATCTCCCCGACCATCCGGACGACCGTGAGACCGGGCTCGGCCTCGACGCGGATCTCTCCCGCAGCGACCACATCGTCTCCTCGTCCGTCGTCGGCCCCCAGGGCCAGGTCCTCTCGCCGTCGACCACGGTCACGGCCGCTGCGAGAGTACGCGCTCGCCGCCGCACCGCCATCGGAACGGCCGCGACGCCGGTCACACGCATGCGCGACCGACGCCGACACCTGCTCAACTCCTCGCACGCACCGGATGTTCCCGGACAGGTCCGACATCGCGTCGGGTGAAGCGCCGCGCCGTTCCTTGCCGGCGTCGCCCGCGCGTGCTGAGCTCGACACGTGGCAGCCGCCCCGTCACACCTCGCCGAGCTCCTCGGGTCACCCGACCGGAGCTTCTGGAGCTGCTTCACACGGGCCACGGACCCCCTGGCCAACCTCTACGGCGACGTCCTGGGCACGCGGTACGAGTACGACTCCCACGTCGTGAACAGCACGCAGGTGTCGGTCGGTGACGTGCTCGTCCTGCGCGACGGGCACCTGGTCCTGGGATCGGGATCGAGGACGAGATCACGACGCGCGCGGACCAGAAGCCGATGCGGCGCTGCGTCCGATGCCGTTCGGCCGACCTCTCGGAACGCAAGCGAGCACTCCCGCGATACCGGTGCAACGACTGCAAGGCAGAGTTCGACGAGCCCCGGACGGAGCTGAAGGAGGTCACGGTCTTCTCCGCGAGCTACGGAGCCTGGTGGTCACCCCTCGCCTCGACCGCTCCCGTCCGCGCACTCGAGAGCGTCTACCAGGGCCGGGATCGACAGAACGCGATCCGCCGACTCGACCCCGTGCGCGCGGTCGAGATGCTCGCGTTCCACAGCGATGTCGAGGGGATGCTCCAGCTCGAGCTGCTCGCGTCGGACGTCGAGCTGCCGGGCGGGCACGTCGACGTGGTCGTGCGGCAGCGGGTCGGTCAGGCGCGCTTCCGCGACGCGATGTTCGCGCGGTTCGGCACCACCTGCGCCGTCACCGGGGAGCAGCCGCGGGAGATCCTCGACGCCGCACACCTGTACTCGTATGCCGACCGGGGCGAGCACCACGTCGACGGGGGCCTGCTCCTCCGCGCGGACGTGCACCGGTTGTTCGACCGTCTCCTGGTGACGATCGACCCGCTGACGTGGCGATCCGTCGTGGCGCCGCCGCTCCTCGAGCGGTACCCCGGGCTCGGTCGCCTGGATGCCGCACCCGTGCAGGTCCCGGTCGACCTCCGACCGTCGACGGACCTGCTCGCCGAGCACCACGAGTCCTCCCGACGCCGCTGGAAGGATCTCGTCGCCTCCACCTGACGCAGAGGTCGAGCACCCCGCGTCGTCGGCGCGGCGCATGGGTCGCGCACCCGCGACGTCGGCGCGACGTAGTGGTCGCGCACCCGCGACGTCGGCGCGACGCCATGGCCGATCCACCTGTACGCGACACGACCGCGCTAGTCGGGCGAGGCCCCGCCGTGTCCGAGCCGGCGCCTTCCGTCACCGGGGTCCCGCGCCTCCGGGAGGACGGGCTGCGGGCGGACGAGGTAGCGGACGCCCAGGTGGGAGGTCCACTCCACCCCACCGCCGTCGAGGTCGCGTCGCGCTTTCCACAGCCCCTGCGTCTTGAGGTCGTGATGGCCTTTGCACAGCGGCTGGAGGTTGTCGGCGCGTGTGGGGGGCGGGTCTCCGCTCGGCGGGGCGTCGCCCCGAGACCCGCGCCATGGCTCGACGTGGTCGAGCTCGCACGTCGAGGCCGGCCGGACGCACCCGGGGAACGTGCACGTCTGGTCCCGAGCCGACACGTGGCCGCCGAGCACGCGGCCCGGGCGGTAGGCGCGGGTGGACCGTTCGACGAGCGTGCCGTCGACGGGGTCGGTCAGCAGGCGTCGCCAGGTGGCGTCCTCGGCCACGTGCCGGGCGATGTCGGCGGGCAGCGGCCCGTAGCCGGCGAGCTCGGCGGGGTTCTCGTCGAGGCCCAGCAGCGTCGAGGCGGCGACCGTGACCTGGACATGGGGCACGGCGCCTCGCCTGGCGGGCACGAGCGCGCCGCACGGCAGCGAGCCCTGGTCGGCGATCGTGCGGAACACGGAGACGAACACGTCGGCTCGCCGCTGGTCACGCGACCGCTGGTCGTGCGCGTCCCCGCCCTCGGTCGCCGCGTCGAGCACGGCGCGCACGAGCATGGCGTCGGGAGCGGGCAGGAAGGCGGAGACCCACGCCATGCCGTCGGGCGCCCATCCGGTCTCGACTCGTCGCTGCTCGAGCGCGCGCCGCGCCCGTTCGCGTGAGGCGGCGGGGTCGGCTGCGATGATCTCGCGGCGCACGAGCCGCCGCAGCTGCGTCGGGGTCAGGTCGCCGGCCTGTTCCGCAGCGACCTGCGCCACCGCGCCGGCGGCGGCGTCGACGGCGTCGCGATCGGGCAGCGCATCCGTCCCGACGACGAGCGAGGCGAGCTCGTCGAGCACCACGTCGACCTTTCGGGTGTCCATCGCGCCGTCACGCAGCGCGGTCTCGACGGCGGGCAGCTCGCCGAGTCCAGCAGCCCGGGACACGAGCACCTGCGCCGCGGTGCGGCTGCTGGCGAGCACGGCGGCGATCTCGTCGGAGAGCGACCCCATCGCGTCGTGGCCGCGCGCGACGAGCTCGCGCACGGCACGCGCCTGGGCGGCGAGCGCCACCCCGATCAGCTGTTGCCACCCGACGACCTGCTCGAGCAGGTCCACGTCGTCGGCGTCGCCGACGGGAGCGGCGTCGAGGAGCACCGCGAGCTCGGAGGCGGTCGCACCGGCCCGCGGGAACCGAGGCGGGTGGAACGGCCACTCGACGAGCGTCCGCCCGGGGCCGAGCACGCGCGTGGGCGCTTCCAGCACGACACCCATCCACCCCACCACCCTCGACTCCGACTGGACTCGAACAAGTGTTCCATCGTCAAGCAGTCACGCAAGGCCCCCTGCGACATCTGTGGATGACCGGTTTCACCAGGCGTCACCCCGGTATGCGCGAGGGCCCCGACCGCACGGATGCGATCGGGGCCCTCGTCGGGAGAGACCGTGGCGAGGTCAGGCCACGGCGACCGGCTCCCGCGACGCACGGGTCGACTCGGCGTCGACGGACGCCTCGACGGGCGCCGAGGCCACCGACGCGGGCTCGTCGTCGGAGAACAGGTCCTCCACCGACGCGGACCGGTACCGCTCGAGGTCGAGGATCCCCTCCCGCCGGGCGACGACGGTCGGCACGAGCGCCTGCCCGGCGACGTTCACCGCGGTGCGGCCCATGTCGAGGATCGGGTCGATCGCGAGCAGCAGGCCGACCCCGGCGAGCGGCAGGCCGAGCGTCGAGAGCGTCAGCGTGAGCATCACGACGGCCCCCGTGAGCCCGGCGGTCGCGGCGGACCCGACGACGGACACGAACGCGATGAGCAGGTAGTCGGTGACCGAGAGGTCGACCCCGAAGATCTGCGCGACGAAGATCGCGGAGATGGCCGGGTAGATCGAGGCGCAACCGTCCATCTTCGTGGTCGCGCCGAGCGGCACGGCGAACGAGGCGTAGGACGACGGCACGCCGAGGTTCCGCTCGGTGACGCGCTGCGTCACGGGGAGCGTCCCGACCGAGGACCGCGAGACGAACGCGAGCTGGATGGCGGGCCAGGCGCCGCGGAAGAACGACAGGACGTGCAGGCCGTGGGCGCGCAGGATCACGGGGTACACGACGAGCAGCACGACGAGCAGGCCGGTGTAGATCGCGGCGGCGTAGGTCGCGAGCGGCGAGAGCAGGTCCCACCCGTAGGTGGCGACGGCCTTGCCGATGAGGCCGAGCGTGCCGAGCGGTGCGAGGCGGATGACCCACCACAGCACCTTCTGGACGACGGCGAGCGCGGAGCGGTTGAACGCGAGGAACGGCTCGGCGGCCTTCCCGGAGCGCAGGGCGGCGATCCCGACGACGAGCGCGACGACGACGATCTGGAGGACGTTGAACGAGATCGACGTGGTCGCTGCGCCGTCCTCGACCTGCGTGGAGGCGCCGAGGCCGAGGAAGTTGCCGGGGATCAGGCCGTTGAGGAAGTCGATCCAGGAGCCGGTCTTGGCGGGCTCGGAGCCGGTGGCCGGGTCGAGCGTGGAGCGAGAGCCCGGCTGGAACAGCAGACCGAGCCCGATGCCGACGGCCACGGAGATCGCCGCGGTGATGGCGAACCACAGCAGCGTCTGCCCGGCGAGGCGCGCGGCGTTGGTGACGTGCCGCAGGTTCGCGATGGACGCGACGATCGCGAGGAACACGAGCGGCGGGACGATCGCCTTGAGCAGGGTGACGAACGACGAGCCGATGGTCTCGAGCGTGGTCGTCAGCCAGTTCGCGGACCCGTCCGCGACGGGGCCCACCTGCAGGGCGATCCAGCCGAGCAGCACGCCGAGCGCGAGGCCGAGCACCACCTGGACGGTGAAGGACGGGAACCGCAGCCGCTTGCGTGCGGGCTGCTGGATGGTCGTGTCGGACACGTGTGACCTTTCGAGGGCGCACGACGACGCGCGTCGTGACGCGATCAGGGGGACGTCACCCGGGGCGGGAGGGGGCCCGACGAGGGTGCGGAGGCCGTGCGAGGGCACGGCGGACGACGGTCAGCCGACGGGGTCGGCGCGGTCCTGCGGCGCGACGTCAGGCCGGCGCGCGGACGAGGGAGCCGGGACGGCTCAACAGCTCCGGGCGCGGCGACAGAGCGCGCTGGCGACCAGGGACAGGTCGACGGCACGGCGCTCGGTCAGGTTCCACGCGCTCACGCGGAGCAGCTCCTCGGGGGACGGGAGTTCGTCGAGAACTCGTCGGGACTGCGCGTCGTCATCCCTGTCGGGATTGACAGCGCCTGACGAGTGTACGTCGCCCGATTCATCCCATCAAATGGCCAGGTCAGCCCGGGCGAACCGGCGTGTCCGCCGATGCGGCGGCCTTCCCCACCCGCGAGTGGCCGCGCGAGTACGCGAAGTAGATGACGAACCCGATCGCCAGCCAGACCACGAACCGGAGCCAGGTCTCGACCGGCAGGTTGAGCGCGAGGTAGAGGCAGATCGCGGCCGAGGCGATCGGCAGCACGGGGACCCACGGCACCCGGAACGCCCGGGGCAGGTCCGGCCGCGTCCGCCGCAGGACGATCACGCCGATGCTCACCAGGACGAACGCGGACAGCGTCCCGATGTTGACCATCTCCTCGAGGACGCCCACGGGCGTCAGCCCGGCGACGACCGCACACACCGCCGTGACGACGGCCGTGATGACCCACGGCGTGCGGAACGTGGTGTGGACCTTCGCGAGACCGGGCGGCAGCAGGTGGTCGCGGCTCATGGCGAACATCACGCGGGACGCGCCGATCATGAGCGTCAGCACGACGGTCGTCAGGCCCGCGACCGCACCGGCCGAGATGACCGTGGCCATCCAGTTCTGCCCGTGCACCTCGAACGCGTTCGCCAGCGCCGCCTCGGGCGACAGCTCGTCGTACGGCACCATCCCGGTGACGACGAGCGCGACCGCGCAGTACAGGACCGTGCAGATGAGCAGCGAGCCGATGATCCCGATCGGGAGGTCCCGCTTGGGGTTGCGCGTCTCCTCCGCGGTCGTCGCGACCACGTCGAACCCGATGTACGCGAAGAACACGAGCGCCGCGCCCGCGAAGATCCCGCCCACGCCGAACGCCGCAGGCTCGATGCCGAGCATCGCCTGCAGCAGCGGCTGCGTGAGGCCCGACGTCGACTCGGTGGCCTGCGACTCCGGGATGAACGGGTCGTAGTTGGCCGTCGAGACGAACTGGATGCCCGCGAAGATCACGAACAGCACGATGAACAGCTTGATCCCGACGAGCACGAGGTTGACCCGCATGGACTCCTTGATGCCGATCGTGATGAGCCCGCCGAGCACGAGGATCAGCAGCACGGCCGGCACGTCGACCACCCCGCCGTACGCGATCGACTCCGGGATGTCGTACCCGACCTGCGACAGGAACGTCCCGAGGTAGGCGCTCCACCCCTGCGCGACCACGCTCGCGCCGAGGAACATCTCGAGCAGCAGGTCCCACCCGACGATCCACGCGAGCAGCTCGCCGAGGCTCGCGTAGCTGAACGTGTACGCCGACCCGGACACCGGCACGGTCGAAGCGAACTCGGCGTAGCACATGGCGGCGAGCCCGCAGCAGACCGCCGCGACGACGAACGACAGGACGATCGCCGGTCCGGCGGTCTCGTGCGCCGCGCGGCCCGTGAGCGTGAAGATCCCCGCGCCGATGACGACGCCGACACCGAACACGACGAGGTCGAGCGCGCCGAGCGACTTCTTGAGCTGGTACTCCGGCTCGTCCGCGTCGGCCAGCGACTGCTCGATCGTCTTCGTCCGCAGCAAGCTCATGCGCCGTCCCCTCGCCCGTGCCACCCCGCCGGATGCGAGCCAGTCTGGCCCAGCAGCCCAACCGATGCGCGACAGTTGTCGTGATTCGTCGCGACGGACGTGCTAGTCCGACGAGGTGCGGCGCTCGGCGAGGTACGACAGGCGCCGCAGGGTCTCGGTGTTACGGGCGCGCAGCACCGCGGCGCGCAGGGGACGCGGGACGAGGGTGCCGGGGCCGGCGACGACGTCTTCGTCGATGCGGACGACGCACCCGTCGGGCCGTGCCTTGACCCGGATCGACACGGCCGCCTCGCCGGCGGGCCAGCCGCGCGCGACGAGGTCGATGCCGTTCTCGGGGTCCCACGCCTTCACGTCGGTCACGTCGTCGAGCAGCGCGGGCCACAGCCCGACGGAGTGCTCGATCCGCGCACCCTCCGCGGGCCAGTCGGGGCTGACCGACCGGATCCGGGACGCCCCGACGACCCATGCGACGTAGCTCCAGCCGTCGGCGAGGACGTCGAGCACCGCGGCGGGTGCGCAGTCCATGCGTCGTACGACCGTGATCATCGTTCCCCCTTCGTCGCCGCCGGTGCCCGTGGGTGGGTCCATCTGGGTTGGGTCCGTCCGGGTGGGGTCCATCGTGCGTCCCGGGCCGTGCGGCCGCGACCGGGACGCTCTCGACGCGCGAAACCGGACGAGTGCAGGTAGGAACGACGACCATGGTGACGATCGGGTTCCATCACTCGCACGAGCAGGTCCATCCCGGACGGCTGCTCTCCGCTGCGCAGCGCGCGCAGGAGGTCGGCTTCGACGCGGGGATGTGCTCCGACCACGTCGCTCCGTGGAGCGCGACGCAGGGGCACTCGGGTTTCGCGTGGTCGTGGCTGGGTGCCGCGCTCGCGACGACGAGCCTGCCGTTCGGCGTGGTGAACGCGCCGGGTCAGCGGTACCACCCGGTGATCGTGGCGCAGGCGGCGGCGACGCTCGCCGCGATGTTCCCGGGCCGGTTCTGGGTCGCGCTCGGGTCGGGTGAGAATGTCAACGAGCACGTCACGGGCGACCGGTGGCCGCCCAAGCACGAGCGCGACGCACGGCTGCGGGAGTCGGTTGCGGTGATCCGGGCGCTGCTCGCGGGCGAGGAGGTGTCGCACGACGGTCTGGTCCGCGTGGACCGCGCGAAGCTGTGGACGCTGCCCGACGAGCCGCCCGCGCTGATCGGTCCGGCGGTCTCCCCCGCGACGGCCGCGGCGCACGCGCGGTGGGCGGACGGCCTGGTGACGGTGAACCAGCCGCCGGACCGGCTGCGCGAGGTCGTCGGCGCGTACCGGGACGCGGGCGGGCGCGGGACTGTGGCGCTGCAGGTGCACGTGAGCTGGTCGCCCGACCCGGCGGAGGCGCTCGCGGTGGCGCGCGAGCAGTGGGGCGTGCAGGTGTTCGGCCCGCCGCTCGCGTGGGACCTGGACACCCCGGAGGCGTTCGACTCGCTCGCGCCGCACGTGTCCGACGACGCGGTGCGCGCGAGCGTGCTCGTCGAGCACGACCCGGCTCGCCTCGCCGAGCGGCTGGCCGCGCTCGTCGGGATCGGGTTCGACGCCGTGTACGTGCACCAGGTGGCCACCGACCCGCGCCCGTCGGACGACAAGCACCCGAGCGCGGACGCGACGGCGACGCCGCGCGACGCGACGCTGGACCGGTTCCTCGACATGGCCGGCGAGCACCTGCTGCCGATGCTGCGGGAGGTGTCGGCGTGAGGATCCGCGAGACCGGGGACCTGTGGTGGAAGACCGCGGTGATCTACTGCCTGGACGTCGAGACGTTCATGGACTGGGACGACGACGGCGTCGGTGACCTGCAGGGCCTGACGCAGCGCATCGACCACCTCGCGGACCTGGGCGTGACGTGCCTGTGGCTCATGCCGTTCTACCCGACGGCCGACCGCGACGACGGCTACGACATCACCGACTTCCTCGGTGTCGACCCGCGCCTCGGCGACGTCGGCGACCTCGTGCGGATGATCCGCACCGCGCGCGACCGCGGCATCCGGGTCATCGCCGACCTCGTCGTGAACCACACGAGCGACCGCCACCCGTGGTTCCGTTCCGCCCGGCGCAGCAAGGACTCCCCGTACCGCGACTACTACGTCTGGAGCGCGACGAAGCCGCCGGACACGAGCGACCAGGTGGTGTTCCCCGACCAGGAGTCGGGGATCTGGACGCTCGACGAGGCGACCGGCGAGTGGTACCGCCACCGCTTCTACCGGCACCAGCCGGATCTCAACACCGCGAACCCGCGGGTGCGCGACGAGATCGCGAAGGTCGTCGGCTACTGGATGCAGCTGGGCCTGTCGGGCTTCCGCGTCGACGCGGTGCCGTTCTTCCTGGAGGACACCGCCAAGCATCCGGGCGACGACCTGCAGGACCCCCACGACTACCTGCGCGACCTGCGCTCGTTCCTGTCGCGGCGGTCGGGCGACGCGGTGCTCATGGGCGAGGTGAACCTGCCGTACGACCAGCAGCGTCTGTTCTTCGGCGACGACGACGGCGACGGCACCGCCGACGGGACCGAGCTCACGCTGCAGTTCGACTTCGTCGCGATGCAGCAGCTCTACCTGTCTCTCGCGCGGCGCGACGCCCGCCCCCTGGCAGCGACGCTCGCCGCACGCCCGACGATCCCGCGCGACGCGCAGTGGGCGACGTTCGTGCGCAACCACGACGAGCTGACGCTCGACAAGCTGTCCGACGACGAGCGTGCGGAGGTGTTCGCGGCGTTCGGTCCCGACGAGGACATGCAGCTGTACGGCCGCGGCCTGCGACGCCGGCTGCCGACGATGCTCGACGGCGACCCGCGCCGCGTCCGGATGGTCTACTCGCTGCTGTTCTCGCTGCCCGGCACGCCCGTGCTGTTCTACGGCGAGGAGATCGGCATGGGCGAGAACCTCGCCGCCGAGGGCCGCTTGGCGGTGCGCACACCGATGCAGTGGACGGACGAGCGCAACGGCGGGTTCAGCCGCGCGGCACCGTCGCGCCTGCCCGGACCGGTGGTCGAGGACGGGTACGGTCCCGCGCACGTCAACGTCGCGGCGCAGCGGCTCGACCCCGACTCGCTGCTGGCGTTCGTCCGGCTCCTGGTGCGGCGGTACCGGGAGAGCCCCGAGCTCGGCTGGGCACGGGAGGTCGAGATCCTCGACCAGCCGCACGACGCGGTGCTGGCGCACCGCTCGACGTGGGACGACGGGTCGATGGTCGCGCTGCACAACCTCGCGCCCGAGCCCGTGGTCGTGCCGCTCGAGCTGCACGACTGCTCGGGCGAGGGTGCGCCGGTGCGGCTCGTCGACCTGCTGGAGACGGCCGAGACCGTCGTCGACGAGCGCGGCCGCGTCGAGCTCGAGCTGCCGGGGTTCGGCTACCGCTGGCTGCGCGTCGTCCACGAGACGGAGCGCAGGTTGGTCTAGGCCCCTGCGTGCCGTCGGCGTGGGTCCTCGCTCGTCTGCGACGATCCCGCCGTGCTCGTCGACGCGCAGGAGATCACCCGCCCCGTCCCGCTCCAGCTGTCGTCGGGGCGGCTCAACCCGGACGCGGTGGGCTGGACCCGCACTCCCCTGCACGGCACCGACCGCGTCGGTCGCTGGGCGCGGCGCTGGGGCCGGGCCAAGCGGTGGGAGTACTGGGCGGTCCTGACGCCGACGCACGTCGTCGGCGTGACGATCTCGTCGCTCGACTACGCGGGGCTCGCGCAGGTGTGGGTGCTGGACCGTGCGACGGGCGAGGAGGTCGACGCGGTCGCGATCGTGCCGTTCGCGATCGGCACGCACCTGCCCGGCACGCTGGGCGGCGGACCGGCCACCGTGTCGACGCGCGCCGTGAACGCCAGGTTCGACGACGACGAGCGCGGCACCCGCCTGCGCGCCCGCACCGCCCGCGTGCGGCTCGACGTGACCGCCGCGCTGCCGGCCGGTCACGAGCGGCTCGGCGTCGTCGTCCCGTGGGACGACCGGACGTTCCAGTACACGGTCAAGGACGTCGCCCGGCCCGTGACCGGGCGGCTCGAGGTCGACGGCGTGACGTACGAGGTCCCGGCGGGGTCGTTCGCGGTGCTGGACCACGGGCGCGGGTACTGGCCGCGCGAGCTGTCGTGGAGCTGGGGGTTCGGTGCGGGCGTGGTCGACGGGCGCGTCGTCGGGCTGCAGCTCGGCGGGCGGTGGACCGACGGCACGGGGTCGACCGAGAACGCGGTCGTCGTCGACGGTCGTCTCCACAAGCTGCGCGAGGACCTGACCTGGACGTGGGCGGACGGCCGCTGGACCGACCCGTGGACGGTGCGCGGCACGTGCGCGGACCTGACGTTCACGCCGTTCCACGACCGGGTCTCCCACACCGACCTGCGCGTCGTGCGCTCGTCGACCCACCAGTGCTTCGGCCACTGGTCCGGGTGGGTCGCGCTCGACGACGGCACGCGGCTGGAGGTCCGTGACGTCCTGGGCTCCGCGGAGGACGTCACCCAGCGCTGGTGACCGCCGGCGTGCGGCCGGCATCGCGCGCACCGCAGGGATATAGTGAACGACGTGTCCACAAATTCTCCGTCGTCCCGGCGCGGCCGCCCGCGGTCCGTCGAACGACGACGGGCCGTCCTGGACGCGGCGGCGGAGCTCGCACTCTCGAGCGCCTCGCTCCCCACCGTCGACGCGATCGCCACGCGGGCCGGCGTCTCCCGCACCACGCTCTACAAGTGGTGGCCGTCCGCCGCCGCCGTGCTGCTCGAAGGGCTCCTCGAGCGGTTCCACGCGAGCATCGAGTTCGACGACGCGATGCCCGTGCGCGAAGCGCTGACCGCCCAGGTCGACGCGCTCGTGCGACTGCTGCGCGACACCCCCGCCGGAGGTCTGATCCGCCAGCTCATGGCGGCCTCGATGGCCGACGCCGGGACCGCCACCGCGCTGCTCGACCAGTGGATGGAGCCCCGCCGCCAGGCGGCCCTGCACCACCTCGAGCGCGGCGTCGCCGCCGGTGAGATCCGTCCCGACGCGGACGCGGACCTCGTCGTCGACGCGCTGTTCGCGCCCGCGTACCACAGGCTGGTGTGGGGGCACGCCCCGCTCGACGACGACCTCGCCGAGACCGTGTGCACCCTCGTCTGGCCCGCGATCGCCGTCGCCACCCCACGACCCGCGGCAGACCCCGCCGCACCACCGGCTCCAGACCGAGGAGATCACGCATGACCACCGTCGCGAAGAACATGGTCGACACGCTCGTCGCCTCAGGCGTCAAGCGCGTCTACGGTATCCCGGGCGACTCGCTCAACGGCTTCACCGACGCCCTGCGAGGCTCAGGGATCGAATGGGTGCACGTGCGCCACGAGGAGGCCGCGGCGTTCGCAGCCGGCGCCGAGGCGGCGCTCACCGGCGAGATCGCCGTCTGCGTCGGCTCGTGCGGCCCGGGCAACCTGCACCTCATCAACGGCCTGTTCGACGCGCAGCGCTCGGGCGTCCCCGTGCTGGCGATCGCGGCGCACATCCCCACCTCGGAGATCGGCTCCGGCTACTTCCAGGAGACCCACCCGCAGGAGCTGTTCCGCGAGTGCTCGGTCTACGTGGAGTACGCGGCGTCGCCCGTGCAGATGCCGCGCGTCATGCGCGCCGCGATGCAGGCCGCGGTCGAGAAGAAGGGCGTCGCCGTCGTCGTCATCCCCGGTGACGTCGCGCTCGCCGACGCGCTCGACGAGACCGCCACCGCGGTCCGCGCGTCGAAGCCGCGCGTCATCCCGTCCGACGACGAGCTCGCGCAGGCCGCGCAGCTCCTGAACGACGCCAAGCGCGTGACGATCCTCGCCGGTGCGGGCACCGAGGGTGCGCACGCCGAGCTCATCGCGCTCGCCGACACGCTCGGTGCGCCGATCGTGCACACGCTGCGCTCCAAGCACTTCGTCGAGCACGACAACCCGTTCGACGTCGGCATGACCGGCCTGCTCGGCTTCGCGTCCGGCTACAAGGCCATGGAGTCGTGCGACACGCTCCTCATGCTCGGCACGGACTTCCCGTACCAGCCGTTCCTGCCCGACAAGGCGAAGGTCATCCAGGTCGACATCCGCGGCGAGCGCCTCGGCCGCCGTGCGCACCTCGAGCTCGGCCTCGTCGGTGACGTCCGCGAGACGCTGCTCGGCCTGCAGCCGCTCCTGCGCCGGCACGACGACCGCGACCACCTCGAGGACGCGCTCGCGCACTACGCCAAGACGCGCACCAAGCTCGACGACCTCGCGACCCCTCGCAAGGGAGACCAGCCGCTGCACCCGCAGTACGTCGCGAGGCTGATCGACGAGATCGCGTCCGACGACGCCGTGTTCATCCCCGACGTCGGCTCGCCGGTCATCTGGGCCGCGCGCTACCTCACGATGAACGGCAAGCGCCGGGTCATCGGCTCGTTCATCCACGGCTCCATGGCGAACGCGCTGCCGCAGGCCGTGGGGGTCGCGGCGTCGCACCCCGGCCGTCAGGTCGTGGCCATGTCGGGCGACGGCGGCGTCGCGATGCTGCTCGGCGAGCTGCTGACGTTCACGCAGAACAAGCTCCCGGTGAAGATCGTCGTGTTCAACAACGCGTCGCTGAACTTCGTCGAGCTCGAGATGAAGGCCGCGGGCTTCGTCACCAGCGCGACCGACCTGGAGAACCCGTCGCTCGCGGCGATCGCCGAGGCCGCCGGGCTCAAGGCGTTCCGCGTCGAGCGGTCCAAGGACCTGCGCAAGGCGCTCGAGCAGGCGTTCGCGTACGACGGCCCGGCGTTCGTCGACGTGGTCACCGAGCGGCAGGAGCTCACGATCCCGCCGTCGGTCAAGCTCGAGCAGGCCAAGGGCTTCGCGCTCTACGCGCTGCGCACCCTGCTGTCGGGGCGCGGCGACGAGCTGCTCGACCTCACGCGCGCCAACCTGCGCCAGGTCTTCTGACGCCCGGGGCCCGGGGAGCACCCGCTCCCCGGGCTCAGCGCGTCGACGCCGCGGACAGCAGCAGCACGATCGCGCCCAGGAGCAGCACCGCCGAGCCGAGCGCCCACAGCACGCCCGCTCCCGGTCGTTCCGGCGGCGGGTCCGGCTCACCCGGCGTCACGCGCGCGGGCGGGGCGACCGCCCGGGCGGACCGCGTACGGCACCACGCCGCACCGACGAGCGCGACGAGCACGAGCACCGTGCGCCACGAGACGCCCAGCCAGACCAGCTGACCGACGCCGAGCACCACGGCCGCGAGGAC
Source organism: Cellulomonas palmilytica (assembly GCF_021590045.1). Lineage (NCBI taxonomy): Bacteria > Bacillati > Actinomycetota > Actinomycetes > Micrococcales > Cellulomonadaceae > Cellulomonas > Cellulomonas palmilytica. Next base: position 1,921,882 of record NZ_CP062221.1, on the reverse strand, counting down.
GAGCGGGAGCACGGCGCCGGCGACGTACGAGCCGTCCCTGCGATCCATGGCACCAGCATCGGGCACCGGGCGGCGCCCCGTCCCTCGCCGTCTCACCGGCCCCTCAGGCGGACTCGACGTCCCGCGTCAACGGGGTCAGCACGTCGCGCTCGTCCTCCGGGTCGACCACGGGGTGCGGCCCCGACCTGCCCGGCGGCTGCGCGAGCAGCACCTCGGCGGCGTGGTCCGCGAGCGCGAACCCCGCGGAGCCGTACAGGTGGAACACGGAGTCGGCGCCATGCCGCTCGAGCTCGGCGACGTCGTCGTCGTACCGCGCGATCGCCGCGACCTTGCCCGTGAACCCGGCCGCGTGCAGCCGCGCGAGCGCGATGAGGTTCGCGTTGTGGAACGGCATCGCGAGCACCGCGACCTTGACCCGTCCGGCGCGCTTGACGCGGGCCCAGAACTCGAGGTCGGTCGCGTCGGCGCGCACCACGTCGTAGCCCTCGTCGCGCAGCGCGGCGTACCGCGTGCTGTCGTGCTCGACGCCGACGACCGACAGCCCGTGCTCGTCGCGCAGCCGCGCGTACGTGGACGCGCCGACGCGGCCGAGGCCCAGCACCAGCGCGTCGGCGTTGCCGATGTCGACGAGCCGGTCGTCGGGGTGCAGGCGCTCGGCGTCGCGCGACGGCAGCAGGCGCGACAGCCACGTCGCGAGCTCGACACCGCGGCGGTTCACGATCGCGGAGACGCCGAAGCTGAACGCCACCGCGAGCGACACGACGACGACCCAGTGCTCGTCGAGCAGCCCCGTGCTCGCGCCCACCGCGGCGACGATGATGCCGAACTCCGAGAAGTTCGACAGCACGAGCCCCGCGAGGAACGACGTGCGCCGCCGCAGCCGCATGAACCACAGCACGACGGCGTACGCGCCGACCTGCAGCGGCAGCAGGAGCAGGAGGATCAGCGCGAGGCCGATCTCGAGCAGGTGCGGCGTGCCGTGCAGACCGATCTGCACGAAGAACGCCACGAGCATGAGGTCCTTGAACGTCATGAGCGAGCGGGACAGCTCGCCCGCCTGAGGATGCGTGGACAGCAGCACCCCGACGACGAGCGCGCCGACGTCCCCGTCGATCCCGACGAGCTCGAACAGCCCGTACCCGAGGACGACCGCGACGACGACGCCGAACAGCGCCTGCAGCTCGCCGTGCCCGACGCGGTCCCAGATCCGGTGCAGCAGCCGTGCGCTCGGGAACAGGAGCGCGAGCAGCAGCGCCCAGGGGCTCGGCGGCTCGCCGCTCGACAGCGACAGGAAGATGACGGCGGCGACGTCCTGCATGACGAGCACACCGACCGCGATGCGGCCGTACAGGGACGTGGTGTCGGAGCGGTCGTCGAGCACCTTCACGACGAACACCGTGGAGGAGAACGACAGCGCGAAGCCGACGAGCGCGAGCGCGCCGAACGACTCGGCCGCGACGTACCCGAACCCGATGACGGACAGCAACCCGAGCAGCCCGACGGCGATCGCGACGCTGATGAGCATGTGCACGGCGGTCGTCAGCCAGATCTCGCGCCGCAGCAGCGACCGCACGTCGAGCTTGAGGCCGATCGCGAACAGCAGCAGCACCACGCCGAGGTCCGCGATCGGCTCGAGGTACGGCAGGTGCGGCGCGCCCGCGGCACCGAGCGCGAAGCCGGCGGCGAGGAAACCGACGAGCGGGGGCAGGCGCAGCAGGACGGCGATGAGGCCTCCCGCGAGTGCCGCACCGAGGTACAGGGCGATATCGGCCACGAGATCCCCTCGACGTCATTGCAGTGGACCCATTCTGCCGTCCCGCCGGGGCAGGTCGTTGCCGCGGGCGCCGGTCCCGTGCGCGCTAGCCTCGCGACGTGAGCCCTTCGCAGCCGACGGCGCGTCAGCGGTGGCGCGCGGTCCCGTGGCTCGTCGCGGGTGCGCCGCGGTGGGTCCGGGTGCTGGTGGGCGTGGCGCTGCTCGGGCTGGGGCTGTTCCTGGTGGCGCGTCCGCTGACGGCGCTCGGGGCGCTCGGGCTGTACGTCGGGCTGAGCGCGATGGCCTCCGGCGTCGCGGACCTGCTGGAGCGTGGTCCGGGGCGGTGGTCGTGGGTCGGCGGGGTCCTGTGGCTCGTCGGCGGGCTCCTGGTCGCGGTCTGGCTCGGGCGGGACGTCGACCTGCTCGTGCCCGCGGTCGCGGTGCTGCTGGTCGTCTCGGGCGTGCTCGACCTCGTCGCGCTGGTGCGTGACCGCTCCGCCGACCGCGTGCTGGGGGCGTTGTTCGGCCTCGCGCAGGTCGCGTGGGGCGTGATGGCGCTGTGGTGGCCGGACGTCGCGCTCGTCGTGATCGCGATCCTGTTCGGCGCGCGCACGGTGGTGTTCGCGGTCGGGCTGCTGTGGCGGGCGACCGTACGGGAGTCGGTGCGGCCCGCCGCACGGTCCGACGAGGGCGGGAGGCGGCTGCCGGGGCTGCGGTGGGCCGCGGGCGTGCTCGTCGTGCTGGTGTCCGGCGGTGCCCTGTGGGTGAGCCACCAGTTCCGCGCGGGCGTCCCGGTCGCGGACTCGTTCTACGACGCGCCCACCGAGGTCCCGGCGGAGCCCGGTCGGCTCGTGCGCTGGGACGCGTACTCCGGCGACCTGCCCGAGGGTCTGCGCGGATACCGCATCTTGTACACCACGACGGCGAGCGATGGTACAGACGCCCTGGCGTCCGGTGTCCTGGCCGTCCCGGTGGCCGACGACGAGCCCGCGCCGCTCGTCGCGTGGGCGCACGGGACCGTCGGTGTCGCGCGCGGCTGCGCACCTTCGCTGCGACGCGACGCGATCTCGTCGGACAGCATCCCCGCGACCGACGCCCTCGCCGAGCGCGGCTGGGCGATGGTCGCCACCGACTACACCGGCATGGGCACGCAAGGCCGGTTCCCGTACCTCGTCGGGACCGGCGAGGGGCACTCGGTGCTCGACTCCGCACGCGCCGCCCGGCAGGTCCCCGGCGTCCGGCTCGCCGACGAGACGGTGGTCTGGGGGCACTCGCAGGGCGGACACGCCGCGCTGTGGGCCGGTCAGCTCGCGTCGTCGTACGCGCCCGACCTCGACGTCGTCGGGACCGCCGCCCTGTCCCCCGCGGCCGACCCGCTCGCCCTCGCGCAGGTCGTCCACGACAACCCCGGCGCGGGCACCGCGCTCGCCGTGTCGTTCGTCGCGACCGCGTACGCGCAGACCTACCCCGACATCGACCTCGACGAGGTCGTCGCACCGTCCGCCCGGACGATCGTGCGCGAGGCCGCGACCCGCTGCACGAGCGAGGCCAGCACCCTGCTCACCGTCCTCACCGGCCTCGCCGTCGCGCGCGACCAGCCGATCCTGCGCTCGGCGCCCACGACCGGTGCGATCGGCGAGCGGCTGCGCGAGAACGTCCCGACGGGTCCCTGGTCCGCGCCCCTGTTCGTCGGGCACGGCACCGACGACGGGGTCGTGCCCTACCGGCTCACGCAGGAGTACCTGCCCGCGCTCTGCGCGTCCGGTGCGGACGTCGAGCCCCACGCGTACGAGGGCCGCTCGCACCTCGACGTGCTGGGTGCCGACTCCCCGCTCGGCGCCGACCTGGTCGCCTGGACGAGCGCACGGCTCGCGCGCGAGCCGGCAACCACGAACTGCAGCTGACCACCGGGCCGGATAGATCCGGCACGTCGGTAACGATCCGGTCACCGTCGCGCGATCGCGTCCCGAACCGCGCACGGCGGCTCGCACCGACCGCTACGGTTCCGCGGGACTGCGGCGCTCAGGTCCGCGGCACCACCGACGACCACCGGAGCTCACGTGTCCACGGACTACCCCGGCCCCCCGACGCCGCCCCCCGGCGACGGCCAGCCCTACCCGGCCCAGCCGCCGGCGTACCCCTCCGGCGCGCCCACCTACGGCGCGCCCGTCTACGGTGCCCCCGCCTACGGCGCCCCGCAGGGTCCGCCCGTGTACCCCGGTGCGCCCGTCGGTGAGTCCGACAAGTCGTTCATCGCGACGTGGCTCCTCGCGTACTTCCTCGGCATCTTCGGCGTCGACCGGTTCTACCTCGGCAAGGTCGGCACCGGCCTCGCGAAGCTCTTCACGCTCGGCGGCTGCGGCATCTGGGCGCTCGTCGACCTGATCCTCGTGCTCGCCGGCGTCCAGAAGGACAAGTTCGGCCGCACGCTGCAGGGCTACGAGCAGCACAAGAAGCTCGCGTGGATCGTCACGGGCGTGCTCGTCGCCCTCGGCATCGTGTCCTCGGCGCTCAACCCGCCGGACTTCAGCAGCCTCAACGACAACGCCGCGGCGGTCGTCCAGGTCCAGGACTGACCGACCGCTCCCAGCGGAGGGCCGGTCACGCAACGACGCGTGACCGGCCCTCGTCATCTGCGCCTCGTCTGCGCTCGTGGCTGGTGTCGGGCGGCCGGCACGACGCTGTCCACAACCCGGTACGCGCCACACCCGCCCCCTGCCCGTTTCGGGTGCTTTGCCCGCCATGGGTCACTCAGGGGGCAGGACTCGCGCGCGCGTAGCCACGATCGTCATTCGGTGCCGGTCTCGTCCTGGCAGCATGCACCGACACGGGGACCTCAAGCCCTCCCGAAGCACCAGCGACCACCTCGGCAGCCGCGACCCCGGACGCCACCGCATCCCCGACCCCGACGCCCGACCCGTCACCGAGGCCGACGGTCGGACTTCCCGACGTCACCGTCGCACCGACGCCGCCCGCTGCCCTCGACGGTCCCCCGACCGAGGAGAACGCGGCCGCCGTCGCCGAGTACTACATGTCCCTCTTCCCGTACATGTACGCGACGGGGAACTCCTCGGAGTGGGAACGCCTCGCCGGCGAGAGCTGCGGATACTGCTCGGGAGCCTT